>JAAEMK010000087.1 GCA_024225635.1 Desulfobacteraceae bacterium | reverse complement strand
GGTGTCAAAGGTTTACCTGGTCTTGAAATCATATTCTTCCTATGCTTATATTGTATTCTACAACAAAGTAATTTAAGCAGATTGAATATCACATTAAGTTTCTTCCATCAAGGAATCAGTCCATGTGCCCTTATCTATAGGAGGGGATTATGATGCTGAAAATTTTAGTTCTTCTGGTTTTGTTCGTTTTTGGTAGTGTCTCATCGGCTTTTGCTTGTACCAGCTTTGCATTGTACGGCAACGAAATCTTTTATGGCATGAATTTTGATTTTACTTTCCTGCCGCTTAAGTTCTGGATCGAATCCAATTCCGGAATGAAGATCTTTCATATGGCGTTTTTGTACGAGCCATATATCAAGAATCCGGAATTCGGCGATTATTTTGCAAATACCTGCGGAATGAACGATAAAGGCCTCTTTTGTGCCTGCCATGAAATCGAGCCTTATATTGAAGGTGTCGAGGAGCCAAATGGTGACCAGATCCATATCGGTGATCAATATGATACCATCGGCATGTATTCTGATGTGAAAACTGTTGAGAAGTTTATTTCCAAAAAGCAGGCGGTTCAATATACCGGTCCGTCCCTGCATAACTTGTTTGCGGATACCAAAGGGAATGCAATTGTTTCGGAAACAGACAATACTGAAAATATCATCGTTGATAGGAATAATGATTTTCTTGTGATGGCGAATTTTGCTAATCACAGCATGATTGGTAAACATCCCGATGAGGCTGTCGGTGTTGGTGCCGATAGATATAAGATTGCCCATGAATATCTTGCAAAGAATAAGAATAATTTTAACGTTGATAAAGGCTTTGAGCTTTTAGGCAAGGCGTATTCCCGGGACCCCGGCTGTATAACCTATTGCTCCATGATTTTTCATCCCCGGACCAATAGTATCTATATTGGCCTGAATCTTAATTATGAAAGGGTGTGGAAGGTTTCACTGGACAGTGGCGTGATCGAAACCCATAGGGGGTATGAAATATACAGGCAGACTCATCTGGGGACAGAGGGGATGCTGTCCGCTGACTTGGAATCGTTCGGGAATTAAGTATCAAAAAAACAGGACAGGTGAAAACCATGACCGGCTTAAAACTGAAATTGCTGGATGGCGATTTTTCAATCCATCGGTTTAATGAATCTGCTGAAATTCCTTCCAAGGTTTTTCAAAGCGGCTTTTTCAACATTAATAAATCAGATGAAGAGCTTTCCATCGTTTGTCCATCTTCGTTGGAGCTGGACAGCGAACAGTGCAATCAAGACTGGAGCTGTATCAAAGTCCTGGGGCCATTGGACTTCAATTTGACCGGCGTCCTGGCAAAAATTTCAGGCGTATTGGCGGAAGCCCAAATTAGCATCTTTGCGTTGTCAACCTATGACACGGATTACATCTTGGTAAAATCCGTGAAAGCAAAGGATGCGGTCGCGGTCCTGGAAGGCGCGGGGTATCAATTCCCCTAGGAGGACTTACAGGCCCTTGAACTGAATTTTTACATTGAACTGTTTCGATATTCCGCCACCTTTCGGCGGGCGTCCGCGGTTTTGGCATGCCGGATGAGCGGAAACAGGCGTTGGCAATCCGTCATGGACAGGGTACGGGTGATCCGGATGCAGGAGGCTTCATCCTCGAGGTGGGGAAACGGGCTTGAGGTATCATACATCTCTTCTTTTGTTATTATTTTGGAATAGATGACGGCCCTGGCCGCAAGTAATGCCTCGCGCCTTTTTTGTGACAGGGTTGGATGGAAAATATACCAGAGGGTCAGTTGATCCCCCGGCCCGTAGAGGAGCCTTTTTTGCTTCATTTGTTTAAAGGCTATATCTGCCAAAAAGACCGGGCGGACCCGTACCGCCCGGGGAAGCCGGCGGAAGAGCAGCTGCCAAAGCTGATAATGTATTACACCGGCTTCGATATAAACGGAAGCGTAATTGCCTAACCGGTGTATCAATGCCTCGGCCCGGAGCCTGTCCCGCAGCCGGAATCGGGCGGCATCCGCACGGGCGAAGTGTCTGATCGCCTCAATGGTCGCCTCGAACGAACCGGTCATTACTGTTTTGTAGTAATTGAGCAGCGCGCCGGTGGCATTTCTTTCGGCAAGGTAGACCCGGTATTGCCGGGTGCCCGGTTTTAAATCCTTGGGCCCGTATCCCCGGCCAAACAGGTCATGGATGCCAAGAAGCTCCTCAATGAAAGGCTCCACCTGAAAGACGGCTATTCCTCCGGCGTGAAGCTTTTGCTGAAGATGGCACATTCTCCGGCTGAATTCGGGGTATTCAATATCCATGGCCAGCAGGTAGTCGTCCACGGAAAGGATGTTGTCAAGCATTGTTTCAAAGCCGTCCGTGGGCGGCTCTTCCAGAAAAACGGCATCATGGCGTTGCATCATTTCCAACGCGACAGGGACCATTTCCGGTCTGTGGATCGATAATCCTACAGTGATTTTTTTCATTTTTTACCCATGGCATGTGGTATAACCTATCTTAAATTACATCCCCGCGCCATTGGTGTAAACGTCAAAATTGAAAGGGAGGACTATGAAGGAAACAAAAGAATCGTTTATAACAAAATTTTTCGAGCTTGAATCGGCCGGAGGGCTTTTGCTCATGGCTGCCGCGGCGATTGCTGTGGTGCTGGCGAACACTCCCCTTGAATCGTATTACAAGCTTTTGATAGATACGCCTGTCGAAGTCCGAATCGGCGGCCTGGAAATTGCCAAGCCCTCGTTGCTATGGATAAATGACGGGCTGATGGCCGTGTTCTTTTTCCTTATCGGGCTGGAGCTGAAAAGAGAATTTGTGGAAGGTGAGCTTTCCGATAAAAGAAATATTGTTCTTCCCGGGCTTGGTGCTCTTGGGGGCATGCTGATTCCCGCGCTGATTTACGTATATTTCAATGTTGGAGATTCCTTTGCCATACAGGGCTGGGCCATTCCGGCCGCCACTGATATCGCTTTTGCTTTGGGGGTACTTTCCCTTTTGGGGTCGAAAGTGCCTAATTCAGTAAAAGTATTCCTGACCTCCCTGGCCATTTTTGATGATATCGGAGCGATCCTTATCATTGCCTTCTTTTACACTTCGAAAGTGTCCCTGGCCGCCTTGATGGTCGTTGTCTTCTGTATTGGGGTTTTGTTCGTGATGAGCATAATCCGCGTGGAATCGAAAAGCCTCTATCTTGCCGTTGGCCTTGTGATGTGGGTTTCAATGCTTAAATCGGGTGTTCATGCCACCTTGGCAGGCGTCATCCTTGCGATGTTCATTCCAATGGAATCAGAGTCCGATCCGGAACACTCGCCCCTGAAGAGTATGGAGCACGACCTGCATTCGGTTGTAGCGTACTTTATATTACCCCTGTTTGCTTTTGCAAACTCGGGGATCAATTTTTCCGGCATTGACGCAAATCAGATATTTCATGGTGTTACTTTAGGGATCGCCCTTGGACTATTTATCGGAAAGCAGGTCGGTGTCTTTGTTTTTTGCGGGTTGGGCATCAAATGCAACCTTGCCAAACTGCCGGAAGGTATGACCTGGAGCGCGTTGTACGGCACCGCAGTCCTGAGTGGTATCGGCTTCACCATGGCCTTGTTTATCGGCTCTCTCTCTTTTGAGGAAACCGGTGTCAATATGCTTTTTGATGAGCGGGTTGGCATTATTGCCGGGTCCCTGGCTTCAGGCGCGCTGGGGTATTTGGTGTTGCGTGCCGGTTTTCGTTCTGAATAGGCTCTTTTCAAGGGGGCTGGAAACAGTCCCCCGGATAAGTTGTTGACGAAGATTCAATGTTTTTGTATAAATGAAAGATCAAGCCTTTTAACTCATTCGAAAAACAGCCTCGATCCTTCCCTGCCATGCCAGAGGCCATGGGAATTCCATCACGCCTGGGCACACCCTGAACTCTTCCACCATGGGCGCCGGATGCATTTGATGATGTAAATGATGCCCCAAAAATAATTATGCCCCAAAAATAAGGATTATCCGAAAGGCAATATAGCGTTGTTTTTTAATGGAGAAGAGCAATGGATTTTAAAACGGAAAAAAACGGCAACACCGTTACTGTGAAAATGGGTGGTCCCCTCACCATCGAACATGCCGCTGAATTGAAAAACTTCATGACCAGTGTGTCTGAAGAGTCTGAAAAGATCATTGTGGACCTGGACGACGTCACCGACATGGATCTGTCATGTATTCAGCTCCTCTGTTCGGCGAACCTTTGCTTTGACAATACCCGGAAACGCCTCATCCGGAAAAGCGCTCACCCAAAAGTTATTACCCAGGTCTTGTTTGACGCAGGTTACACCGCACAGATGGTGTGCCATGGAATACCTTGCAAAAAATGCTTTTGGAAAGGAGATGAGAAATAATGACCAAGACGATTCTTACGGCGGATGATTCGGCCAGCATGCGGCAAATGGTAAGCTTCACCCTGAAAGGGGCCGGGTATGAAGTGGTGGAGGCGGAGGATGGAAAGGAAGGACTGTCCATGATCTCCCAGACAAAGGTGGACATGATCATTACGGATCTCAATATGCCGAACATGGACGGCATCGAGATGATTCGCAACGTCCGGGCCATGCCCCAATACAAATTCATTCCAATTATCCTTTTGACAACCGAATCCCAGGGTGACAAAAAAAAAGAGGGCAAGGCCGCCGGGGCCACCGGGTGGATCATTAAGCCTTTCAAGCCGGAACAGCTCCTGGGGGTGATAAAAAAAGTCTTAAAATAGTCCATTCCCATAACCGTTATTCTGCAGGAGTTCCCCATGGACGTTCACAGGCAAGCATTTAAGGAAGAAACGTATGAGCTGCTGGCGGAGCTTGAAACCTCCTTGCTGGAACTGGAGGAAACCCCCGGCGATACGGCGTTGATCGGCCGGGTGTTCCGGGCCATGCATACCATCAAGGGCTCGGGAGCCATGTTTGGATTTGATGATATCGCGGATTTCACCCACAATGTGGAAACCGTCTTTGACAAGGTCCGTGGGGGAAGCGTTAAAGTCACACGGGAGCTTGTCAACCTGACCCTCTCTGCCCGGGATCACATCAAGGATCTGCTGGAGGATGAGAGGGATGCGGATGAAACCAGGGCCAAGGGGATCATCGCCGGCCTTCAAAAACTGGTTGTCCGGGGCAAGATTGATGAAGAGGGGGAGCCAGGGGAGGCTCCGCCCGGAATTGCCCATGAAGAAGAGGGTGTCGCGGGCCCCGTTATCACCTGCCGCATCCGATTCCGGCCGGAACCGGGAATATTTGCAAGCGGCACGAATCCCCTCCTTCTCCTCAATGAACTCAGGGAGCTGGGGGAGTGCGCGGTCACCGCCCATACGGAGAGTATCCCGCGCTTAAAGAATCTTGATCCCGAATCCTGCTATATCTTCTGGGATATCATCCTCACCACGTCCCAGGGAATCGACGCCATAAGGGATGTGTTTATTTTCATGGAGGATGAGTGCGAGCTTAGCATCGATATTGTGGACGACGGGCAGGGGGATATCGAAGAGGCACAGCCCGACAGGCTGGGAGAGATTCTGGTCCAGCGGGGAGATCTTTCGGACACGGTCCTGAAAAAGGCGTTGAAGCGCCAGAACCGGATTGGTGAGATCCTGATAGAGGAGAAAGCGGCCACCCGTGCATCCATCGCATCCGCACTGGCGGAGCAGAAGCAGGTCAAAAAAAGGCTGAACCAGCGAAAAAAGGCCGTGGTTGCCTCAAGCATCCGGGTGCCTGCGGACAAGCTGGACCAGCTGGTGGCTCTTGTGGGGGAGCTTGTCACGGTTCAGGCGCGCCTCAGCGAAAAAGCGGCCACTGAAACCGATGCCGACCTTGTGGCCATTGCGGAGGAGGTGGAGATGCTCACCAGCGGTCTTCGGGACAACGCCATGAGCATACGCATGCTTCCCATCGGTACCACGTTTTCAAATTTCAAACGGCTGGTCCGGGACCTGTCAAACGAGCTGGGCAAGAAGATTGAACTGACAACCACGGGCGGCGACACGGAACTGGACAAAACGGTGATTGAAAGGCTGAAAGATCCCCTGGTGCATATTATCCGAAACAGTATCGATCACGGCATTGAATCCCCGGATGTCAGAAAAGCCGCGGGAAAACCCGAAACCGGGACCATCCACCTCAAGGCCCAACATGCCGGCGCCAATGTGCTCATTGAGATTTCAGACAACGGCAAGGGGCTCGATTCCGAAGCCATCCGCCAAAAAGCTACGGAAAAAGGGATCATCCCCATCGATGCGGACCTTACGGAAAAGGAGGTCCTCCACCTTATTTTTTCCCCGGGGTTCTCAACCGCAAGCCGGGTGACCGATCTATCGGGGCGCGGGGTAGGCATGGATGTGGTGAAGACCGGCATTGAAGGACTGAGGGGAAGCATTGACCTGGAGAGCCGGAAAGGGGAAGGCACCACCCTCACCCTGAAGCTGCCGCTGACCCTTGCCATCATTGACGGGCTGCTGGTGACCATCGGCGGCGATTATTTCGTGCTTCCCCTTGCGTCGGTGGAAGAGTGTGTGGAGCTGCCCCAAAAGATGGATGAGAAGAAGAAGGGGGGAAATATTCTTAACGTCCGCGGCGAAATCGTTCCCTATATCCGTCTGCGGAAAGAGTATGAGATCCATGAGGACAGGCCGGAACTCGAGCATGTAGTGATCATGGAGGCAAACGGAAAAAGGGTGGGGTTTGTGGTGGACCATGTGATTGGCGGTCATCAGACGGTTATCAAAAATCTTGGCAGGGCGTTCAAAAAGGCCCGTGATATCTCCGGGGCTACCATTCTGGGGGACGGCACCGTGGCCCTGATCGTCGATGTGAATAAGATTCTGGATGTTTGAATCCGGATTATGGCGATAATCAGGTCGTAGCAGCATTTCGCAATCATGAAATCCATAAAAAGGAGGAAACAGTGTTTGCCAAATTCCTAGGACGTTTTTATTCTTTCGGGTCAAGTGTCAGTCAAAATTACATTGATCTTCTGCCCACCCCGGTTGTCGCCCTTGACAAGGATTATACCATCACCCACATTAACCCCGCAGGGGCGGGGGTGGTCGGCAAAACCCCGGAACAGGCCATCGGCATGAAATGCTACGATCTTTTCAAAACAGCCCATTGCCGCACCTCCGAATGCCGGTGCAACCAGGCCATGGCCAGGAACGAGGTTGTAACCGGAGAAACCGTGGTGGAGCCGGACGGCCTGAACCTGCCCATCCGGTATACCGGCGCACCCATTACGGATGAAGCAGGCAGGGTTATAGGCGCCCTGGAGTTTGTGGTTGACATTTCCGAGACGAAAAAAGCCTTGGCTGACGCGTCTGTGAAGGTGGATTACCTGAATAATATTCCCACACCCGTCATGGTGATCGACAAGGAGTTTAATGTCCGGTTCATCAACCCCGCAGGCGCGTCCGCATTGGGAAGAACACCTGAATCCTGCCTGGACCAGAAGTGTTTCAGCCTGTTCAACACAGGCCACTGCAATACCCCCGACTGCCAGGTGGCAAAGGCCATGCAGCAAAACCGTGTCTTTACGAGCGATACAACCGCCCATCTTCCCTCAGGCGAACTTCCCATCAGGTACACAGGGGCTCCGATTACGGATTCCGAAGGAAATATCACCGGCGGCCTGGAATATGTGGTGGATATCAGCAAGGAGATGGCGATCACCAACGGTGTCGTGGAAATGGCAAACGATGCGGCTGCGGGGGTGCTGGACACCCGGGCGGACGCAAACCTGTTCGAGGGAAATTACAGGCGCATTGTCGAAGGTGTCAACGCGGCTCTGGACGCGGTGGTGAAACCGCTTACCGTGGCCGCCGAGTGTGTGGACAGGATCTCCGGGGGGGACACCCCTGAAAAGATCACAGAGGATTATAAAGGGGATTTCAATGTCATCAAAAACAACTTGAACGCCCTGATCGACGCCATGAATGAAATAACCTCCGTTGCGGAAAGGATGGCCGGGGGGGACCTCAATATCGAGATCCGGGAGCGCTCCTCCAAGGATCTCCTCATGAGGGCCCTGGGCGCGATGGTGAGGAAACTGAAAGAGATCGTAACGGAGGTGATGCACTCTTCGGACTCCGTGGCTTCCGGAAGCGTTCAGATGAGCTCCACAACAGAGCAGATGTCCCAGGGCGCCACGGAGCAGGCCGCTGCGGCTGAAGAAGCCTCCTCCTCCATGGAGCAGATGTCCGCGAATATAAAACAGAATGCCGAGAATGCCGATCAGACCGAGAGAATCGCTTCCCAGGCGGCTACGGACGCGGAAAAAGGGGGAGAGGCCGTGGCAAAGACCGTGGAGGCCATGAAGCAGATCGCGGAGAAAATATCGATCATCGAGGAGATCGCGCGCCAGACAAATATGCTGGCCTTGAACGCCGCCATCGAGGCGGCCCGGGCGGGCGAGCACGGCAAGGGATTTGCCGTGGTGGCGGACGCCGTCCGAAAGCTGGCGGAGCGGAGCCAGACCTCGGCTGGCGAAATCAGCAGCCTTGCCGTATCCAGCGTTGAAATCTCGGAAACCGCAGGCAGGATGCTGGAAAAAATCGTTCCGGACATTCGAAAGACCTCCGAACTTGTCCAGGAGATCAACGCGGCAAGTGCGGAACAGAACACCGGGTCAAACCAGATTAACCAGGCGCTTCAGCAGCTTGACAGTGTGATCCAGCAGAACGCCTCGGCTTCTGAAGAGCTCTCCGCCACGGCGGAAGAGCTGGCCGCCCAGGCCGAACAACTCAAGGGCGCAATCCGTTTTTTTGAAATAGACTCCAACGGGGAGGATACCGAAAAAAAAATTCAAACCCAAAAGGAGATAAACCGCGCAAAAAACAGAACCACCCCTGGGGCAAAAAAAATCGAGGCCAGATCCTCCAACAATTCCGGCAAAGGAGTTAAGCTGGATATGAATGAGACTTCCCCCACCGGTGACATTCTGGATGATGAGTTTGAGAAGTATTAGAAATACGGACCATGACACATCAACCCTTAAAAACAGGGAGGCTGGAATGTTAAGACTCAAAGACATCAAAATGAAACCGAAACTGATCGGGCTTTTTCTGCTTATCGGCCTGATTCCCATGGTAATCGGCGGGTTGTGGGCCGGACGGCTGGCAACCCGTTCACTGATGGATAAATCATTTGACCAGCTTGAATCCGTGAGAGGGATCAAGATGCACCAGATTGAGAAATCCTTTGCAGAACGAAAAGGGGACATGGGGGTTCTTGTTGAAACGGTGGGGACCCTTCGCCATGAAGCCGTAAACAAGCTTATCGCCCTGCGTGAAATTAAAAAGAACCAGATTGAAGCCTATTTCTCGGACAGAATGGGGGATGCCGGTGTGTTTGCCGACAATCCGTTCATCCATCGGGCAATAAAAGACCTGAATGGCGTATTTCAGGTAAACGGCGGATATGCCGGGGGGAAATTCAGGGGCCGTAGCAATGAACAATATGATGCCCCCCCCTCATACAGGGAATTACATGACTACTACTTTCCCGTCTTGAAAAATTACATGGAACGATATGGCTACTACGACCTGTTTTTAATGGATCCTGAACATGGCGATATCGCATTTTCCGTTACCAAGGAGTCCGATTTCGGCCAGCGGGCGGAGATGATCAATTCATCACTCAGGGATTCATGGCGCATTGCGGTAAAAGAGGGGAGGGTGGCGCTTACGGATACAAAACCCTATGCCCCGGCCGCGGGTGCGCCCGCCCAGTTCGTGGCCGCGCCCATCATGGAGGATGGCAAGCTTATCGGGGTGGTTGCCCTTCAGATTTCCCTTGATGCCGTTAACACAATCATGGGCCAGCGGGCCGGCCTGGGAGATACCGGCGAGACCTATCTTGTGGGCGGCGACCTCTTGATGCGCAGCGACGCCTTTAAGGACAAGGAGCATCGCTCGGTTGCCGCATCATTCAAGAATCCCGTGAAAGGCAAAGTTGACACCGTGGCGTCAAAAGCTGCTCTAAACGGGGCAACCGAGGCCGAAGTGATCAAGGATTATAACGGCAACCCGGTTCTGTCGGCCTATACCCATGCCAAAATCGGGGAGGCAACATGGGGACTGCTGGCTGAAATAGACGTTGCGGAGGCTTTCTGCCCGAAGGACGAATCCGGAACCTACTATTTTGCCAGGTATACGGAAATGTACGGTTACCATGATTTATTCATGATCAATCCGGACGGGTTCTGTTTCTATACGGTTGCAAAGGAGGATGATTACAGGAGCAATTTTGTAAATGGCAAATATGCGGATTCCGGGTTGGGCAGGCTCATCGCAAGGGTCATTAAGACCAGAACATACGGGGTCGCTGATTTTGAACCATATGCCGCGAGCAACAACGAACCCTGCGCCTTCATTGCCCAGCCGGTTCTCAACAATAAAGGCGAGATCGAGGCAATTGCCGCCCTTCAGCTATCCCCGGAGGCCTTCAACGCAATCATGACAGAACGGACGGGCATGGGAGAGACCGGGGAGACCTATCTTATCGGAAGCGATATGCTGATGCGGTCGGACTCCTCCCTGGATTCCCAGAACCATACGGTCAAGGCGTCGTTTGCAAACCCGTCCAAGGGCAAGGTTGATACGGAAGCTGCCAGGGAGGCGCTTTCCGGCAAGACAGACCGTAAGGTCATTTCAGACTACAACGATAAACCGGTGCTTTCGGCCTATGCGCCTGTTCAAATCGGGGAGACCACCTGGGCGATCCTGGCTGAGATCGGTCAGGCCGAAGTAAGGGCGCCGATCCGGACACTTCTTTTCTCATTGTTGTTTATGGGCATGATCATGGCGGTGATCGTCGGCTTTATCGCCCTGATGATCGCAAACGGAATGACCCGCCCCATCCTCAAGAACGTACAGCTTACAAGGACCGTGGCCGACGGTAATTTAAACGTGACGTCCGATGTCGACCAGAAGGATGAGATCGGCATGCTGGCCGATTCCATGGGCCGGATGGTGTCCAACCTGAAAACCATCGTGGTGGATGTAAAAACAGGATCGGACAATGTGGCGTCAGGGAGCCTGAGCCTCAGTTCGGCATCCGAGCAGTTATCCCAGGGCGCCACGGAGCAGGCATCGGCAGCGGAAGAGGCCTCCGCCTCCATGGAACAGATGACAGCCAATATACAGCAGAATGCCGAAAATGCCCAGCAGACCGAACAGCTGGCCGTTCAAGCCGCCGACGACGCTGAAAATGGCGGCCGGGCCGTTGTTCAAACCGTGGATGCCATGAAGGAGATCGCGGATAAGATCTCGATCATCGAAGAGATTTCCCGCCAGACCAATATGCTTGCACTGAACGCGGCCATCGAGGCGGCACGGGCCGGAGAACACGGCAAAGGGTTTGCCGTGGTTGCCGATGCCGTCCGAAAACTGGCGGAGCGAAGCCAGGCAGCGGCGGCTGAAATCAGCAATCTCTCCGTATCCAGTGTGGAGATTGCGGAAAACGCGGGGGAAATGCTGGGGAAAATCGTTCCTGATATTCGCAAAACAGCGGAACTGGTCCAGGAGATCAATGCAGCTTCCAATGAACAGAATATCGGCGCGGAGCAGATCAACCAGGCCCTGTCCCAGCTTGACCAGGTGATCCAGCAGAACGCCGCCGCTGCGGAAGAGATGTCCTCAACGGCCGAAGAGCTCTCGGCACAGGCGGAGCAGCTCCAGGAATCCGTAGGCTTTTTTAAGATAGACAATGCCGTCAAGACGCCGGTACAAACAGAGGCGGCCATTCAATTACCGAATGAGACAGGAATCAAACGCATCCCTTCCCCATCCGGGCAGAGACAAACCGTGGATGAAATACAAAAAGGCATGCACATTGAGGTCAGTGAAAGCCCGGCAAAGGGTGACTCCCTGGATGATGAATTTGAAACCTATTAATACAGGAGAGGTTTAAAAATGGCAATTGAAGGAATCACCGAAACAGGCCAGTACCTGACATTTATGCTCAATGAAGAGACCTATGCAATTGACATTAAACAGGTACGTGAAGTCCTTGATTTTACCGAGGTAACCCGGGTGCCCCGGATGCCCGCTTTCATGCGCGGGGTGATCAACCTGAGGGGCGGGGTGGTGCCGGTGGTGGACCTTCGCCTGAAATTCGGCATGACGGCAACGGAAAAGACCGTGGATACCTGCATCATCATCATGGAAGTTATCATTGACGGGAATCTCTCCCTCCTTGGCGCACTTGCCGATTCCGTTCAGGAAGTGCTGGAGCTGGAACCCGGTCAGATAGAGCCGGCACCGAAAATCGGTACCCGGCTTCGAACCGATTTTATCAAGGGAATGGGCAAAAAGAATGAGGAGTTTATAATTCTCCTGGATATCGACAGGGTGTTCTCCGTCGAGGAGCTTGAGGGGGTACAGGAGATGGAAAGGCAATCCGCGGCAGGGCCGGAGACCAGTGAAGCCTCTGCGTAAACAGATAACGATGGGGGTATTATGAAAGAGAAAATACACCTGCTCCTGGATATGATCAAGAAGGGGATCGCATCTCCCGAAAAACAGATAACACTCATTGGCTCCCAATTGTCCGGTCTTTCCAGATCCATCGGATCTCTCATGACCGACGTGGAACCGGAATTTTTAAAAATAGGGGAAAAACTTCAGAGCATATATGCCGAAACCGAAGAACTCTCCCATATGGTCATGGAAGCCGTGGAGTTCGTTGACAACAGGACCGGTGAGATGCCCCTTGCGAATGCGGGGGAATTTGCCCGGGAATCCGTTGAAAAGCTGAAATCCTTTCAGAGGGAAATTTCAGAAAGCCTGGAAAGTCTCCATGCCGGCAACAGCCACCTGGAAAAACTCTCCGGACTGTGTACCCAAACCGACAAAATTCCCTTTCTCCTTAATGTTATCGCTTTTAATATCGCCATCGAAAGCAACCGTTCCAAAAAATCAGCTGAAATGTTTGCCGCTTTTGTTGAGGAAGTAAAACAACTTTCCAGCCAGATGGGAGCCATATCACAAGCCCTGTATGACGACACGGTATCAACCCGCGTGCAGCAGATCAAATCCCAGGAAAAGCTGTCAAATCATCTGGATCACCTTTCAACCCTCTCCGGCTCTGCCGAAAAAATTGTACATGGGGCAACCTCTGAAATCAGCCGGCTCATGGACACATCCCTTTCCTCACTCAGGAATGCGGGTGAATGTTCCGGTGATATCGCAAATCAGGTCAGTCAAATTGTCATGGCAATTCAATTTCACGATATTGTAAGGCAGCAGATCGAGCATGTGGTCATGGCATTGAAGGATGCTGAAAAACTTTGCGTCCCGCCCCCCCGGGACACGGGCCGCAAAGTTTCCTTTACCGATGGCGTCAACCAGGCCTACCCCATTGTCAGGCTTCAAAATGCACAGATCAAAAAGGCTGTTTTGGAAATAGATGAGGCATACCGGAAAATCCTGACCGCCTTTGAGACAATCGAGTTCAAAGAGTCGGAACTGGTTGAATGCATGGAGAGATCCATTATTCGCATCGCAGATGAGAATAATGCGAAAAGTCCGTTTTCAGTGATAACCGCAAGCCTGGAAAACCTGAGCGACCTCATGTCCCAGGCAAATGACCTGAACAGTCAGGTTGAAATAGCTTTTTCAGAAGCTTCGGAAGCAACCGAGCAATTATCAAACCACATTGAAGATGTTCAAAAACTGAGCTTGGACCTCCACAGAAAAGCCCTGAATGCCATCATCAAGTCCGCCCATCTCGGGAAGATGGGCCGCACCCTTGAAGTCTTTGCCAAAGAGGTTGCGCGCACATCCGACAGCACAAACCATTTTACGGAAGGAGTTACTGATATTATTTCAAAAATCAAGGGTTTAAGGGGGGGGCTGGGAAACGAACCATCCCATATGCAGGAACAGGCTTCCCAGGTGGACACCTCCAAGGAATTAACTCTTGATCAAAGTAAACGAGCCATTTCCAATGCGTATCATGTGTTTTTGAAAAATTCGTCAACGACTTCCAAGTTGTCACAAAAACTGGAAGCATCCATTGCCGATGTCAAATCAGAGCTCTCCTTCATGCCTGATTTCTCAGCCAGAATGACACTGCTGCTGAACCGGTCGGAGGCGTTGCTTGAACAGCTCAGCCGCTGGAAGAAAGAGGATCACCAAAAAACAGCAACCAGTGTGATCGAGGCATCCCAGCGTTACACAATGGAAAGCGAAAGAGCGGTACATGCCAGCCTGATTGAAGAGCCTTCCGCCGGGGAGCCGCCGGAGATTATCCCGGAAGATTCAGCAATCGACATGGATTCAAACATCGACCTGTTTGAGGAAGAAGAGATCTCTGCTGAAGATCCCATAAGCCCTGAAGATAAAGATGAAGACAGTGAGTTTGATGATAATATTGAACTGTTTTAAATAACGGTCACGCCGGTACGACGACTTACCTCTCCAATGGTCTTTCCCACCATTTTCAAACCCTTGCGCCTTTTTCATGCAGAACGCTTCCGTGGAAAAACCTCTTTCAATTTTATAGAAGATACGATATGTGAATGATGTAGCGTTCCAAGAACAGTTCATTCAGACGATAAACAAAGAAACGTTGGGAAGCCCCTTCTATCACGGAAGCGGGCTGTATGCCCTGCTGTTGAAATTACAATTTAGACACTTGACTTAATTTGATCGAGTGTATAAATTTGGTCGTTCGTTTGAATTATGTCGAAGATGTGAATCGTTTGTTAACAACCAAGGAGATCAAATGGCAAACTACTCCATTGGGCAGCAGACAAGGGATCTGCTGATCCAGGCTGCCGGAGAACTTGCAGCCAAGCATGGATTCTCAAGTGTGTCCATCCGTGCCATAGCAGAGCGTGCAGGCCAGAACATCGGCTGCATCCATTACCATTTCAAGTCCAAGGAGAAACTGTTCGAGGCCGTGATCCGGGCCGCAACCCAGGTGCAGAGAAGCCTTCCCTACTCAAAGACCCTTGCGCCCTTTGAGGAGCACCTGGACCGGCCCGAGGTGCAGTCCCAGGCCATCCGCGCCATTGTCAAAAGGGAGATAGACCTGACCTTTGATCCTGAAAAACCCTGGTGGCACAGCCGGGTTATTTACCAGGTGCTCCATGCCAGGGACAGGCTCATGCAGCTGCTCTACGATGAGATTCTGGTCCCAAACATTGAATGTATCAGACGGTTTTTCAAGCGGATCAAGCCGGAGCTCGATGATGAAGAGGCATTCCTCCACACCATGCTCATCACGTCCCCGGTCATTTCCCATGCCGAGAATGCCCAGAGTATTTTGGGTTTTCTCAAGATAAAACAGTATGACCGGAAGTATCTAAAGCAGATGGAAGATCTGATCGTTCTCCAGACCCAGATGCTTTTAGGTCTGCCCGCGGACAATTAACCAATAACAAGGAATCTAGAAATGAAAAACAGACTATTGATTGTGGTCGGCATGGTGGCTCTCATGGCATCGTGTTTGTTCGTTGCCCAACAGAGCCTGGCCCAGGCAGATGAGAACGGATCAGATAAGCCCGGCTCTTCGGGTTCCCACGGTGTGGTGCTGGAGCGTATCCACGGCATCAATTCCGTGACCGCCAAGAGTTATCCCGGAACCGTCAAGGCTTCCAACACGGCAAAGCTTGCGTTCAGGGTGAGCGGCCCCCTGGTGCGGGTGAACATAAAGCCCGGCGATGCCGTAAAAAAGGGCCAGGTGCTCATGCAGATCGATTCCCAGGATTACAAGGATAAGATCCAGGTGCTGGAGGCACAGAAGGCGGGCTCCGTTTCCCAGCTTGAGACGGCAAAGCTCGATTTTGCCAGGGTGAAAAAGCTCTTTTCCCAGAATGTGGTGCCCCAGGCCGATTACGACCATGCCCAAAACGCGGTCAATACCCTCACAGCCTCGGTGGACGCCGTCAAGGCCCAGCTTCGGATCGCCCGGCACCAGCTTAGCTACACCTCTCTCCGTGCGCCCTATGACGGTATCATCACCCTTCAGCTCATCGAAAACCACGAGATGGTCCAGGCCGGCAGGGTCGTGGTCGGACTCCACGATATCTCCACCCTGGAGATCGAGATCAAGGTGCCTGAGAACGAGATCATCAACCACGGCCTCAATAGCGGGGAAGCGGCCCTTGCCACCTTTCCTTGCCGGGCGGATCAGAAGTTTGATATTCAGCTCAAGGAGTGGAACACCGAGGCGGACAGGATCACCCGCACCTATGCCATGGTTTTTACCATGCCGGCCCCCGGGGATTTCATGGTGCTGCCCGGCATGACCGCCGAGGTGGTCTGGTCAACCCCGGAAAAACAGCCCGAGATCATCACCATTCCGGCCAGGGCCCTGGTCACGGACAACAGCGGGGAGTCCTCGGTGTGGGTGTTTGACGAGACTTCCTCCACGGCCGTCAAGAAAAAGGTCGAGGTGGGCGGCCTGAACGGCTCCTCCCGCATTGTCGTCACAAACGGGCTTTCCATTGGAGAGCGGATAGTTACCGAAGGTGTTGATTTTATAACCTCTACCATGAAGCTCAACGCCATTTCCATGAAAGGACGCATTCAATGAATCCGGCTGAATTTGCGCTGAAAAACAGAACCTTTATGGTGGTGCTGACCATTCTCCTTCTCGGCGGCGGCATCCTCGCCTTTGAGAAGCTCGGCCGCCTGGAGGACCCGACCTTTACCATCAAGACAGCCCTTGTGGTCACCCAGTACCCCGGCGCCACCCCGCTGGAGGTGGAGGAGGAGGTCACCGACCTGGTTGAAGAGGCCATCAAATCCATGGGCCAGGTCAAGGAGATCTATTCCACCTCCCAGGAGGGCCTGTCCCTCGTCTATGTTGACATGAAGGATGAGTTCCACAAGACTCAGCTGCCCCAGATCTGGGACGAACTCAGAAGAAAGGTCAATGACATCCAGAAGCGGCTGCCCCCGGGGGCCGGTCCCTCCATGGTCAACGACGATTTCGGTGATGTCTATGGCGTCTTTTTCGCCCTGACCGGGGATAACTACACCCCGGCCCAGCTAAAGGATTACGCCGAATACCTGAAAAAAGAGCTCCTGCTGTGCGATGAGGTCGCCAAGATCGATTTCTGGGGCATCCAGCAGGAGGCGATCTATATCGAGTTTGAACGGGCAAAGCTTGCGGGCCTGGGCATTCCTCCCCAGCTCATCTATCAGACCCTGCATCTCCAGAACGTTGTGGAGCCGAGCGGCCAGGTGGATGTGAACACCGAGTACATGCGCATCTCTCCCACGGGTGAGTTCAAGAGCGAAACCATGATCGCGGACACCCTGATCGGCGGCGCAAACGGCATGGTTCGCCTGGGTGACATCGCAACCATCCGCAGGGGGTATTACGAGCCGTCAAGAAGCATGATGCGCTACAATGGCAAGTCCTGCATCGGCCTTGGCATCTCCACCGTGGACGGCGGCAACGTGATCACCATGGGGGATGCGGTCAAGAAAAAGCTCCATGAGCTTGAGGGCCGGCAGCCGCCGGGCATGGACCTGAACATCATTTATTACCAGAGCCGGGTGGTGACCGAGTCGGTCAACGCCTTTCTCGCAAACCTCGGGGAAGCCGTGGTCATTGTGGTGGTGCTCCTCATGCTCTTCATGGGATGGCAGAGCGGCATGCTCATCGGCATGATCCTGCTGTTGACCATCCTCGGCACCTTCATGGGCATGCTGCTCATGGACATCAATCTTCAGAAGATCTCCCTTGGCGCGCTGATCCTGGCCCTGGGCATGCTTGTTGACAACGCCATTGTGGTTGCCGACGGCATCCTTGTCCGGGTGGAGCGGGGCGAGGGCAGGGAGCAGGCCGCAAGAAAGGTGGTTCAGGAGAACCGGTGGCCCCTGCTGGGCGCTACCTTTGTCGCCATCCTGGCATTCACCGCCATCGGGTATGCCCCTGGAAACGTGGGTGAGTTCTGCAGGTCCCTGTTCCAGGTCATGGCCATCTCTCTGCTGCTCAGCTGGCTGTTTGCCGTGACCATCACCCCGCTTTTCTGTGTGTGGTTCCTGAAGATCCCGGAAACAACCGGGGGCAAGGACCCCTATGACAGGCCCATGTTCCGCGCCTACCGGCGCATGCTCCACCTGAGCCTGAGGGGGCGCTATATCACGGTGCTCGTCACACTTGCGCTCCTGGTGGTCTCCATCATGGGGTTCAAGTCCATTCCCTCCGCCTTTTTCCCGGGTTCCACCCAGCGCTATTTCTATGTGAACTACTGGAAACCCCAGGGAACCCATATCAACCACACCGCCGACGACATGGCCCGCATCCAGGCGGACATCAGGAAGATGGAGGGGGTCACCAACATCACCACCTTTGTGGGGGAGGGCGCTTTACGGTTCCTCCTTACCTATGATTATCAGATTCCCAACTCAAGCTACGGCCAGCTTTTGGTGGAGGTTGAGGATTATACCCAGGTGGACGGGCTTGTCAGTAAGGTGAACGATTATCTTGCGGCCAACTATCCCGATTCCGAACCCTATGCCAAGAAGATCATCTCAGGCCCCCCCATCACCTTCCAGGTGGAGGCGCGGTTCCGGGGACCTGATATCGATGTGCTCCAGAAACTTGCGGTCCAGGCAAAGGCAATCATGCAGCAGACCCCCAACACCCGGGACGTCAGGACCGACTGGCGCCAGAAGATGCGGGTGATCCGGCCCCAGTTCTCAGAGACCCAGGCCCGCCAGGCCGGGGTGAGCCGGAGCGAGCTTGCCAAGGCTATTCACTGGAATTTCAACGGCGTGATTGCAGGCCTCTACCGGGAGAGCGATGAAATGATTCCCATCATCACCCGTCCTCCCAAAAACGAGCGTGATTCGGTGAACGACCTCAACAACGTTCAGATCTACAGCGCCATGAAGCACGCCTTCATCCCCATCGGCCAGGTGGTGACCAAGGTGAAACCCGTGTGGGAATGGCCGCTGATCCAGCGCCGTGACCAGCAGCGGGCGGTCACGGTCCAGTGCAACCCGGCCAAGGGCCTTGCCGCTCCCCTGCGCCTTGCCATGAAGGATAAAATCGAGGCCCTGCCCCTTCCCTCTGGCTATACCATGGAGTGGGTGGGCGAGTTCGATGCCTCGGCTGATGCAAGGGGACCGTTGAAGAAAATCTTTCCCCTGTGCGCCCTTGGCATGTTCGTCATCGTGGTGGGGCTTTTCAACTCCATCCGCAGGCCCATGGTGATCTTCCTGACCGTGCCCCTCTCTATCATGGGCATTGCGGCTGGACTGCTCTCCATGAACCTCGCCTTCGGCTTCATGTCCATCCTGGGATTCCTGGGGCTCTCCGGCATGCTGATCAAGAACGCCATCGTTCTGATCGAACAGGTGGAGATCCTGCTCCGGGAGGGGTATCCGCCCTACAAGGCGGTCCTGGACAGCGCGGTGAGCCGTATGCGTCCGGTGATCATGGCCTCGGGCACCACCATCCTCGGCATGCTCCCCCTGGTGTTTGATCCCATGTTCGCCACCATGGCCGTGACCATCATGAGCGGTCTGCTTGTGGCGACCTTTTTGACTCTGATCATTGTTCCGGTGTTCTACTGCCTGATGTACAGAATAAAATCCGACCACAACTACCTATGAGGAATCCGATGATGAAACAGACCACACTTCTCCTTGTCCTCCTTCTCTGCATCGCCTCCACGGGCGTTGCGGCCCGGGGGCAAAAATCCGCCCTGATGGTCCCCCAGGGAAGATTGACCCTGGACGAGGCCTGGAAGGCAGCCCTTGACAACTATCCGGGAATACAGGAGGCAAGACAGCGGATCGATGCCGCCCGGGCCGTGCTCAAGCAGGCCAAATCCGCATATCTTCCCACCGTTACGGCCCAGGGCGGGATCAAGGCCCTGGATGTCACGGGCCAGCCGGATTGGAACCCCTATCTGCGGGTAGACGACAGCTATAACGAGATGAGCTTGGGTATCCGCCTCACCTGGCTGCTCTTTGACGGGTTCTCAAGGGAGGCCAACACCCTTGCCGCCATCCATGGTGTGGAGCTGCGAAAAGAGCGCCTGGCCGATACCCGGCGGCTGCTCCTGAAGGCCGTTGCAACGGCTTACTATCAGGCCCAGCTGGCCGTTGAGGGCATGGTGGTTGCAAAGCAGAACCAGGAGTTCAACCAGATCCTGGAAAAGGACGCCAGGATTAAATGGCAGGTGGGAGCGGCCCCCGAGGCGGAGATGCTCAACTTCTCGGTAAAGGCCCTCCAGGCTGAGAGTGATTTCCAGGCGGCGGAGCGGGACTTCAAGATCGTGTGCGCGGCCCTGGCCCAGCTCATGGCCCTGCCCGAAGCGCACCTGCCCGAAGACCTCTACCCTGTCCGGATCACCAAGAAAGGCGGTTCGCCCCTTGAAACCTTTGAGAGCGATTATCAATTCGCCCTGGCCCATCGTCCGGACCTAAAAGCCCTGGACGCGGGCGTGCTCGCCCAGGAGCAGCTTCTCAGGGCCGAGAAGGGAAACTGCTACCCGGACATCGCCCTGATCACCGGGGGCGGCTATATGTATGAGGACGATAAAACCGTCAAGGACCAGGAGGAGCACGAGACCTATGTGGGCGTTGTCGCCTCCTGGGATCTCTATACGGGCGGCCTCAGAACGGGTAAGATCCGGGAGGTAAACGCGGAACTCCGGGCCCTGACCCAGCAGCGAAAGCAGCTGCTTCTGGCCATGGGAGCAGCCATCCGCCAGAGCCGGGACAGGGCGGAAACCGCCTTTGAAACCTATGAACGCCAGAAGCTGACCCTGGAGCTGACCCAGCGAATCCGGGAGCATGTGGCAACCGCCTACCGGGCGGGAGCTCTGCCCCTGACCCGGCTCAACCAGGCCCAGACAGACCTTGTCCGGGCGTCCGGCGCCGTGGCCCTGACCTGGATTCAGTACAGGATCGCCCTGGTCAACCTTGCGGCCGAGACCGGCAGGATCAATCTTTTGCCCGACTCCCCTCCAAGCAGCTAAGCCCCTTCCGTTTTCAACGCCGGGAAGGCCCTTCCCGGCGTAACTCCCTCTTAAAAATCCGGATTTGTTAAAGAGACGAATTCTACCCGGCTGGTTTATGACTTTCTGTGTAACTATTAAGCACATCAGCCGGGGGGAAACCGATCCCACCATAAAGGATTATTGATTTCCGATGAATAACGGCAGACCGGTATCCTCCCTTCATGGTTTTCATGGTGGTTCAGAAAACACGGCCCGGAGGGCAGGCGGTTTGACCACTGAAGACGCTGTACGGCTCATGCCCTCCGGGCAGTTGTTTTTTTTATTTACCATGAAGGACATGAAGGACATGAAGAAAAATACACGGTTAAAACAGGGTGATTTCAACGTACTGAATAGTTTTCTTCCTGTAAAGTTTCCTTGAATTGTGCTTTTAAAAAAATATTATCATCCTTATAAAGTTTGGTTTGCCTTACGAACCAGGTCTTTAATTCCGTCAGGGGTGCCGAACATTGTTTGAAGGTTAAAGAAAAAGCTTGCGCAGAGTGACTACCTGGTATACACCTTCGGTCTAACTAATCGGATTGTTATTTGAAAATTGTATCTGCTGTTGGGGTGCCTGTTGTGTGTCTTGGCGGGTGGCCACGGCCTGATGCGTGACAAATCACGGGAGAATGAAAAGGAAGATTGATGAAAAACAAGAGAACAGGATTTCAATTGATCAAACCGGTATGCTGGGCCCTTGTTATAGGGGCGGCTCTATGTGGGCCGGTTCAGGGCGAAATAAAGCATAATGCTGACGGGCAAGACCCTTTGCCGTCAGCTGCTCTTGAAGAGATTACCGTAACTGCGCAGAAACAGACGGAAAACGAAAAGGATGTTCCGATCAGCATGAAGGTGATCAATGGGCAGTCCATTGACGACATGCAGATCAAATCCGTCATGGATATCGGAGCCCGGACCCCCAACCTCATGATGTTTGAAAACGGGGTGTCCGGAATGATTTCTCCTTCGTTCCGGGGCATCACATCGGACATCGAAGCCAGGGCGGTTCCTTCGGGAATGTACATAGACGGGGTGCCTGTGCTGGCCGGTATCGGATTTGACGAACCCCTGATGAATATTGAACGGGTGGAAGTGCTCCGGGGGCCCCAGGGGACTCTCTACGGTAAAAATACCGAAGCCGGGGTTATCAATGTCATCACCCGGCAGCCGGGAAATGATGCACATATCAAGGGCGCGATGGAATTTGGAGAGGACGGCAAGCGGGAATACGCCATGACGGTCAATACGCCGATTGTCAAGGACCGGTTCTTTCTCGGCTTTTCAGGCCGGCACTATGAAAAAGATGGGTATGTGAAACATAGTGAAACCGGTAAAACGGTTGACAACCGGGAAAACAACTACGGCAAGCTGGTGCTTCGGTACACCCCGAGTTCGGATCTGGATATCTCTTTCATCAACTCCATGCTCAAGTATGATGACGGCGGCGCATCCATGAACTATGCAAACATGCCCGGGCGCAAGGTCTCTTCCGGACTTGACGGGTATAACAAATCCCGGTCTTTTATGTCCGTTGTGAAAGTTAAATATGATTGTGGCCCGGATACCGGTATGGAATCCATCACATCCCTTAGGGATTATGATGTCGACACCCGTCAGGATTGGGATTTCAGTCCGGCCGTGGGGTATCATGTTGACCGGAAGGGCAACAATAAAACCCTGGCCCAGGAGCTGAGGTTCCATTCCCGCATAAATGATAAATTCAAATATACCACCGGCCTTTATCTGGAAAAAAACGATGATGAGCTGTGGGTAGGCACCAACTATTATACTATTTCAACGGACTTTAAAAACAAGGCCCTTGGGCTTTTCGGTCATGCTACCTACCAGGCGACCGAGGACCTGGCGCTGATCGGCGGGCTCAGATACGACAAGGAAACCAAAGAGATCGAGGACAAGGCCCGGAATATTGACGAAAGCGAATCCTTTGATGCACTGTCACCGAAAATTGCAGTGCAGTATAAGATCCTGCCCGATATCATGACCTGGGCAAGCGCATCAAAAGGATACCGGTCCGGGGGATTCAGCACTTTTATTGTGGAAGGCAAAGCCCACCCCTTTGATGAAGAACAGCTCTGGTCCTATGAGATCGGAATGAAAAACAGCCTGTTCAATAACCGGTTAAGCATCAATGCCAGCCTGTACTATATGGATATTGACGATATGCAGGTTCAGCAGCCCCTGGGGCCGGAAATGGAGATCACCACCAATGCGGCAAAAGCCGCGTCAAAAGGGATCGAGCTTGAATTGAATGCCCGGGTAACGGATACCCTGGGAGTCTTTGCCGGTGCAGGGTATAATGACATCAAATTTGACTCTTTCAGTGATGTGAACGGCGACTATGAAGGAAACAGGGTGCCTTTTGCTCCCAAGTACAATTTCAACGTCGGGGGCCAGTACAGGAACCTGTCAGGCATTTACGGGCGCATGGAAGTGGCCGGTTACGGGGATATGTATTTTGACAAGGAAAACCGGTATAAACGGGATGCCTATACCCTGGTAAATGCCAAGCTCGGATATGAAACCGATTATCTGGATTGTTATCTTTATGCCAAGAACCTTTTTGATAAAACATATGATTCCGACGGCTATTATAATGGATTTTATACCATCTATTCCCCGCCCCGTGAAATCGGCATTCAGGTCGTTTTAAGGTTTTAACCCAATTTTGGAAACAGGTTCCGGCGATCCGGGATTTCCGGAACCTGAAAAGGGAGTTTCATGAACAACTTAAGTTTGATCGTTTATTCCGGGAAATCCGGATCCACCCAGGCAGCGGCAACGGCCATTTCCCAGGCCATGGAAAAACAGAACATTCCGACCCGGTGCGTCCCTGTTGCTGAAGTTACCGATATTGCGGGGGTAGACCGCGTTATCATCGGGACTCCGATTTACTATGGGAAATGCCCCCCTGATATTCTACAGTTTCTCAGCCGGTATGAAACCGAATTGTCAAAGATAAGGGTCCTTATGTTTTTTACCTGCCTGCGCCTGACTCACACCGGGGAGGAGATCCGTGATATTAACGACATCCATATTGATCCCCAGCTGAGCGAACCCTTTAAGCCCTTTAAAAATATGGGAATGATGGAAAAAAGCCATTCCGCGGCCCATTATCTGAACCAGCTCGGACCCGGATTTAACCGGATCAGGGTCTCAAGCCTGGCCTTTTTCAAGGGCAACCTGAATTTTGGGGGCCTGGACCTTAAGAGCCGGGTGGTGATGAGGATCATGTCTTATTTGATGGAACAGGTGTCTGAAGGTGAATTCCTCAATCATGAAACTGCCGCCCAATGGGCCCTGGCCCGGATTGGAGAAACTTCACTTCCCAAAGGGGGCTGCTGAAATTACTGTTCCGGTATTATTTATATTGAATCCTGTGTGAATCTAAAATATATACACATCCATGGATGAATTAAAACAAAACACCCTTGAAACCTTTCAGCTGTTTCTCAACAAGTATGATCTTGTCAGCAAAAAGGCATTTGATTTCAACGGCGTCACCCTCTTTCCCGCGGAAATTCATACCCTGGATTTTATCCGCCGCCGCAGGGTCACCTATGTTTCACAGATTGCAAAGGAAACCGGCATTACCCGGGGGGCAGCCTCCAAGGTGACCCTGCGGTTGAAAAACAAGGGGCTGATAACCCAAAACCCGGACCGCCGAAATAAATCCCGCCAATTGTTGAAAACCACATCAAGGGGAGAGGGGGCCTGCGAGGCCCATGGGGCCCACCATGAAAAACTGGACAGGCAGTTCCATGCCTTTTTTAATTCCCTTGATACCGGCCGGATGGAAACCATAAATTCCCTGTTTAAGATGATGGATACCTGGATGGATAATTACCTGTAATGATTAAGATAGGAACTCCTTTACTATCAACCCGAATCCGTTCCAGGCAGCTAAGCCTGTTTTCTTCTCTACGCCGGGAAGGCCCCTTCCCGGCGTAAATCCCTCTTAAGATCCCCACAGGAAGATGAGTCTTAAAAACGCCTTCCTTCTTGTCGCGGTCATTCGTCTAATTACGGATGCTGCGGTTTTTATGCTTAACGATACTATCGTCATAACCTTCTCATGCAAGCTGCTATGATAATTGTATTGTCTGTATTAAAATAGTTGGAAAAATTTTCTATTTACAATATATACAATTCTGTATATATACAATAAAGAATATTTACAAAGGAGTTTCTATATGGCGATCTGGGAAAGAGAAAACGAACGGAAGGCATTGTGGCGTCTCTTTGGGCGTAACAAAAATGTCGCCCTGTTTGCCCCTAGGCGATTAGGGAAAACCTGGTTGATGAAAACCCTTGAAAATGAAGCCGAAAAAAAAGGCTATACAGCGGTATTCATTGACCTGGAGGCGGAACAGCCCTTGGCGCAGTCCGAAAACTATGCAGGGAAATAAACGCTCAAAATATAGTTTCTTCATTGCTGACTCAGTTCAAGACCCGGCTGATTGATATCCTCCAGGGAGATACCCAGGCCGAGACCTTTGAGGACCTCCTTTTAAAATCGGATTGGGAGTCCTTGCTTGATGCGGCGCTAGGTGCCCTGAATGCTTCAGACACGCCCTGCCTCATTCTTATTGACGAGGTATCGGTATGCCTGTCCAGCCTTCTGGCTGTCAGCAGGGAGGAGGGATCTGCCTTTATGCGGAGACTCAGAGAGCATCAGCAGCAATATACCAATATCCGCTGGATGCTCACCGGCTCCATCGGCCTGGATCATGTGGCGGAGCAGTATGGGCTGGGAGGCACCCTGAATCAACTTGATCCCTATCCCCTTCACCCCCTGGCCCCGGAGCAGGCAAAAGCCTATGTAAATGATTTATGCGACAGCCGTGAAATGCCCCGGATGGACGATTATGCCCATGAAGTGGTGCAGGAACGCGTGGGCTGGCTCGCCCCCCACTATCTTTCCCGGCTTCTGGATCGGATTGAAGAGCGGGCCGGAGAAGGTTCTGTTACCCCTGATCACATTAACCTGGCCTGCAACGACCTGTTATCCTATCCGTTTAACCGGGTGTTTTCTGACTGGCCGGACCATATCAACCGTAATTATCCGGATGACCAGAAAATTATCGCCCATAAAATCCTGAAAATACTCTGTTCCCATCCGGACGGAGAATCAACCGAATCCATCAGAAACAACCCCGTATTTTCAGAATCCGATATCAAGGAGCTTTGCAACACCCTTGTCTCCCTTGAAAATGACGGATTCCTGAAACGTGACCGGGAAACGGGCCGTTACTTTTTTGTTTTGGGCCTGTTACGTGATTATTGGGAAAGGTATCAAAACACATGAAGCAAAATGTTGACAACGCGACTTTGAGACTGGCCATCTACGATCCCCTGCAACTGGATGAGCAGGATTTCCTTAATACATTCGTTGCACGCCATACCATCCTGAAGCGGCTGAAACGCCATATCCTTGAGAACATAAAGAAACCCGTGCTCGAACACCGCCTGATCTTCGGCCAGAGAGGCATGGGGAAAACATCCCTGCTCAGACGTCTCGCCCTGGGGGTGAGAGATGATCAAACCCTGGCAGAACACTGGATTCCCCTGAACTTCAGGGAAGAGCAATATAATATCGGACAGCTGGATCATTTCTGGCAGAACTGCGCGGATGTGCTGGCGGACTGGTGTGAAAAACAAGGGGATAATGAGAATGCCGAAGCCCTGGACAGGGTCATTCTTTCCGGGCAAAACCTCTATGAAACCATCCTGGGAACCGCCCGAAAGCACAATCGCCGCCTGCTCCTGCTGGTGGATAACCTGAATCTCATCCTTGACAGCCTTAAGGTGCAGGATCAATGGACATTGAGGGAAAAACTCCAGTCCAGGGACGCCCCGCTGATGATCGCCTGCACACCAACCCATGTTCCCCAGCTGGCGGACCGGGAAGGTCCGTTCTACGATTTTTTCTCCATGGATGATCTCAAACCGCTGACCCAGGTGGAAATGAGAGAGTGCCTGGCCCGCCTGGCCCAGACCCGTGGGATACCGGGGCGGGAAGTGCTTGGGGATATGCGCAGGTTCCCGGCCAGAATCCAGGTCATGCACACCCTTTGCGGGGGAAATCCCCGGACCCTGGTTCTTATTTACCAGGTCCTGGAAGCAATCGTGGCAGCCAACCCGGAAGAAAAAGGGGATATCGGCCAGCTCCTGGAAGGGGTCCTTGAAAACACCACCCCCCTGTACAAGGCGCGAACCGAAGAACTCCCTCCCCAGCAACGGAGAATCATAGACGCCATAGCCCTTGAATGGGACCCCGTCCATTCCTCCACCATTGTCCAGCGAACCGGGTTAAACGCAACCTCGGTCTCCTCCCAGCTCAAACGCCTTCAGAACGAAGGCCTTCTCCACCAGGTTTCTTTAGGCCCCAAACGAAAAGGCTTCCAGATGGCGGAACGCTTTTACAACATCTGGTATCTCATGCGCCACGGCACCCGGCGAAACCGTCTCCGCCTACGCTGGTTGAGCAGCTTTCTTTCCACATATTATTCCAGGGATGAACTCCGGTTCCAGGCCAGGCACATGATCACCAACGAAAATGCCAGCCGCAACATCTACAGCGAAGCCCTGATGCATGCTATTGACGATCCGCCCCTGCAGGATGCCCTCCGCCATGCCCTGACCCGGCCGCTTATCGGTGAAGGCGATGAAGTTTTAAAAGATCTGCTTCCCGGAGAAGACTATGAACCCAAACTGCTGGATCATGTCCAGCGGCAGAAAAAAATGATAGCAGGCTTTATTAAATCCGGAATGGCCGAAGATGAAGCAAATAAATTAGCCGACATGGTTGCCAAATCGGTCTCCCTTTCTCCTGAACAAAAACAGACGATTGCTGATACACCCGGTCTATTGAGCCATTTAAAAACGGATGTACTAATGGAAAAATTTGTCGAGGAAAAACAAAAAAACGATATCCTTCTTGGCAAAAAAGAAAACCATGCCTTAAGAAGGCTTTTGGCCGCCGGAAAGATAAACAGCCTCAAAGACAGAAAAGGCGCCTTGGCGGAGCTTTCCTGCCAAGAATCCGCAACCTTGGTCAACGTTTTTTTACATGTGGGAACCTTTGAAGACGGGAATGCGGAAGAGGTGGAGCGCTTTCTTTCCCATTGCAAAGCAAAACCGCCGACGACATTTGCCGGGTGGAACGGTTTGGGAAATCTATTCCAGGACCATCTCAACAGATATGAAGAAAGCGAAATGGCATACCAAAAGGCTATTGAGATTGATCCTGAAGATGCCCATCCATGGAACGGATTAGGAAATCTGCTGCAGAACCATCTCAACAGATATGAAGAAAGCGAAATGGCCTACAAGAAGGCTATTGAGATTGATCCTGAATTTGCCCATGCATGGAACGGATTAGGAAATCTGTTACAGAGCCATCTCAATAAATATGAAGAAAGCGAGATGGCGTACCAAAAGGCTATTGAGATTGATCCTGAATATGCCCATCCATGGCACGGATTAGGGCTTCTGCTAATGAATCATCTCAATAGATATGAAGAAAGCGAAATGGCCTACAGAAAGGCTATTGAAATTGATCCTGAATATGCCCATCCATGGAACGGAATAGGGAATTTGCTCCAGGATCACCTCAGCAGAGATAAAGAAAGCGAAAACGCATATAAAAATGCCCTGATAGTGGATTCGCAAGACAATATTGCAAAAGGGAATCAAGCATGGCTGAGATTGAAAGGCGGGGATTATTCAGGTGCAAAGAAATTGACGTCAGAATATGATATTGAGTTTCCGGGGACGGAACTGGTCCTTGCGGCATGTGAATTAGTGGCCGGCAATCCCGGGGCCTGCTGCGAGCAGCTGAAGCCCATTTTTCAAAAAAATCCGGTTTCACTCTGGGTTGAATTCAGGGATGACCTTCTCCGGTTGACCAGGTTATTCAAGGTTCATGGTTTTGAGCAATTTTATTTAACGTTTCTTTCTGAGAATCAGTTCAACCTCAGCCTGGAGCCATATGCAGCAGCGGCTGAAGCCTACTTCACAGGACCGGACCGGTTACTCCGGCTGAATCCCGAGGCCAGAACAGTTGCGGAATCCCTTTACAACTGGCTCACAAGCAACGGGAGACAATAATTCATACGCCCTATATGCGCGGTTCAAATTTTTTGGAGCGTTTCCACCACGGCCATCAGCCTGCCCTCCGAATGGCCGTGGTGGATTTTCTCGTCTTCCGAGTTGCCTTTGAAGGGGCCTCTGATGAAGGGACGCGATTGACCGGGTCAACCCCTTTTTTATAGAGCGTTCAACTGTCTTTTATCAGCATGTAGTCGAACTTTTCCAAAATCAGTTCCTTACGTGCCTCAATAAATTCTTCGTAATTTTCTATCTTCCAAAGTGCTTTATCCTTTGGAATGAGGTGCATATCCAAATAGGCATCATCTTGATCTTCAAACCACACCTCCGGCAGGATATCCGTTTTACCACCCGCTCCATTTTCAACCGCTGTAAGCAGCATACAGTTCGCTATTTGATTCCTCAGCGGTGCTTTGTAACGCATGATATTCCTTGCGCCAGTCTCGGGATTAGCGTCCTTCACGGTCTTTAACCGTGACTGGGGGAAAATATGATCAACCTGTGGCAAGTTACTATGAAATGACGGTGTATAGTTAAACTGCTCATACCACATATTAAATATCAGATGGATATCCTTGGAGCCATACTTGCGACTTAGAATTGTATCCGCAGTCACATCCAGGTTACGGCCGTCAGCCCGGATGATGCCAAAGATCTCTGAAACATCGAATTCACCCTTATCATCAATATATCTGGTGCACTTATCTATGAGGTTGTCCGGTGTCCCGCTGAATGACCCTGTCAGAAGTGTGCGCAGCAAATAACTATTTAAGCCGGTTCCCGCATTCCATTTTTTGGGGTGCCTGTATCTGAAATAAATGACCGGAATCAAGCCTAAATAGGATGGCAAGGCTTTATCTGTACGGATAAAGGTTTTTCCATACAAAAAGTCCTTCACATCCTTTATCGCACCAGAAAGCTTGTTCCAGTTATTGGTGATGGACTCTTTAGTAGAACCATCCCTGAACTTGGCAACGTCATAACCAGCTCCTTTGCCCAGCAAGGTCAAGCATGTTTTAAGGATGAAATCACGGGTAAAGTTATAGCCTTCACGATTCAGATCATCCAGCAGCTCTTCCATTTTTTCTTCAGCATCTTCCCAGGAAGATGTCAGAAGTGAAAACAACAGGTCGGATTTACCCAGTTTGGTTCCACCGTCATTGGCACGGATAAATATTTCCACCACATCATTTTCGGTATAGGACTCAGGACTATCAATGCTATCCAGTTCTTGATAGACAAGCACCTCCTCCTCCCGGAACACATGAAACATCTGGCTCAGGTTATCTTCTATACGTTCTTCTTCTGCTTCTGTCAGGTTCTTACCTGATTCATTGACAATCTTCCGGTTGAGCTTGCTCAACCTGTCACCTGTAAAAACGAGATCCTTGAACTTCACAAAAGGAAACTCGGCTTTACCAGTTTCCAGAAATTTAAACTTAAACCGAATATCCTCCGGCGCTACAAGATCACCACTCAGGATATCGAGATAAAGCTCCTTCCCCTCGTAGCTGCCGCGCAAGCCGATAAACAGGCTTTGCAAACGTTGTTGGCCATCTAACACCAACAGCTTGGCTTTATCATTTTCCGGCACATAGTAATTAGTTAAGCGAATGTTAGAACGATAGTTATCTATGAACTTCCTGTGCTTGATTTTCGACTTGGTTTTCCACGCCAGCAATGTACTGATGGGATACTTCCTCATCAGAGAATCAAACAGCCGTTCTATTTGCTCCTCTTTCCATACAAACGGGCGCTGAATATTAGGCAGCCAAAATCCACCATTGGCCTCTTCATTGTTGAGATGCGTAACGATCTTTCTTATTGTTTCTTTCTGGTTCTTCATAATATTCCCTTTAGATCAAATCTGGATGAATCGATGAGGAGTACCTTGTCTGCATCTGCAGCCGGTTCAACCATCTGATTGCTCAGCTTTAGTTTATGTAAAATGAACATGCATCACCACAGGGTGACGAGCACCTTCCCATCCTTGTTCCGGTGTTTCACCTTTTCCAGGTGGTGCAGGGTCGCGATCTCCCGTTTCAGATCAAAAACCGCTATTTCCAGGGCCTCGGCTATGACCGGGACCTCCATGCCGCCGTTGTTTCGCTTCAACAGGCCGAGTATTTTTGCCTGGGTCTCGTTGATCGCCGCGATGGAGCCCGTTTCCCTGACAAAAATTTTGGCGCTGCGGCTGGCCCATGGATCGCAGTTCCGGGCGGGGGAGAGGGCGTCCATGTAGCACTCCTCGCAAAGGAGACTGCCGTTGTGTTTGTGAAGATCTTCCTTTTTGGCCGGTTGGTTGCATTTGTCACACTGCATGGGATACCTCCTGGTGTCGGGTTGTGGGTTGCGGCAGCCAGGGTGCCTGGCACGGATGCCGCCTGTTTTTCCTTGATTCCGAGAGGGGTTTGGGGCTATCCTCCAGCCCATGGTTATGAACCGCTGAAGCAAAAAAGCAAAAAAGCAAAAATGTGAAGAAAACAAAAAAGCTGAAAAAGGATACCATGAAATATATAGGCGCCCACGTAAGTGCGGCAGGGGGCGTTGAGAACGCCCCGAAAAACGCCCATGATATCGGGGCAACAGCCTTTGCCCTGTTTACCAAGAACCAGCGCCGGTGGAAGGCGAAGCCCCTGACCCGGGAGAACATCCTGGGGTTTAAAAAGGCCTGCGACACCTACGGCTATGGTCCCGGTCAGATTCTGGCCCACGACAGTTACCTGATCAACCTTGGCCACCCTGAAAAGGAGGGCCTTGCAAAGTCAAGGGACGCCTTTGTGGATGAGATGGAACGGTGCGAACAGCTGGGCCTTGTCTCCCTCAACTTTCATCCGGGAAGCCACCTTGGAAAAAGTGACCCGGACACCTGCCTTGCTACCATTGCCGACTCCATCAACATCGCCCTGGACAAGACCCGTGGCGTCACTGCCGTTATCGAGAACACCGCGGGCCAGGGAACCAATATGGGGTTTGATTTTAACCATATCGCGGCGATCATCGACCGGGTGGAGGACAAGGCCCGGGTCGGGGTGTGCGTCGATACCTGCCATGCCTTTTCAGCAGGCTATGATCTCAAGAGCGAAGAGGGGTTTGAAGCCACCTGGCAGGAGTTTGACGCCGCCATCGGGCTGAATTATCTAAAGGGCATGCACCTTAACGACTCCAAAAAGGAGAGGGACTCCAGGGTCGACCGCCACGAGAGCCTTGGCCGCGGCACCCTGGGCATGGCCGTGTTTGAGAGGATCATGAAGGATGAGCGGTTCGACAACATCCCGTTGATCCTTGAAACCCCGGACTCCTCCATCTGGCCAAGTGAGATCCGGCAGCTCAAGGAGTTTTACGGCTCTTAATCCCTGTACTTTTCCCGGATGGCCATGAGCTTGTCCCGGTTCCTGGTGTAGGCCGCCACAACATCCGGATCAAAGATCTTCCCGGTTTGTTCGCTGATGAAGAGTTCCACCTTGCTGACGGACCATGCTTTTTTGTAGACCCGGTCCGTCAGCAGGGCGTCAAAGACGTCCGCAAAGCAGGCGATGCGGCCTGACAGGGGAATATCTTCCTTGGCAAGCCTTCTGGGGTAGCCTGTTCCGTCCCAGCGTTCGTGGTGGGTGTGGGCTATGACGGCTGCGGTTTTAAGCAGTTCCCGGCTGGAGCCCTTGAGGATGCGGTAGCCGATATGTGCGTGGGTCTTCATCATGGCGAACTCGTCGTCGTTCAGGTGGCCGGGTTTGAGGAGAATGGCGTCCGGGATGCCGATTTTGCCGATGTCGTGCATGGGCGAAGCCATTTTGATAAGATCTATCTCCTCTTCGGAAAGCTTCATGCCCCGGGCAAGAACGCCCATATACTCGGCGACCCTTACTACATGGAAGGCGGTCTCCTTGGAGCGGCTTTCCACAACTTCCCCCAGGCGGAGGATTACTTCTTTCTGGGTGTCGATGATCTCCTGGTTCAGGTAGACGTTGTCAAAGGCGATTCCCACATTGGTGGTGAAGATTTTCAAGAGATCGAGATCCTGTTCTTCCTGCTTCTCCCCGCAGTTTTCCAGATAGATGATGTGCTGCTTGTTCTTCCGGGTCGGGAAGTAGCCCACATAGTCGTTGTTGTAGAACCGGCTGTTCTCTTCCGCCGCCACCTCACGTATCCTGGATTTCACCTCGGGTTTTATGGGACGGTGAGCGTTACTGGCGCCGTTGTCGGAATATTTCCCGGTGGTGGCTATGATCTCCAGCTTTCCGTCGCTCCCTTGGGCGGCGGTGAATCCTCCCCGCTCCATGAAGATGGAGTCTTGAAGCCCCATAAGGGCCATGATCTGGGTGAGCACCCCCTTGGCCAGTTTCTTTATGGAATTCTGTTTGAACAGGCTGCCGGACGCTTCGATGATGTATTTCAGGCCGGTCCTGTTCTTGTCGATGGCTGTCAGGTCCCGGTAGGATCTAAGGGCGGTGTACATACTTGTAAAGAGTCTCTGGACCGTGAATTCGGTTTTGTTTTTGTAATCGTTGATATCAAAGTCGGTGATCACCTTGCGTTCCGGCGCCTGCCCCGGCTGACCGGTGCGAAGGATGATGCGGACCAGGTTGTTTTGCAGCTCCTCCCGGATCACCTTGACCGCGTCCAGGCCCGCGCTGTTGGTTTCCATCACCACATCCAGGAGGATGACGGCGATGTCCCTGTGTTCTCTCATCACAGCCAGGGCTTCGGCCCCGGAATAGGCGCTGATGAACTCCAGGCCCCGGCCCTCAAACTCAAAGTCGCCCAGCACCAGGCGGGTGGTGGTGTGGACCTCGTCTTCATCGTCGGCGATCAACACCTTCCAGCCGGGCGCCTTTGGTTTCAGTAAATCGCCGTTCCTCTCCTCTTTAGTCTCATCGGCAAAGAGGCTGTCATCAATCATATGATAGGTCCTTTGTTGATTTGTACTATAAAAAGCCGGGAAATTCGTGGGACTGAATGATTATAACGGGGCAGCAAATGGGTCCCTGCCCAAGCCTTGGTCTTAACGTGAGAAATAGATCCGATAATTTAATTAGTACCAATATTTTGAATGCGCCGCAAGGGAAAAAAAACGGCGGGAGAGCAGTTATTTTTAGAAAAATGGCCTTGGTAGACGCCCTGTGGGCAGGCCATTGCCATTGCATTTTGACCCCTGTGGGGGTATAGATGAAATATCTCTAATCAAAAGGAATCGGTCATGGAAAATAACAGGAAACTTGCGGAGATCCTCAGCCGAATCGATGGCAGGGGATTCAAGGCGTATAAGGATATCAAGGGCAGGTACGGGTTTAAAGCCTTTAAACTTTTTATCGACCATGTCCAGGGCGACCCCTACTCCAACCCCAGCCGGATCCGGGTCCGGGTGGAGCGGGGACGGACGGGCTTTGGCCCGGAGCTCACATCAAACCATAGCCGGACCATAGCCTTTTGCGATTTTTTGACCCGCACGTTCTACCGGAACTGCCGGCGGTTTGCCAAACAGGAGCGGGGAATCGGCAAGAGCGGTCTTGTCACCATGGACCGTCCCCAACAGGAGATCCTGGAGCGAACCGCCATGGTTGTGACCCGGGAATATGTTGAGGCCCGGTTTTTCATGGGCTTGCCCGCCTTTGGCCGGAAAATCTCCGCCCGTAACGCAAAGGCCATGTTTTTTGAAGAAGTTCCCAAGATCGTGGACCATTCCCTGTTCCTCTCCCGTCTTGACCTGAAATCAATTCTCCGGCACATCGAGGTGTCCGAGGATGCCGATGCCCTGAGGGGGCAGCTCGATTCCCTGGGGCTGGTTGCCTTTGTGGCGGACGGCTCCCTTCTTCCCCGGGCCAGCGGAATCGATCCCCGGCCCTTGAAACGGGGCAATATTGTTCCGTTCACCTCTCCTGAAAGCTTCAGGGTAAAGGTGAGCCTTCCCAACCGGGGAGAGGTTGAAGGCCTTGGCATCCCCAAGGGGGTGACCCTGATCCTGGGGGGCGGGTACCATGGAAAATCCACCCTGCTCAACGCCCTGGAGCTTGGCGTTTACAACCATGTTCCCGGGGACGGGCGGGAGCTGGCCGTGAGTTCGGCAGGGGCGGTGAAGATCCGGGCCGCCGACGGCAGGAATATCGAGAAGACCGATATCTCGCCCTTTATCAATAACCTGCCCTTTGGCAAGGATACCAAAGCCTTTTCCACGGCCAACGCCAGCGGCAGCACCTCCCAGGCCGCCGCCATTTCCGAAGCGGTGGAGGCGGGGGCTGCCACTCTGCTCCTTGATGAGGATACCTGCGCGACCAACTTCATGGTTCGGGATGTGCTGATGCAGCAGCTGGTGGCAAAGGAGAATGAACCCATCACCCCCTTTGTGGACAGGGTGCAACAGCTCCACCGGGAGCAGGGCATCTCCACGGTGCTGGTGATGGGCGGTTCCGGTGACTATTTTGCCGTTGCCGACCAGGTGATCCAGATGACCAATTATGAACCCTCGGATGTGAGCGAACAGGCGCGCACCATCGTTGAGACCCATGATACCGGCCGCAGGAACGAGGGCAGGGGGGAACTGGGGGGGATACGGCTCAGGATTCCCGTGAAGAAGAGCTTCAGCGCCTTTACCAGGGAGGGGCGGCAGCGGATAAAGAACCAGGGCGACCGGGCCATCGTGTTCGGCAGTACCCTGATCGATCTTTGGGATCTGGAGCAGATCGTTCACATCTCCCAGACCCGGGCCATGGGCCGGGCCATACTCCATGCCATGCAGTACATGGACGGGAAAAGAACCCTTGAACAGGTGATGAACCTGGTGGAAAGGGACCTGGACGAAAAGGGGCTTGATATTCTCATGCCCTTTGTGGTGGGGGATCTTGCACGGTTCCGGCCCCTTGAGCTTGCCGCCGCCATCAACCGCATGAGAACCCTGAAGGTTCGCCAGTTTGCCTGACCCGGCAGGTTGGACACAACGGGATGATCCCCGGGCTTGTTCCGGGAACGGGGGTCAGGGGGCCAGGGCTTTTCTGATGAACCGCATGATGCCCATGACCATCTTTTCGTCGTTTTCCAGGGCGTCTTCCCCTGCAAAAATTTTCATTCGCTCGGCAAAATAGTCGGAGGCATAGGCGTACTGGAGCATGACGATGAGGTTATCGATGCAGAACGCGCCAACAAAGGGATCAATGTCGGATGATACGATCCCCTGGTCCTGGGCCTCCCTGATCAACCGGTGGTAGAGGCCGGCCGTGATGGTTTCAAGCTGGTTGGAGAGTTTGCGGGAGAGGTGGCTGAGTCCCTGGGAGGTGATGTCCAGATAGATCTGGTTCAGCTCGGTGTGGAGCCTTGCGTATTTCTGGACCGCCCGGATCAGGGTTTCGATCTTTTGGAAAATGTCTCCCTCCCGGGCGACAACGGTGTTGACTACTTCCGCGATCACCTCGTAGCCCTGGTCGTTCACCGTGAGGAACAGGTCCTCCTTGGAGGAGAAATAGTTGTACATGGAGCCGATGCTGATGCCGGCCTTCTTGGCAATGACATTGATGTTTGCCGCGGTAAATCCCATGGCGGCAAATTCCCTGGCGGCAGCTTCGAGGATTCGTTTCTGCTTCTCCTCGGGAATCTTGTCAAAGGCTGGTTTGCAGTGCCGCTTGATCTCCATGGTTTCTAATTCTTTCATCATTCTCCTTTTTTACACCCCGGGCTTTGTCCTTCCACCCGGCATCATAGACCATTTGAAAAAAACGAGTCAACAACTATCCTGTTCCCGGCAGCCTTTGTTTTTCTCCTTGACAAATCCTTGAAATTCGGTGAATAGTGAAATGTGAGTGACTGCTCACTCAGAGCTGTTTGATCTAATGAATTGAATCGTGAGTGTAACCATCCAACCCAACGAACCGGGAGACGAGCGATGAACCATGAAGAGATCAAAGCCCTCTTGAACATGAATGCCGTGATGAAAAACCTCGAGGATTTAGTCCTGCTTGACAGCCAAGTGGCCGAACAGGTCCGTGATCTGGATCTCGCCATAGAGTTTTCAACCCTGTTCGGGCCCAAATGCTCTGTGGAGTTCAAGGACGGCCAATGCCGGGTAAGGCCTGGAAAGCACGACAGCCCCCGGATTAAACTCCTCTGTTTTTCTCCCGCCCATTTCAACCGTGTCATGGAGGGAAAATCCAACCCCGTTCCCGTAAAGGGAATCCGATATTTGAACTTCCTATCCAAGGAGTTTCCCAGGATAACCGACAGGCTCGAGTTCTACCTGAAGCCCGACGGCGAAAGGCTTGACGATCCCGATTATCTCAGGGTCAACACCCGGTTTACATTGAATACCGCGGTCAACGCCGTCAGGCTCCTGGCTCTCCACGATCCCCTTGGAAAGTTTAACAGGGCACACATACCAACGGGGACGGTTGAGTTCAAGGTGCTGCCCCAGGGACCCTCGGCCGTTCTGAGCTTTGACGGCGATACCGTCGAGGTGTCGGACCAACCCTGTGCAAGCCCCTCGGCCGTGCTGCTCTTTAAAAATGAAAAGACGGCAAACGATCTGTTGAACGGAAACAGTGATGCCTTTGCCGCCCTTGCCACCGGGGACGTGATGATGAAGGGGCGGATTCCCATGATCGAGGCCATCAATCTGATTCTCGACAGGATACCCCTGTACCTGTCGTAATCAACACCAACCAGCGTCAAGACAAAAGAGGTAGCTGCCATGACAACGACCTATGATTATTCACGATCCCAGGAACTCTTCCAGCGGGCCGTGAAGGTGATCCCCTGCGGTGTCCCGGGCCACATGAGCCCCGGGGTGAACGTGCCGGCCGCAGACTATCCCATTTTTACGGAAAAAGCCGAAGGCGCGGTGTTCCATGACCTGGACGGCAACCGGTTCATCGATTATATGTGCGCCTACGGTCCCATGGTGCTGGGGTATAACAATCCCGTGGTGGACAATGCGGCCACGGAACAGCTGAAATCCGCAGATCTCACCATGGGGGCCTCCCCGAAAATGGTCGAGCTTGCGGAACTCCTGGTGGACATGGTTCCGGTTGCGGACTGGGCTTTTTTCGCCAAGAACGGGGGGGATGTCACCAATTATGCCACCATGATCGCCCGGACCGCCACAAACAGGAAAAAAATCGTCATGATCCAGGGGGGATACCACGGGGTTGCTCCCTGGATGCAGCCTCCGGGGCACCACGGCCTCATCGAGGAGGATTTCAGCCACATCATCCGGATTCCCTGGAACGATGTCGACGCCTTTCAGGATGCCGTTGACCAATATTCCGGCGAGATCGCGGGATTCATCGCAACCCCCTACCATGTTGCCACTTTTTACGATAACGAGCTGCCCAAGGAGGGATACTGGGCCGGAATCGAGATGATCTGCCGGCGAAACGGCATCGTCCTGATCCTGGACGATATCCGCCACGGCTTCAGGCTCGACATGGGGGGCTCCTGCGAGTATTTCGGGTTCAAGCCCGATCTTATCTGCTTTTGCAAGGCCCTTGCCAACGGGTTTCCCATCTCGGCCCTGGTGGGCAGGGAGAGCCTGAAACTGGAGGCGGCCAAGGTGTTCTATACCGGGAGTTACTGGAACCAGGCCGTTCCCATGGCTGCGGCCATCGCCTGCCTCACCGAGCTGAAACGGCTGGATGCGCCGGCCGTGATGCTGAAAAACGGGGAAAAGCTCTTTACCGCCATGCGAACCATGGCTGCGGGATACGGGTATGACCTCAAGGTGACCGGCGCCTGGTCCATGCCCAATATCAGGATCACCAACGACGATACCAACATGCTCCACCAGGAGTGGTGCGCGGAGTGCACCAAACGGGGGGTGTTCCTGGCGTCCCACCATAACCTGTTCATGTCCCTTGCCCATGATGACGAGGTGATAAGCCAGACCCTGGAGATCGTGGATGAGGCGTTCAAAACCATCAAAAACAAAAGGGGTCAGACTTAGCGAACATAGAAGGGGTCAGGCTTAGCTTATTGCAACAGCTGAGGCAGACTTCGAGAATAGCGACAATAAGCTAAGCCTGCCCCCGGTACAATGGGGTGCAAAACATCGGCAATAAGCTAAAAAACAGAGGGGGTCAGGCTTAGCTTATTGAAACGGCTGAGACGGCTTCAAAAATAGCGGCAATAAGCTAAGCCTGACCCCGAAAACTGGAGGAAGAATGACACTGACTCAAACAGAACTCAGCAAGCTGGAAGAGCTTGCCTGGCAGGTTCGCCGGGACATTATCGATGTCACGGTATGGGCCGGAGGGGCCCACATCGGCGGCGGTCTGAGCATGGTGGATATCCTGGTGAGCCTTTATTTTCACCTGCTCGAGGTGGATCCCGCCGACCCGGAAAAACCCGACAGGGACCGGGTGGTGATCAGCAAGGGCCACGGCGGGGTGGGCTTTGCCCCGGTGCTGGCCAGAAAGGGCTATTTTGATTTTGAGACCCTTAAGACCTTTAACCAGTTCAACTCTCCCTTTGGCATGCACCTGGATGCCCGGAAGGTGCGCGGGGTGGATGTCTCCACCGGCTCCCTGGGCCACGGGCTGTCCATGGCCCTGGGTCTTGCCCTGGGAGCCAGGCTCAGGAACGAGTCCTGGTACACCTATTGCCTGCTGGGGGACGGGGAGTGCAACGAGGGCTCGGTGTGGGAGGCGGCCATGGCCGCGGCCCACTTCAAGGTCACCAATCTTGTCACCATCGTTGACCGGAACCGGCTGATGATCGACGGGCAGACAGAGGATGTCATGGGGGTTGAGCCCTTTGCGGACAAGTGGAAGGCCTTTGGCTTCATCACAAAGGAGATCAACGGCCACGACTTCAACGATATCTGCCAGGCCGTCACCGAGGTCCATGCCGAGGAGCGGGCGCCTGTGGTCATCATCGCCAACACACAAAAGGGAAGCGGTGTGGACTACATGGAAGACAATGTGAAGTGGCACTACGGCAGCATTGATTCGACCCTTGCGGACCAGGCAAGGGCCTCTGTTGACAAGCGGTTTAACAGGGTTAACTAAGGAGGGTATCATGGCAGAAGAGGTAACCGGAACCACCTGGACCGTCTATGATGCAAACAGCATGACACAGGCGGAGATTTACGGCCATGTGCTGTGTGAACTGGGGGAGGAAAATCCCTCCATCGTGGGGCTGTCGGCAGACTTGGCTAAATCGACCAAGATCGGTATATTCGGAGACCGCTTTCCCGAGCGGTTCTTTAACGTGGGTATCGCGGAGCAGAACCTGTTCGGCGTGGCGGCAGGCCTTGCAAAGGCGGGATTTTTCCCCTTTGTATCTACCATGGCCGCCTTTGCCAGCATGCGGGCCTGCGAGCAGGTGAGAACCGACATCTGCTACCAGAACCTGGATTGCAAGATCATCGCCACCCACGGGGGCATCTCCTTCGGCACTGCGGGCAGCACCCACAACGCCCTGGAGGATCTGGCCATCATGAGGGCCATGCCCAACATGACGGTGATCGTGCCTGCGGACGGCATCGAGACCGCCAATGCGGTCAGGGCCTGTGTGGACCATCCTGGCCCCGTCTATATCCGTGTGGGCCGGGGATTTGAGCCCACCTATTACGAGACGGAAGATTACGGGTTCGAGATCGGCAAGGCCGTAGAGATTTCCCAGGGAACCGACATCACCATCATTGCCTGCGGCGTGACCGTGCTCCAGGCGGCCGAAGCCGCAAGGGCGCTCAAGGAGGAGGACGGCCTGAGCGTCAGGGTGCTCAACCTTCACACCATCAAGCCCCTGGACGAAGCCGCCGTGCTCAAGGCCGTGGAAGACACCCGGCGCATCATCACCATAGAGGACCACAGCGTGATCGGCGGGCTCGGCACCGCTGTGGCCGATGTGATCGCCGCAAGCGGCAAGGGGTGCGCCTTTGAAAAGGTGGGCATCCCGGACGAGTTCTCCCTTGTGGGATATCCCGAGGATCTCTATGCCTACTACAAGCTCGATACCAACGGCATCATCGACCGGGTGAGGGCGGTGATGGGGAAAGATTTTGAAGAGGATGAAAACTGGGATGACGAGGTGTAGGATGGAAGATATTGACAGAACCCGGCTTGCGACACGGATCATCCTGAGGGCCATCTTCCCGGTGATGAAGGTGGCGGTGGCCGATGATCCCGGGATGAAAAAGCGGTTCCAGGACATTACGGCGCGGATTCAGTTCCGCATCGGCCGGGACGAAGACGGGGCGGTGCTGGTGTTTGACCGGGGAAGGCTTGAGATCGAACAGGGGATCGCGGATAATGCCGATATTACGTTTTCCTTCAGGAATCATCTGCAATTCAACCGTTTCATGGCTGGAAAGACGGTGATTCCGTCAATAAAGGGGTATGGGAAGCCGTTTCTGCTTATCAAGGTGGTCCGGCTGCTCCTTGCCATGAAGATCCTGATGCCGGATGTAAGGCCCGGGGATGAGGATAAACAACGGCTCAAGGTGAAGATGGTGGTCTACATGATCACCACGGCCCTGAGCCAGTATAACAAGGCCGGGGATCCGGATATGGCGGCCTGGACCAGAAAACAGCCGGACCGGGTCTACCAGATGTCCGTCACAGGGGAGGAGATTGCGGCCTATGTCCGGGTAAAGGCGGGGAAGTCAAAGGCCGGAAGGGGACTCTACACCCGGCGGCGTCCCTTTGTGCACATGAAGTTCAACGGTGTTGCCGCGGCCCTTTCCGTGTTTTTGAACGAGCTGCCCTTTGTGGAGGCCGTGGGAAAGGAGTTTGTGACCCTCGAAGGCTCTCCCGAGTACGGCTCCAATCTCAATGACTTTATGCAGCGCATCCAGGCAATAGTGGTGTGATCGAAAAGAAAATCCATGCTGCCCTTTGACTCTTCAGCAAAAATGGAGTAAACCCTATACGGGCGTTGCAATAAGCCGGTACAGGCTATAACCGTTGAAGAACGAGGGGCATCATGGCGTCAAAAATTCCTATGATTATCGTGCCAAAGGATAAGGCTGTTTTCTGGATGGACAAACACGGGATGTGGCACAACGAATACGGCAGGTTCGAACATCCCAAGATGATCAACTATTTCAACGCATCGATCCGCAAGGACGAGAACGGTTATCATGTCTACCAGCTGACCGACGAGTTTGAGGAAAAGGTCTATTTCCGCCATGAGGACACCGCACTGTTCGTGGTCGACCTGACCGTGGATAAGGAGGTGGAACTCCTGCTGAACAACAAGACCCGGCTGCCCCTGTGCCCGGGTGAACTTTACAGCTTCAACGACGCCCTCTATGTCCGGACCCGGGAGCACCGGATCAAATTCAGCGACCGTGCCCTGGTAAAACTATCGAAATTCATGGAGGAGAAGGAGGACCGCCTTTATCTGACCCTTGGCGGCAAGAGTTACCCGATCTCCGATGCCGCCCCCCGCAGTTAAGTTTCGACTGTCAGGGTTTCTTCCTCATTGACCCTGGGCGTGTCGATATACTTCATGTGCAGCTTGTCCTCCCCGTCCATGAACAGGTCAAACAGCTTCGGATCAAAGGATTTCCCCCGCTCCTGGTACATGATTTCCACGGCCTTGTCCAGGGGCATGGCCTTGCGGTAGGGCCTGTCCGAAGTGATGGCGTCCCAGAAATCGGCCACCGTGGCGATCCGGGCCTCGATGGGAATATCTTCCCCCTTGATGCCCCGGGGATATCCGGTCCCATCCCATTTTTCATGGTGGTTGTAGGCAATATTCACGGCCACCGGCGCGATCTCAAGCTTTGACAGGAGGTTTTTCCCTATCTCCGGGTGTCTCTTGATCTGCTCGAACTCTTCCTTGGTCAGTTTCCCCGGCTTGTTGAGAATCTCGTCCTTAATGCCCAGTTTGCCGATGTCATGGACAATGGTGCCAAGGTAGATGTCGTTGATCTTATGTTCCGGAAGGTTGTTTTTACCGGCAAGCTCCCGTGCGTAGCCTGCAACCCGTTCCACATGACCGCCTGTGTACTTGTCTTTTGATTCGATGGCCGAAGCGAGCACCATGAGAAACACCTCCAGCTGTTCCGTGCGGGTTTTTTCCTTGTATAGCCTGAGCTGGCTGATGACGTTTTTGACCCGCGCCCTGAGTTCCAGATGGTGGAACGGCTTGGTCAGGTAATCGTCAGCACCCAGCTGAAGCCCCTTTATCCTGTCATCCTGTTCGGTCAACGAGGTGAGCATGATCACCGGGATGTTCTTTGTGTTTTCATTGAGCCGGATCTCTTCCAGCAGGGAGTAGCCGTCCATGAACGGCATCATCACGTCGGAGAGCACAAGATCGGGTTCCACGGCCTGGATGGTCTCCCAGGCGGACGCCCCGTTGGGGGTAATATAGAGGGTGTAGTCGTTGAGTGTACGGGCCAGGAACTCCTGGATGCTCTGGTTGTCTTCGGCGATGACAAGGCTGCCCTTGGGATGCGGCGCCTCTATTTTTTTTACCGGGTTCAGGGTGAGGTCTGTCTTGTCCGCGGCGGAGATCCTGATGAGCTCCCTGTTTTCGAGCTTTGCCAGGTCGGAAGTCCGCCGGTCCCGGGTGCGCCGTTCCCCATGGGGCATCTTCCGGGGGTTGAGCCGCCGGTCGCCTTTCCTGCGTTCGATGATGGCCTCGGGGTCAATGGTTTCAAGGTTGGCCGGAAGTTCTATGACAAAGCGGGTGCCCAGGTTTTCGGTGCTGTCAAGGGTGATCCGGCCGTGCATCATATCAACCGAATCCTTGACAATTGCAAGGCCAAGGCCTGTTCCCTCGTAGCGCCTGGTTGTGGAGCCGTCCCCCTGCTTGAACCGCTGGAACGCATGTTTGACAAATTCTTCCGACATGCCGATACCGGTGTCCTTCACTTCAATAATAACGGTGTTGTCCCTGGTTGATACCGTTACAATTATCTCTCCCGTTTCGGTAAATTTATAGGCGTTACGGACGAGATTGTTGATAATATCCTTGAGCTTCTCCCTGTCCATTAACATGGCGGGAATATCAGGTTCACACTGGTAAATGAGGTTGATGCCGTTCTTATCGGTAAGTCCCTTGAAGCTTGAGACGATCTGGGATACGTAGTCGGCAAGGTCGAGCCGGGTCAGGGTCAGCCTGGCCATTCCCGCATCAAACCGGGAGACCTTAAGCAGTTCGTTGATCTTTTCCGTAAGGGAGAGGGTCTGGAGGTTGATTTTGTCGATGATGTTCAACAGGGGGGCGGAAACCGGTCCCGATTCTCCGTCAATGATATAGTCGGTCCATCCCCGGATCAATGTCAGCGGGGTCCTGAGCTCATGGGTGACGTTGGCGATAAACTCCTTTTCGGTGTTGGCGGCTATCTTCAGGGCCTCGATGGACTCCTTGAGCTGGCGTGTCTTTTGGGCGACCCGGTTCTCCAGGGTCATGTTGAGGGTGATGAAGTGGGAGAGGACAAACACCAGGAGACTCAGGGAGAGGAAAAAGACGCCAAAGGGATAGAGCTGGATATTGAAGCGCTCCATCAGGGCGGGGTAGTTCAGGAGGTAGTCGATGGACGAGAAACAGAAGATGACGGTTGAGGCAAGAAAAAAGACATGCTGGTTTCTCCTGATGGGCTTTCGTTCGTTTTTGATCTCCTTGATCATCACAACGGCATTTTTAACGAACAAAAAGAATACCATGAGGATATAGCCCAGATGGAGGGTGTTTGCCTCGGGGTAGAATCCAAACTGGTAGGTGTGGGTGCCTTTGATGAAGAGATCGGTGGTCCAGAGGCTCACCAGGAATCCGAAACAGATGCCGTAGAACCATTTTATGTGCCGGGTCGAATGGTTCTGGTAGTGGACCAGGGTTTCATAACAGCTCACCGGAAGGAAGATGATGCCCGAGTACCCGATGCGGCAGATGAGGTCGGAATAGCCGGGATCGTTCAGCAAAAAGAGCAGAAACCACGAGAATTGCCAGTGAAAGGTGATGCAGCAGAACCTGAGAAATACCTTGCGCAGCTTTCCCCGGGAGAGAAAAAAGACGAAGCCCCCCAGGAAAAGGTAGATGATCGCTGAAAAGAGCGGCAGGATAGCACTCAAGTACTGCATTATAAGTTATTCCTTTATCTCTTGATAAAAATCCAGTATGTCCAGAAGTTCGGCCGGTATCCGCATTACCCGGCCGGTGGCCCCCACGATGCAGACACGCTGGTAGCCTTCGCCCACAAGTTCTCCGGTCTCCTTGTTCTTGAAGGTGATGTTGAGCTTGCAGCTTGCCCCGGCAATCTCCGATGTGGTCAGCTCCACCAGCAGTATGTCCCCGAAATAGGAGTTGTTGATGAATTTGTTGTAGGTGTCAATGGTGACCAGGCGCAGGCTGTTTGCGGTCAGCAGCTCATGGAGTTCGGGAACCTTTTCCAGGAAGAACTTTTCCCGCACCACCCCCTGGTACTGGATGTAGTTGCTGAAATAGACGTTCCCGAACACATTGGTATCCTTGAGGGTTACCGTGACCTCGGTCTGGAATACCCGCTCCTTGCCGAAGTATTCCAGGGCCCGGATCTGCTTTTCCACATACTCGTTGAACAGCTCCTCCTTGGTGTCTTCGACGTTTACCACCTTGAAACCAACGCCGGATTCGTTTTCCCACTGGGGTTCGCATTGGATTTTTATGGTCTTGAAGTTACTTATCTTCAGCTCGATGTTGAACGGAGCGTTTGGAATTTCGCTGTCGGTCTTTAAAAAGCCTCCGGAGCTTGAAATGTTTTCGATGATGCCGGTACCATGGTCCAAAACTGCCTTGATTCGCTTTTTTACCCTGGGAGCTCTCTGTTTCATCAACATTTTTAAATTTCCTTTGCTTTGCTTTAACGCTTTTTCAAACAGCCTCTTGACTTAAGAAAAACATGGTCGGTTAAAATCAGTAACAGGCCAACAAAAAAATTTTGTTGAATTTGTAGTAATATTGATATCGCAAGTCAAGAATAATTTCATCTATTTAGCAAACATTTTTGATTGGGGCCGGCGCTTGTGATTTTTTGGGGGATGTTATAAGATCAAGAACGATGTTCTCTTTCTTAGTACTCCAAAAGAATTATTGGAGGATACCGATGATATCAACCCCCAGGGGGCTCTGGCTGTGGGGAGCTTTTGCGGCAGCCGTCTTCACGATCCTGCTTGTGGTTCGCCTGGAGTTTTTCAGGCCCCGGCCCGGCGGTGATTCCGTTCTGAAGGGCCGGGGTCCGGTGGCGGTCCGGCCCGGTGAAACCTGGATGGCCATCCACCAGAACCGGAAGCGGATCGGTTTTTCCCACCGGATCATTGAGCGCACCGGCCTTGGATACCGGGTGGTTGAAAAAACCGTCATGAAGATCAACACCATGGGCATGGTCCAGGATCTTGTGGTCACCTCGGAAAGTGACACCGAACCGGATTTTTCCCTGAGATCCTTTGATTTTGAGGTGGTGTCGGGGCGGTTTCGTTTTCAGGTGGCCGGGCGCATTGAAAATTCCCTTCTCCGGGTGACAACCCGGGCCAACAATGACGATCCTTCCCGTCCCGTTACAATTCCCCTTGAGACCAGGCCCTATCTTTCCGCCGGGATTGTCCAGGCCATGGGGGCGTCCGGGCTTGCAGAGCCGGACCGGGTGGTGGTCTTTGTGTTCGATCCTGTCACCATGGGACAGGTGCCGGTGACCGTCAGGGTCATGGGCCATGAGTCCCTCCTGGTGATGGGAAAGACGGTTTCGACCAAAAAACTATCCTTTAAATTCAAGGGGGTGACCCAGCATGCCTGGGTCGACGGCACGGGCAGGGTGGTGAAGGAGGAAGGGATTCTCGGGATGAGCCTGACCCTGACCAGCCGGGAAGAGGCCCTGGAAGGGGCCGTGGGGGGAGATGACCTGACCCTGCTTGCATCCGTCGCACCCAACAGGCCCATTGAAGATCCACAGGGCCTGACCCGGCTTGAGGTGAAGATCTCAGGTATCGATATGGTGGATTTGGGTCATGACGATGGGGACCCCGGGATGGATCTGCAAAATCTTGATCTTGATGGGGGACGGCAGTCTTTTGCGTACAACCGCCTCACCATTATAAAGGAGCGGCTCCCCGGCAACCATGCAGATGATGCGGCAATGGCTGCCGTGGACGAGCGTTTTCTTGCGCCCGGCCCCTTTATCCGGTCCGATCATCCCGGGATCGTCAGCCAGGCAGGGCGGATTGAAAAATCCGGGGACACGCCCCTTGAAAAGATCCGGGCCGTTCTCCGCTGGATGGATGAAAACATCGAAAAACGCCCGGTGCTTTCCATGCCCGACGCCGTCTCCACCCTCAGGAACAGGATGGGGGACTGCAACGAGCACGCGGTCCTCTTTGCCGCCCTCTGCCGCGCCCTGGGCATTCCCGCCCGGGTGGAGGCGGGTCTTGTGTACCTGAACCATCGATTCTACTACCATGCCTGGAACGGGGTCTATCTTGGGCGATGGATCACCGTTGATTCCCTTTTTAACCAGCTTCCTGCCGATGTGACCCATATCCGGCTGGCTTCCGGCGCCGGAGGCCGGGGATTGGGCCTGGGTATGGTCGGCGTCATGGGCAGGATCAAGCTTGAGATCGTGGGGGAAGGGCGATGAACGGGCTTACGTAAGAGAGTGGCCTGTTCTGTTCTGTTGACGGTCAACATTTTATTCTTGACAGAATCCACCGATGTTAATACAAATTCGGGTAATGTTCGTTTTTTGGGAAGTATTGGTAATATTCATGAACCATCTCCTGAAAGCTTTGAAAGATAGGTAACTCGTCACGCTACTGGTAAATATGGGTTTTGTTTTACATGGTTGGCAGACCTCATAAAACAAATCCTTTTCATCTGAACTCACCACGCCTGTTTCTTTAAACGCCGGACGGAAAGTCTTTTTGCGAGCCTACAAGAAGTTCTGGAATGAAGCAAAACATATACCTGTAAGGAGATCGATGTATGAATGTCAAAATCAGACTGGCATTACTTGCGGTTTCGGGAATCGTCGCCTGTTTGTTCATTTTTGGAGCGAATATCTATAACAGGATTCAACATGACAAGTTGATCAAGGTTGAAACGAGAATTAACCAGGTGATGCAGGAAATATTGATTGTCAGTTCTGATGAAAAGGATTTTCGCGCCAATGCAGATGAAGAGAGCTGGCGGAAAATCAAGCCCCGGCTTGAATCGGTTACTGATATTTTAGCAGCCGTATCCGATGACGTTACAAAATATAACTCCAGTGAAAACCTGTCCGTGGATTCTCTTGTCTCAACGTTTCAAGCATATGCTGAAGCCGTTGCCGGGTTGAAACCCGTTGTTTTTTCCATTAAATCCGGATTGATGGATTATGCCCGGCTTGGCTTCGATATGGAAGACATTCTCCAGCAGAACATTATTTCCCTTGTTAAGCAGGAAATAGCAATGGCCAAGATCGAAGGGCAGAAAATCTATGATCCGCGTCGACGGGCCTGTAAGGATAACTGTTCGGAATTGATTTCATATTTAGGCAAACGGCGGTTGAATATTGAAGAGCTTTATCTCTTTTCCAACCTGGATGATTTTCGGAAAAACAGTGAAGGGCTGGACAAGGAAACCTTCCGGGCGCAGAAAAATTTGAAAAACGCCATCAGGGCAAGCAGGGATAAGAAATTTCGTGCGATCTATAAACAGATTGAGCCCATGCTTGACAATCTGATGGATATGGAAAGAAAACTGGTTGAGCTTTATGGACAAAAAAACGGTCTCATGTCCAAGTTTGAAGTTCTTACCACGGAACTGAACAAACAGGAACTTGAGCTGGTTGAAGAGATCGAAGCTGTGGTGGCCTCAAATGCCGAGTTCGTGAGGAATTTTAACTGGTCGATTATTTTTATCGTAACCCTGACTTTATCTCTTTGGGCTTTTATCATCAGCAAATCCATACTTACTCCCCTGAACAGCGCAATACTTTTTGCGGATGATATTGCAAAGGGCAATTTAAGTAAAAAACTGGATGTCAAGCGGAAGGATGAAATAGGCAGGTTAATATACGCGTTGAACAGCATGGTGACAAATCTGGGCCAGATGTTCAGGGATATTTCGGATGGCGTTGAGATCCTGACCGGTTCGTCGGCCGAATTATTTTTCATCTCCGGCCAGGTAAAGGACAGGTCAATGCATGTTACTGAAAAATCCAATATGGTTTCTGACGCCTCCAATGAGATGAACGCGAATATGGATTCCGTGGCTGCCGCCATTGAGGATGCTTCAGATAATTCAGCGGTGATTTCCACTGCCGCCAATCAAATGACCATGTCGATAAACGAAGTGGCCCAAAGCACAGGGAAAGCCAATTCGGTCAGCGAAACGGCCGTGGACCTTGCCAACGCAGCCTCCTCCAAAATGGATGAACTTGGGAGCGCTGCCGTTGAAATAGGCAAGGTTACTGAAACCATAGCTGAAATATCGGAACAGACCAATCTCCTCGCCCTGAACGCCACCATTGAATCGGCCAGGGCCGGAGAAGCGGGTAAGGGATTTGCCGTTGTGGCAGGTGAGATTAAAGCGCTGGCCGGACAAACGGCCGTCGCCACAAATGAAATCAAGAAAAAGATTGAAAGTATCCAGCAATCTACAAATGAAACCGTGCGGGAGATCGGAGAGATTGTAAGTGTAAGTGTGCAGGCCAAAGAGATTGTATCTTCAATTGCATCCGCAATTGAAGAGCAGTCATCGGCAACAAACGAGATCGCGTCAAATGTGTTAATGGCATCCCAGGGAATGCAGGAGGTAAATGAGAAAACATCACAAAACCTTCATGTGGTGCGAAACATCGCAAAGGATATCAAGGAGGTAAATGAGGCATCCATTGAAACGGAAGACAGCAGTTCACAGTTAAACAGCAATGCCAATGAGCTGTCAAAGATTGCGGGTCAATTAAAAGACATGGTGGGCAGATTTCAAGTATGACCCTTGCGGTAAATGAAAAAGAATTGCGAAACATGTTGATTTTCGGCATTTTCAGGCCGGGACCGTGTAAAAAAAACAATAAAGGAGATTTGGTATGAAAAAATCAGCAGTAATTGTTATTTCCATGATCCTGTCTTTGAGTTTTACGGGAATATGTTTTTCCCAGGACGTTGTGAGTCCTGACGAAATCGTAGCCAAAGTAAAAGCGGCTGCCGCTTTTCTGTCAAAGGCGGGGGAGTCGGGCCTGAAGGAGTTCAATGATCCAAAGGGTAAATGGGCATGGAAGGATACCTATGTGCAGGTATACAATTGCGAGGCTGATATTATTGCCGCCCATCCCAATAATAAAATCATCGGGCTTCAGTTAAGCACGGTAACGGATGTCAAGGGAAACTACGTCAGCCTTGACTTGTGCGACGCCGCCGAACAAAAGGCCGGCGGATGGGTGGAGTACTGGTGGCCCAAGGTCGGAAGCAAGACCCCTGAACGAAAAATAACATTCACCATGCAGGCCCCCGGGGTGCCGTATCAGGTTTCCGCTGGAATCTACAGTTCAATCCATAGCCTTGATGAATTGAATAAAAAAAAGTAAGTATTTGCCGGCGATGATCGAGCTCTGCAAGGTGACAAAAAACTACGGCAGGGTGGTTGCCGTGAACCGGTTGAGTCTCACCGTGCCAAGGGGCGAGATCTTCGGTTTTATCGGGCCCAACGGCGCGGGCAAGACCACCACCATCCAGATGATCGCCGGATTGATCTCACCGACCTCGGGAACGGTGAAAATTTGCGGTGTTGACATGGCCGAAGATCCCTCCCGGGCGAAAAAGGTGATCGGGTTTATCCCGGACAGGCCCTATCTCTACGAGAAACTCACGGCCATGGAGTTCTTGAAGTTTACTGCCGATCTTTTTGGCGTTTCGCCCGCCGGTTTTGAGAAAAAGGCCGAAGGGCTCCTTGCGCTCTTCTCCCTTGCAAACTGGGCCGATGAGATCATCGAGTCCTTTTCCCACGGCATGAAGCAGCGGTTGATCATGGCGGCGGCACTGCTCCACGAGCCCGAGGTCATTGTGGTGGACGAACCCATGGTGGGGCTGGACCCGTCGGCCATCAAGATGGTCAAGGAGCTGTTTAAGGAGTTTGCCGCCAAGGATAAAACCGTGTTCATGTCCACCCACACCCTGCACATTGCCGAGGATCTCTGCCATAGGATCGGGGTGATCCACAGGGGACGCCTGCTTGCCCTCGGCACCGTGGATGAGCTAAAGGAGATGGCCCGGGCCGACCATGCCGACCTGGAGGAGCTGTTCATGATTTTAACAGACAGCAAGTCCTCGGGAGACCTTCGCATCTGAACGGATTATTGTATGCGCTTGAACTGAACGGATACGCAGTTGAAAGGAATTGAAAAATGAGACCGGTGATGACCTGGCATCCATTGCCGCCTCCAACCCTGATTGCCTGGAAGCCTTTACAGCGATGTTTGGCCTGCCCTGAGGCGTATGAACTAAGTTATTTTGAACCAAATTCGTTTTTCAATTTTTGTTCGTTCAAAGTATTTGTCCTTTCCGCTTGCGGCTCGTCCGTTGCTTATATATAAAGGGTCCATTTATCCTCTCTATGTTGGTTTGACAAAAAATCTGTTGTCAAAATGGGCATCCTTCATATGACCCCAGAAGTGCCTTACAGTGTTTTTAATCAGGATTTTGCTCGCAACTATTGCATAACGGCAGACTCCTGTGTCTCCCGTGTAGCTATACCAAAATTTAATTTGTGATTATCTCGACAATTT
>JAAEMK010000086.1 GCA_024225635.1 Desulfobacteraceae bacterium | reverse complement strand
CCGGGCAAAGAACATGCGTCGGCCCAAGCGTGGGCGACGGGGCGAAACACGGGGACTTCGCCGAGAGCGGGGCGGCGAGGGGCGGCCGGCGGGCCGCAGTTGCGGCCACTCTGGAAAAGCCTCCCCCGGGGCCAATGCAAGGAAGGCCCGGGCCTCGGGGGAGGGCTATTGTTTATCCGTTTGAATGGTGGGCATTTGGAGTGGCGCAATGAGATGCCGCCGCTCCTTTGCCCAAACCCTCTCTCCCCTCCCATGAAACAAGAGAGGCGCAAATGCACGCCTTATGTGTGCATGCGCAAGTTTTTTTGAAAGGGAGGGGAGAGAGGGGGTTGTGGTGTGTTGTGTGATGTGATTGTAAGGGCCATAGGGCCTGTTTTAAGATAGCTATGGATGAAAACGTGACGGCCTCCAAACACTCCGGCACACACTTCGTTCACTTCTTCTAAAAAAACATGCTGCAGATCTTCCTTGCCCGCCCATGCGTGACATGCAACGGCGGCGACGCGTCCTGCTGTTTGGGAAGCTGCAGTGGAGGCCACACTGCCTTCTGTCAACAGGATGGCATCCTCCCAAACCCGCCACCTGAGCCGGCTGCCCACGGGTGGCATGAGGTAGGTCCACTGTGCTTTGGCTTGCTATCTCGGTGGGATGGACCACTCATCCCTCGTGTGTCAAGCAACGTACTTCACACGAGCGATGGGTGTGCCATCCCACCGCTAAAGACCTCGTGAAAAGTGGTCTTGGGAACACTGGTAGGGTTGCTTGGTGCAACAGAAACTGGCTGGCGTTGGAACCAGAGGCTCATTTTTGGAATTGGGGGTGGTTTTCGGGTGATGCAATGTCGGCCGGGCAGCTCTGTCACCGGACAGAGTTTGGTCCGCGGACTAGCCAGAAACAAGGCAATCAGGGAATCATTTTGAGAACAGTTGGAAGGACACCTGGACATGCTTTGGAAACACTTGGAGTGGGAGAAAACTTTCTCAGGCGTGATTTTGAAAATGTTTGTGGCACCAATCCATCCTTTGGCCACACGTGCAAGTGAAGCTTCAAAAATCATTTTCAAAATCACGCCTGAGAAAGTTTTCTCCCGCTCCAAGTGTTTCCGAAGCAGGCCCCGGTGTCCCTCCAACTGTCCTCAAAATGATTTCCTGATTGCCTGGCTTTTGACAATGCCGCAGTCCACAATCTGTACACTCCAACAGCTGCTCGGCCAATAATGCATCACCCGAAAATCACTCTCAAAATTTCAAAAATGAGTGGCGGGTTCTAGCGCCAGCCAGTTTTAGTTGCCCCAACCAACCCTTCAAGTCATCCCAAAACAACTTTTTGATTTGATGGGCGATCGCCTGTCCAAATCAAAAACACTGCGCACACCCACTCACACACCCACACAGAGAGCCGACGCGCCGCCGGGCAAAGAGCATGCGTCGGCCCAAGCGTGGGCGACGGGGCGAAGCCCGATGACTTCGTCGAGAAAGGGGCGGCGAGGGGCGGCCGGCGGGCCGCAGTTGCGGCCACTCTGGAAAAGTCTCCCCCGGGGCCAATGCAAGCAAGGCCCGGGCCTCGGGGGAGGGCTATTGTTATCCGTTTGAATGGTGGGCAACGTACGTCACACGAGCGGTGGGTGTGCCATCCCACCGCTAAAGACTTCACTGCCCAACCACGACCGGTTTTTGATTTGGACAGCCGATGACCCATCAAATCAAAAACTTGT
>JAAEMK010000085.1 GCA_024225635.1 Desulfobacteraceae bacterium | reverse complement strand
CGCAGTTGCGGAAAACGTTTAGAGGCGTACTTTGTGTGCGGGATTTAACCCCTCCCGATTCGACCCCTGCAGGATTCCCTTAAACAATAAACGCCCCTTCAATCGAAATAGACGCCCCCTGGTGCCCCCATGGGTAATATGGGGTGCCTCCGTCCATTGTGTGCCATCCGATCCAAGGCTCTCTCTCTCTCCGTTGTTTCAGGCTCCAAACTCCAATGGCGGCGGCGGCGGCGCTCTTCATTCGACAGAGAGAGAGAGAGATTCGTGTCGATCGCCCGTGAGCAAAAATATTCGTCCCCTCTCTCTACCGTATTTACCTTCTGTTGGTGGTGCTCGTTTTTATTCAACAGTCATCTCTGAAAACAGGTAGAGATGTAATCTCGATACCATCGAAATTCGACCCTAAATGCATGTGGTACTCAGGTATTCAGACGCTTTCAGCCGATCGACTTCGCTTCTTCGCCTTCTTCCTTCCAACCATCCTTTCTCGTTTCAATTTTTCGTTCTCCTTCAGAACGGCTGCCAATTTGGTCTGGCAGTCAGCCAGCTGCCTGTCGGAGGCATTCTTCTTCAAGTACGCCTTCTCATCGACCACCTTCATGAGGGCAGCTAGGGAGACCGGCTGGCTCGATGACGGTGCCTAGAGCAAAAATTATGACACTAATTAAAATGTAGT
>JAAEMK010000084.1 GCA_024225635.1 Desulfobacteraceae bacterium | reverse complement strand
CGTATCCGATGATCAGAGTATCGTAGTCTACCAACGTCGATTGCAGACGACCGTAGGGGCATATGATCAAACAAGTCTGCTCCCTGAACCAGCTGTAATCAAAATACAGCATACTGGTCCAGAACAAACTCCAGATCAGGGCCGTGTGATGACCTGGGAAAAACGGCAGAAGACCGACGAGGATGACGCAAGACCGAACGGACTCACTTCGAAACGGAAAACGCCCTCAGAACAAGTGAACGCCGTCACATCTTTGGAACTCTCCTCCATGGGAACCGCCCAGTATCCACTGGTCAAATCGAAAGTGCTGAAGTACCGAGCGTGTCCCAATTTAGAGAGCAACACCGACTGATTTGGCGTATTGTAGGTATCCGTTTTGACTAATCGGTTGACAAGACGATAGTCCAGGCAAAAACGAATGGTGCCGTCAGGTTTGCGGACCAAGAGGGCTGGACTTCCCCATTCAGAGATGGTACGAGAGATGACGCCGTACTTGAGGTACTTCTCAATTTCCTTCTTCGCTTCCTGTTCCATTGCTTGTGGAAAAGTGCGCATCGTCTGCTTGATAGGTCGACTACCTGGTAGCAATTGAATGGAGTGTTCGATCATGTCTGTGCAACCAAAGTCGATATCTGAATGCGAGAAGACGCGCGACTTGTACTCCGAAAGCAAGGCGTCCATTCTGTTCTTGTTCTCCGGTTTGAGGGAAGAAGAGTCATACTTCAAATGCAGATTGTCAACCAAATCCAAATCAGCTTTGTTCACGCCGTCAGGAGTGGTTTCCTTGTTGTAGTTGGCACGTCGTTCTGCGTATGAAATAGTCGGTTTGTTGAGCGGGATGACGCCATTCTCGCACTCGGGATACGTAAGGGTGGCAATGCCAAGCAGTGCGGGCGGCTCGGCAGCCGCAAGCTCTTCCTTGTACGTATCCAACACTGTCTGACTGTAGTCACCGCGAATGAACGGGTTGG
>JAAEMK010000083.1 GCA_024225635.1 Desulfobacteraceae bacterium | reverse complement strand
TTGCCGCTCCGGGACCGTCAGAGATGACATATCAAACCGAGCGCTTCCGTGCAAGGAAAAGGGGAACATACCGCCCCGAATGTAAAACCGGGTTTGTGATTTGGAAGGACGAAGCCGCCTGTTTTTAGCGGCATTTTATCTTTGAGAGGATACTAAAGTTTTCCATATTCTCCCGCGATAATTCATGTTTATTTGCCGATGCATGTGTCCGCGTTCGGGAGCATTCACAATTTCTTGCAATTTCAGGAAAAGCCTCGGAACCGTGAGGTACATAGCCGCCTCAACACTAATTTGAATTCCCCACCTTTATACTAATAAAATTCCCCACTGATTTTTTTCCCTGAAAAGTTCTTTTCCATTCCAATTTTTCTGATTGAAAAATAAATCAAAAATATCGTTCCTGGTAATATTAGCCAGGAGGCGGTTTTGAAAAAAAAGAAAAAATGCAAAGACTGTGAGTGCCTGTTTGAGCCCGATCCGAGGCACCCCAAACAAAAATACTGTACTAGGGAAAAATGCCGAAAAGCACGCAAGGCGCAATGGCAGCGCAACAAGTTGGCCAATGATGAACTTTATCGGCAAAATCAGAAAGATTGCCAAAATAGATGGAGAGAAAAAAATCCGGATTACTGGAAAAATTACAGAAAAAAGAATCCCGCTTATACCGCAAAAAACAGGGAGAAGCAGAGAGCAAGGAACCGGATCAAACGGTCCCGAAACAAGGCCAGGTCCATTTCGACCCGGATTGCAAATATGGACGTGGAAGGAAGTAAAAAGTCCAAAATATCGGGAAGATACATGATTATCCCGTGCGACGGGGAAATGATTGCAAATATGGACGCGGTAATTGTGGAAATCAATGAGATTACAGATATTTGCAAAGAATCCGGCCATGATTGCAAAGATACGACTTTGTTTATTCCAAAATCATGATGAGGTACATCCGGCGGCATGGAAATTCAAAGTTCGGACAAAGAGATCGATTTGCACAGGATTATACTCCGGTATATCCACACAAGGGTCCAAAATGAAACGGTTTTGAACAAATTGCGCCGTTCCATCGATCAGCATGGCCAGATTACTCCCGTGCTTGTGGTACCGGCCGACGCCGGCAGATTCGTGCTGATTGACGGATACCTGCGCGTACTCGTCATCAAAAAATGCGGACGGGACATGGTGAACGCTCTCATTTGCGACGCCGAAGAGCAAGACGCGCTGTTTTCGGTTTTGCGAAAAGGCAATGAAAGGCATTGGGAAGCGATCGAACAGGCGTCGATTATCCGTGAGTTGATCGAGCGTTTCGACATGACCATGTCCGATGTGGCAAAAAAAATGGCAAGAGACAAAAGCTGGGTAAAACGGCGGGTGGATCTCATCCGTGAATTGCCCGAAGAGTCGCTTGACGCCGTGCGGTCCGGCCATGTCTCACCCTGGACGGCTTCGAGGGTGTTGGCGCCGTTGGCGCGCGCCAACCCGGAACATGCGAGTCGGCTGACTCGGCATTTGGCCGGGCAATCTATGCCGACGAGACAGGCTGCCGAATTTTACGAGCACTACAAAAAATCCAACCGCAATGTCAGGCAGAGGATGATCGACGATCCCGCGATGTTTTTCAAAGCGGAAAAAACAAAGCTGCGGGAATCGGAAACGGAAAAAGTGAAAATCGGCCCGGAAGGCGTTTGGCTCAAAGACATCCGAGTCGTATTCCATATTCTTTTGCGTCTTTGCAAGGCGATTGAAACGGTTTTTTATCAGGGGCAGCCGGAATCGGACCACAAGGAATTGGTCCACGCTTTCAACAAAGCGAAAAAACAATTTGAACTCATGGAAAGGCGGATAAACGGCCATGATAGACCAACAAACCCGCGAGGCAGTGAAGCAGATGCGCATACGGGGTGTGTCAATCAGCGAAATCGCCAGAATACTCATGATTGACAGGAAGACAGTGCGATCCGTCATCAATGGGTATCATGGCGGGCAAGAGATGAAAACATCCCGATATGAAGAACATCTTCCAATAATCCGGGAACTTTTTACCCAATGCCGGGGCAACGTGTCCAGAGTCCGTGATCTTCTTCGCGAGACACACGGCATTTCAATTCCCTATGCGTCATTGACCTGGCTGGTCAGGCATCACGGCATTCGCAAACCGGTAAAAAAACAGGCCGGCATATACGTGTTCGAACCCGGCCGGGAGATGCAGCATGACACTTCGCCTTTCAAAATTCATCTGGGGCAAAAAAAAGTCACCACACAATGCGCGGCCCTGATTCTGGCGTACAGCCGAAAACTTTTCATACAATTTTATAACCGGTTCACCCGTTTCGAGGCCGGGGTATTTTTGACAGATGCGTTCCGATACATGGACGGGACCTGCCAAAGATGCACCATAGACAACACCAGCGTTCTGGTGGTGCGCGGGGCCGGTCCGGATGCTGAAATAGCCCCGCAAATCAAGCGGCTGGGCAATATTTTCGGCGTCCAATTTGTTCCTCATCATGTCAGACATCCGGATAGAAAGGCCAGAGTTGAAAACGCCTTCGGCTATGTGATGAAAAATTTTCTTTCGGGCCGTGAATTTGCAAACTGGCCGGACCTAAACGAACAGGCGCTGCAATGGTGCGAAACGGTTGCCAATAAAAGATCAAAGCGGTCACTGGGCATGAGCGCCGACCAGGCCTGGTTGGCGGAAAAGCCGTTTTTAACCCCAGTTCCGGATTATGTTCCGCCGGTTTATCAGTCGTTTTATCGTGTTGTCGACACCCAGGGGTACGTCAGTCTGGATACGAATCGCTATTCGGTCCCATATAAACTGATCGGCGAAAAGGTCGAGGTCCAAAAGCATCTCGCCAAGGTGTTGGTGTATTGCGGCAACCGGATCATGGCGGAACATGAAAGAGACATTGAACACAGAGACAAAAGGATCACCAATGCGTCACATCGCAGTCCCCGGCTCACAAAAAAGGCGTCTGGCAGTGCCACGAAAGAGGAAAAAATATTGTTGGGCGAAAGTGAAATGCTCGACAATTACGTTTTGGAACTGAAAAAACGTTCCCATGGCCGCGGCATGGTGAAACTCAGAAGGCTGCTCGAACTCAAACGAACCTATCCGAAGCAGGCATTTTACAAAGCAGTCAAAAGAGCGCTCGAATATGGTCTGTACGACCTTGCGCGGCTGGAAAAAATCATCCTTACATTGATAGCGGGAGAATATTTTAAGCTATGACATATGACAAAATATGCGCGTTGTTGGAGGAATTGAAATTCAGGGGAATGGCCGGTATCCTGGAAGAAGTTTTGAAAAGAACGGAAAAAGACGGAACGTCCGCCCGTGACACGTTATATGAGCTGCTTGCCGAGGAACTTCGATACCGAAGGGAACGCAGCCTGATCTATCGGATGGAACAGGCAAAAATCCCCTGGGACTGGACCCTTTCAAGTTTTCCGTTCGAGAAACAGGCAGCGGTGCAAAAAAGCCGGATTATGGACCTTGCGGACGCCCGGTTCGTGGAACGTGGGGAAAATATTGTCTTCATCGGGGATACCGGTACCGGCAAATCCGGCTTGGCATCCGGCCTGTTGCGCGAGGCAATCCTGTCGGGTAAAAAAGGTTTGTTTTACAATGTGCAGGACCGTCTCGACGATCTGTACGCCTCCCTTGCCGATAGAACGACATCGAAGATGCTCGGAAAACTCTGCCGGTTCGACCTTCTGGTATTGGACGAACTCGGCTATCTGACGCTGACGCCGGAGCAAATGAACGCATTTTTCAAGCTCATGGCCGAAAGATACCAGGCGAGCAAGTCAACCATCATCACCACAAATCTGAATTATCCGAAATGGTACGATCTGTTCGAGCCAAAGGATATGGTGGACGCGTTGCTCGACAGGCTCCGGCATCATTGCGTTACAATCCGCATAAAGGGAAAATCCCTGAGGAAACAATGAAGCGCAGGTTTACCGACCAGGAATTGTATATTCTGCGCAATGAGATTCCGATTCAACTTTTAATTGAAACCGAACTGAAAGTTCCAAACAAAATTCGGGATGGATGTTTTCGTTTTCTCAGTCCCTGCTGCGGTGAGTTCAATACCGGCATAAAACAAGAGACAAATCTTGCCCGATGCTTTCGCTGCGAAAAAAATTTCAACACCATTGA
>JAAEMK010000082.1 GCA_024225635.1 Desulfobacteraceae bacterium | reverse complement strand
ACACACGGAATGCCCAGCGGCCGGAATTTGTCCTTGCCCTTGGGAATGTAAGTACGCCTCGCCGGCTTCGGAACAAATGTCCTCTGCTTGAGCTGGCGCATGAGAGAATCCAGATTTTGTTCAAGGTTGGCCTCGAACATCTGGATGCTCTCCTTATCGACTCCCGCGGCACCCCGATTGCGCTTGACGTTCAAAAACGCTTTGCGCATCAGGTCTGGAGTAATCCTGCCGGTCAAAGAGTGAACTTTTTGTTTACCTTTCATAATTCTTTCCTGTTTGCCCCTACAAAATAATTCGACCGGAGCGTTTTCCCGGTCCGGCCCGTGGAGAGTGTTTCTTAGCGGCCACCGGGTATCCTGCAAAGAGGAACAGGGCGAGCCATTTTGTGGCCGCACCCGGTGAGCTAACTACTCTCATGGTCCGAAAGAGACGACGCCCCTCTCAAACGGTTCCTCCTATCATCCGCAACGCGGACTACACCGGAGGAGCTGCTATCCCCAAGGAGGGAGAGGACAGGGGCAACCCTTCCCCTCGCCACCGCATCCACACACCACTTCGCCAGAGGCTT
>JAAEMK010000081.1 GCA_024225635.1 Desulfobacteraceae bacterium | reverse complement strand
TTGTATTTGTTGCGGACGCGGTGAGATGTGCCGCCGCAGCCTCTTCTGGCGGCAAGATCTGATGTGTGTCTGCAGTTGCTGCAGTGAGTCTGCAGTCTGTGAAATTCTCTGCAAGAGAGTGGTCATAGATTTATGCTAACTATGGAATCTTCTGATTACTATACGTACATGCGAACTGTCCGAGAGGGCACAATACTGAACTTCGAGTATGCTGGTAGTGACATGGAAGATGTCCTTGCTGACACCGGCCTCTGCGACCGGGATGCTGAAAAGAATGAAGAATGGACTGATCTCTGTTCTAAAACAATGGCGATTTGCGAAATCATTGATCGAGTTTCCGGAGTAATCTATAATGTCCACAAGGATATTTTGGAGAAGACCGTCAACCATAATCACGAGGGCGACAAGTACAAGAAAAAGCTGAAAAACTGTGTTGAGAAGGCCAAGACTAGTGCCTATATTGCTCTGGAGGCCCTGCCTCAAGACAAGATTGAGGGTGCCCGAGTGCTGCTTGATGCTGACTTTGTTTTACTTCAGGCTCATTGCGAACATAATCTCCAGACTATAATCAAGGACATGGACGACCTGGCCCGGAACAAGGCCCTAAGGGGCAGGCAGTCAATTGCCCCAGCTGTTCCCGATGCCGAGCAATCAAACCAAAATCCCCCTGCGACGGCCGAGTTTGTTCCCGACGGAGCCACTGGGCTAACAAATATGATTGATGTCATTCTCATTGACCCTCCTGCCCGGAGCCGTGAAACTGAAGGAGCAGTTCCTAAAGTTGCTCCTCCAAGAGAGCCTAACTTGGCGCCTGTCCGCCCCTTCGAGGACATAGTAGAGTTTGATCCTCTTGCTGCTGTCCCCAATCTGGCTGGCATGATGATCGGTCCAGCTTTGCGAAACCATGCTCTCAAGGAATTAAGACCACTTTATCCCGACAACACCGAGAACGTGTCCGAACAGGTGATCCTAGAATGGATAATCCGAAATATATTCGGACCCATGAAACAACTCGTTACTCAAGAGAAGCTGGACAGTCTGAACGTGGAGATGCAAACAGAACACGACACAAGAATCAAAATGCGAAGTCTCATGATTGGAGCCTCTTCATCTCTCGAGCAGGCCCTGATGGACAAGGAGCTGGTGAATGTCCAGCAGGTCCACAAAGACCTCACTGACTGGATCAGTATGAATGTTCTACCTTTCAAGGAAGGAGTGCCACTCCCTACCGATCCTGGAACCCTCTGCTCTGTCATAAAAGAAGTATACCTTCAAATGACTGGAGCTTCCATCCAGGTCCTCACCCTGCCCATCATCCAGGAACTTGGATCAAATGCCATGATAAACTTCTTTAAACAAAAAGTGGGAACCATGGCAAACCCCCCAGATACAAGGCAGCCAATGTCGGCCCGCGCTGCTAGAATACAGCGACCCGAGCCCAGAAGGAGGGATTCAATTCTCACTCCCATCATCCCTGAATTTGGCTCGAGGCCAACCTCGCGTATGAATGGCGAGGAACAAAGTAACTATAACATCCGTCATCCCAATATTAACTATCCTAACGCCGTGGCTGATGAGGCTGCTCGATACCCTGATGCCGTGCTCAGCTCCATTAATGACTCGATCTCAACATTGGACAGAGGGCTGGAGACCGCTACATCCAATCTCAGGGATCTTAATCTGGAACGCCCCAGAGTTGGCAGCAGGGAGAGAACTGGAAATGCCCATTCTGGTCCAATTCCGGACAGAGAACCGACAGCTTCCGCTGGAGGAGGACTGCCACATGCTAGGACATCATCTCCGATGTATCGGAACCAAGGAGTGAGGTTTCCAGAAACCGGTCAGACCTATGAAAATAGATCTGGTCAACCTGAGGATGTCAGAGGGAACCTTAATGGCGAGCATCCTCAGCAAGACCCTTATCGAGAGAGGAGTAACCCTTACTCTAGTCAGAGCCACCGTGTGCCCTCGGGGCCACCAAGAGATATGCCTGG
>JAAEMK010000080.1 GCA_024225635.1 Desulfobacteraceae bacterium | reverse complement strand
GTGGGAGCCGTCGGAGCCGTGGGCACCAGCAGGGCATCCACATCGGCTAACAGTTCATCGATCTGGCGCTGCAGCTCTTCCTTGCGGTACTGGGCCTTGAAGGTATCCGTGGCGCTGAAATTCCCGGCCTTGCTGATAATGCCTTTGACCACCGGGTTCATATCATCGCCGTGGCTGGCCATGAACGATTCCACCGCCGCGTGGCGTTCAGCCACCCAGGGGCCTTCGTAGAGCAGTGCAGCCAGTTCCAGCATGGGGCTGAAATCCAGCGGCACCAGTTCCACATTCTGTTGTCGCCACTGGCTGATGGCGGTATTCCAGGCCGCTTCTGCCTTCTGATCACCAAACCATTGCGGGTGGTCGGGAATCGCCAGTCGTTGGATGGGGCCGGGCCGCCGAAGGGCTGGCCCATCCAGAGGCAGCGCATAGGGAGGCTTGCGGGAAAATGCATCGGCGGCATCGAAGCCCGCTATGGTATCCGAGACCAGGCCGGCGTCATTCACGGTCAGCGCAAAAATGGACACGCAATCCAGTGAACGACAGGCCGGTACCACGCCGCGAATGCTGAAGAGCCCTTTGGTCGGTTTCAGCCCCACCAGATTATTCAGCCCGGCAGGCACCCGGCCGGAACCGGCGGTGTCGGTACCCAGGGCAAAAGGCACCAGGCCTCTTGCAACCACAGAAGCCGAACCGGAGCTGGAGCC
>JAAEMK010000079.1 GCA_024225635.1 Desulfobacteraceae bacterium | reverse complement strand
GCGCCGGAAAGGCCTCCGGCCCCTCAGCCGATTGGTATAGCGTGACCAATTTGCTGGCAAGGCCGGCGGGTATGTCGTGCGCTACCAAGTCGTGCAGACCAATAAGCGCATCGGCCGCGCCCATGGAATACCGGGTGTCTTCCGGGTATTCGTGCTGGTGGTAATAGATATCCGTGCCGGTGAGAGCCACGATGAGCGGCTTTTCAGGCCAGATTTCGCGGAAATGCCGTATGGCATCGACACTACGCCAGGCATGCAGGGCTATAAACGCATCGCAGGGTTCCCCGTGGTATTCAGTAACCACGTCGACCGAGTGCCCGGCACTTTCCAGCAAGGTCTCCCACCGTTCCGCCGTTGCCCGGTTTCCTGCTTTCGAACCCGGCTGCGCCGGCGTGATCATTATCAGATGCATTGTCTTTGATTGAACCCAGCTTACTGAAAAATGAAGTGTTCGGCCCTGAGCCAATTAAACCCGCAAACCGTATAGCTGTTCAGAGTTAACCTAAATCAAGGTATCCTTCTGAAGCAGGAGTCGTTCGCTTCATCTCTGCACTGTAAATATCCATTCCAAAAAGGAAAAACCATGACCCACAATCTTATACGGAAATTGCTGATTATTGGTCTCTGTTCTCTTTTTTCAGCCGCCGCGACCGCGCAGACGTTCATTTTTACGGCAATCCCGGACGAAGATGAAACCAAGCTCGTCGAGCGTTTTCGCGGCATTGCGGACTACCTTTCCGAGGAACTGGATGCCGATGTGAAGTACATCCCCGTGAAATCCTATGCGGCTGCCGTTTCCGCCTTCCGGAATAACCAGGTG
>JAAEMK010000078.1 GCA_024225635.1 Desulfobacteraceae bacterium | reverse complement strand
GTTTTACAACTGTGGAGAGTGTTTTACCCAAACTGGTGACACAATGAAGAGCATATATTGGCATGTTGATTTCAACGATATAATTTGCATTGATAGCTGTTTGCAAACAATTTTATAATAACACAGTTAAACGTAAATATTCCAAAGAAATGTCCTTTTTATCCAATAATTGACATGCTTTGTACTGAATGTTTCATCTCATTGTGACATACAGATACACTGATTTGAATTAAATTAATGATCAATAAAAATATATCAGCAGGATGAAAATGAACATTGTATCAAACACAAACCAAAAGATTTAACCTATTGTATATCAATTTAAATTCAAAAGATTCAAAGTATTCAACAATGTCAATTCTGCAAAATGACTGTATATGTTTTATTATCTAAATATGAACAATGTTTGCATATAAACAAAATTAGCATTACTTGTAGAATTAAAAATATGAATGTGAATTTGTTTTATCCATTTTAAATTTAATGTTTGCTTTGATATTTAAGATTGACACCGAATTATAAAATCAGCATTGCTTTTATTCCCAAAAATATGAATGTGCATTCATATTATCCAGTTTGAATTCATATTTG
>JAAEMK010000077.1 GCA_024225635.1 Desulfobacteraceae bacterium | reverse complement strand
TCATTTTCTAGTTTATAAATATTCACAACCACCTAGTAAAATCTTTTAAATCTTTCACATACATGCCGTATAAACATAGTAAAAGTCATTGAACATGTAAGACTATGCAGGTCACTAATTTAAGTTCCAATACATTTCGTGGAACTAGCCCTTTAATTATTATTAGTAGTGAATGCTGTTTATTTACTAATTTATTAGACTTAAAGGGTTATTAATGTCTATACCAAAATTTTACATGATAATCTTGCTACTGTCTACATTAATGAAAAGTATTTAAAAAGTTAAAATTATTTCTAATAAAGCAGTATTTTATTAAAATGTGAACCATCTCATTTGCGTTTGCGTAAAACAACCATAAACGGGTTTAACAAAGTACACTGTAACAGCAGTACATACATAGAGCCTTTCCACGAATTCTTGTGTTATGTTATCACATATATATTCTCATCGAAGGTTATTAAGTATGCTGTAACAACAGTAAATATAAAGCCTTCCCATGAATCCTTGTGTTATGCTGGTATTGTCGAATGACATTGAAAATGAAATGACGCAAATGAGATGTTTCACGTTTTAATAAAATACTGC
>JAAEMK010000076.1 GCA_024225635.1 Desulfobacteraceae bacterium | reverse complement strand
GGTCAAGGGCACCTCCGTCCAACAGCTCCTCGCTAACCAGGGAGAAATTCTGCAGAAGGCACTGTTCCAGGTACTACTCACTACGTACGTACGTACTCTACTAATAGCAGCTTCTCCCCTGTTTCTTTCGCTTCCTTTTGTTGCGCTTCTAGTGGTGCACTGTTCTTTTTCTCATCTTCACTATTTCTCTTCTCAACAGGACGATGCGTATCGTATCCTGAGGAAGGTGCGCGGCAGTCCTGCGTACTACGGCGACTTCAAGCGACATGTCTTCGGCATGATTAGGTCGCGCCCACTTTCCTTTCCTTCCTCGCCTGCCTGTGTAGTAGTGTGGCTGTTTCTGCGTTTCCTTCTTTCATAGTGGCTTCGTTGACATGACAGTTCTGTTGGAAACGTTTTCCGATACGTACATACGTAGGTATTGGTGGTTGGGACAAAGACGAGATTCTTGTGTCGTCTCATTCTCTAGGCAGTTGGGGTGTCCGACCTGGTTCGTGTCGCTGTCGTTT
>JAAEMK010000075.1 GCA_024225635.1 Desulfobacteraceae bacterium | reverse complement strand
GAAATGTAGATGTTCTCATGGAGACAATACATGAAGCAGCATGCAAAGATGAGAGGACCTACGCCATGATGACTGCTGCCTTTAACCCAACAGGGGAGAGTCTAATCTGCCCACTTGTCTTCGACGCACGATGCATCAGGGCGGAGAAAGTTTGTGACAATCAGGCCCAAAGACGGATGTTTAGCACCAAATTGGGCAGCCATGCCATCAATGTGTAAGGACATTTGAACTGAAATACAGGGTGTTTCACGGTATTGAGCATCAGGGCTGTTGTGAGCATGTTTTTGGACTTATGGGGTTCCTAAAAGCTTCTATGGGACCCCAAGATTGGGCGCAAATTACTTTTAGATCAGAAATAAACTCAGATTTATTTTAGAGTGGAAGGAGTAAAGTAAGGAAGATGATTGTCTGATGGGAGAACAAGTTCGTCTTCACTTAAATGTCAAGCTCTTCAATGGAATTAGAATGACTGGTTTTGTCGTTTGTCTGTTTTGTATTATCTGATTGTTAAATTGAATCTGGGAGGACAGGGGGTCATCCTGATAGGAGCTGGGATGTTCAGGACACCTATCTTCATAGCATGATCATCTTTTGTTAAGCACTTGTCTCTCCAAAATGTCATTTTCCCTGTCAAGATGACCCCTACCCACACAGTCTGGAAGTGGAGCCTGGGAGGCCAGGGG
>JAAEMK010000074.1 GCA_024225635.1 Desulfobacteraceae bacterium | reverse complement strand
CGAACATTCTGCAACTGTCCGGGGTAATAAAACTGTCCGTATGTTGTTGATATTATTACTAGTTGCAGCCAATAACTACGGCTTGTTGAAAGCGCTGAAATCAACGCCATTACCCCAATTTCAGACCCCCTTACCCCGCAGGAATCTGATTCGGCCCCAATTGGTAGTGAAGCGTCAGACCCGTTCCAGGGAATTGGGTTTTCGATTCATTGAGGACCTTGCACAGTTTTTGGATATAGCTGTTATTTCGTGGGTTGGTCATATTATGTAATTGGATATTCAACCGGCCCTTTTTTTCATCCGGTTTTATATCGGCATCGGTGGTCAACACTTGGCGGATGATTGCCCGGGCTTCATCCCTGCGACTGCTGCCGGGTTTGGTATGGTCGGCAATCTCCTGCTTGATGATATTGGTCATGGCGGTTTCGGCCCGGTAAGCGATCATTTTGAGGGTGTCGATGAATTGCTTGCCCCGGGTTTTGAGGGTTTTGAATTTATCTTTTTGCGGCAGTTCGTCAAAAGTGATATGACGATTGACGCTTTTCTTCTTTTCTTTCAAGGCTTCGATCTCTTTTTCCATATTTTCGATGCGCTCCTGCACATCAGCTTTTTGCCGCACAAACTTGACCACTTCCTCCTCCTCAATGGGCTCAGACAAGATCAACCCGGTAAACTCCACCTGGTGACGAGTCAGGCGCCCTTTTTTGGAACGGATGCGGTTGTCCAGGTCGCGCCATACCGGATTAACCACCGAAACGGTCCTATCTGTTTCCTGCAAGCCGTAGTCGATAAGCCTATCAATACCATAGTGTTCCATCATGTATCCAAAAAAGTTTTCCTGAGACCATCGGGCGAACATATGGCCGGCGACTTGACCGATCTCGCGCTCATAATCCGTGGTGATAATCGACGCTTGATGGCCGCTGTCGGTCAGCTTACGAATCTCCCGAAATTTAAATTTGGTCTGGCTGTGATAAATCTCTCGTTCCGCCAGCAGCATCGCCTGGGCTTCACCATTGGCAAAAACGACGGTGTGCTCGCTAAAATCCGATTCGGGCAATGTATCCTTGACATATTTTCGATAGGTGTAGCAAGCGATTCGATGATCCAGCCATATCTTTTTAAAAAATTTGGGGCTGTAGCCCTCGCGGTCAAAGACAATCCCGAACCGGGATTGAAGCGGGTTAGCTTCCAGAACTTCGGGTGTGGGCTGGTTGGGGATATCGGCGAGCAGACGGGGCACAATCTCATTTTCGAGAACGGCCAATAAACCCGGATCAACGGTCTTGCTGATGACAAAGAAGGGTTGACCCAAACCATCGTTGACCCAGTAGTCGGTGATGGCCGGCAGGCATAAACGATCCCGGCTGACATAGTGTTTGGGCAGTCTGGTTTGGCGACCGTGATAGACCCTCGTATGGCCGTCCACATACAGTGTTCCGGCTAAGTCCGGTTTTTCGGCCAATCAGTCTTTGGCCAAGTCCTTGTTCCACTTTTAATCCGCTCCGTTATCCGCGAAATATGTCACGTTCTGGTGCAAGGGCT
>JAAEMK010000073.1 GCA_024225635.1 Desulfobacteraceae bacterium | reverse complement strand
TTTGTTTTTAATAATTTATTTCAATGAAACAAATTAGAACATATAATATCAAATATAATTATCATATTATGATAATACAACATAATAATGTGTTATAACTAATTAATACGAAACAATTGTACATTATTTTTATTAAACAATATAAACTCAATGAATTTATCAATTAATGAACATGTAAGACCTGTATTATTAAGAAGTTTGGACGCAAATTGTGCGATAAACAGTGTTTGAGCAAAACAATTAAAATCATCAAAATTTATCATATTTTCATCTTTGCTTATCTTTAATGACCGCTCCTTTGCTATGAGCGTTAATAAGCTAATTTGAGTGTACTCATCCTATTGTATATATCAATGATAATAATAAATCAATTTTTGAATAAAAAGAATCTTTTATTTTACATTGTTGCCTTATGTATTTACTATGAACAAAATTTTTATAAAGGGATATGGATTTTAAAATTCCAATGTTTTCAATGACCCTAGCGAATCAATTAATCCAATTGACATACTCAATTAAGTCAACCTTAAAGCAATATTTGGATATGGCTCATAACAACCAGATTAGTACGTTTGAAAAAAGGTGCATTACAAGTTTTTCTACAATTAGGGTTAGTCCGACCGTCCGTCCAAACGAGACAGTTAGTTCCTTTCGTTAATTTAGGCAGGTTAGAATTGACCCATCGAGCTCAAACTTTCAGATTCCTTTAGCAATTATCTACCCTGTGAAAAGCAAAGCAACTCTATCAATACTGCAACGTCCGTA
>JAAEMK010000072.1 GCA_024225635.1 Desulfobacteraceae bacterium | reverse complement strand
CGTTGCATGAGGAAGCTGAAAACGTGTAACAATATGTTATTGTCTGCGGTGGAGACAATGGCGAGCTTTTCACCTTGGCCTGAGGGCCGGGCGAAGGGGTTGAAACAAGCTCTCTGTAAAAAGTGTAAATTGGTCAACTATAGACTTGCATTTGGTGCTTTTTACTTTTGGACTTAGGTAATACTTGTCCATAGACGGCAAAAAAAGACGACTGCGAAAAACAGTAGACGGCGGTTTTTGGCAAATTTTTAAAATGATTCGAATGTCAAAGCTTTTATTTTATTTATTTCAAAATGTCAAAGTTAAAAATGTCGTTTTTGGCCAATTTCGGACTTTAATCGAAATTATTGCGGTATTTTTTCGCCGCTGCCCCAGCGGCGGCAAGTTCTATAATGATCGGTTTTCTGCCCACAGTTCGTTCGTCCGTTTGTCCGTCCATCCGTCCATCCATCCGGAGTTTTTAAGGTATCTAGACATTTACCAGACAGCTGAAAATTTGTAGACTTATAGAGTCGGACACGTAGCTCATAATGCAGCACCCCCTAAAATTCCACCACCCCTTTTGATCGAAAAGGGGTGGTGATGTAAGGATAGCGG
>JAAEMK010000071.1 GCA_024225635.1 Desulfobacteraceae bacterium | reverse complement strand
CCAAATGTCCCGTTCCCATAATAGGGTGTTGTTCAGCCCTCTGGGGAGGGATGTACGGGGACATGGTGTCGGCCTGCATATCGTAGTTCGGCCCGCAAAAGGGGTCGGTCCTCCCTTTTTCGCGTTGTTCGATCAGTGATTCGAACTGGAGGCCGAGATCAATCTTTCCGTTGTCTCTGACTGGGGTGATGAGGTAGTGCGAGACAAATTGGTTCGTTTGTTTTGCCGTCCATTGTTCCTCTTTTCCCCATTTATCGGTGTCGCACTCCAGTGAGTCAATGAGAGTTTCATACTCGGAGGCGTTAAATGGCTCTCGTTGCAGTTCGACGAGTAGGCTTTCCTTCTCGTGACACTGCTGTCGGATGGGGGCATCATAGAGTTGATGCCTCTGCATTTGGGGATTGAGTGTGATGCAATTAAACACCCAATTTTCCAGTTTGTAGTATTCGATTGCGACTGTGTAATCGCTCGGATGGAGTGATGAACCTAGATGCAGTACATCGGTCGCCGCCCACGTCTCAAATTCTTTGTACTGGTCCACTGGGTGGGTACGGTTGAGAGTGTAGGCTAGCTCGGCAGTATCTCTCCTAATTTCGTCTTCGAAACTATCGAGCCACATTTTGTCCTGTATCGATCTACCGGAGGACAAGGTGTTGTTTTGTGGACTTCTCTGTTGCGCGAATGGAGTCAGATCGATATTGAAATCGATTCGATTATGGGTGTCCATAGTCTTCACGCTCGGCTTCAGACAGGCCGCGTACATGAGCAACGTAGCGTCTGGATAATCGTCCAATTGATATTTGGCTGCCACCGACTTAACTGAATGAGACGTATAGAGCCGTTCAT
>JAAEMK010000070.1 GCA_024225635.1 Desulfobacteraceae bacterium | reverse complement strand
GTACAAGGCCCAGCTGAAGGCGGCGGTTGCCCTGGCGGAGCGCGCAGGCCTCTCCCCTGACGGCCCCTACGACACGGTGGGCGACGCCGAGAAGCTGCAGGAGGCGATAGAGGGCGACGGCTTCCGACTGAACATTTGGAAGCTCCAGGGCGGATCTCCACTACTCCAATACAGGGGGAGGCCCAACACGCACTCCATCAACGTGGTGATGCACGAGAACCACGTTGACCTGGTGCTCTCCATGCCTGCCTTCTTCTGCCGCAACAATTTCTGCGACCAGTGCCTCGCCCCGTACGACAACAAGACAAGGCACAAGTGCGCCTACACCTGCCCGAATTGCTTTGGCCCAGGTGGCTACTGCAAGAAGGAGCTCGCGGCCTACAGGAAGTGCCCCGATTGCCTGAGAGCCTTCCCTAGCGACGCGTGTTTCCAGCGGCACACACTGAAACCAAAGGGCGGGAAGAGCGTGTGTGAGCAGCACAAACTATGCCCTGACTGCCACTACACAATCAGGACCCAATTCCCACACCACTGTTCCGAGAAAACCACGCAGTGCACCAGGTGTGACAGCCACTACCCCAAGGGCGAGGAACACCAGTGCTACATGATGCCGGTGGATGAGGAGCAACTGCGCGGCCCGCCCAAGCACCTCGTGTACGCCGACTTTGAGAGCTCCATGCGCTCCCCCACCGGCCAACGCCTGCCCGCTGCTGCAGTGGCGGAGCACACGGTTTGCCTGGCCGTG
>JAAEMK010000069.1 GCA_024225635.1 Desulfobacteraceae bacterium | reverse complement strand
TTCGGAAAAGAAGAATTTGAGTTTGCTTTTCATGATCCCAATAATGTACCGCAATTTTAGCTATTATCTCGTAGCAATTACAGGCCCAAATATAGTTCAAAAAATTTAGGCCGAAAAAACCTATTTTAGACACCCCAGTCCAGGACATTATAATTTATGATCACACTAAAAAAGTTAATCGGAAGCTTAATGCATGAATTGTCTGAAGCCAGAACAATGTCGGACATTTCCACAAATAACATTGCCAAAAAATATGAACGGCATGAAGTACTTAGACACTTCCCCATTCCCAGAATGACGATTGCAGACCTTGACATCAATTTAAAATTCGCGTTGGACCTTTCCTCCAATCGGATTGTGGAGGCGAAAAAACGGTTGCTGGATGGAATAAATGATTATGTCAAGTCCATACCCAAGGCTGACTTTGCTAAAGATGTTTTTAACAGCAACAAAGATCTAATTGCAAAGTGGAACGACAATCTCCCCTCTCTGATGAAAGAAATAGAACAAGTATTTCCTGATAACGCGGTGGATTCTGAAAAATTGTCTTTAGTTTTAACTTCGATCATTGAAAGCTATTTTTTAAGGCTCTTTTTTCATCTCTCATCACCGGGATTCTTTGAAAAAATCTTGAAAAAATATGATGACGCAAAACAGGACAAAGAGAAATTGTATCTTTCAAACTTTAGAAAAGCCATTGCCGCGAAACTTGAAGAGATCATCGCCAATACATGCGAAAGACCTGAAGATGCCGAAGCGGACGATCTGCCGTCTATGAATATCCTTGTGGAAGCAAAGGAATTAGAAACTATTCCTATTGAAAAAATCAACTCCATAAACATACGGATTTCTTCCGCCGACAGGCAATTGGTAAAATTAGGAGAAGAAGGGGAAGAAAAAACGATGCTTTCACCGTATTAAAATCATTTATAAAACTCTAACTGAATTTGGGAACAGATACATGGCGAAAGAAAACAAGAGTATTAAGATAATGATGGATAAGGCGGAAATGGGAGACTCCGAGGCTCAATGTAATCTTGGAATAGCATATTTCACAGGCGATGGGTTGCAGCGCAATAGCGAAAAGGCTGTGGACTGGTGGAATAAATCCGCCACCCAGGGTAATTCTGAAGCCCAATACCTGCTGGGCATAGCCTATGATACAGGTAGAGGTGTTCAAAAAGACTCGAAACAAGCGGTTCATTATTATAGTCTCGCGGCCCGGCAAAAACACCTGGAAGCACAAGTCAATCTGGCGGGTATGCTTCTAACCGGCAGGGGAATCGAAAAAAACGAAATAGAAGCGCGCAGGTGGTACAGTGAAGCAGGGAGTCTTGGCAACGTTGACGCAGCAGCCATCTATGGAAAAATGTTGCAGGAAGGGGTCGGAGGCAATAAGAACCCGAAGTTAGCAATTGAGTGGTACGGATACGCTGCGAAAAAAGGAAATAAAGAAGCTCAATATTTTCTGGGAGTCCAACACCTTACCGGTGAAGGCATGGATAAGGACGTTGAGAAAGCATTCGGGTGGTTTGACAAGTCATCGAAACAGGGCTATGTTTTGGCCCAATTTGAAATGGGAGAGTCATACTTTTACGGACGCGGCGTAAAACAGGATTTTAAACTGGCTGCCTATTGGTACAAGCTGGCCGCAAAAGAGGATCATGTTCTGGCCCAATATTATCTCGCATCCATGTATGGAAACGGACAAGGGTGCAAAAAAGACAAAACTGAAATTCAAAGATGGATGCGTAAGGCTGCTGAAAATGGATACGCCCATGCACAACACATATTGGGCATGATGCTTTACAATGGGCAGGACATGGATCAAAATATTGCTGAAGCAATAAAATGGTTTACCTTGGCTGCGAATCAAGATGAAGAAGAAGCAATGTTTATGCTGGGAAATATTTTTTTAAATGGAGAAGATAATATCAAAGACTATTCAAAAGCCATAAAATGGACGGAAAAAGTAGCCCAAAAAGGTAACCCTTTAGCGCAATACAACATGGGATTCATCCATCACCAGGGCAAGGGAGTGGCTCAAGACCCACTGAATGGCTATTTCTGGTATTATATTGCCCATAATAACTCCGCTTCACCCGACACATTTAAGGAATTAAAACAAAACGCTTCTGAAGCGTGTAATTCAATAAAAAATGAGCTCACCCCTGAACAACTCGCCGAAGTAGATAAAAGAATCAGTTCATGGAAACCGACAAAATGATTTCCGCAATCAGGCACGTAATCGCGCCATTCTTTTTACAATAGGCATGGTTCCGAAAAAAAACGGACATCGACTCAAAAAACTTGTGGGAATCCGGCCCCCTGGAGTCCTGAAAAGCACAGGGGGTCTTTACAACACCCATATTCACCGTGATGATTCAGTTGGTTAACAGGCCGGCGATTTGTTTCTCAACACTATTCTTGCCCAGCACGGATTCGGCCTCTGTTTCCAACCTTTTTATTATTGATGAAACACTGAAAAGATGGGTAAACAAAGAGCCAAAGAGGCTTTGTATAGAGTTTGTATTGGGAGATTTCTTACCAATATTCGGATCCAACGCTTTTAACGGTTTATCCAGAAGAGACGTAGCTTTTTTCATCAGTTCCTTGTGGAAGGGTATGTTCTTTTCGGCATTTAACAAATCATCTATGGTGATACTGACGGAACCAACACCAATTCTCGTTTTTAACAATTTATCGATTTCATTGAATATATTCTGCATGGCTTGAAGATCTTTTAGAAATGGTTCGATCGGACGGGACAGTCTTTCGAGTTCATTGAAAAACTTACTGACCCCATCCAAAGCTTCCTTCATCAACGATCCCTGTTTTATAAGAACGTCGACTGCTTTCATCGGTTTTGCGATAATTTGATTTATCCGGCCGGAAAACGATTCCAGGCTGTTCATCGAAATTTCCTTATACCTGTTTTTCGGCATTTTTTGAAAAACAGCATCGGTATTCTTCAAAGATTTGCTTTCAAGGGTTATGAATTTGTCCAATTCAGAAATATCACGCCCTATTTTTATTAAATAATTACGAAAAGAGACAACGTCTTTAATGTATGGCTTTATTTCATCCGCTACCTTGTTCACTGCGGTCCTTGCATTGTGTACGGGGGGCTTCAACGAATTCAGGACCCGGGATATGACAGTAGTGACTTCTCCGACATAAGGCACGGGAGCAAGGGCGGTTGTCAAATCAATCAACGCTGTCAATATATCATCGATTACCGACAAATCTTTTGATATATCTTCAGGAATTTCAAGCAATTGCTCAACCCTGCCCAACGTTTTTTTTAAATTGTTGATTATCGATTCAATTTCACTTAGGGTTTTGTGCAAATCCTTATAGTTTTTCGCTAATTGTGCCGAATTAGAATCCCTCCCCTTGGCCGTTGCCATAATTTCCTCCTTAACAAATTAGTTTGAAAGGAACCTATAAGCCGCAAGACAATTTTTCCTTTTTTACATTGACTGTAATTTATCCTGTCCTGTTTACCATCCCAAAATCACAACCTGTCAATGGTTACGAACCTGCCGTTCCGAACAACGATGAGATTTGATTTATGCAGTGCCTCCCCAAACCTGTCAAACCTGAAAGCAGACTGGAGCCCGCGGAATGTTTCAATGGACTTAATCCGGTCTTTCAGTTCCCGGTCACCCTGGGCCAGGGCCAGGGCGGAAAAGAGCACCTGAACCGTTTCATAGGCGTTGACAGCCCCGAAATCGGGTTCCCTGTCAAAGCGTTTGACAAAAGCCTTTTTAAAATCAAGAAAAATGGGGTCCTGGCTCATCCGGTCGAATCTCTGCAGGAACATAACCCCTTCCACCGAAGCGCCGCCGTGCTCAACCAGATCCTTTGTCGAGGCCCAGCCACTTAAAAAAATAGGGATATCGACCTTGAGTTTTCGAAGCTGCTGGCAGATCATGGCCGTGTCAACGGCATTGGCCGCGATGGCAAGACAATCGGCCCCATGGTGAAGGAGCTCACGGGCCAGGCCCAGATAAGGACTGTCCTCCCTTGGCTCAAATCCTGTTACGGCAATGTTGCGGCCGGCCCCGGCATCCCCAAAGGGAACCGTGAAATAGGAACACCAGTCCTCGGTAAAAGACCGGTTGGTGAGGTCAAAGAGGCAGGCCGGGTTTTTAAGCCCCATTTTCTCCACGGCATGGACACCTAATTTTTCCGCCTCGTAGCGACTGGAGTTGACCACACGAAAGAAGTAATCATCCCTGCCGGAGAGCTCCTCGGAACTGGCCGTCGGGGAAATCATCACGATCTTTTCCCGGTTGATCTGGGGCAATGCGGCCAGGGTCGCGACGCTTGTCATGTGTCCGATAATGGCGACGACCCCGCTATCTATCAGCTTCCGGTCGACCTCGACAACCTTTGAACTGTCGGACCGGTCATCCCCCACAACAAGCTCCACCGGAATACCGTTAATCCCTCCTTTCCGGTTAATCTCCTCCATGGCGAGCACCACCCCGTCCCTGGCATCGACCCCAAGACCGGAGAACCTGCCGGTCAGGCTTCCGGCAAACCCTATCTTGATGTTCTCCCCCCTGTCACACCCGGCCACGCAAAGGAGTATCAAACAGCAGAGTACTGTCCTATATATTCCATGGACCCGGACTTTTCCCGTCATGGAAGCACCCATCCAACCTCCCGATATAGATCCTGTTTTGTAAGGCCCGGACCATGGAGTTATTCCACGGTCACGAACCTGCCGTCCCTGACCATGATCCTGTAATGGTTCCGCTTGGCATCGCCTTGCAAATCGAGTTCAAAATCCCCCTGAAGCCCCTCGACTATCCGATGATCAAGGATTGTCTTTTTAAGATTTGCGGAATTGTCAGCCCTTTGAAGGGCGCTGATCAACAGGGTTGCGGCATCATAGGAACACATGGCCGCAAACCCCGGTTCCTCTCCAAAAGCTTCGAGATAATCGTCCCTGAAACCGAGATAGCGGTTCTTCCTGCTGTTCTGATCAAAGAAATGAAAGAAGACCATTCCCTCCACCGCCCTGCCGCCCTGGAGGAGCAGTTCCCCTGTCTGGGCCCACTCGGAAGAGAATACCGGTATCTTTGACCCTTTTTTTCTAAGCTGCTGACAGACAATTGCGGTATGGAGGGCGCTTGCAACCAGAAGCAGGCCCTGGGGATTTGCTTCAAGGATTTCATCCACGAGATCTTCGTGGGAGACATCCTTGGTGGAACTAAAGTTTATGGGAACCACCCTGCACCCATGGTATTTCTCAAACTGTTCCTTGAAGCCGACGAACCAGGGCCAGGAAAAGGATCTGTTTCCCAGATCAAAGAGGCAGACCACGGTTTTCGCATCGGTCCTGCTTGCGACATAGTCGGCCATGAGATAGACCCTGGCCGTGTTTGAACCGATCACCCTGAAAAAGTAATCGTCAATGCCGCTCAACTCATCCGTGCTTGCAGTAGCCCCCACCATGACCATCTTTTCCCGGTTGATCTGAGGAAGCGCTGCAAGGGTCATGGAACTTGTCATGTGGCCGATGATGGCGGCCACCCCCAGATCCATGAGCTCCCTGTCCACGGCAACGGCCGTTTCGGGATCGTGCTTGTCATCCTTCACGATCAACTCCACGGGCCGGCCCCGGATACCCCCGGTCCTGTTGACCTGTTCCATGGCCAGGATCGCTCCGTTCCTCCCGGCCGTTCCAAGATCGGAAAGCCGGCCGGTCAAACACCCGGAAAAACCGATTTTTAACGGCTCCGGTTTGTCGCATCCATAAAGGATCACCATTAGAAACAATGCGGCAGCGGTTGCCAAACCGGAAAATGTCACGTATTTATTCATGGGCTCCTCTCCCGGAGCAGGCGTTGGATATCACCCCGTGGCTGAAACGGCCTGTGGTCGTTGAATAGATCTTTCGATACTATCGGTTGGCCCGTAAGGTGTCAAGGCCCTGTTCAGTTAATGATTATTTACGCAGCAGAAGCCGGGGCCCGCGCACCCGGCATGGCCGGGGGATGATCCGCAGCAGGCGGTGTCCCCGGGGCCCGGGATGGCATTCCCCCTGTTATAAAATTTAAACGATCCACTTTCATATTTTTGCCGTCTGGTTGTCAAGCGGATTTCATTAAACCAAATTTTATGGTACTTTCCTATCCAGGAAATCAACGGTTACACAAATATGGAGCAGTTAAATTGAAGTCAGATCACGCAGTCGTTTTAGAGGATGTCTCATTTTCCTACAACCGGGGCCTTGTGCTCGACAATGTATCCCTCGAAGTCAAAAACAGGGATTTTGCAACCATTGTCGGCCCCAATGGCGGAGGAAAGACAACCCTGTTGAAACTGCTTCTGGGACTTCTCAAGCCGGACTCGGGAACCATTGAGATCCTCGGCAGCCCCCCTGAACAGAGCAGGCTCAGGGTGGGATACATGCCCCAGCATTCCCATCTGGACATGCAGTTCCCGGTCACGGTCATGGATGTCGTACTCATGGGGCGTCTCGGCGGCAACTTCTGGGGCAGGTATTCCAGACAGGACAGGATCGAGGCTGAAAAAGCCCTTGAGGAGGTGGACCTGAAGGAACACACCACCAACCACTTCAGCCAGCTCTCGGGGGGGCAGAAGCAGCGGGTCCTCATTGCAAGGGCGCTGTGCAGCGATCCCGAACTGCTGCTCCTGGACGAACCCACCTCAAACGTTGACCGGGAGTCCGAACTGGCCCTGTTCTCGATCTTAAAGGAGCTCAACGACCGGATGACCATCCTGCTTGTTTCCCATGACCTGGGGTTCACCTCCCAGGTGGTGAAGAGCGTCATCTGCGTCAACCGCAAGATCAAGATCCACCCCACCACTACCATGGACGGCACCCTGATCAAGGATATCTACGGCGACGACCTGAGGATGATCCGCCACGACCACAGGTGCACCGAAAGGGGGCATTTCCATGATTGATTTTTGCCGCGCCCTTTTGGATCCGGACCTTGCGTTCCTCAGGAACGCCCTGATCGTCGGTATTTTCGCAAGCATCTCCTTTGGCGTCATCGGCACCTACGTGGTCACCAGGAGAATCAGCTATCTTGCTGGCGCCATCTCCCATTCGGCCTTTGGCGGAATCGGCGGGGCCCTTTACATGAACAAGGTCCTGGGCCTCTCCTTCATACAGCCCATCCACGGGGCCATTGTATCGGCCCTTGGCGCCGCGGTCATCACAGGGTTTGTCAGCCTCTACGCAAAGGAGAGGGAGGACACGGTGATCGGCGCCATCTGGGCCGTTGGAATGGCCTCGGGCCTCCTGTTCATCGATCTCACCCCGGGTTATTTCGAAATCTCAAGCTTTCTGTTCGGGGATATTCTCCTCATCTCCCCCCATGACATCACCATGGTGATCTGCCTGGACACCGTCATACTTCTGACATCGGTGCTGTTTTTCAATAAACTGCTGGCCGTGTGCTTTGACGACGAGTACGCCACCCTCAGGGGAGTCAACGCCTCACGATACTATATTCTCCTTCTATGCCTCACGGCCCTCACCGTTGTGCTGCTCGTGAGAATCGTGGGCATCGTCATGGTGATCGCCCTCCTGACCCTCCCCCCTGCCGTGGCCGGAAAGTTCACAACCAGCATGGGAAAAATGATGGCCCTGTCCGTCGTTTTCTGCATGGTGTTCAACTGTGCGGGCCTTGGGGTGAGCTATGCCACGGGGCTTTCAACCGGTCCGGTCATCATCGTCATCGCGGGGCTCACCTATCTTGGCGTAATCTCGGTTAAAAAGATCAAGGCCCTGGTCAAAAGCAGCTGAACAGGCACTTTTGCCGGGCAAATTCTGCCGCCCCGGGGGATGCAGGTCATGGCGCTTTTGCCTAACACCTGCGCAACCCGGGACCCCAAGGGCTCCCGGGCTGCTCTCCATGAAAAATCCTCTTTTATCTAAAACATGGCACAAAATATGCTTATCTTGCGGGCATTAATGATTTACTAAACACCCGTTAAGGAGAAGATTTCATGGTAAGTATCAACAATACAGAAGCATACAAGACCAATGACCGCTATAACAGCAACAACAAAAACGTCATAGAAACAACGGACACCGCCAAAACAGCCGAAGCCGCCAAAGCCGCGCCCAAGGAAAGCTCAACAATAAAGAAGGATACGGTGACCCTCTCAAAGGAGGTGCCCATTGCAAGGAAACGGGAGGCCATGGGGCTTGCCCCCACCGGCAGGCTTTCCAGGGAGGATTTCCAGACCGTGGCCGACTCCGATAAAGAAGCGGTTAAAGCGGCCCTTGAATCAACCATGGAGGCGCTTGGCATCGACAAGGACCAGAAGGTGTCCCTCTCATTGAACGCCAAGGGAAAGATCGTCATCAAAGAAAAATTTTCGGCAAAAGCAGACCTTGAAAAGCAATTGAACAACGACAAAGCGTTCAAAGCCACCTTCAACCGCCTGGCTACCAACACACAGATCCTCGATTTTTCAACAACCCTTCAATCAAAAGCCAACAGCATGAGTCTTGTGTCGTTCATGAACGGCGATTCGAATGATTCGGACTGGAATCACCTGTTAGAACTCGCCGATACCTACAACGAACTGCAATCAGGCGACAATCCCCTGGAGACCATCACCCGTATGAGCAGCAAGGAGGCACCCTTTGAGTTCGTCCATGGCCCCAAGGAGAACAAGGCCGCCTAACCCTGCTCCCCCGGAGGCATTTGCAAAACATAAGCCGCACATCGTGGAGGATGTGGAGGATGCGGCCGAACGCCAACAGCGCGTAAACCTGAAGTCTTACGCGCCGTTGGCCGCTTCAGCCAACGGAACGAAGCGGCTTATGCCTTGATATCGCCGGCCCTGACCCCCTTGAGGTAGTTCATGCAGAAGTTGTCTTCGCCCTTGAGCAACTCGGCGGTCCTGAGCACCGCCATGATCTCCTTGTCCAGGGGATCCATGATGGCGGCGTCAAACCCGTGGGCCATCATCATCACGAGAAAATTCCGGTTGATGATCTTGCGCTGGGGGAGACCATAGGAGATGTTGGACAGCCCGCCGGTGGTGTGAACCCCTTCGAGATCGGTCATGATGGCCTTGACAGCCTTCATCACCATCATCCCGTTGCCGCTGTCCACGCTCATGGGCTGGATCAGGGGATCGATAAAGATGTCGTCCCGCTTAAACCCGATTTTCTCCAGCTCCCCAACAATACTCTTAGCCCGTCCCACAATATCCTCAAAGCTCTTGGGCATGCCGGAGTCATCCATGCAAAGGGCGATGATCTTGCACTCTTTTCCTTTCAGAAAGGGAATCATGGCGTCGAACCTGTCCTTCTCAAGACTGATGGAGTTAACCATGGGAGTCTTGTCCACCATGCCGTAGGCCATCTCCAGGATGGCCGGATCGGGGCTGTCAAGGCACAGCGGCAGGTCGGTTGCCTCCTGGACCACCTTGAGAAGCCAGCGCATGTCCTCCTCTTCATGGCCGATCCTGGCCCCGGCATTGACATCGATATAGGTTGCCCCGGCCTCGGTCTGTTTTTTTACGTCGTCCTTGATATATTCGGCGTCCCTGTCCGTCACGGCCGCCTTTACCTTTTTAAGGGTGGTGTTGATTCTCTCTCCAATTACGGTGAACATCGGTTTCCTCCGTTAATATTTTTGCTCCTCGAATATGAAAGCATCAATTCGAGTGTGAACATCCATCATGCCGGGTCAATCAGGCAATAAGCTGCTTGGCAAGCTTGCTTGCGGAACCTGCATCCGGCGCATAGCCGTCCGCACCGATCTCATCGGCAAAACTCTGGTTCACCGGCGCTCCGCCCACAAGGATCTTGACCTTGTCCCTCAACCCGCTCTCTTCAACGCTCTTGATGGTCTGCTCCATCATGGGCATGGTGGTGGTGAGCAGGGCGGACAGGGCAAGGATGTCGGCATCGTTATCCTTTATGGCCTGGATAAAGGCGTCGGGCTCGATGTCGACCCCCATGTTGATCACCTTGAATCCGGCGCTCTCCATCATCATGGAGACAAGGTTCTTGCCGATATCGTGGAGATCTCCCTTCACGGTCCCAAGAACAATCGTGCCTCCCCCGGCAGCATCCTCATCGGAAAGAAGCGGCTTGAGGATCTCCACTGCGCCGCCCATGGCCTGGGCAGCCATGAGTACCTCGGGAATAAACATCTCCCCGGACTCCATGCGTTCGCCCACGATGTCCATACCGGCGATCAGTCCCTGGTTGAGGATATCCTTTGCTGCAATCCCGGCATCAAGGGCTGCCCGTGTCAATTCTACAACCTTCTCTCCGTCTCCTGTCAACAGTGTCTCTGTGATTGTTTTTAGATCAGACATGTTTATTCCTCCGTGTTAAATATTTTTTTTGGTTGGTTTGCTGTGCGTAAAAAGATCTTTGATGGTTGACGCAAGCAGCATGTACATTACAAATATAAATGGAAACGCGCCGACAATGGAGGCTGTCTGGAGCGCCTTCAACCCTCCTGAATAGATCAGCACAACGGCCAGTCCCCCAAGGAGCAATCCCCAGAAAACGATCAGCCGATTGCGTATTTTTCTATTCTCGGCTCCCCTTCCTCCGGTGGAGAACCGGGTGATCACATAGGTGGCCGAATCCGCCGATGTGATGAAAAACGACGCGATCAGCACATTGGCAAGAAGGGCCAGCACCCCGTAAAACGGGAGATGCTTCAATGTTTCAAACAATGCAACCTCAACGCTTTTGCTAACGATCTCTCCAATGGCAATGCCCTGGAACAGTTCCAGATGGATGGCTGTTCCCCCGAGAAAACTTGCAAAGACAAAAGAGAAGATCACCGGAACGATCATCACCACCAGCACAAACTCCCGGATGGTCCTGCCCCGTGAGATGGTTGCGATAAAGGCCCCCACAAAAGGCGCCCAGGCGATCCACCAGGCCCAGTAAAACACGGTCCAGGTCCGGGTCCAGTCAAGGTTGTCAAAGAGCTCGAAGCTCGTGGACAGGGGGACAAGCTCCCTCAAATAATCCCCAAACCCCACAAGAAAGCTCCGGACCAGGTACCCGAAGGGACCGTACAGGGCAAAGAAGCCGAGCATTATCAGCATCAGGGTCACATTCAGGAGGGAGAGAAACTTGATCCCCCGCTTCACCCCGCTCAGGGCCGAGGCAATGAACATGACGGTGATCACGGTGATGATCACCGTGGTGGAAAGGATGGTTCCAGGTATCCCGGCAGAATGGGCAAGCCCGCTCGTGATCTGGAGCGCCCCCAGCCCCAGGGAGGTAACCACCCCCATGATGGTCGCCCAGACCGCAAGGATATCCACCAGGGTGCCCACCTTGCCGCAGGAAGCGTCCCTCCCTCCTAACAGGGGGGTGAGGCACTGGGAGATCACCGCCGGCTTTCCCCTGCGGAACTGGAAATAAGCCAGGGGAAGCCCCACGGCCACATAGGTGCCCCAGGCGTGGATTCCCCAGTGGAAAAAAAAGATCTCAAAGGCCATCCTGGCGGATTCCGGGGAACTGCCCGCTCCCCTTGGGGGGCCCGTGAAGTGGTAGATGGGCTCGGCAATGGCCCAGAACACAAGCCCGATACCCATGCCTGCTGAAAAGAGCATGGAAAACCAGCTGATTCTGCTGTGCTCGGGCACTTCATCGTCCCGGCCCAGGCGCACCCTTCCGAAAGGAGAGAGGGCGATCCCCAGGCAGACAAAGGCGAAGAGGCTCACACTGGCAAGGTAGAGCCAGCTCCAGGACCGGGTCAGATAACCAAGCACCCTGCCGGAGACGGCTGCCATAAGTTCAGGAAAGAGCCCCCCCACAAGGATGAAGGGAAGCACAAGAAGGGTTGCGCCGTAAAATACCCGGATATCCAGGTGGTTCCCCAGCACTTTTCTGATCAAATCTTCCATCTTCGTCCCTCTGCCCATGGGATCTCCTTTGCTTTGTTAAAGCTTCAAGCCATGCTCGTTTTTCTTCCAGCCGTTTCTTTCCCCCCTACCCCTTTTTCTTTGCAGCGACATAGGCGGTCAAATCCTTCTCGATGCCGGGATCGATATCCGGCCGCTCATAGGCTGCCAGGCGCTGGCTCACCCTGTCCTCGGCCACCTGGTCGATCCGTTTTTTGCCCGCCTTTGACCAGGCATCATAGTTCATGCGGCCCATGAGGTCGGTCATGAAGAACTCGGTCCTGCAAAGCTTGAAGGTCTTTGGATGGGTCAGGTACTGGCCGCCGATGCCGACACTCTTTATCATCTCCACATCAATGGATTCATCGCTCACCGGGGTGTGCCTGAGCATGTGACGAACCAGCCCGCAGGTTTCCTCGTCCAGCAGGAATTTTTCATAGCTCATGGCAATGTAGGAACCAAGGATGCCGCAGGAGTGAAGCATGAAGTTGATACCGTTCCTTGCCGCCGTATAAAGAGCCAGGGCCGACTCGATCCCTGCCTGGGCATCCGGGAAGAGGGAATCTGTCAATCCGCCGCCGGAGCGGGAGGGCAGGTTGTAGAACCGTGCCATTTGGGCCGTGAACGAGATGTTCATGGAAAGCTCGGGCGCCCCGATGGAGAGGGCTCCCGTCCTCATATCCATGGCCGACGAGGTGGAGCCATAAACGACGGGCGCACCTTGCCGCACCAGCTGGGACAGGGTGATGCCTGCCAGTATCTCGGCATTCTGGAGGGCCGCAACCCCATCCAGGGTCACGGGTCCCGAGGCACCGGCCATGATCAGGGACGCGACCACACACGCCTGCCCGTGGCGGGCAAGCTCGATAAGGGAACCGGCCATCTCATCGGAGAACTGCAACGGAGAAAGGGAGTTGATCAGGGAAACCGATACCACCTTATCCATGATCTTCTCTTTTCCGCCCCAGGCAATGCCGGCCATCTCGAGCCCTTCCACCGCCCCCTGCCTTGATACGGGGCTTCCCATAAAGGGCTTGTCGCACAGGAGGATGTTGGAAAGATTCAGGTCCAGATGAACTGTCTCGTGGGGCATGTCCGAGGGCTCCACCATCATCCAGCCGTTCATGTCGATATGCCTGGAGGTGTGAATCAGCTTGCAGAAATTGTCGTAATCCTCCATGGTGGCCTCCTGCTGCTCACCCTGGGGGGTGATCACATAGGGAGCGCCATAGCCGGGTACGAACACAAAATCGTCCTCCCCGATCTCGACATCCTTTTCAGGATTGCGGGCATGGACCCTGAACCGTTTCGGCGTGGTCTTCAGGGCCTGCTCCACATCCTTTTCCTCAAAAAAGACCGTTTTTCCCTCTACCTTGAAACCGTTTTTCTTGAAAATCTCCAGGGCCTCGTCCTCGTTAAAGGCCACCCCGGTATTTTTCAGGATATCCATGGATGCATCATGGATCCTGGTCATCTGTTCTTTCCCGAGTTCCTGCATTCTATCGTACATGGTGTTCTCCTTTTAAGTTGGTATGGTCTGAGTTAAAACGTTATCTATTGTTTTTCCTTATCTGCAATGCACCGGTTCAACCCCCTGAATGTTCCAAACAGGACCAGCAGCAACAGAAACATCAGGGGAAACGCCGTTGCAATGGATGCCGTCTGGATCGCCTTGAGGCTTCCCGTACCGGAAAGAACGGCGGCAACGGCTCCCAGTGCAATACCCCAGAAGGCCCTCAGGTTCCTGCCCGGGGTCTCATGGCCGGAAACAAACATGGCAAGGGAAAGAGCGGCGGAATTTGCGCTGGTGAGAAAAAAGGTCCCGATGAGAAATATCAGCACCAGGGAAAGGATGCCGGTCATGGGCAGGTGCTGGGCAATGGCGAAGATGGCGCTCTCCACCCCGTGCTCCTTCAATGTCCCTGTGACGTCAAAGCTGATGCCGGAGCCCCCCACGACCCCGTACCAGAGAAAATTGCCGAAGGTCGGCAGGATCAGGGCGGCGGCCACGGTCTCCCGGATGGTCCTGCCCTTGGAGATCCTTGCGATGAACACGGCCACAAAGGGAGCCCAGCTCATCCACCAGGCCCAGTAGAAGACGGTCCAGCTGCCGATCCAGTTGCCCTCAAAACCGGGGGCGGTAAAAAGGCTCATGGGAATAAAGTGAATCAGGTACTGGCCGATGGCGTTGGTGGTAAGATTGATGAGGAAAATGGTGGGGCCGAACACGAGGATGAAAAACCACACCCCCACAAACACCCACATGTTGATGTCGCCGATGAGCTTAATCCCCTTTTCAAGCCCCGTATAGACGGAAAAGGTGAAGATGGCCGTGAGAATACCGATGATGATGTAAATGCCGGCACTGCCAAGCTCGATCCCGTACTGATACTTGAGTCCCGAGGAAAGCTGGAGCGCCACAAGACCCGTGGTGGTGGCAAGGCCCCCAAGGGTTGCGAACACGGCAAAGATATCCAGAACCTTGCCCCAGGTGCCGTGGATCCTGTCGCCGATCACATAGTAAAAGGCGCTGGAGAACCGCAGGGGAAGATTGTTGGTAAAGCAGGCATGGCCCAGGGCAACGGTGAGCATGGCGTAGATGGCCCAGGCACTGAGGCCCCAATGAAAAAAGGAGTAGGTCATTGCATTGGCCCCTGCACCGGGGGTGTTTGCCTCTCCCCCGAAATAGGGGGGCGGGCTCATGTAGTGGTAGGCGGGTTCAGCCGGTCCCCAGAACACGATGCCCGCCGCGATGGCGGACCCGAACAGCATGGCGAACCAGGAAAAATTGGAAAACTCTGGGCGGTCGTGGGCCAGCCCCAGTTTAATGGAACCGTACTTACCCCCCATGAGGACAAAACAGCCGACCACCAGCAAAAAAGCGGTCAGGAGATAGAGCCATCCCCAATAACTGGTGGTCCAGCCAAACACGGCATTGATGGTTGAACCCATGTTTTCCGGGAACAGGATGGACCAGAGCACGAAAAGAACGGTTACCGTGGCCGAGACCCAGAAAACCATGGGATCAAAGGGTTTTGAATTGCTTGTGGAACTGGACATTGAACTCTCCTTTTAATGAACTTTTCAAATCGTAAATCAAAAGGCCTGTATGTTGCGATGCCGCAAGAACCTCGCTGTTTCAGGGCATCAACGCAAAAAGCCAGGCGATAATCTCCGTTGCCCATACCCATCGCAAATTGCGTACCACGAAAATGCCCTCCAGCCTCCCTCACGAAAGAGAGAACAACAACTGCCTAATATCATTGGGCAAAACAAGAGAAATTTCTAAAGAAAGAAAAAAACCGACACCGGTTTTCATAGGAAAGAGAAAAATATTTTTCACTGAAAAACAGGGGAATTAGAAAAGAATTTTTCGCCTGAAAAATTATTTTCAGTTCGAATTACAGAACTCCTTTCGGACAAGGTTGTACTTTTTCAGCTTGTAGTGGAGAAGCTGGCGGGAAAGCCCCAGCACCTTGGCGGCCTGGGTGACGTTGCCCCGGGTTGAATCCAAGGCCTGACGGATGGCCTTTTTTTCCTGTTCGGCCTGGATCTGCGCCAGGCTTTTTTCGCCGGAGCCGGAGCCGGACCGCCCCCCCATGATGTCTGAGATGGGTACCCGGATTTCAGTCATCTCATGAATCCTGGACCGCCGCCTGGAAGCGCTCTTTTGCCCCGGCTTCACGGCCGCGCCTTCCAGCTTCCCTTCGGAATCGTCCATCACCACCGGCGTGGACCGGGGCATATCGGCTTCCATTGAACCAAAGCCCGTTGAAAAATGTTTGACATCCAGGACATCTTCATGGCCCGCCATGTTCATGGCCCCTTCGATAAGGTGCTCAAGCTCCCTGACGTTGCCGGGCCAGTGGTATTCATTAAACAGTTCCAACACCCGGTCCGACACCCGGGTCACATGGGTTCCCAGCACGGTGTTGAGCTTGATGATAAAGTGGCTCACAAGCTCGGTCATACCGGCAAGCCGGTTGCGCAAGGGGGGAATCTTGATCAGGACCACCCCCAGCCGGTAAAAGAGATCGATCCTGAGTTCATTGTTTTTAATAGCCTCCCTGGGATCGCTGCTCACCGAGCTGAGGATCTTAACATCCACGGGCTGTTCATTCAGAGATCCCACCCTTCTGACCGTTTTCTCCTGGAGGACACGCAAAAGCTTTGCCTGGAGTTCCACGGGCATGGCAAGGAGTTCGTCAAGGAAGATGGTTCCGTTGTTGGCTGTCTCAAAGAGCCCAGGCTTGTCCAAAGCACCGGTAAAAGCGCCCTTACAGGTGCCGAACAGCACCCCCTCCAGAAGATCCTTGGGAATGGCAGCGCAGTTCACGGCCACATAGCGGTTACCGCTCCTGGGACCGTGGTTGTGGATGGACTGGGCAAACAGCTCCTTTCCGGTGCCGGTCTCTCCATAGAGCATGATGGGGGAGGATGAGGCGGATGCCTTTCTTCCCGCCCGCACGGCCCGCTGGAAATTGGGGCTCTTTCCCACGAGATCCGCAAAGGTGAACCTGGAACCGTTTCCGAAATCGGGCTTGAGATCGGTGACGGACACCATGGGGGTGGACCGCTGGAGCAGCTCGTAATCCTTGACAAAACATACGGCGCCGGTCACCTCGTCGTTTGTGAACAGGGGATAAACAGAGGTGATGGAGTTGGCGACGACACCCTTGATGGTGCGGTAGAAAAAGGTGCGGTTCTTGATGGAAGTTTGACGCCTGATGCATTGGCTGATCATGCTGGTCTCATCGGTCAGCTCGTAGATATCACTGACCTTTCGCCCCAGCACCTCATGGGGTTCGAACTTGTCGATCTTTGCCTGGGAAAGATTATAGTAGACGATTACCCCTTCCCTGTCCGTAATGATCACCCCGTCATCCAGCCGGTCCAGGACAGAAAAGAAATCAATGTTGTTCAAATCAAATTCGCCAAAAAGGTTTCTGTCGTCCTGAACTGCCATGGGTCATCCTCCAACTACTGACATTCTGAAATCATGATACCAGTTTATACACGAACTTCCAACACCTTAACTGTTACAGTCTCAGGGGTCACGACAGCCGGGGTCAGGCTTAGCTTATTGCAACTAAACCCCAAAAAACAAACAATCACGCCAATAAGCTAAGACTGACCCCGGGATTCAAAGGATTCCACAAGGGAGGTTGGAACAAAGCGCCCGCTTTTAGGATCAATGGCAAGCTTCGAAGCGGCATAGACAGGATCGTGGGTATAGAAAATCCAAGAGTTCTCCTCGTATATCCCTTTGAACACGCGCTGTTTTTCGTTGACAAGCTCCTCGGGAAACCTGTCATACCCCATGGTGATGGGAAGGTTGACCCATAAATGGCCGGGTGCGATATCACCGGCAAAGACAAGGCTGCCGTCATCCCAGCGGATGTGGGAGAGGATCATGCCCGGGGTGTGGCCGTTACTCTCAATAAAGCGGATCTCCACACCGTCCACCTTCATTATATCGCCATGGTCCTTCAGGCTGATGCGGTTACTCTCTTCAAGGAGACGGTTGAGCTCCGGGATGAAGGATGCCCTGTCCCGTATGTGAGGGGAACAGGAGCACTCCCAGTTGCCACGCCCGGTGATGAACTCGGCATTGGGGAAGAGGAGTTCCGGCTCCCGGCCTTCCTGCCAGGCGGCAAGGAGGCCCCCGGCATGGTCAAAGTGAAGGTGGGAAAGCACCACATGGGTGATATCTTCATGGCCAAGGCCAAGATCGTTCAGGGAGAAAAGGAGCTGATGGCTCTCCCCCTTCACCCCGAACCGCTGCTTCATGGATGGGGAAAGATAGGCCCCCACACCGGTCTCAAAGAGTATCCTTGCATTACCGGTTTCCATCAAAAGGCCCCGGGAGGCGATATCGATCATGTTGTTGTCATCGGCCCGGGTCCACCGCTGCCACAACGCCTTGGGAGCGTTCCCGAACATGGCCCCGCCGTCAAGTCCCATCATGTTTCCGTTGACACTGCTGAATCGTACCTTACCCACAGCCCCTCCTTGTTCACCGATTTTTTCGTCCCCGCCATATTGGGGTTGACACCAAGCCTGATTAAATGACATAACCCCGGCAAACAGTAAAGCAAAGAATTCACAATTTTCCCAAATATGGAGTTTTCATGAAATTCAACCGGCAGATATTATTCGATTATCTCGGCATCACCCTGGGATGCCTCCTGCTTGCGGCGGGAATATCGGTCTTCACCATCGATGCCAGGATCATTCCCGGCGGGGTAAGCGGCATCGCCATTGCCCTGAACTTTCTCACCAACGACCGGATCAGCGTGGGCCTTGCCATCTGGATCATGAACCTTCCCCTCTACCTCTGGGGCTTGAAGATTCTGGGAAAGGAGTTCGGCTGGCGCACCTTTTACGGGTTCAGCGTAAGCTCCCTGTTCATAGACCTGCTCCGGGGGGACATCCCGGGAATGGCGTTTTTCCGCTGCCAGGACATTCCGGCAATCCAAAACATGCTTGCCAACGACTTCCTGCTCTACATCATCACCGGCGCCATCCTCATGGGAATCGGCCTTGGCATCGTATTCAAGTGCAGGGGAACCACCGGCGGGGTCGACATCATTGCCGCCATCGCACAGAAACGCTTCGGCCTGAAACCGGGCCAGGTGTTCATGTCCATGGACTTCTTTATCGTGGCGCTCGGCGGGACGATCATCCACCTCAAGGATCTGTCCCCGGACCGGCCCGTCTTTACCCTAGCCCTCTACTCGATTATCCTGATCGTGGGGTCGTGCAGGCTTGTGGACATGATCATCGACGGATTTGATTATGCAAACTCAGCCATCATCATCTCCCAGCGGTACGACGAGATCGCACGGGTGATCATGAACACCATGGACCGGGGGGCCACAGCCCTCCACGGAAAAGGATTGTATATGAACGTGGAGCGGGAGGTGATCTTCACGGTGGTCACCAGAAGGGAGGTGCCCCTGCTGGTGGAGACGGTAAAAGGGATAGACCCCCATGCCTTTGTCATTGTAAACAACGTCCATGAGGTGCTTGGGGAGGGATTCAGGCCAAGGATATAGCGGCCGGGCGATCCCGGGGTCTCACCCCGGGATCGCCCGACCAGGCTTAAAGACTAAACCTCTTCAAACTTGAACAAAGGACATCCCTTGCAGGCGTCAAGGCCGGGCCAGGCCTGGGAACCCTTACCCACGAGGGAGGCGCCCTCACCCTTGTCGATCCGCATCTTCTGCTGCTCGGCAACGGCGTTGATCTGGTCGCCGGGAATAAAAACATTCACGTAGTTCATCTCTGTTTTTCCGGAGGTCTTGGAACCTGCGCACATGGTGGTCATGTTGGCGGTGTTGTTTACATAGGAGTAAACGGAACCGGAGCAGACCGCTGAGTTTGGGGTGTGGAAAAACTGGAGGTTCGGTTTCTTCATGGCGCCCATGTAGTCGTTGAGCATATGGTATGCCTGGTAAGGGGTGGCGACAAAGAAAACAACGCTCGGGGCAAGATCGATCTTGTCAAAGAAGTCAAGGGGGGCCATGTAGATGCCGATGCAGCCCTTCTCGAGCTTGGCCTTCTGGACGGGCGCCTCCCAGGCAAGCTCCACATCCTGGAGGTATTTCATGTGCCGTTTGGTATCGGCTTCCTGATCGAGATCCCTGAAGCTGAACACGGGATGGGCGTTCTGGCAAAGAAGCTTCTTGGGCTCCATGAACAGGGCGGAACGCTGCTGGCGGGCGGCGGCCAGAAACTGGCAGTAGGTGATCTTGGCCTTTGAGCGATGGGTCACGGGCAGCTTCTCGATCTCAGCCTCGTCATAGACAAAACGGATGCCGACCGGGTCAAAATCAAGCCTTACATTCCAGATGAACTGCTTATGCATTTCTGTAAAATTCATTATTTCCTCCTTAAGGTTTTATAAACATATCAGGATCAACAAAAGTGTTTTCCGTGATCAACAAATCATGGGGAGCTCATAAAGCAAGATCCGTACCGAGTTGCCCAGAGGTTCCACACAGGAACAAAAAAACCTGTTCCAGGAGCAAATGCCCGTTTCACAGGCCTTGACACAGGAAGGGGCAAATTGGTTATTTCCCATCCCTTCCCTGGGAAAGGCACAAACTGCAATAAAAAAATTGCAGTGCAAGAAAAAACAACCACCCAACCAACCCTTTGAAATAATAAACCTTACGCACATCCACACACAAAGTGCAATATTTTCACTGCGCCCCCTTTCCCCCAAAAACAGGGTCCATGGGGGCCATTGCTCCGCCCGGACCGCCCCGGTCAAAAGAACGAGACCTCCCCTAAAAAAAAAATCACTATAAAATCGAGCACCTACGACCTGTCCCCGCTTTTTTATCCATAACAGGTTATTCAAGGGCATGCAGTTTGCTTTGGAATCATTCCTGACTTTTGTTTTTAACAGGGGCGGGCAAAGATCCCTGTTAGCGGATTATAGGATTTGCGTCCCGCAAGGGAGCGCATCAATTTATTATTTCTTAAGGAGAAGAGAAAAAAAATGAAACAAATTGCGACTCGATTGTTTGTTATTTCAATGGTTCTCTTGTTTTGCGCCATGCCGGCCATGGCGCAAAACACGGGCACCATTTCCGCGTCAAGCTACAGCGCGGGTGATGTGGTAACGGTCAGCGGCACCATAGAGCCCGGCCAGGAGCTGTTCCTGACCATTTCGGCAAAGAACAGGTTCGCACCCAAGGACACCGACGGAAAGACCGAGGTCAAGAAGTTAGCAAAGGATGCCAAGAAAAAAGGGTTCACCAAAGAGACCAGCATCCCGGTCCTGTACTACATGCTGACCTCAAACCCCGGAAAACTCGGTAAGGTTGTCAAGAAGAAATTCGGCGGTCCCTCCTTCTTCACCCAGAAGGGAAAACGGGGTCTTTACAGCACCACCATGTTCAAGCTCAACAAGTGGAACGACCTGGATGACGAAACAAAGAGCATGCTGGGCGCCATTAATAACGGAGCCGAGTGGAACTTCTACAAATACGCCCACGAGTCAAGCTACGGTATCAACACCATCACCAAGGAGCTGACCCGTGTGGGCAAGGTGACCATCTTCTCCAGGAGCGTTCTTGCCGACCATGCGACATCCGGCAGCTACTGGGACGAAGGCACTAAAATCGACCTTGACAAGACCACCGGCAAGTTCACTGCGTCCTTCAAGACCTACCGCCACACCCCCCCCGACACCGAGTTCAACGTGTTTGTAAACGGCGAAGCTGCCGGTGACTACAAACTCGAGGCCAAGGGCTTCTGGCTCGACAAGGGCGGCCGGTACATGAACCCCCTCTGGATCATCATCGGAGCCATCCTCGTGGGCGCTTACTTCTCCATGATCGGCGCCGCCGGCGGAATGCTCATGGCCGCCTTCCAGGTAATGGTCGTAAACACGGCAGGCCCCGTCGGTATCAATGCGGCCAACGTTCTGCGTCCGTCCAACATCGCCCTCACCCTGTTCTCCCCCCTGGGTTCCTTCTACCGTTTTGCAGTAAAAGAGCGCCGGGTTGCATGGCCCGTAGGCCTCTCCTTTGGTGTGGGTATCTTTATCGGTTCCGTATGGCTTGGTAAGTACGCCATCGAATACCTGCCCATGAAGACCTACAAGGAATGGCTCGCCATCCTGGTTGTGCTCATGGGATTCAAGACCCTCCAGGAGCTTACCCCCAAAGCCATGGAGAAGAGAAAGAACATCAAGGCCATGGTCAAGAAATTCAACGCGGCCGTTGCCAAAGCCAAGACAGAGGGCTCTGCCGCGGAAATGGGTTCCATCGAGCCTGTCAAGGGAAGCCTCACGGACTACAGGTTCAAGTTCTGGGGTGAAGAGTTCAGGATCAATCCCCTCCTCTTCGGAATCCTCGGTCTTGGTATCGGTATTGTCTCCCGTAGTTTCGGTATCGGCGGCGGCTTCCTCCTCGTGCCTGCCATGACAAGCCTTGGCGCCCTTCCCATGTACGTTGCCGTTCCCATCGCCCTTGTAGGCACCTGCTTTTCCAGTATCGGTTCCTTTATCGGCTACCTTCTCAACGGCTACCTTCCCGATCTCTGGCTCGCCATCTCCATCATCATCGGTGGTTTTGCCGGCGGTATGCTGGGAAGCCGTCTCCAGACCCTGTTCAGCGAAATTCAGCTAAAATGGGTTCTAGCTATCACTCTCTTCTTCCTGTTCTTCAGGTTTTTCAAGATTGAGATCTGGATCTAACGGTGGTAGCGCAGCTCAAAACCTATCACTCTTTTCTTCCTGTTCTTCAGGTTTTTAAGATTGAGATCTGGATCTAACGGTGATAGCGCAGCTCAAAACCTATCACTCTTTTCTTCCTGTTCTTCAGGTTTTTAAGATTGAGATCTGGATCTAACGGTGATAAAGTAATACTAAGTTTTTAGTAAAAGACAGGGGTGTTGCGAAAGCAACCCCCTGTCTGATTTTGACACCCGCAACATACGCAGGCAGACAAAGGTTTTTATACGATGGACAGCCTCCTTGACACCCTCTGGGACCTGATCTTAATTTACAGTCTTAAGACAGCCGCCCTGTTGAACACCCTGTTAACCCCCCTTCACCCCCTGGGCCCCACGGCCATCATTTTCCTGCTCGCCTTCTCCATGGTTCTTCTATCCGGCGTTCTCCGCGCCAACTACACCACCAAACGCCACCGGCAGCTGGAAAAGGAATTCAAGTACTGGTACGGCATCCGCCAGGAGGCCGCCAACCATCCGGACAGGGAAAAGGGAAAGGCCATGGCAAAGAACATAGACCAGGCCAAGCTCAACCGCGCTTATTACGACTACTTTTTCGAAGGATTGATGAAAACCCTGATAACCACCTGGCTGCCAATCCTCCTGATGCTGGCCTATGTCAACCATGCCTTCAACCCGGCGGCCCTGATCCGGCTCTTTGGCAGTGAAACCCTGTTTGAGTTTCACACGGTAAAGGCAAACGCCGTGTTCTGGTACTTTGTGTCGGCCCTGTTGTCATTCATCGCCATTGCCGTTGCCAGGTATGCGTACAAAAGAAAAAGCCATCGGGGACAGATTTGAAATCTGTCCCCATTGCCTGCCAGGGCAAGAGAGAGTAGATGAAACAGACTTCGTTGCAATACAGCGCCCTGATTTTAACGGTTTTCCTCGGCATTCTCATGCCCGGCGCCGCCCACGCCACCCAGATGCACTCAGGCTCCGAGGGAATCATCGTCCACCAGCTCGGGCACATCTTTTTTCTCCTTTCCATGGTGACCCTTATTTTCACCATCAACGCCAGGGGCCTCGACCGGGAAAGGGGATGGCGGCTGATCCAATACTCGGCACTGTTCTTCATCCTCTGGAACATGGTCGCCCTGGCGGTTCACTTTCTGGACAACCAGATCGCGGCCGTGGACGTCCAGACCCTGTCCGTATGGCAGATCCGGATCGATCCGGCAAACAGCAGCCGGGCCCTGGCCAACTTCTATTATCTCCTGAAGCTTGACCACCTTTTATGCGTCCCGGCCATCGCCCTCTTCTACCGGGGCCTCTCAAAGCTTTTAGCCGAAGAGGAGGATGAGATATGACATCCTTCCGCGCCCCAGGCCGCAAGCAATGCACAAAAAACCCGACCGGGCTTTCAGCCGGGGAGGAGAAATGATATTCCCCTACACCCCCATCCTGGCCGTGGATGTCCTTGGCTCCTTTGCCATGATCATCATCTCCACCATCTCCCTTCACAAGGCAAAGATGCTGAGGGAGAAGCACCCGGCCAACATGGTTTACCTCTATCTCATGTGGATCAGCTCGGGATTCACCATCTTTGCCCTGTCCCGGTCCTTCGGCCATATCCTGAAGCAGCTGCTCGTCCTCTCGTCCAACGGCGGGATCTGGCAGACCATCAGCCCCTACTCCGGCACCATCAACACGGTCTCGTTCATGCTGGTGGGCCTGATCACCCTGTTTTTCAAGCAGAGCTGGAACATAAACCGGAAGATCCTGAGCAGCCGAAAAGCCCTTGAAAAAACCCACCTGAAGCTTGTGCACCTGAACCAGAACCTCGAGCAGCAGGTGATAGAGCGCACCGAAATGCTCACGGCCAGCGAACACAAATGCCGCAGGATATTTGAACAGTCCCTGGACACCATCCTGGTGACCGACAGCCAATGGAAAATCATCGAGATCAACCCGGCGGGCATCACCATGACCGGCTACACCAAGGAGGAGATGGTCACAGGCGAGATGCACATCAAGATGCTCTTTGCCGACGGCAGGGAATGGGAACGAATCCAGGGCCATATCAACGCCCACGAGTTCATCCTCAACGAGGAGACCGCCTTTGCCCGGCCCGACGGGGAGAACCTGCTGGTGATGATCACCTGCGGAGTGGACTACGGCGCTTTTGGCTGCGCAAAGACCTACCACTTCATCATCAAGAACATCAACGAAAAAAAGATGATGGAGAAACAGATGGCCCAGGCCGAAAAGCTTGCCGCCCTTGGTGAGCTCTCCGCAGGCATCGCCCATGAGATCAACAATCCCTTGGGCATCATCCTCGGCTATACCCAGCTTCTTCTCAAGCAGGAGTCGGCCAGCGGCCAAACCAGCCACGATGACCTGAAAATCATTGAAAAGCATGTCCACGCCTGCAAAAACGTTGTTTCCGACCTTCTCACATTTTCCCGGAAGAGCTCGGTGGACAATGCCCGGGTGAATATGAACCGGGTGGTGGACGACGTGGTGAAATTCCTCACCAACCATCCCGACCTGAGGCAGATCGAGATGGACCTCAACCTCCGATGCGACCGGCATCTTTGGGTCACGGGCAACGAGCAGGAGCTGCGACAGGTGTTGATCAATCTCTTGATCAACGCGGGCTACGCCCTTGGCCAAAAGGGAACCGTCGCCATAACAGCCACGGAAAACGGCCACAACCAGGTTCTCATTGCGGTAAAGGACAACGGCCCGGGCATCAGCCAGGAAAATCAGAAAAAAATATTCAACCCCTTTTTCACCACAAAACCGGTTGGAAAGGGAACGGGCCTTGGCCTTTCGGTGAGTTACGCCATCATCGCAAACCATGGCGGAGACATCACGGTGGATAGCCGCCCCGGCAAGGGCACGGTATTTACCGTCATGCTTCCCAAAGCAGCCGAACAGGGAGAGATAGGATAATGAAGGGCAGAATTCTTATTGTTGACGATGAGAAAGACATGACAATGCTTCTTAGGCGAATCCTGGAGCCGGAACTCAACTGCACGGTCACGGCCTCGTTTTCAGCGGAGATGGCCCTCACCATCCTGGGCCAGGAATCCTTTGACCTGGTTCTGTGCGACATCCGCATGCCCGGCATGGACGGGTTTGAGCTCCTTGACCATGTGATGGAACACTATCCCGGCCTCACCATGGTCATGATAACCGGCTTCGGCAGCATCGACGTTGCCGTGGACGCCATCAAAAAAGGGGCCTACGACTTTATCTCCAAACCCTTTGACCAGGACGAGATCATCTTCAGGGTCCGGAAGGCCCTGGAGCGCGGCCTGCTCCTGAAAGAGAACCGGAAACTCCAGAACGAAAAAAAGGGCTCATTCGGCAAGCTCATCGGGGAGAGCCCGGCCATGGAAGCGGTGTTTCAAAAGATCTCCATGGTGGCGGAAAGCAACGTGACCGTGCTGATCACGGGCGAATCCGGCACGGGCAAGGACCTGACCGCGCAATCGATCCACTACCTGAGCCAGCGAAAAGAGGATCCCTATATCCCCATCAACTGCCCCACGGTTCCCGAACATATCCTGGAAAGCGAGCTGTTCGGCTACAAAAAGGGGGCCTTTACCAATGCCGTAAGGGACAAGAAAGGACTGTTCCAGGAAGCGGACCAGGGCACCCTGTTCCTGGACGAGATCGGCGACATCAGCCCCACCATCCAGACCAAACTCCTGCGGGTCCTCCAGGAACGGGAGATAAAGCCCCTTGGAGACACGAAATCCGTCAAGATCGACGTAAGGATCATCGCCTCCACCAACCGGAATCTCCACCAGAAGATCTCCGACGGGGAGTTTCGGGAGGATTTCTTCTACCGGCTCAATGTGTTTACCATTGAACTGCCCCCGTTAAGGGAAAGAATCACCGACATCCCGGCCATTGCCCAACACCTTGTCACAAAACACTGCAAAAACCTCAACCGCCCGGAGAAACGGATTTCCCCCAAGCTGATGGCCCGGCTCATGGAGCAGACCTGGCCCGGAAACGTGCGGGAGCTGGAAAACGCCCTGATCCAGGGCATCCTCTCCGCCGAATCAGACACCATCTCCTGCCCGGACATCCCCCTGGGCCCGGCAGGCACCTCGTCCCTGCCCCCGGATCACCTGGACCAGGAGACCCTTCACAAGCTGCCCTACAAAGAGGCCAAGGAGGAGATGCTGACCCGGTTCAACCACAACTACATCGGCGCCATGCTCTCCCTTTCCGGCGGCAACGTCACCAAGGCGGCCAAACGGTGCAAACTCGAACGCCAGGCCCTCCAGCAGATCATGAAGCGCTTCAAGATCAGCGCGGACAAGTTCCGGTAGCCCCCGGAAGGAATCACACAACCCCCAGTAGTCCCATCAGGACATACATGATTGCAGCTACCAGGGTCATTCCCACAAGGGGGGGGGAATGACTTATAAAAAGGCATTTTTTCAGGACTAAGGTTATTCGGGCTCAGAACAAACTGAAAAAACATGGCGCTGAAGCATTTTTTATTGACCGCAGAGGTTGCAAGAGCGGAAATGTTATGACGCCAGAAGTTTTTTGAGAAGACGCAAAACTTTCTAAACAGCGAACACTCAAAGAAAGAGGTTGCCGAAGAACTCGGGGTTAAATACGGCACTTTTCGTAAGGCCATCAACGAAGGGCGTCTGAAAACAAAGGACTATCGAACCAATAAGGCCAGGAAGAAAATATCCGAGAATTTTTAATAAACGGAGTGGACGGTTTCATTAGGGATACCAATCAATGAGTTAAGTTAATGTCATTGATTGGTGGGCTGAAAATTAAAGAATGATTGTTGTTGTTAGCACAAAGAGCTTTGTCAAAAGTTTTACCTTATTAACTTTGTCAAGTAAAATTTAATTTTCTCTACATATTCTTTACGCAATTTTCAAACCGAACACCACTATTTTTTGCTTAAAAAAACAACGTTCGTTCGTTCATTCGTTCATTCGTTCGTTCGTTCGTTCGTTCATTCGTTCATTCATTCTCAAAATAATCTTCATACTTTTATTGACAATTAATATATTTTTATCCTATAGGTATAAAACTTTCCTGCAGCTATAAAGTTATTATAGGAAAATAGAAAAATGTCGTTTCTATTGTCGATAGTTCGAAAATGGTGCATTAGTAATGCAAAAGCAAGAGGCTTCGCAACGCTATTGTTTGATGTGTAGATGATTGATAAAGCTGTTCTTTATTTATGCAGCATAGGAGAGTCGTATGTTAAAATCAATTCGAACAAAACTCATTTGTTTTTCAGTCTCGCTGATATTGGTCTCCGTTATTCCCATAATTATTGCAGTTAATATTCTGATCAACAAATCTGCTCACGACGGGTACATGGGGAATGTGGTTCAGCAGGTCAATTTGATTGAGCAGATGCTGAATGTTTTTTACGATGAGCTGGACCGGAATATTGACATGTTTGCCTCCCACTATATGGTAAAAAGTGCGGATAAGACCATTACACGCTACGTGAATCAAAAAGGAGGAATGAGGACACCGTCCCAAAACGGTGGTATTGAGCAAAAGATATATGAAGAATTTGAAACCTATGCCAACACCCACCCGGGTACACTCTATATCTATATGGGGACCGAAGATGGCGGTTACGTTCAGTGGCCTGAAGGCAAAAACTCAAACAACTATGATCCTAGAAAAAGGCCCTGGTACATTCAGTCCATGGCCAATAAGAGCGGAGGAATAATTCGGACAGCTCCCTACGTAGACACTTTAAACGGGTCTATTATTGTCAGTAATGCCCGTACATTTAAAGATAACAAAGGCAAAGTTTACGGAGCAATGGCCATAGACGTCTCTTCGGCAAAATTGGCAGAGATCATGAAAGGGGTAAAAATCGGAAAAACAGGATATGCCATGATGCTGCACAAAACAGGACTCATCCTTGCCGATCCCCATAATAAGGCGAATGATCTAAAATATATCAAGGATATCGGTATCGAAAAACTGGACACGATCCTTGAGGCAGACAAGGCGAGTTTTGAAACAAATATTGACAAAAAAACCTATCAGGTAAATTCTTTTCAATCAGAAAATACCGACTGGATCATTGCCGTTTTTATTGAAAAAGAAGAGTTGTCCGAAGTGTCTACATCGATACGCTACATAGTGTTCGGCATTTCGGCCTTGGTCATTCTGGTGATTGGTATCCTTACCTATATTATTTCGGGCCGTTTCTCAAAACCCATCAATATGATGGTAGACGGATTAAAGGATATTGCCCAAGGCGAGGGTGATCTGACCATGCGTCTTGAGTCTTACAGCCAGGATGAAGTCGGTGAAATGGCCAAGTGGTTCAATGTGTTTGTCGAAAAAATGCAAGGGGTCACTACTAATATTGCCGGAAATTCAGATGACCTGCACAGCTCTTCCACCACGCTCCTATATATTTCCAAAGAAATGGCCGAAGGTGCTGGTAAGATGGCTCTCAAATCCAATGCCGTTGCCACGGCAGCCGAAGAGATGAGTTCCAATTTGTCCTCTGTGACTGCGACCGTTGAAGAGTCTTCTACCAATATCAACATGGTTTCCGCCGCAGCCGAAGAGATGACCTCAACCATCTCCGAAATTGCTCAAAATACGGAAAGAACTCGTGTTACAAGCAATCAAACCGTTGCACGAACCCAAAAAGCTTCTGAAAGCATCAATTTTCTAAGCCGGTCTGCCCAGGAGATCGGAAAGGTGGTTGAAACCATTAACGATATTTCAGAACAGACCAACCTTCTATCGTTAAACGCCACCATTGAAGCGGCCCGCGCCGGGCAGGCCGGAAAGGGGTTTACAGTAGTTGCCAGCGAAATCAAAGAACTGGCAAAACAAACGGCTCAAGCCACATTGGAAATCAAGGAAAAAATTGAAAGCATCCAGGAATCAACCCAGAAAACCGTTTCTGAGATTGAAGAGATCACCGATGGGATCGGCAATGTAAATGAGATGATTGACACGGTTGCCGCAGCAGTGGAAGAACAGTCAGTGACCACCAAGGAGATTGCCACCAATGTAAGCCAGGCCGCCCAGGGAATCCAGGAAGTCACGGAGAGTGTGAGCCAGAGTTCGGTCGTGTCGAATGAAATCGCAAAAGATATAAGTGATGTAAGTCATACAGTCTCTGCCATGTCGGAAAACAGTTCTCAGGTTGATTCCAGTGCAGGCGAACTGAGTCGTTTGTCTATAGAGCTTAAAACAACAGTCAATCTGTTCAAAATTTAACTAATACATGAACACCCGTGTCAGCCGGTCCTTCGGCCTTTGTAGCAGGCCAGGGCTGGCCCGGGAACGTGCGGGAGCTGGAGGATGCCCTGATCCAGGGCATCCTCTCCCTTTCCGGCGGCAACGTTACCAAAGCGGCCAAACGGTGCAAACTCGAGCGCCAGGCCCTCCGGCAGATCATGAAGCGCTTCAAGATCAGCGCGGACAAGTTCAGCTATCACCCCGAAGAAATCAATTTCCTTTCGTTTTATCAGGTAAAACGGATCGGCGGGGTTCTCAAAAAGATCCCGCCAGCGCTCCGACGAGGAGTTCTACGAGATCATGGGCGATGATGACGGGGTATTCGGCTGCATAACCCTGCCGGCAAAGTCTGAAGAATTGAAAATATTCAATTCCACAGGATTGGTATGAACTCCACTCTCCGATTCTTTTTTCTTCCCATTTCGGACTCGTTGCATTCGACGGGAAACCGTGAGCACCGGCCTGAAATCTCCAACCTTTGATCATCGATCCCTTGGCCGATGAGGTAATCCATCACGACACTGGCCCGTTTCAATGAGAGATCGCAGTTATAAACTTCCCCCGGCCCGGTGTTGTCCGTATGGCCCTCGATCCTTATATTCACCCAGGGGTTGACATTGAGCATTCGAACAACCTTCCCGAGGATCTCTTTTGCCGATTCGTTGATCTCGACGCTGTCGACGGGGAAGTAGACCCTCAGCGACGACAGGGTCTCCAGGGTGGAATTAAAATGATACCGCCATTCCAGAAGAGTGTCGAGTTCACAAGTAGACAACCGGTTCACCGCCGCGATCTGGGAATCGGAAACAATCACCTGCTGTCCAGCGCCCATACGATAAATCTCCGGCACCTCTATTTCCGCCCTTCCCTCCAGGAGGGTCAGCACGGTTTTTTCGACACCGATATCTATCTGAATCTTCGAATGACTGCACGACGACAGCTGGGGCGCATTCAGGCACAACTTGTCCGATTCGGCATAAGCCCTGCCGGTCAGGATCCTCATCATGATATACATCCCGTTTTTGATATAATCGAAGACCGGGTCGGTATTTTCATCCAGCTGCACAAATCCCCCCCTGTCAAAATTGACCACCACGCTGGTGTCCTCCTCTGTATACAGATGATCTCCGCAGTATATCTTCATCCCGCTGGTTGCAGCCTCTCCGTTCAGGAATGCATTGTCCCCCATGACATGGAGAGTTCCGATCATATTCCTGCTCCCGGAACACCCTGCCATGGAAGAGAGGATCAGAAGGAAAAACAACCATACCAGCACAATATTGTTATTCTTTTTCAACATGAAGCTCGACCTCCTCCAGGTATTGTAAACTCATCACCCTCAGCAGCGACTCCCGGGATCCGATCCGGGCTCTGGACAATTGAGACGAAGAGACCCAATGAAGCTTCTTTTCATCGGCTTCCCACAAAAGGAATTCCCTCCCGTTTTTATTCAGCAGGTAAAATTCTCCGGACATTGATATGCCTTGATCGATAAATATGGGTTCCATGAAAAAGATTTCGTGATCCTTGATCAGTACCCCATAAACCATGGGCAGCAAGGACAAATAAGTAATGAATATCGTTGCCACCGGCACGCGCACCACAATGCGCGACCCCCATTGGGCCGTCTGTCCCCACACATAGTAAAGGAGAATGCCCGACTCCATGACAAGCAGCAACAGCCCCACCAGGTGGTTCTCAAGCCTCTTCCTGTCGGCTTTGACAAGCCATTTCTTAAGCGAATCCTCGCTGCCGGCCGGCCCGTCGCACTCAAGAATCCTCTTTATTTCACCCGCATCCAGGTAGACGATCCCGGCAATCCTCGTCGGGGCGAATGAATATTCCAGATTGTCCAGCAGATGAAAAAACACCAGAACAGCTACCGTTATTAAAACCAGCCTGAACCAGCGAGAATACTGTTCATCGGAGTCGGTCAACAATAATTTGCCTTTTTTGAGCCAGGGGATGACTGTTCGGCGCTTCACGGCAAGCACGATGGCGAAAGGGGAAACGACAACGGCCAGGAACGCCGAAATACACAGCAGGGTCTCACCGGCCAGGAGCAGGCAAATCATATAAAATTCCGCCCCCTCATGCAGATAGTATTCATGGCTGTACCCGATAAGGTCATCAAACCCGAGAAGGTACAGATTCGATGTCACCAGGATATAGCCTGCAGCATAGAAGAGCCCGCCGATCCCGGCGATGGAACCGGTAAGCCAGCCGATAAATTTGGCTGATTCCTTGAAGATATTCATATCCTCTTTTCCCGGGATGCTCTATCGGCAAATTCGGTCAGCCTAGGATGACTCAAGAGTGACGGAGAATTCATGATAGAGCAACTGAACAGCTTTTTTTCCACCCTGAGTGGAATGGTCTGGGGAGTGCCGGTACTGGCACTACTCGTGGGAACCGGCATTATTCTAACAGTTCGATTAAGGGGACTTCAGGTCCGCAAACTGTTATATGCCCTGGGCATGATGTTCGGAAATCATGACGATGAGCCTGGAGATATCAGCCATTTTCAGGCCCTGATGACGGCGCTGGCCGCCACCATCGGGACCGGAAACATCATCGGTGTGGCCACGGCCATCTACTGGGGCGGGCCCGGCGCACTCTTCTGGATGTGGCTGGCAGCGTTCTTCGGCATGGCTACCAAGTACGGAGAGGGAATCCTGGCGGTTAAATACCGTGTTCAGGATGAACACGGCGAAATGAACGGTGGTCCCATGTACTATCTGGAACTGGGCCTGAAACAGAAATGGCTGGGGGTTGCCTTTGCGGCTTTTGCCTGCATCGCGGCCCTTGGAACGGGAAACATGATCCAGGCCAACGCCATTGCAGGAAACCTGAAAGCCTTGGGAATAGAGCCCATATGGTCTGGAATGGTGTGCGGAATCGCCACCGCCGCCGTGATCCTGGGGGGTGTCAAGCGAATCGGAAAAATCACCTCTTATATCGTCCCTTCCATGGCCTTTGTCTATATCCTGGGATGCCTGATTATCCTCTTTCGTTTTTCTTCCCAGGTTCCCCAGGCCTTTGCCATGATCCTTGACGGTGCCTTCAATGGAACCGCCGCCAGCGGAGGATTTGCCGGGGCCGCCGTGATGCTTGCCATCAGGAAAGGAATCTCCAGGGGCGTCTTCTCCAACGAAGCGGGCCTGGGTACCGCCCCCATCGCCGCAGCCGCAGCCAAGACCAAGGAACCCGTGGAACAGGCCCTGGTCTCCATGACCGGCACCTTTATAGACACCATCTGCGTCTGCACCCTGACCGGCCTGGTCCTTATCGTCACAGGCGTGTGGAACTCCGGAGCCGAGGTGGTGACCATGACCGGAAACGCCTTCAGCATCGGCATGCCCGGAAAATGGGGCGGGTTTATTGTCAGCTTCGGCCTGATCTTTTTCGCCTACTCCACCATTCTGGGATGGGGATATTACGGAGAAAAATGTTTTGAGTACCTGTTCGGAATCAAGGCGGTTCTCCCTTACAGGATTCTCTGGATCATCCTGGTTCCGGTGGGCGCCGTGGCCAAACTGGATCTTCTCTGGAACGCATCCGACTGCTTTAACGGCATGATGATCATACCCAACCTTATCGGCCTCATCGGCCTGAGCGGGGTAATCGTATCGGAAACCAACAAGTACCTGGACAAGCTGAAAAAGAATAGAACGCCTTAAGGAATCACGCAGCCCCCAGGAACCGCATCAGGGCATACATGATTCCGGCAACCAGGGCCGAACCGGGAATGGTCAAAACCCATGCAATAACGATATTCCCGGCCACGCCCCACCGGACCGCCGTCAGACGATGGGCGGAGCCGACACCGATGATACCGCCGGTAATGGTATGGGTCGTTGACACCGGAATACCGGCAAAAGAATTCCCGATAATGGATGCGGCCGCGGCCATCTCGGCGCAGCACCCGTCAACCGGCATCAGTTTTGTCACCCGCATGCCCATGGTTCTGACCACCCGCCAGCCGCCTAAAAGGGTTCCCATGGCAATGGCGAAATGACAGGAGAAAATGACCCACACCGGCACGGAGAAATCCTGCTGCCAGCCCACGGCAACCAGCACCATCACAATGATCCCCATGGTTTTCTGGGCATCGTTGGCGCCGTGGCCCAGGCTGAACATGGCCGACGACAGGAGCTGGCCCACACGGAAAAAACGATCCACGGCTCCCGGCGCCCATTTTCGAAAGATCCATGCGGTCGCAATGGAGAAAAAAATGCCCAGGGTCATTCCCACGAGGGGGGAAAGAATTATAAAAAGGCCGATTTTAACGATTCCCGACAGGATCAGCACCTGGAATCCGCCTTTTACAATACCGGCCCCGATGATTCCGCCGACCAGGGCATGGGAGACGCTGATGGGCAACCCCATCAACGTACACACATGGGTCCAGGACACAGCTCCTGCCAGCACGGCCAGGACAAACCAGAGGGATATCATATCGGAACTTACCACGCCCTTGCCAATGGTTTTGGCCACCCCCACCCCGAACCCGAAAGCCGCGACCATATTGAAAAAGGCGGCCCAGGCCACGGCCAGGCGGGGGGAGAGCACCCGGGTGGACACAATTGTGGCAATGGAGTTGGCGGCATCGTTCATCCCGTTCAGAAAATCAAACACCAATGCGATAAAAATAATCCCCACGGCAAAAATTATCATTTCCATCTGTTTTTTCCCTCACGCGTATTTGACCAATATGGTTTCAATCACATGGGCAAGATCTTCGCACCGGTCAATGGCGGATTCCAGCAACTCATATATTTCCTTTTGCTTTATCAGGGAAAACGGATCAACGGGGTTATCAAAAAGATCCCGCAATGCCCGGCGAAGGACCACGTCTCCTTCGTTTTCAAGACTGTTCACATTGATGCATATTTTAAGAATCTCGTCTTTCCGTTTCAAATCGGACAGCATGCCAACGGCGGTTAGAAGTTCTGAAAACGCTTTTTTCAGAATGTCCGTCACTTCCCGGACATGATCCGGGAGGGACGGCATGTCATAGATATTCATCCTGTTTCCGGCCTTTTCCACCAGATCGATTATATCGTCCATGTGATTGGCAAATGACTGGATATCTTCCCGGTCAAAAGGCGTGACAAACACGGTGTTCAACAGTCCAAAAATTTCATGGGCGATCTGATCGGCCCTGTGTTCGGCCTCCTTAATACGAATTGTCAGCTCTTCCCTTTCCGAATAGTTCGTCAGAAGCGACTCAAACAGATCAATGCCCTCGGCAATCGTGTTCGCATGCTCCCTGAAAAGAGAAAAAAAGCGATCCTCCTTTGGTAAAAGCTTTTTGAACATTTTGGGTTTTCCTTGTTTTTAAAAGGCGGGTGATTTTCGTAACTATGCCATGAAAAACAGGTAAACGCAAACAAAGCATGATATTATCGCCGATAAATATACCCCCCCACCCTGATAAAGGGATGACAGACCGGGCAACCGGGAGTGCCGGGAGAACGGTGTTCAAAAGCAACAATTGACAAAACCGGCGCCAGCTTATAAAAAATAGGCTTCAATCACGTTTTAATATAAACAGAGATACCAGGAAGAAAGAATGGATAAAAGAACAAAAGCGCCAGAAAGAATCGGAGTCGTTGGAGCAGGCAGCTGGGGCACGGCCCTTGCGAACCTCCTTGCAATAAAAGGGTACATGATCGACCTGTGGGCCTATGAAACCGAGGTAAAGCAGGACATCCTGGAACACCGGGAAAACAAGCTGTTTCTTCCCGGAGTCACCCTGTCCGACCGTATCGTTCCGTCCAACGATCTTGAAGCGGTCGTGAAGCGAAACGAAATGATTCTCATCGTCGTCCCCTCCCACACCATGCGAAGCGTGGCCGAACAGATGGCAGGGCACATCTCGGAAGAAACCATCCTGATCACGGCATCCAAGGGAATCGAGGACGGGACCTACCTCACCATGTTCGGGGTCCTGGAGCAGAGCCTTCCCACCCTGGATTCGGACAACCTCGTGGTCCTGTCCGGCCCGAGCTTTGCCAAGGAAGTCGCGGACAAGGTCCCCACGGCCATCAGCATCGCATCGAAAAACATCGAGGTGGCAACCCATGTCCAGCACATTTTTGCCACGGACTATTTCAGGGTCTATGTCAATGACGATCCCATCGGGCTGGAACTCGGGGGGGCCGTGAAAAACGTGATCGCCATTGCCGCGGGCTTTGTGGACGGCATGGAACTGGGCCTTAACACCCGGGCGGCCGTCATCACCCGGGGACTTGCCGAGATCAGGCGCCTTGGCATGAAAATGGGGGCCAATCCCCACACCTTTTCCGGGCTCTCGGGGGTGGGGGACCTTATCCTCACCTGCACCGGCGACCTGAGCCGTAACTATACCGTGGGTAAAGAACTGGGCCAGGGAAAAACCATTGCCGAGATCCAGGCCAAAAGGCGCTCCGTGGCCGAAGGGGTGAGAAACACCAAATCGGTGTATAACCTTGCAAAGAAACTCGGCATCGATCTGCCCATCATCAACGAGGTGTACAAGGCCCTCTATGAGGAGTCCACCCCGGAGGAAGCCGTAAAAAGGCTCATGACACGGCCACTGGGCCACGAGACAAGCGAGCTTTTTTAGCGGATGAAACGGTTTGACGCCCACTGCCACCTCCAGGACCAGCGGCTGTCACAGCGGCTTTCCCGGATGCTCCAAACCTGGAACAGCTCCGGGGGCGGGTTTCTCGTCTCCTGCGGAACACAGGAACCGGACTGGGCGGATCTCATGGCCATTGCCGGGAGGACGGACACGGTCCTCCCCTGCTTTGGCGTCCACCCCTGGTATGTGGAAACCGTATCCCCTGCCTGGGAGGAGAACCTGGGAGGCTATTTAGAGCGCATTCCCTCCGGGGTTGGCGAAATCGGCCTCGACTTCACCAGCGCCACCCCGGACCGGCAGTTGCAGGAAGCCGTGTTCAAAAGCCAGCTTGCCCTGGCGCACACCCTGGGCCTTCCCGTATCCATTCACATCAGGAAGGCCTGGGACAGCTTCATCCGAATCCTGAAGCATATGGGCCCCCTGGCCGGCGGGGGACTGATCCACTCCTTTTCCGGCTCCGCTGACATGGTGCCCATGTTTGAGCGCCACAATCTTTATATCTCGTTTTCAGGGACTGTCACCAACCCCGGCAACAAGAAGGTCGGCAAGGCCTTGAAAGCGGTCTCCCGGGACCGCCTCCTCATCGAGACTGACAGCCCGGACCTTCTGCCGCGGCTGCCGGAGCCCGTGGAAGACGGGATAAACACCCCGGCAAACCTCCCGGTGGTAGCGGAAGCCGCGGCAACCCTCCTCGAAGTTCCCATGGAGATCCTGGTTCAGCAGACCTTTGACAACGGAACCCGGCTGTTCAACCGGCTCACCAATCCAGTGTGATGCGCCCGCCGGTGCGCAGCACCTTCCGGTCGAATTTTCCAATACCGGTCTTGGGAATCTCATCCACAAATTCGACGATCTCCGGCACCTTGTAGGCGGCAAGCTGGCGACGGCAATGCTCCCTTACCTGGTACACGGTCAGGGAAGTGTCAGGCTTTAGCACCACATAGGTCTTTACCGTCTCCCCGCTGGTCTCGTGGGGAACGCCCACGGTGCAGGCCTCCTGGATGTTTTCCAGCTGGTAGACCACCTCGTCGATCTCCCTGGGATAGACGGTGAATCCGCTCCTGATCACCACATCCATTTTACGGTCCAGGATATGGACAAACCCCTCCTCGTCCATGCACCCGATATCCCCGGTATAGAGATACCCGTCGTCGGTAAAGGCAAGCTCGGTTTCCCCGGGGGTGTTCCAGTACTGCTCCATGATCTGGGGCCCCTTGGCAACGATCTCGCCCGGCTCACCCACGGGCATCACGAACCGGCCGCTCTCGCTGTCAACGATCTTCACCACGGTGTTCGGCAGGGGCAGGCCAACGGTTCCCTCCCTGATATTATCAACAGGGTTCATGGTGATGAGGTTGGTGGTTTCCGCAGTGCCATACCCCTCCATCACCGGGGAACCGGAAAGCGCCTTGAGCCGCCGCATCTCCTCCAGGGGAAGGGCGGCCGCTCCGCAAAAGAACGCCTTGATCCTGTCGATCTTTGAATCAGGGGTGTCCTCATGGTTGATCAGCATGTTGACAAGCCGGGGCACGGTGCACCAGATGGTGGGCTCGTGACGGTTGATGTTGTAAAGGATAAGTTCCGGCTCAGCCCTTGTCACCAGGATGATGCTGCCCCCGCCAAACAGGGTCAGGTTCACGCTGGTGTTCCAGCCGTACACATGGAACAGGGGAACCACGCACAGGTTTCTCACCTCTTCCGGGGGACAGGCACCGGCGATCCAGGTGCCGTACTGGCGGCACATGACCATTATGTTGCGGTTAGTCAGGCAGCACGCCTTGGAGACCCCGGTGGTCCCTCCGGTGTACTGAAGCATGGCCGTGTCCCCGGAAGCAATGTCAACCTCTGGTTCCCCGGCGGATGCGTTGGCAAGGAGGGTCTCAAAATCAAACACCGAGCCGGTCTCCTCCACGGTGGCCTCTCCCCTGGGGGTCACCACGATCACGGTTTCCAGCAGGCAGTCGGGGTCCTTCCGGAGTTCAAAGGCCTTTTCGGCGATCCGTGTGTAAACAATGAGGGTGGTTGCGCCGGAGTCGTTGATCTGCTGTTTCAGCTCCGGCACCGTGTAGAGGATGTTGAGCCCCACATTTACGGTGCCGGCCTTGTAACCTGCCTGGATGGCGATAACATGCTGGGGGATATTGGGCATGAGAAAGGCTACCCTGTCGCCCTTTTTCACCCCCAGTTTTCCAAGGCCGTTGGCCAGCCGGCAGGCAAGCTCGTTGACCGTGGCATAGGAGAGGGTCTCTTCGTTATGAATCAGGTAGGGTTTATCCGGGAACCGCCCCACGTTTTCCTTGAAAAAGTCTCTCACGGGCCTGTCGGGGATTTCGATATCATGGGGGATCCCTTTGCCGTAACTCTTGAGCCAGAACCTTTTCTCATACAGTGACATGACGCTCTCCTTTATGAAATCAATGGCAAAACTCGAAACTTTCGGACTGCTTTGTTCTTATGCATATGCATTGTTCCTATGCATATGCATTGTTCAAGTCAAGGAAAAAAACTTTTTCTGAAATCTATTGTCAGAACCATGTTCTCTTGATAGATTTCCTATTTTGTTTTTAATCGTTGGAATCAAACCCCATAGAGGAACCGATTATGAAGAGTACAACGCCTGTCTACAAGGAGATCGCCGCAAGACTCCAAGGCCTCAGGGACGCCGTGGACATCACCACCAAAGAGATGGCAGAAAAGCTGAACATGACGGAACAGAACATCATCGACTATGAATCCGGCACCATGGATATCCCGGTCAGCTACCTCTTTTCCGTTGCCAAAACCTTTAACATGGACCCCACCGTGCTCATGTCCGGGGATGAATCCCATCTTCACAACTACTCCCTGGTCAAGCGGGGAAACGTGATGGCGGTGGAACGGCGCAAGGACTACGACTACCACAGCCTGGCCTACCGGTTCTCAGGCAGAAAGATGGAACCCTTCCGGGTGATCGTTCCGCCCAAGACCAAGGAGGAGCTCACCTTCAACGACCACCCGGGCCAGGAGTTCATCCATATCCTGGAGGGACGGCTCGAGGTTGTCCTGGGGACGGAAACCATTGTCATGGAACCCGGAGACAGTCTCTACTTCAATTCACACATTCCCCACGCCATGCGCGGACTTGACCAGAAAAGCGCCACCTTTCTGGATGTGCTTGCATGACCGCGAACCATCGGCCAAGCACCCTATGAATATGAAAAGCCCCGGTCTTATCAATTTTTAACATGGAGTTAATCTTGTATGGAAAAACTAAAGTCTGAAACCTATGACGCCTTCGTCCGGGACTATTCGGTCGACGTACCGGAGAATTACAATTTTGCCTTTGATTTCGTCGACGAGACAGCAAAAGAGAACCCGGGCCGCCCGGCCATGATCCACGTGGACAACCAGGGAAACTGCCGCAACTTTGACCTGGATTATTTTTCAACCACCTCGGCGCGGCTTGCCAACGCCCTGACGGACCAGGGCATTGCCAAGGGCGACAAGGTGATGATCCTCCTCTACCGGCGGATGGAGTTTTGGGTGACCATGCTTGCCCTGCACAAAATCGGGGCCGTCGCCATCCCCTCCCCGTTTCTCCTCACTGAAAAGGATATCGAATACAGGGTCAATTTTGCAGGCATCCGGGGCATCATCGCCGAACACACCCTGACCCCCACCGTGGACAAGGCCAAGGAGCACTGCCCGGGCCTGGGCATCTTCCTGGAGGTGGGACAGGAGACTCCCTCCCCCGGCTGGGAATGCTACGACACCCTGGTGGCCAACGCCTCCGACACCTTTTCGAAACCCGCCGATTGTGCCGGCGGAGACGATCCCCTTCTCATCTTTTTCTCCTCGGGAACCACGGGCGCCCCAAAGATGGTGGCCCACTCCCACACCTACCCCCTGGGACATGTGCCCACGGGAACCTACTGGCACGATCTCGAACCCGGCGACATCCAGCTCACCCTGGCCGATACCGGATGGGGCAAGGCGGTCTGGGGAAAATTCTACAGCCAGTGGATGGCGGGGGCCACGGTCTTTGTCTACGATTTCAGGGGGAAATTCGACCAGGGAAAGCTCCTTAGGATGATGGCCGAGCACAAGGTGACCACCTTCTGCGCCCCGCCCACGGTCTATCGCTTCATGATCCAGGAAGATCTCGCCAAATACGATCTCTCACACCTGAAACACTGCACCACCGCAGGCGAGCTGTTGAACGACAGCGTGTTCCACACCTGGAAAAAGGCAACGGGCCTGTCCATCTATGAGGGCTACGGCCAGACCGAGACAACCCTCCTGCTCGCGACCTTTCACTTTATGGAACCCAAACCCGGCTCTGTGGGCCGTCCGGTTCCGGGCTTCACCATCGATCTTCTGGACAGGGACGGAAATGTCTGCCCCCCCGGCGTCGAGGGCGAAATCTGCGTCAAACTGGATAAAGGAAAACCCATCGGGCTTTTCAACGGCTATGTCCAGGAAGAGGAGAAGACGGCCAAGGCATGCAGGGACGGATACTACCACACCGGAGACAAGGCGTGGATGGATGAGGACGGCTATTTCTGGTTCCTGGGAAGGGTGGACGATCTTATCAAGAGTTCCGGCTACAGGATCGGCCCCTTTGAGGTGGAGAGCGCACTTGTGGCCCACGACTCGGTACTGGAAGCGGCGGTCACCGGTGTTCCGGACGAAGTCAGGGGCCAGGCGGTAAAGGCCACCGTGGTTCTCAACGACGGGTTCACCCCTTCGGAAGAACTGACAAAAGAACTCCAGAACTTTGTTAAAAAAGTCACGGCCCCCTACAAATACCCCCGGGTCATCGACTATGTTGACGAGCTTCCCAAGACCATCAGCGGAAAGATCAAACGGGCCGAAATTCGGGCACAGGACAACGCCTGATCCTGATCACCACCATGATTGCCGTCCGGGTCCGAACAAACTTCGGGCCCGGATGGAACCTCACCCGACAGCCGCGATAAACGCGTCCTCAAGGGCCTTCCGGTTGGCCTTGATCCTGTTGAGAAGGGCCTCAAACGCCCGCCTGGTTCCCGGGCCCTCCCCCTCCATCACCCTTATCTGCGCAGGACAACAGTACCAGGTACAGAGAAAGGGGCGGTGCAACCGCTCAAGGGTGCATCCCGTGGAGGAGAGGCAGGAACAGGCGCCGTTCAGCGTCCGGGTGATCTGGCCGGCCGGAAACCTTCCAAAGTTCAGATAAATAAAAAGAAGATCCCTGAAATCAAACCATACCGTGGCCCTGCAGCAGCAGATGTCTTCACACACCGTGCAGGTCCGGCCTGCGACCGCCTCGATACGGGTGGAGATCTCGGTCAGATCCTGCCTGACACAACCCGCAAGCATCCGTGCGTTTTCTAACTTGTCCCAACGGCGCTGTGCCGGGATTTCTATGGATTGGAGAGCCTGATTCCACTCTTCGGGAATCTTCCAGGGAGGGATCTCAGGCCCGGCAGGATGGTCCATGGCCCCTATCCGGGAATTCGGATGAGTCGTTTTTCCGTTTCCCTGTGCTCACGGTAGTAGATGGCGACATGGCCGATGATGCCCGCTAGAATGGATGAGGTTGCCGTTTCGATCTCCTGGGCAAGGGCGGTCTTGACCTTTTTCTCCTTGTAATCGACAAACTTGACCTTGATCAGCTCGCAGGCGTCAAGGGCCTCGTTCACCTCACGGACCAATGCGTCCGTAAAACCCTTCTGGCCTACAAAGGCAGACGGCTTAATGTCGTGGGCAAGTCCCCTCAGGTATTTCCTCTGTGATCCTTTTAATTCCTTCACTGTTTCCTTATCCTTAAAGTTAAACCAATAATAACGATTCTAAACCTATATAGATATTACAATCTTGACCAAATAACAACACTATTCTACTCCGAACCCCAATTAATTCCAGCCGCCCTCTCCGGGTTGCTTTTTGAAGGCGCCTCCGTTACAGTGTTTCACAGGGCAAGACATATTCCAGGCAACCGCCTTTTCCGAAAGGCAAAGAAGGCGTCAACCACAACAGGAGAGGACCCAATGGCAGATGACAAAGACATAGATATCACCACGGCGCCCTTTCTTTCGAACAGCAGCCTCGAGCAGTTCAATTTCCTGAGAACGTCCGCTGCCGGCCGCTTCAGGCGGCACTTCCGGAGCGGCCTGCGCTCACACCTATTCGAGCTGATCCGGGCCGAAGACCTTGAAACTGAGCAGACAGGAAAGATCATCGGCAACATCCGGCTGTTTCCAAGGGCCAGGCCCTCCAGGATGCTCAGGGTGCTTCGAACCCCCTTCGACTCCCTGGACCAGGCCCTTGGAGAGATCCAAAAGTACAAGCTTCTCCTGAAGTACCTCGGCCCCGGGCTTATTGCGAAAAGCGAGGAGTTCATCGTCGAATACAGGGGTACGGGTGCCCGGGAGATCCTCCTCTGCGGACTCCAGGAGTATATCCGGGGAACGACCCTCGACCCCTGGCACCTTACCGGAAAAGAGGCGCTCAAACATTTTTACACCCCCAATGCCACCACCCATTACCGGGAATTTACCCACAGGGCGGCAAGGGATATCAAAACCTTTGTTGCGGCCGTGCGAAGAATGATCCATGCCACAGCCCATATTCCGGACCTTGCGGGGGTCGGCAACCTCATGCTGACCCATGAAGGCGGGTTAAAGCTTGTGGACATCAATAACGTCATTAAAATCAGGCAAAACCCGGACATCCATCTGGACGACAGGGGCTACCCCTGCTGCGACAAGTCCATGGAGGTTCTCTTCATTCTTGAGCATAAGATCCTTCAACAGCCCCTCCCAATGGATGACCCGCTCTATCAGCGGTTCTTCACCCCGGAAAGGATAGACCGGGTCAAAGAACTTGAACAGGCCTTTTACGACCGCCTCAATAAAGTTCCATGACCGAGCACCACCGCTCATACTCGGTTGCGACCGGAAGCCCATGCTTTTCCATGGCCGCCACCAGGTCGGGATGGTTGAAACGCACATAGGGATTGACCTTGAACTCATCCGCCAGGGTGGAGACCACATGGCCGGGGTCGTATTTCCCGAGATAAGCGTCGATATGGGGATTATCCGGGTCAATGGTCCGGGCAAAGGCCATGGACTGCCTCACATAATCATGACCGGCATAGATCTGGCTCTCCCCGGGAAACGATGTCAGCAACTTAATGGAGCGGAAAAAGCCCTCCATATCCCCGGAAAAACAATTGCCCACGGTGCCGTTGAACAGGGTGTCGCCCGTGATGAGGCGGTGATCGGCCTTGAAGCTCAAACAGTCGTCCATGTGGCCCGGGGTGTGAAAGACAAGCAGGCGCTCATCCCCGATTTCGATGAACTCGCGCTCCCTCAGGGTACGGCAATCCTGAAACCTGGCCCCTGTGAGCCGGAGCATCTTCCTGTTTCCCTGGACATGGTCGTAATGGGAGTGGGTGTTGGTCACGATCCCGATGGCCAGGCCCCTGGCATCGGCAAAGGCGACCATCTCGTCCGCGGCTCCCGGATCGATGGCGACGGCATGGCGGTTCCCGTAAACAAGGTATCCCAGGTTATCGGAAGCGTAGCCGAACTGTCGGACCTCCATGTTCATCCTCCGTTATTTTCTTGCATTTCCGATTTAAACAGGGTATCTGCCCCAGATCATAATTGGTAAGAATGATTTCCGGCTTTCAGAAATACCATGAAACCGGTTCAGATACAAACATTGTAAAGAATGAGGAACCAATGAAATCAATTTGTGTGTTCTGCGGGTCGAGCCCGGGAAAAGCCCCCCTGTATGTCGAAACCGCGGTCAAACTTGGAAAGGCCCTTGCCCGGCGGGATATCAGGCTCGTCTACGGCGGAGCAAGTGTCGGCACCATGGGAGCCACGGCTGTTTCCGTTCTGAAAAACGGCGGCAGTGTCACCGGAGTGATCACCAAACAGCTCGTCACCATGGAGGTGGCCAACACCGATCTTACCGATCTGAGAATCGTTGACACCATGCACGACAGAAAGGCCATGATGGCAGAACTCTCCGACGGATTCATCGCCCTTCCGGGCGGATTCGGAACCATCGAAGAACTGTTCGAGGCCATCACCTGGGCCCAGCTCGGCATACAGAAAAAACCCTGCGGCATCCTGAATGTCGGCGGCTACTACGACAAGCTCCTGGATTTCATCGATCACATGATCGACCATGGATTTGTCAAATCGGATTACCGGGAACTCATCAAGGTGGACGATACCCCCGAGGGGCTGATCGAACAGTTCAACGACTACACCCCCGTGACCGTGGACAAGGCCAAATGGGTGCTGTCCGGCACCAGCCCAGTTCTCAAATAGAGGCCGGCCCCGGAACAGAACAGATCCGCCCCTGCCCCCCCCCATGGCATATTGTTGTAGGGCAGGGGCGGCATCTCCATCCCCCTCCAGGCGCGCCCCAAAAAAAAATCAGTATTGATTTCAGCCACATGACAGAGAGATCGTTTTTTTGCTTTGACACCCCATTTGAGCTGGCGTACAATCGAACCTGTAAAAATTATCAAACAGCGAATTCTTATCAGTTCGATCAACGAGAACGACTGGTTACGATTTCTGACGATTTAAACCTCTTTCCCTTCTACTTCACTTAAAGACCAAGACATCTCCCAGGTTTCCTCCTTGAAACACGTCTCACTGTTTCTAGTAAGTGCGGGTTCTCCATCGCGATAGCCACGAGTTATCCGAGACCCCACTTTTTATAAACATAACAACCACATAGAGGGAAAACCAAAGGAGGAGCGATGGATTATCTCAAGGCCTTGTTGTCCGACATAGCAAATAAGATCACAGAGATCCTTAATGTAAAATTGAGCATCACAGTCAGACAGGACGATACGAAGGAAAAATTAAGATCGCCTGAAAAACAACATGCTGAGATAGTCAAAATTCGTATCCCAGACCACGAAGAAGTACCAGGAATCACTTTTGAAAGCGCACAAAGCATGGACATGGCGGATTCCCATGAAAAAGCCTCCGGATTCCACCGGCCAATAGCGTGGAAATCAAATTACAGCGCTCCTTTGGCTTTTTATGTACCTGTTACGAACAAACAAGGAAAAGATTTAGGAGTCATAGAAGTATTTAACAAAAAATCCGGTGAGCCGTTTACTGAAGAAGAAAAGAAAGTGCTCAATAAGCTTTCCGGAGAAATCGCCAACGTAATAGACAAAAACAACAGGTGGACTTCCTGCATACCGGGGCTATGTTTAGTCCTGGGAGTAATTCTGTTGACATCCCTCCTCCACGCCCTGCTCCCGGGCGCTTCGAAAAAAGTGATCAGCGATGTCCTGATTGCTCTTTCCCTGGGATTGCTCATCAATAATTTTTTCATCATACCCATTCGAATGATTCCCGGCATACGGTTTGCCCTCAGGCAGATGCTTCGCCTTGCCGTTATTCTACTAGGATGCCGCATTGCATTCACCCAGCTCATCGCCATTGGCGGCAAAGCGGTCATCATGGTGACCGTATTGATATTGGTCGCCCTGGTAACATCTTATCTCCTGGGACGAATTGCCAAAATCCCCCCAAAGCTGGCAATACTCATCGGGGTCGGAACAGCGGTGTGCGGCAATACAGCAATAGCGGCCATAGCACCTGTCATCCATGCCCAGGAAGAGGAGTTCTCTTTTGCCATTGCCACCAATACATTGATCGGAACCGTAGCCGTCTTTGTCTTTCCCATGATCGGGCATTACCTGGGATTTTCCGACGCACTCTTCGGCACCTGGGTGGGTACGGCGGTAAATGACACCTCACAGGTTATTGCCACGGGATTTTCCTTCAGCCAGGAAGCGGGGGAGATGGCAACAATTATCAAACTGACCCGGAATGGCATGATGGCATTTGTGCTTGTAGCCATTGGAATGTTTTACAGGCATACCACGGAAAACCTGACGGAAAAAAAGGAGATCTCCCTCAGGAAACGCTTCAACGATTCAATCCCCATGTTTGTCCTGGTATTTGTGATAATGGCGGTATTAAATACATTCGGACTTTTTACCTGGGTCTCGGATTTAATCCATTATGATATCCAGGTACTCATCAAAAAGATATGCAAGCTTTTGATCCTGGGGGCCATGGCCGGGGTCGGACTGGGAACCAATTTTTCCCAGATGCGAAAATCCGGTATCAGGCCGGTTCTGGTGGGTGTTACCACGGCACTGACAACGGCCTTGTTAAGCCTGTCGTTGATATATTTCCTGGGCCCCGCAGGTCAATAAAAATTTCATGGCCCCGTCCTGATTAGAAAAAGCTACAGCACCCATTTTTCCAAGATGGGGGACCTGGGTAAATGGATGCCGTAGCTTTCGTCTAGCCTCACACCTTGAATTTATCCACAATGCCCGAAAGCCGGGCCGACATGCCGGTCAGGTTTTCCGCACTCAGGCGCACCTGATCGCTGCCGTTGGATATTTCACCGGCCGACATGTTTACCTGGGCGATATCTTTGGTGATCTCTTCCGCCACAGACGAACTCTGGTTGATGTTCTCATTAACCTCCTGGATTCCCTGGGAGGCCTGGTTAATATTGGTTGAGATCTCCCTTGTGGCCGTTGACTGCTCTTCCACGGCTGCGGCAATGGTCGCGACAATGTCATTGACCCCGTTGATCACATCGGAGATCTCATCGATCTCGGTAAGGGATGCGGCGGTGGAGCTCTGAACCTCTTCGATCTGTGTCTTTATGTCAAGGGTCGCCCCGGCCGTCTGCAGGGCCAGGTCTTTGATCTCGTTTGCCACCACGGCAAACCCCTTACCCGCCTCCCCCGCCCTTGCGGCCTCGATGGTCGCGTTCAGGGCCAGAAGATTGGTCTGCTCGGAAATATCGGTGATGGTTTCCGTGACCTTGCCAATGGCCTGGGCAGCCTTGCCCAGTTCCGCCATCCGGGTTGCGGCGGCCCTGGATTTATCCACGGCTTCTACGGAAATTCCCCTTGCCTGCTCGGCGTTCCGGGCAATCTCATTGATGGTGGAGGTCATCTCTTCCGCAGCCGCAGCCACCATGGTGGTATTGGTCGAACTCTGCTCCATGGCCGCCGCCACGGAATTAAGGTTGGCGCTCATCTCCTCGGCCGCTGAGGCAACACTGTTGGAACGGTTTGCCGTATTATCCGATCCCGAAGACATCCGGACCGCAATCTCAACAAGTTCCGTGGAGGATTGGTCCACCTGGCCGGAGTTCTCCCCGATCTGCCTGATAATTATTTGAAGCTTTTCGATAAAGGTGTTGAACCAGGTGGCAAGCTCGCCGATCTCATCCTTGCCGGTCACGGCAAGACGCATGGTAAGGTCCCCCTCTCCCCCGGCAATATCTTTCAATCCCGCCACGGCAGCGTTGAGAGGCGTTACGATGCTCCGGGCCAAAAGAAGCACCAGGACAACGGTCAAGGCAATGGAAATTCCCCCGACAATCAGGGTGGCGTTCCGGATGGAGTTTGCGGCGGCCAGGAACTCCCCGGCATTCTGGGTGGATGCAACGTACCAGTCGTTCAGACCAACCGGGGCATAGCCTGAGACCTTATCAACGCCCTTGAAGTTATATTCATCCACCCCGCTCTTTCCTGATATCAATTTTTCCGTAAAGCCGACCATCTCCTTTAGTTTAAAAGCGTTCAGGGATAGGATATGCTTTTCCACGGGATGGGCCATCACCGTGCCCTGCTTATTTACCATGAAGCCGTAACCGGTGCTGCCGATTTTCCTGCTTGAGACAAGCTCCGTAATATGCCGGGCTTTGATGACAAGGCAGAAGCTTCCCACAAACTCGCCTTTGCCGGACTTGACAGGGGCGCTAACAACGCAGATCAATTCTCCGGTGACCTTGGAACGGGTCATGTCTCCGATGGACGCCTGCCTTGTGAGGATCATCTCTTTAAAATAATCCCGGTCTCCCACACTGAAATCAGCGTAGAGCTTCCCGCCTTCCCTGACACCGGTGATCACATTGCCTTTGGCATCCGTGACAAAGAAGCCTTCATAATCGTTATCAAGGTCGTTAAAGGTATTTCGGAGATTTTCAACGATGCCGGACACGGCATTGGACAATCCATTGTCATCCCCCCGGTCTTTGAGGGTGGCCACCTTGATCACCTGGTGCTTTGCGGCAAAGGTCCTTGCCAGGTTGATATCGGCCGAAAGAATATGGTTGGTGAGCCGCGCGAGATCCGTTGCAACATCCCTGGCCTGATTTTTCGACAGGGTTGTGAGGGCATTGGAAACCTTGGTCATGGAGAGCCCGCCCACAATCAGCAGGGGAATGAGCACAACAAGGATGCCCCCGGCAACAAGCCTGAAACCAATGGATTGAACTTTTTTCTTCATCATCCCTCTCAGTTACTGAATCGTTCTGCTACTCAACGGCAAGATCCGGTCTGTGCCATACAGTTGTCCATTTCCCAAAACAACGACAACAGAATTAACATCCATTTACAAGAGCAATTGACGTACCATGAGAGATTTTTATTTGATAACAATCTGAAATCAAAGGAATACCATTCAATACAGAATGTGGCAGCCCCCCCGGCGAACGAGTCCAAAAACGGGGAAATTTTACCCATCTAAAAAGAAACATCCACGCTATCCGGTTGGAATCATAATGTTTTATTGAATTTGGGAAAATATTCCCCAATCAGCCCAAAGATTCCCCGTTTCACCCCCGGGTCAACCCGTAAAGCTTTATCTTTGTCCCAAGGGTTTTCCGGTCGATACCAAGGAGGGATGCCACCCTGGTTCTGTGCCATTGATTTTTTTTCAACGCATCCAGGATCACGCGTTTTTCAAGTCTTTCCACCATGGATCTAAGAGTTTCACCGGTGGATTCCCCAGGAAGCAGGGCTGTTTCATCAACCGTTTTCTTCCCATTTCCCGGATGTTCCATAAGGTCAAGGACCTTTAATGTATGGTAACGGTTCAAAACATTCCGGAGTTCCCTGACATTGCCGGGCCAGTGGTAGCCGTAGAGCTTTTCAAGAATATTTCCGGGCAGATAACATGGTTCGGGCATTTCATCGCAAAAATAATCGATGAGCAAGGAAAGGTCTTCTTTTCTCTCCCTCAAGGGGGGCAGGGAAATCGAGAGCACATGGACCCTGAAATAGAAATCGGATCGCATCAGACCCTGTTCAACCAGCTGGGACAGATTTTTGTTGGTGGCCCCGACAATCCGGAAATCGCTTTGTCTCACCCCGGTGCTCCCCACCGGACAGTAACCGCCGCCGTCAATGGCGCGCAGCAGCTTTCCCTGGAGCTTCAATCCGATATCTCCGATTTCGTCCAAGAACAGGGTCCCTTTGTCCGCCGCATCGAGAAAGCCCTGCTTATCCCGGTCCGCATGGGAAAAGGCCCCTTTTTTATAACCGAAGAATTCGCTCTCGATCAGTTCTTCGGGGATGGCGCTGCAGTTTACCGGAACAAAAGGGTGTTCCTTTCTGTCGCTCAAGTCGTGGATAGCCCTTGCAACGAGCTCTTTTCCCGTGCCGGATTCACCATGGACAATCACGCTGGCACTGGTTGCCCCGGCCTTGGCAATAAGCTTGTACACGGCCTGCATGGCAGCGCTTTTTCCGATAATGTTGCCAAAACGGTAGGTCTGACCAACGGCCTTTTTAAGATAAAGATTCTCTTTTTCCAAAAACGCCTTATGCTCCAGGAGAGTCTTTTCACGGCGTTTACGGTCCGTGATATCGATGAGGGTGGAATACTGCCTTTCAACCCGGCCGTTTCTGAGTTCCGGGCTGCTCATACAGTAATACCAGTGGGCGTCCAGGGGGCTTTTCACCTCCCATGAGATGGTCTTTCCACCAAAAACCTCATCCATCCGGCACCAGGGGCAGGGACTCCCAAACCCGTGGAGGGCGGAATAGCAAAACTGCCCGGTTGCGTCATAGCCGGTTCGCTCAACCAGGGCCTTGTTCATGAAATCAATCACATATTCCCGGGTGCTGGTATAGATGAACCCCTTGAATGCATTAACAAATGATCTCAGCCGGGCCGCGGACTCGGCCAGGGCCGTCTCAGCCTCTTTTCTCGGAGTGATGTCCATGAACGAGGCAACGCTATTCCCGGTGTTGGGAATCATCCTCACCTTGATAAGGATCTGCTTTTCCACCCCGCCCCGGGTCAGGGCCCGGCATTCGTACTCGGTGGGTGGATTGCCGTTTTTTTTCCGCCGCTCTTCATGGTAGGATTGCATCATGGCAAGATCATCCGGATGGATAAAATCAGCCCATGACATCCTGCCCTCCACCTGTTCCCTGGGATACCCGAACACTGAGACAAAGGTGTCGTTAACCAGGGAGATCACCGTGGATTCATCCACAACCACGGTTGCCGTGCCCGTATTTTCAAAGACGCCCCTGTACGGCTCCCCCTGTTCCGGATGGGAAACCGCCCCCTCTTTACCCCGGCTGATATCTTCAATAATGCCTTCCACATGGGGAAGATACCCATTATAACCGGTGTTCAGGACAAGGCTGACCCTGGCGGTAAAATGGGTCCCGTCCTTTCGGGTAAACTCTTTTTCAATGAAACCGTGCCCTGTTTCCTCAAAAAATGCCTCAAGCCCGGACCCGCCCCCACGGGAAGCGGCACTGACATTCCAGTTAAGGCCCAGGTCAAGGTAGATGCAGCGGTCCGGGTGATCATACCCGAACATCCTGGCAAAGGAAGGATTGAGATCAATAACCCTGCCGGAAACATCGGCCCTGAATATGCCATAGGAGGAGTCCTGAAACAACTTGGAGTAACTGCTGCCCCGGGGTGGGAAAAAACGTTTTTTTTTCATTTATAAGTCAGGCACCGGTTATTTCGGGTTGTCGATTCGCTTGAACCGGGCAAAATGGTCGTACTGAAGCCAAACGGGGTCTCCCGGGCAACTGATATATCCTGGTCAAATGTATGCATGGCTACACCTATAGAATAGGCGGTCGCCCTTTGTCAAGAACAAGCCCCGTCATTTCTTCTTTTATGCCACGTCTTCCAGGCGACTTTTAAAATGGGCTTCCAAGTCTTTATAGTCAGCATGAAGGGGCAGCAGCCCATGCAGAATCCGGGCAATGGACACCCCCTCTTCAAAAAATGCCCGGGCCTTTTCCAATTGTCCCAGTTCTTTGGCAACCTTCCCAACATTCTCAAGTGAGACAGAGAGGTCACGCAGGGATTCCGGCGTTTCTCCTATTTGCCCAAGGATGCGGCGGCTGATTTCCAGGCTCTCTTCAAACAGGGCTTGAGCCTTTTCCCACTCTCCCAAGGCTTCGGCTGTATTACCGACGTTATCAAGTGAGACAGAGAGGTCACGCAGGGATTCAGGCGTTTCTCCTATTTGCCCAAGGATGCGGCGGCGAATTTCCAGGCTCTCTTCAAACAGGGCTTGAGCCTTTTCCCACTCTCCCAAGGCTTTGGCTGTATTACCGACGTTGTTTAAAGAGACAGAGAGGTCACGCAGGGATTCCCGCGTTTCTCCCGTTTGTTGCAGCCGATTTTTTGCGCTTTCTCTCTGGCTTTCGGCGATCCGGACTGCGAGTCGGTGCTGACCGGAGCTAAGACAGACATCCAGGGCCCGTTGAGCTGCAAGGAAAAAGCCCCTGTCCAATGTGTTTTTTTTCTTCAGGCGTTCCCACTCCTGAACCAGGGAAGTATCAAAGGGAGAAAGCGTGTGGACTTTTACAGGCTCTTTTGCCGGAGCTTGAGAATGATCCCCCTCAAGGCTGCTCCAAGAGCCCGTCTCCATGCTAAAATCCCGGATCGCCCACAGATCCGGAATCAATTGCTTGATCCGGGGCCGTTCTTCAAGGGGAAGCACCAGCACCAGGGGGCTGTTCAGGGCTTTTCGAAGGGGTTCCCGCTGTTCATTGAGCCGGGTTAAAAAGGAGAGCCGGGCCTTGGTCCACCCTTCCCCCCTTTTACCGCTGAGATCGATCCAGTACGGTTTTTTTAAGCACTGCTGGTGAACCGGAGGATGCAAGAGTTTGGGCAACAAGGTATTGAAGAGATCCTCGGGGGTATCAGGATCTGTGATCACTAAACGTGTTACCCTGGCACGATAGATATTTGCCAGTCTTTCCCGAAAACAATTAACCACCCCGGGGTGTGCCGTAAAAATGAATACCAGAGCAAAATGGTCACACCACTCCAGGTGCAGCTTGAGGCGAAGCCAGGCCTGTTCCCCATCGGGGTTCAAAGAAGGGGCTTTATTCATGCTCATTTGCCATCCCCGGACTCACTCGCCCCCATGATTTCCTGGATGATAAGGGGATGCACATCATACCAATTCTCCCCGTTGAGGTAGTTCATGATCAGATTGGAGTCAAGGAAACGGGCAAGGGAAGGCAGATCCTTGTCACTTCGAAGGGAGGATGATTTGGTCTGGTGTATCTTTTTCAGCCAAAGGGCGTCTTCCTCGGCGATGGGCAGCAATTCGTTGCGGAGCTGCCGGATGACCCGTTCAACAGAGGCCTGGTCAAGCTGGGCATCCGGATCGGATAACCTGGCCGTGCGCAGGCTGATGGCGCATTCCCGGATCAGGCGGAAGAAATCACGCATATCGCCCCCTGAGACTTCGGCAAGCCTGTTCAGGGTCTGTTCGGGAATGATATCGCGCCAGCCGGCAAACCGCTTGTCGATGATGGCTGCCATGAGGGAAAGTCCCTGGCCATCCGCCTCGTTTTCCTTGTTACGGACATGGATATTGGGCCACTCGTTGATGGGATGGCCGCCAAGGGTTCGGCCAAGATTGGGGATCAGCACCTTCAGATATGGGGGCACGGTGTAAACGATATGCAATTTCGGAAACTCCAGGTTGGCAGCTTGGCCGGAAAAAAGCTCAACCACGCTGGCATAGACCTTTGCCGCCTCCTCCCCCACCCCGCGAATCTGCTCCAGGGAATCGACCAGCAACACCACCTTTTTGTCCGGATCATTTGTAAGTTTCCGGATTTCATCAACCACTTGATTGACAAATTCGCGGGCATCCTCAACCAGGCTGGTCAAATGGCCCTCAAGGTGTTTCTGGATTCTGGACTTGAATTCCGGGTCGGTCTTCAGCTGAAATCCCAGCTTGGCTGCGCCCCCGGAACCAGGCACCCCTACATCGATCTTATCCAGGGTCACTTCCGAGGTCAGGAATTTATGCAAGCGTTCCCAATAGGATCTGCTGAGGGGAGCCAGCTCGGTGAAGGATTCCTCCACCTGACCGGCCAGGGCGGCCATGAGGGAAAGAATGAAATCCGACAGGGCCAGGGGCTTGGTCATGAGCACATAATCAAGCATATTCACCAGAAACACCTGGCAATCGCTGCTTTCCAACATGCTCTTGAGCCGCAAGAGTTCGGTGCTTTTGCCGTTGCCGCGAAAACCCGTCAACAGATAGACACTTTCCGATTCAGCCATGTCAATCCGGTTCCAGAGGGCGAGTATGGGATCTTTTTCCGGTGTTGACTTCAAAAACGGCACATAATAGGGATGGGTCGGCTTCAGGGGCATGCCGCCTCTACCGGTAAGGGACTTATACAGGGTTTTGATCGGGTCTTGATCAGACATGGTCTTTCCTTTGAATCATACGTATTGGCAACATCCATTCATGGTATTCGGTTATCTTCGGTCCACGACCGGCGGATAGATACTATCTCAAGTCAGAAAGAGAGTAGTCGTTTATCAGGAGAAAGTCAAATCACATGCTGACTGCACTACCTTCGTTGAATCTAAGCTTCGGATAGACCCGAAAAGTTTATCCGGGGGACTCCGGAAATATCGATCTTCACCCTTGCCCTGACCTTGTAGACAGCCTCAATGAGGTTTGAGGTCAAAACCTCTCCCGGCCGGCCCCGGGCAAACACCTCCCCGGTCGACAGCACCACGACCTGATCGGAATACCTGGCGGCAAGATTGAGATCATGCATGACAATGATCGAGGCGATCCCCATCTCCCTGGTCAACCTTCTGATGATATCAAGCACCTCAAACTGATATCTCAAGTCAAGATTGCTGGTCGGCTCATCCAGAAAAAGCAGCCCGGGCTCCCGGCCAAGGGCCTGGGCAATGAAAACCCGCTGTCGTTCTCCACCGCTCAGGTCCCCAAGGTTTCGATGGGCCAGCCCCATGATCCCCATCTCTCCCATAATCCTGTCCACGGCTGCGATATCGTTCCCGCCCTGGCCGTCAGGTCGATCTTGTCCAAAATCTTCTTGCCGTTATAACCGTACTCCAAATTCCTGACCTCAAGCATTACCAGAAATCCCCCCTCTTTGTGATGATGAGACAGATGAAAAACGGGGCGCCGATGAAGGAGGTGACAATCCCAACCGGCAAAATATAGGGAAGGATGACTGTCTTGCCTATGGCATCGGCAACAATAAGCAGAATAGCCCCGATCAGGCAGGACCCGGGGGGGAAGGAACCGCTGGTTCTTACACCGGTGATGTCGCAGTCTTTCGACTGAAAACACCTTAAGTTGTCTTGACAAATCAGTCGAATACTTGGCAAACCGTTAAAGCTATAGCCTCTGAACAAAATTTTCGGCACTGGGAGAATGGGAAGGATAAGCCCCGGCCCGCGCAACGGCGGTCCGGAGCGTTTTAGGGGTGATCAGGCGATCAGTTTTTCAATTTTGACCGCACCGACCTTGAACTCGGGAATCTTTGCGATGGGATCAAACGCCGTTGAGCTTTTCAGCGTCCTCGGGATTGATATCCACATATCCTGTCTTCTGCTCGGTATCGAGGCTGTTTGAGACCCGTGTCATGGTGCCGGTGTGGAAATGGGCGAACATCCTGCCCGTGGTCATCATCATGGGGTACTCGTCACATGCCCCCTGGACATTGTTCTGGCCCCGGAGGGGATTGACCCCGCCCCCCGGCACGCCCAGGTTGCCGCAGAGCATGGCAAGGTTGCAACAGGACTTGACGTTGTCCACGCCCGTGGTGTGCTGGGTGATGCCCATGGCGTAGAGAAGGGCTCCGGGGGCGTTGGCGGCGTAGAGTTCGGCCATCTTTTCGATGTCCCTGGCGGGAATGCCGGTGATGCCCGCCACCCGTTCGGGGGTGTAGGCCTCAACCGTCTCCTTGACCGCTTCGAACTCCTCGCACCGCTGCTCCACATAGTCTGCGGCGTGCCAGTTGTTCTTTATGATCATGTGCATCATGCCGTTGAGCAGGGCCACATCGGTTCCCAGGCGCTGGTGCACGGTGAGATCGGCAAACCTTGCGAGCTGGATGTTCCTGGGATCGGCAACGATCAGCTTTGCCCCGTTCTCCTTGGCCTTGATGATCCGGTTGGCGATCAGGGGATGGCATGCGGTGGTGTTGGACCCGATGACAAAGATAACTTTGGAGTCG
>JAAEMK010000068.1 GCA_024225635.1 Desulfobacteraceae bacterium | reverse complement strand
TTCTTTTTATCTCAATGAGATAACATTTGAGACAATATTGCACCTAACATGTTATTTATTTTGTGTTTTGATAGGTGATTGGTGGTAAGTGATTTGTAATTGCTAATTAGTTTGTAATTGGTAATTAGTTTGTAATTGGTAATTAGTAATTACTTCAAAAGAGGAGTGATTGTGATTAGTAATTACTTCAAAAAATGAGGAATTGTGTTTTCAAGAAGATAACTCAAATCTACAGTTTTAAAGAAGATAACTCAAATCCACAGTTAGTGCGTTTTTGAAAAGTTTTCAACTAAATCCTTACAAAACTGTTATTTTCAAGGAGTGCAAGGATTGTAAAAACGAATTTATTATTAATAAACTGCATCACAATATCACCCAAAATCAAACGATAAAAATACACAAAAAAAACGATAAAAATACACAAAAAAAACGATAAAAATACTTTCTCAACAAAAAAGTGATATCAAATAACAAAAAAAAAACAAAAAGTCACCGAAACAATAGATAGTTATAAACCCCACATGCAACAATAAGTTGCCCAACATTTTTCCTTACTTTTGGTTGTAAATCTTGTAATGTGCGATGTATTCTAAATAACCAAGTGTTATTTAATCCTGGTGAATATGCATCATTTACACCACCGAAATAAAACGTTTTGGATGCATCTTGATTTATTCTAACTTGTATACTATCCACACCATGAATATCCATCATATTATCATCGCTATGCCGGTCATAGCCCTTTTGTATCCAATGATTCCCTTGAACAGCTTGACGAAATAATGGAATTTCAAATTTTAAAGCCGCAACTCTTGCTAAATATTTATCGACTATATTATTTTTTTTTTTTTTTAAAAACATTTTAGCCATTTCAAAATAAATATATCACATACCTATCATTTCACTTGAACATACTAATACTTCAATACCGTTTACAAAATAAGTATCACCAATTTCTGGTTCTTGATAAGATATTGCTTGGTGTTCTCGTAGCAGCCAATACCGTTCAATACATTGTTGCATAATATTTGATGTCACAATAAAATATTCATTTGCTGTATTTTGAATATTTTGATTATTTCTTTTATTTGGTGCATGTTCAGTTGGTTGAGATGGTTGTATTGGTGGTGTTGGTGGTGTTGGTTCCATTTCTAATGATTGAGGATGTGTTGGTTCTTCTTCATATCCTTTGTATTCATCACCACCATCACCCAATTGTTCATCATTCATATTTTCATCACCACCATCATCAAATTGTTCATCATTCATATTTTCATCACCACCATCATCAGTTGTACATAAGGATACAAATGTTTGATGTTTTGGTTTAGATATCCATTTAATAAAGTGTGAATGTGAATCTGGTGTTGGTATATTTGAATGTGAATTTGAAATGGTGGAAATTGAATGTGAATTTCCTACATTTCAAATACAGTTTCATCAGTTAAAAAAATAAAAAATTATTCAGCAAATGATACTGCGAATGATATTGAATGTGTAATATACCAATTGTAAATTTGAAGTAACACACTCAAAAAAAAAACTTTGAAGTGACTCACTCAAAAACTTTGAAGTAAAAAACTTTGAGCAATGTACAGTCTAAATATAAATTTGAAATGGTACAATAATTTATATATTTTTTCTCTCAAATTTATATATTTTTTCTCTCAAATTTATATTTACACTGTACATTCAGTATCATTATCATTTGCAGTATCAGTTGCAGTATCAGTTGCAGTATCAGTTGCAGTATCATAGTATCATTCGCAGTATCATTTTCAATATCATTTTCAATATCATTTTCATCATTTTCATCATTTTCATCATTTTCAATATCATTTTCATCATTTTTAACATACCAGTCGATTGTTTAGGTGTTTGGGAATGTGATAATGTTGACATTTGAGTGCGTTTCTCACGTGATCTTTGATTTGCTTCATGTGCTATATTTTTTATATATTTTATCATCATTCAAAATTATATTTTTTATAAAAACATTTTAAACTTAACTTTTTTCAAATATTGCATCCATTTTATTTTTATTTCTTTTTTTCGAATAATTTTTATTCTTATAATTTTTTTGATGAATAATTAATGATCCTTTGCTTGAATATCCACCGCTTGAATATCCACCACTGGAATATCCCATCAAATATATTTTTTTATCAGCTAAAAAAAAACAAAAAAAAACTTTGAAGTGACTCACTCAAAAACTTTGAGCAAGGTACAGTCTAAATATAAATTTGAAATGGTACAAATAAATCAGATTTATGAAAATGTAAATGTCAGATAAAATGTCAAATGAAATGCTGTGCAAACTCATTTACTGCCCATGTGTGCCGTATTTGTTTAACAAGCGGTCTTTACTATTCAAAATGACATAGTACGTTGCCTCAGCGAGTACCGACGAGGCATTGTAATTAACTACATCTACACAGCATATTCATTTCAATTCAACCGTAGATTTAATCATTCATAAAAATATATTCTTTCTCTCAAATTTTAAAAATATATTCTTTCTCTCAAATTTATATTTAGACTGTACATTCGCTCGCAGTATCATTTTCAATATCATTTTCATCATTTTCATCATTTTCAATATCATTTTCATCATTTTTAACATACCAG
>JAAEMK010000067.1 GCA_024225635.1 Desulfobacteraceae bacterium | reverse complement strand
GGGAATGAGTAGGATTGCAGTAGGATTGAGCAAGATCAGTGTAGGATCAGTGTGAGATCGAGCAGGAATGAGTAGAATCAGTGTAGGATCGAGGGGGATCAGTGTAAGATCACTTGCAGAGCATTAGGAATTTGGGAGATCCGGGGGCAAGGAGGAGCCAATTGACCACATAAGTCAGGAAAATAAAAAGGAATAAGGGCTCAATCTGACTGGTATGTACATCTTCAAGCCAATCTGGTGACCGAAACCTAGGAGCAAAATCAGGTTAAGATCACATAGGATCACGTAGGATCACATAGGATCACGTAGGATCATGCAGGATAAGTGTAGGATCATGCAGGATCAGTGTAGGATCAAGCGGGATCAGTGTAGGATCAACTGGGATCAGTGTAGGATCAAGCGGGAATGAGTAGGATCACAAGTAAATCAATGTGATCAGGGTCAATGTAGTCACCAAAAGCAGTGGAATGGGGCTAGAAATAGCTTTGTTTACTCACTCAGCTCATAAGCCACCCAAACCTACAGAGTGCACCACCAAACATTCAAGAAGAATTGGCGACTAAATTAGTCATGCAAAAGGGATCTCAAACGGAAATGCAAATCCAAGTGCTCACCATAAGTCGCCATCAAGGAACTCCAATGCAAGTTGAATCTTCAAAATCGATCAAGTAAATCTCGAGTTAGAAGCATTTTTCAGTACGCTCATTTCGAAAATTTGAATTTCCCGCCAAGTCTCAAACGGAAATGCAAATCCAAGTGCTCATGTATAGTCGCCATCAAGGGACCTACTACCCCACCAAACGACTCCTCTCGATCATCAGCACAGAGAGCTCGGCGTACTGGGGGCGCCTACTTAGCCAAAATTTTGCCCCATTTTTACCGTAATTTTCGCAGGAGAAATTGAATTTCTCGCTAGTCTGAAAGCGAAATCGAAAAATTAAAAAAACCACTAGAGGTATACCAAGGGGCTACTAAACGCCGTCGCCCGTTTCCCTCTACCTCGTTCCCACGTGGCCCGGCGTACTTGCGGTGGGTGTCATTGTACATAGTCATTTCTAACGATTTCGACTTTTTGAATTTCCCGCCCGGTCTCGCGACGAAATGCAAATCTAAGACGTTTGTGCACGCTTGTGGCATAGGCCCAGTGTAGCCCCCCATACGTCGTCGCCCCACCCCTCGCCCACATCTCAGACGGATTATCACAAACATACACACATACAGACAGACAACTGCCGCTTTATAGTGGGGGAGAAGATTCTATAATATATTAATAATAATATTTATATTATATTATTGATTAATTAATATGATATGTATGATCGATCACTGGTGCACGCACGCACGCATGTAGCTGTACATACGTACCGTACATTTGTTCAATGGGCAATTGCGCATAGCTTATGATGACATTTCCTTCCAGGAGTCAAGCTGTCCCTCCCCAAAACACACTGGAAACTGACGGCAGCCATTTGGCTCTAGAAGGTTCGTTGGGCAGCCAGAAACATAATGTCCGCCTGCACAATTTCTACGCCAGAAGCGGCGGCTCCAATTACAAGCTCGCCTTCAACAAGCTCGCCGAGACGATTGGCAACACCGACGACGAGCACTTCGACAAGCCGAACAGAATCTTCATCTTGGCCGGCGACTTCAACACCGCAGAGCACAGGATAGACAGGGCTGGAGCCGTCCACGACTACGACTACTACTACAAGACGATGAAAAGGAGAGCCGACACGAGGAATCCCGCGTTCTTCTACCGTTGCGTCTTGCCATCGAAACAACTCGAAGACCCGTTCAGAAGGGAGGAGTTCCGACATCCCACCAGCTCGCTGCAGAGCAGAAGCCGCGCCAACTACTCGCGAATCGACCGAGTCTACATGCCGAGGAGGTTCTTGGAGAAGGCGGATGATGGATGGCGTCTGAAGAAGCACTCGATGAGATACGTGGAGGCAGAGAGTTGGCTGAGCGACCACAGCATCCTTGAATTCGAGCTGGTCAACGTCGTCGCTGGAGCTTCGCCGCCGGCGACGATGGAGGAAGCAGCGCACGCCAGG
>JAAEMK010000066.1 GCA_024225635.1 Desulfobacteraceae bacterium | reverse complement strand
TAGCAATTCGGCGCGTACGCACTATTCAACGCAGCACGTATGTACGTACGTGAACGTAGCCAGTATTCAGGCGCGTGCGTACTATCTATGTGAACGTAGCAGATATTTTTGGGCAACATTACGTACGTACTATGTAGGTGACCATTACGTAGATGAACACACATGAACTGTAGGTACGACGTGCTCCCACTTGAATTAATGCAGGATTTCGCGAAAACAAGCTCTCAGTAAAAAGTGTAAATTTTTTGGTGCTTAATATATTCGGTCTAAGGTAATACTTGTGTAGGGTGCACTTCACTTATGCAGGCACCACTCTGCTTGGGCTAAAAACAAATCCCGTGGGATAGCCACGCAGCTTAGAGTAAATGATGCCCATGACACGTGTTACCTAACATTTGCTCACTAAAGAACGCCTATAATCGTCTTAACGAGACGACGCCATGATTCCTTGTTGTTCAAAACTGCCCTCCGAAAAACAACTTTCGATAATTTTGATATATTTAATTAATTGCCTGCATTGCATTCGACAAACTATCAAAAATTTACTAAGATATTTCGAAAATAACTAAAAAAAATTTGATTATATAAATTGTCGAATTATCATAGTATAACAACTCCACCTTTGATTTTTCGCGATTCAAAATTCGGAGATTTAATTTAAAAATTGACTAACATCTTTCACCAACGTGAACTGAACGCCCATATAGTTATTTCGAGGATTTCAAAAATCCGTCAGTTTTACCTACGTGGCCTAAAAGTCTACAAATTTTCAGCTCTGGCCAAAATGTTTTTGTGACGGACGGACCCTTATGAATTTATAAACTCGCCGCCACGTGGCGAAAAATTGACCAAAATTACAACAGTACTCTCCAGCGTGAACTGCACATTTATCAATTCCCATATAGTTATTTTGGGGATTTAAAAAATCCGCCACCTACGTGCCCTGCTATATACGTCTACAAATTTTCAAGTCTCTACACAACCTCTAGTGTAATTTTATGGACGCACATACTATTAGTAATCTTACCATCCGTAACTAACTCGCCGCCGCTGAGGCGGTGGCTAAAAAGGGCTCGCGTTCTCCCTACTACGCAGGTGGGTACGTAAAACGTATTTTGCGCCCAACCGCATTACGTACGTACTATGTAGGTGAACTAAATTTGGTGG
>JAAEMK010000065.1 GCA_024225635.1 Desulfobacteraceae bacterium | reverse complement strand
TACCAATATTATAGCACATGCAAAAACAAATGGATATTAAAATTTAAAGTTAAACTCAGAAAAAGTTAAAATCTAATTCGTTTTCATTTCTGTCAATTTGAAAACTTTACAACACTATGTTGCATCATATAAAAGCACTAAATATGATGCAACGTAGTACCAGGTAATGGGCTGGTATTGTATTAATGTGGATATTTGTTTCTGATTAATGTTGTTGTAAAGTTTTCAAATTGACAGAAATGAAAACGAATTAGATTTTAACTTTTTCTGAGTTTAACTTTCCACGCTCAAAAACAGCTGTAAAGTGCATATAAACCAAATTCATTTAACAAAATTATATGTGCAAGTACTTGATGATATTTTAATGTGTCTGTAATATCATATAACTCAATCTCGTATGCAATTTCTTTACATTTAATATAATAAATTCGCAAAATCTGTCACAAAAATTCTATTTTTTTTAGTATTTATTTTTTACAGTTGTTTGCTGATAATATGAATAATATTTGGATATTTGGATATTTGGATATTGGATATTTGAATATTTGGATAGTGATCAATCACTAATTTTAGTGATCAATCACTAATTTAATGTGAATATATTATATTATCACCATTGGATATTGGATATTTAGATATTTGGATATTGAATATTGGATATTGGATATTGGACATTTGGATATTTGGATTAAACGATGGAAGTGAAGTTTTTTACTAACATTAGTGATTGATCACTACCCAAATATCCAAATATCCAAATATCCAATACTTTTTACATACCATCACATCCACCAACACTCCCACACCACCCACACCCAAAATACACTTTTT
>JAAEMK010000064.1 GCA_024225635.1 Desulfobacteraceae bacterium | reverse complement strand
TGAAAAATCCGAAAAACGTTTCTGAAAAAATCTGGAAAATTCCTAAAGGAATTACTTAAGGAATTTGTATAGGGATTATGAATTTTTGGACATATTTTTGGAAAAATCCGAAAAACGTTTTTGAAAAAATTTGAAAAATCCGAAAAACGTTTCTGAAAAAATCTGGAAAATTCGTAAAGGAATTACTTAAGGAATTTGTATAGGGATTATGAATTTTTGGACATATTTTTGGAAAAATCCGAAAAACGTTTTTGAAAATTATATTTGATTTTTCAAATTATTATTTTTGCTTAGTCAGCAAAATAAAATTATTTTTTTTATATATTTTTTTGATTTATTGGTAAAATAGTTACTAAAAAAATAGCACCTGCTCATTCATCTTTTTTTCATCATTTTTCGGATTTTTCATCATTTTGAACATTTTCCTGATTTTTCATCATTTTTCGGATTTTTCAACATTTTTCCGATTTTTCAACATTTTTCGGATTTTTCATCATTTTTCAACATTTTTCGGATTTTTGAACATTTTTCGGATTTTTCATGATTTTTCGGAATTTTCAATGATTTTTCGGATTTTTCAACATTTTTCAGATTTTTCATCATTTTTCGGATTTTTCGGATTTTTCATTATTTTTTGGATTTTTCGGATTTTTTATCATTTTTCGGATT
>JAAEMK010000063.1 GCA_024225635.1 Desulfobacteraceae bacterium | reverse complement strand
ATTCTGAATTAAACTCGAAGAATGATTAATGACGCAGCTGATTACTGCTAAAACTGAGTCTTTGAAGACCGGATTTTCAAGATGGCTGGCCTTTTGGCAGTGATCTAGTCCGGAAATGGCAGTAAAATCAGAATCCTGGCTCCTCCGTTTTTCGATGATCCGATTTCCAGGTGTCCGAGGTTGTCTTCGACAATCTCGGACACGATGGACAATCCGAGCCCAAAACCCGCGACCGTTTCATCCAGCCTGGCACCCCTGTTCATGACAGTGGCTGCCGCCTCGGGAGAAATTCCGGGGCCATCGTCCGCTACTTCTATGGAGAGCCCTGATGACGTGCGGACGATTGTAACGTCGACGGTTGTCTGGCACCACTTCCCGCCATTTTCGAGTAAATTGCCAAGCAGCTCTGAAAGATCCTGCCGTTCCATTGGCCAGTTGAAGTTTTCAGGTAAGGTGGTGTGGATGCGAAAAACCTTATCGGGAAATATTCTTTCCATAACGGTGATGACACTTGCCGTGATTTTAACCGGCATGCACGTCCGTCCCATCTGTCTGCCTGATATGTCTGCTTTGCTCATCCGGTAGTTCAGGGATTTGTTAAGCTCCCGCAAGTTAGATGCCATGAATACAATATCCCCCCGGGACGGAGGCAAGGCATCGATATCCGACAGAATGGCAAGATTGGCAGAAATGGAGGTTTTGACCAGGTGAGAGAGGTCGGAGTTCAGGCGGCGGTGGCGGTCCAGCCGCCGGTTTGACAGCTCGAGCAAATCATTGAGCTGCCGGATCAGCGGACGAAACTCTTCCGGCACGTGAGGGTT
>JAAEMK010000062.1 GCA_024225635.1 Desulfobacteraceae bacterium | reverse complement strand
TGTATCCCAGAGGGATACATATTCCGATTGTGAAGAAGCACTTAGGATAAACAATTGCAAGTCTCGTCAGCAAACGATTTATCCGAAGTTCGGATATATTAAAGGCCATATGTGGCCTTTAATATATCCAAGAAGAGGCACTCTAGTGGATCAAGAATCGGAGTTTTACAAATTCGAAACGAAGTATCTGATTCTAGCAATAAGAAAAGGTCCTCTGGACCTTTTATTATTACTAGAATCGGATAAATCGTTTCAAATTTGTAAAACTCCGATTCTTAATCCATTAGAATGCCTCTTCTCGGATATATTAAAGGCCACATATGGCCTTTAATATATCCGAACTTCGGACAAGACGTTTGTTGACGAGATTTCGATTGTTTATACTAAGTGCCTCTTCACAATCGGAATATGTATCCCTACGGGATACATATTCCGATTGCACTTCGGACATGACGTCAGTTTAACGTTGTCTTACCCATCCGATGCTCCTTTAGAAACACGCTTGTTTACTCGAACATAGTCTACTTGTGTACACCTTTCAATGATTAGAAAGCCTCTTCACAACCAGATTAAGCTTCGCTTAATCTGGTTGCACTTCGGATAAATCCTTTGGTAAAATTTTATACGTTCAACGATTCACAGACATACCTAGTTGACAGCTTCAAATCGCGCTTTGCGG
>JAAEMK010000061.1 GCA_024225635.1 Desulfobacteraceae bacterium | reverse complement strand
TGGCTCAAACCGGTTCTTACATCAACTCCTTCCAGACGGGGGAAACCCTCAGTCGGTTCGAGGGGAACTGACACCGTTCGCGCTATAGTATCGTGAGATATGTTCATGTTCGGGAAAACATCCGGTCTGATCCATCGAATCAACGTTTCGTAAAGGTTTGCCGGTTTGATGGGTTTGGCGATATGGTCGTTCATCCCGGCTTCAAGGCATTTTTCCCGGTCCCCGGCCATGACGCTGGCGGTCATGGCTAAAATGGGGATATCGGAGGGTACGGTTTCTTTTCGAATTTTTCGGGTTGCGGTCAAACCATCCATTACCGGCATATGCAAATCCATCAAAATACCGTCAAACGAGCCTCTTGTTGCCATTGATACCGCTTTTTCACCATTGTCGGCGACACTGACCTGGACACCGACATGTTCCAACAGCTCGCAGGCAACCTGTGTGTTAATATCATTGTCTTCAACCAGGAGCAAGCGCTTGCCCAAAAGCATCTCTTTTACCTGTTCTTTTGAAAGTCCCTTTATACGGACGGGCTTTTGCCGGACCATTGATATCCCGAATCGACTCGTAAAGGTGAATTTAGTTCCTGCTCCGAGTTTACTGTGGACCCGCATCTCGCCACCCATCATTCCGACCAAGCGTTTGCTTATGGCCAGCCCCAATCCCGTGCCGCCGTATTTGCGGGAGATGGAAGCATCGGCTTGCTGAAATGGCTGGAACAATTGATTGACCTGTTCCTGGCTCATGCCGATACCGGTGTCCCGAACAATGAACAATAATTTCACTTCTCCGTCAGATTCTTCAAGCAGTTTGACAGAAACCGAAACGCCGCCTTTATGGGTGAACTTGACCGCGTTGGATGCCAGATTCATCAAGACCTGTCCAAGTCGGAACTCATCGCCTTCCAGATGAGACGGGATCGATTCGGATACTTTAGTGGTAAAAACCAGCCCTTTTTTTATGGATTTGGCATTAATGACCGAAGACAGGTGTTCGAGAACGTCGGACAAGGAAAAAGTCCGGTATTCCATGTCTATTTTTCCGGCCTCGATCTTTGAAAAATCAAGGATATCATTGATCAATCGTAACAATGAGTCGGCCGATGCGTGTATTTTTTGCTGATAATCAAGTTGTTGTCGGGTCAATCGGGTTTGCAGGCAGAGATGGCTTAATCCGATAATGGCATTCATTGGTGTTCGGATTTCATGACTCATGTTAGCCAGAAATGCGCTTTTGGCATGATTCGCCGCTTCTGCACCTTCTTTTGCCTGCTGCAATTCATCCATTGTTTGTCTGAGTTGGTAAGACATGGTGTTAAATGCTTCGGAGAGTTCTCCGATTTCGTCCTCGGACCGAATTCGAACCCTAGTCGTCAAATCCCCTCCTTGAATCCGCCGGACGACATCTGTCAGAAATCTTACGGGTCTGATGATATTTCGTCGCAAAAAGAAGGCCATTACAGATCCTGTAATATTGGTTAAAATACCGGCGGCAAGGGTTTGGCCTCGGGCTTGCATTATTTCTGTTGAG
>JAAEMK010000060.1 GCA_024225635.1 Desulfobacteraceae bacterium | reverse complement strand
TTGGAAGCAACAGGAAAGCCGCGAATGACGAGCTTTCTTTTCAAGGATTACGTGGAACCGATGGAAGAGCCCGATATTGAAACGCTCTACCAGCCGGATCCCTACCATCCACCAGGCATGAGCAAATACTGTCTCCGCCTGGAAAGGGATGAACTACCTGCCTGTCAGTCGAACGTGCAGTATTATTTTGACAGTCTACCAGCAAGAACAGAATTACAGGTTGGAACCTTGTTGGGTTGGAGCGCCAAGACACTGAGCAATTATATGTCTCAGTTGGATGATACCGTCCTGCCTAACAAGAGGAATACCCCAGCCGACACCAACATTGACACGTGTCCCTTGCGAGACGCGGATGACGAGGTCAAGCGGCTAATATACAGCCCTGCCCTCATCAGTGATTCGGAATTTGAGGAGCAAAATGTTCAACAGTTGCAAGCATCGAAAGCATTAAACGACCGGAAGAACAGGTCGATGCACGAGTACTACTACAGGAATGCCATTATCAAAAAGTTGCAGGCCGATTCGCACCCAGTCAATAGGACTGAGAACGATATGGCCTACAAAATTGAGCACTCCAAGTATGACCACATTGCCTTAAGGTATCAGACGACAAACCCCGACGCGGCTACTTTGCCAATTAATGTAAAGCCGGTGAAAAATCTGAATTTGACGGAATACATGAGAGAGGAACCGAATCCGTCACACAGCCCCATTGTGACAGAGGTCGTGTTGAACTATGAAGTGTCGACATCTCCTCCAGAACGGTTCCCCTCCATTAAGGCACATGAGGACTGGTGGGACCAGATGAGTATTGAGTGGCGGGAGCCCCAACCAATAGTGATTAGGGACATCGCTGCTGGGTACCAGGAAACCCACAACGAGAACTACAAACATACCGTAGACTCGACCCAACTCGTGACAGACGTGGGATTTGAGACGTGTTCCAAGCTGTGGAACCCGGCGTTGAGACAGGACACTGCTCCCTGGAGACAAGGTGATTATATGCAGGCCCTGCAAACTTCGGTAGGCCACACTAGCACACCCCCCATGTCTCCTGGGCTGATGACAATCATAGAATCGCCCGAGGCTTTGAATTTGGCATTGCAATGGCTGGACAAGACGAATGCGGATACTTTCACGCAATATCAGTACGTGATTACTCCCAT
>JAAEMK010000059.1 GCA_024225635.1 Desulfobacteraceae bacterium | reverse complement strand
GCCGGATATATCATCCATATGACCCTCTCACCGGGAATAAACAGGACGCATCCACTGTTGGCAGTTTCCTGGAAAAGAACTTCGATGAAATCCGGCACGCAAGCGATTCTTTGGGAGATAAAAGCAAGGAACGAATTGAGAAGGCTTGGCGTGTCACCGAAAAAATGACCGCAACTGTAGCATTTTTCTTCTGCATGATCGAATCGCTGGTCAAGGATATGAACGTATCCCATGATAAGCAAGAGTTGATGTATAACCGGTTGATTCCGGGCTTCTATCTTGAAAAGGTCTCCCAGAAGGAGGCGGAACCTGAACGAAAAGATAGGATCCGGCAAAAGTCTCTGGAGTTGCTTTCGGTGTTGACGGACAGAAGCGGACCTCTTTCCGGGTGTGATGAAATGGAAATTAACCGCATGGTGAGAAAGGCAAAAGATTGCGCCGGAATTTTCCAAAGGTCCAGTTCCTGTGTAGAAGGACGGAATGCCCAGCTATCTTTACGCCATCATGGAATGCACCGTCTGAGTAACCGAAAACTGAAGTGTCTGACGGTGATTCATAACTTTTATCTAAAAAGGTCGGATGGAACAACAGCGGCAGAACGATTCTTCGAAAGCAAGCCAAGCAACATGTTTGATTGGCTCCTGAATGAGATGGATTCGCCCCCCAGGCCAAGAAGTAAAAGGAAATTAGCTGCTTAGCAAAAATGGCCGATCTTATGATCAACCCCACAATAACTATTCAAGGAAAGGACCAACAAACCGGGCGTGACCATTACATACTCTCTCTCTAACCCCCTATATAATGTGGAGACTTTTTGTGCGTAATCCGGTATTAAAAAAGACCTGAAAGGAGCATCAAATTGAGCATCGAAAAGTCGAAGAGTTACACCACTGAGTTCAAGGCCCAGATTCAGGACTCTTTACCTCTGGGAAAATAGCTGACACCTTGGCTTTTCCAGATTATCCTCCAAAATCATTACTATAGTCCCGGGCAGATGAACTGATACCTTATTTTTACTCGTCCTGTTCATCGTTTTCCGAATCTTCTGTCCAAAATTTATCTTCAACTTTTCGTACTTTAGCTATTATTCTGGAACATGTATCTGAGGTAACCTTGT
>JAAEMK010000058.1 GCA_024225635.1 Desulfobacteraceae bacterium | reverse complement strand
TCAAATTAGTCCCAGACTACTTCCATTCTAAAATTAGACCCAGATCATTCTTCCAGTCTGAAATTAGACCCAGCCTACTCCCATTCTCAAATTAGTCCCAGACTACTCCCATTCTAAAATTAGACCCAGATCATTCTCATTCTCAGATTAGTCCCAGACTACTCCCCATCTCAGATTAGTTCCAGTCTACTCCCATTCTTAGATTAGTACCAGACTTCTCCCATTCTCAGATATCCATAGACTACTCCAATTCTCTGATTAGTCCTAGACTATTCTGCACTCAACTTTTGGGGAGATTGGATTCCTAAAAATATTTACCCTAACATCTTTATCATTGAACTACAGTGTTACATCAGTGTTATTCAACATCTTTATCATTGTAGTGTAGTGTTACATTATTTGAAATTTGAAATTAGTATTCATTCAGATATTTATGCATAACATCATAAAACAAGAATCCAAGCCCACCCCCCACCCTGTGGCAGGTGCTTATGGGCAGACAGTTCATAATTGTTCTTATGGATTATATGAATTATATTAGCCATGAAACAAGTGCATTTCAACATATTTGTCATTGAGATCCAATGTTACATTATTTAAAATTGTTATGCATTACATCAGAAACCAAGCAGCCAGGCCCACCCCCCACCCTGTGGCAGGTGCTGATGGGCAGCCAGTACAGTATTGCCTAGAGCTTAATGCTCTTGAAACAGTGCATCTTCTTCAAAGGACAGACACAGAATGACATTTGGCTTCAATTTCATCTGTATTGTAAATTAATTTCCAGGGTATGAAATGAAAAGTACCTCAAGCTTAACATACCTAAGATTTACAATCATTCATTTCATATTTTAAATTCATTCATTTCATATTTTGTAAAGGTTAAGACATCCAAGCTTGCTTGACCTAACCTAAATTCATGCCAGCTTAGGGAGCTCTAGCTAGAGCTACTTACTCTATCCTACTAAAGCCCAATT
>JAAEMK010000057.1 GCA_024225635.1 Desulfobacteraceae bacterium | reverse complement strand
TAATAAAAAATAAAATGTAAAAAATTTGTATGAATTTATTTTAATATTAACTTTAATTATTTTATATAAAATTATCTATTATATAAATTTTAAATAAAATTTATTTATATATCATTATCATTATTATTTCTTATGTAAAAATGTATGATAAAAAATAAATGAAATTAATTATTATTGATAAAAATGACCATAGATTAATGTTTTGTTTAAAATTAATAAATATTTTAATATTAAAGACTATTTATAATTTGAAATGATTCTAATTATATTTATATTATTAATAATATGTGCAAAATTATTTATAGAAAAATGTATATATTTTTTTGAAAATTTTTTATATTTAAGCCTATATTTTTTTCCTAAATATATTATATATAAAACAAAAATACTATGCTTTAATCACTAATTAATATTTTTAATAATATACGAAGTATGTATTCATTACAACATTGAAAAAAAAATAAACTACTACGATGATGAGTGCATCAATGAGGTATATCTTATTTAGATAAACCTTTGTTGAAGCAGAGTGGTAGTTTTTAATATAAAATAAAATGTAAAAAATTTGTATGAATTTATTTTAATATTAACTTTAATTATTTTATATAAAATTATCTATTATATAAATTTTAAATAAAATTTAT
>JAAEMK010000056.1 GCA_024225635.1 Desulfobacteraceae bacterium | reverse complement strand
GTAAATTCGCACTCTCTCCACTTCTTCTTCTACAAAATGAAAAGCGCTGGAGTCGTGCTGCTGGCCGCCGTCGGCGCCCTGGTCTACTGCGGCGGCGGCGTCCTGCCCGGCGGCGCCTGCGACTACGACAAAGCGACCTCGTCCCTGGCGTGCCGCGTGGAGGCCAACGGCACCGTCAACCTGCCGGGCTGGAAAAGGGACGTCAGGCGCCTCCTCCTGCGCTGCAGCCGGCCTCACGCCCGGATGCTTACCATCACGTTTCGCGACGAGGTCGGCCGGCCCTTCCGCCTAGTGGGCGACTGCACCGGCGGCCGGCGCGAGGTGCTGCCGGGCGGGTGGCTGCTGACGGCCGGCGCGCGGCGGACCTTCGAGCGGTTGGGAGTCGGCGCCGGCGAGCGACTGCGCGTCGGCGTCGCGGCCGACGTAGCGGCCGACGAACGTACGCGCCTGCGGCTGCAGCTGGCCGACGGCGGCGCCGGCGTTGAGCTGGGTACTGCTGACTGCAAGCGAGCGCTTCCATCGCCTACTCATCGTC
>JAAEMK010000055.1 GCA_024225635.1 Desulfobacteraceae bacterium | reverse complement strand
ATGCGAAGTCAAAACAAGAATCACAGCATGAGCGTGGGAAGTACCTTACCTAGACTAGAATTCAAGTCAAAACAAAGCGATGAATTTGCTGCATCACACAAAGACCAAATTATACTAATATTACAAAATTAGTCTTTTTGATACAGCTTGTTTTATTCATAAACAATTTCCCCCAAGTTACAGCACTAATGTATAGTAAGAAGTGTACGTTAGAACAATTATATCGTTTCCACCTACAGTAACCCTACTGTAACCCGCAGAAAAATATTAAACAATTTCCTCCAAGTTTCAGCACAAGTGTAGCAAATGCACAGAATTTCAGCCCTCTAGCTCTTCGGGCGAGCGAGTTAGAGGGGGACGGAATTACGAACGTACACTGGTGGCCATGAAAACCTGGACCCCTTTGTTCTCGCACTTCGTTCTCACGACTCCGATTGCCGTTTTAGTTCAAATTTTACACAAAGGTACCGCAATATGTTATACACTTAATCGCCAAGTTTAATCAAATTTCGTTTAGTCTTGCGCGTGTCGCGCCCATTCGCGCAAGGTCATGTCGAAAATCGGGTGCACACGCAACGTTTTGACTAGGGTTCGCAAAAGGGCCGAAAATTTGGGCCCGGCCCGGCCCTGCACGCGTTTTTCAGGCCCCGGCCCGGCCCCGGCCCTTGCGCAGTAGCATAGGGCCCGGCCCCGGCCCGGCCCTGGAAAAAATTGCCGGCCCTGGCCCCGGCCCTGGGGCCGTTTCGGCCCTTCTGTTGTTAACCTTATCTTAAAATGTCACCAAAAAATTTCCGAAATTCGAAGTAGACGCACCACTAAATAACGCGCTACAACTGAGAAACACATTTTAGCGTAATAAGTTTTAGTTCGAATCATTTTGGAGAAGAAATGGCACTCATTCCTACTCGAAAACCCTATTCTGAAGTAATACCAGGGCCGCTGGGGGCCCAAAGATGGGGCCCGGCCCGGCCCTGCACAAAATTTGCTGGCCCTGGCCCAGCCCCGCCAGCAGTCGGCGGGCCCGGCCCGGCCCTGGGGCCGGGCCAGGGCCGCCCCGGGGCCGGTCGGCCCTTTGTGAACCCTAGGATAGAAGCGCCGTCACTTCAGCTCAGTAGCGCCATTACCTGAGTACCACCAACGTACAGTACACACTAGAGTTGCACACCGGCCAGCCGGCCGGCGGCTGGCCGGAAGCCGGCCGGAAACCGGCCGGTTCCGGCTGGCCGAAAATTTGACCGGCCGGCTTCAGGCCGGCCACCGGCTACGAAATTCTTGCGCCGGCCGGCTTCCGGCCGGCTGGAGCTGACCAGAAACCACTATATTTGCGATCATTCTTTCCACGTGCCGAAATGTTACTGCACAAGCGTGGTGAGGTGCACCAACAACAGAAAGACACACACCACGACCACACACAGACAAAAACACTTCAAAATCATGTCATCAAAAGCTTGAAAGAGCAGGAAATTGTGTGCAACAGAGCCTGTACAAATCCGGCCGGTTTCCGGCCGGCCAGGATGGTCTCCGGCCAGCATCCATCCGGCCGACATGCCCTCAATCCGGTTTCCAGCCGGCCACCAGCCAAAATTTTTCGGACCGGCCAGCTTCCGGCCATCATTCACTCGGCCGGTGTGCAACTCTAGTACACACAGTTAGTACACTAGCGCCACGTATAGCAACGGTTCGTGAATTGGCAAAGCCATGGCTTCAAAACTTCTTCCTTCGCGGCCGCCTTCTCTTCCTCCATCTCCAGAACCTTCACGTTGCCACCGCCGATGCGCCGTGAAGGGCAGAGACCAAAAGAGTCCTTCCTGTCGCTTCTGGGACGGCGAACGATTTTCACCGGTGCCCTGTCCATCGGCCACAAAATCGGTGCCGGTGGCTGGAAGTCAGAAGGAGACTCATTGGTGCTGATACAGAGCACGTCCACGAAGGTGAGTCGACTGCACTTGTCGACCAGGGTGGAGTAGGAGCTGTCTTCCCGCACTCCTCTGTGAGACAGGAACCGAATCGACAACGTCTCCAGGTGGGGACACGCATCGGCTACCTCCTTCAAGATTTGTGGGTCGGCCGGAGCGCGTATTCACCAATTTTACTTTTGCTACAGAAAGTTATCTCTCTAGATACCTTAGAGCTTTCTAGACCTAAAGGGTTCTAGGTGGAATTCTTTAGATGGATTCACGTACCGACTGCCAGCCCGATACCTAGTTTCACCTGTAATTGATGAAGCAGAAAATGACGATCGACTTTTGCGAAGGCGGTAGTACATACATAATACTGAATGTACGTACGAGCGTTTAGGAATT
>JAAEMK010000054.1 GCA_024225635.1 Desulfobacteraceae bacterium | reverse complement strand
TATAGCCTGGGATCGAGCTGGCGGGCTCACCGACGTGCCCGACGATGCGGCCGGGGTGATCACCGATGGCTCAACTCTTTCCCGCACCGGTGCGCTGAACATTTCCGCCCACCAACATCTTGCCGAAAATAACGCCTTTCCGATTTTTCAATCCTTAGATGGTCTTCTGATCACAGGCCCTACCCGCACCAATGTAATGGATTTACAGATAGTGCTGATCAGCAGTTGAGCGCAGTTCGGTGAAAAAAATATTTGTCACTGCATATATGGCCGATAGTGGTGGCAGGGCAATTGCCGGTCCTGCCACCATCGGTGCCTTATCCTCCTCCCAACATAACTCTTGGCAGCCAGAGCACGAGTTCAGGAAATATCATAATCAGAGCAAGGGCCAATCCTTGTATTATTACAAATGGAATGACTGAACGGTAAATATCCCCCATAGTTATTTCGGGCGGTACCACTCCCTTTATCAACATCAGGCAGTATCCGAAAGGAGGCGTCATGTAGGCCATCTGCATATTGATAATGTAAAGAACGCCAAACCATGTCGGGTTAAATCCCAGCTCATTGATAATAGGGATATATATCGGCATTGTAATGAACAGAATCGCCGTATCATCCATAAACATCCCCAGGACGAAGAAGGTCAATTGTATCATAATGAGAACGCCCCACGGACCAAGTGGGAGAGCGGTCGTCACTGTATGGATGATCTCCTTGGCTCCCAGCGCATCATAAATTTGACCGAATGTCATCGCTCCCATGAATATCCACATCATAATCGCCGTAAGCTTTGAACTGTCCATGAGCGCGTCTTTTATAAGCTTCAGGCTGAGCTTCCCTTTAATCGCAACCGCTATCGTGGCGCCCAGGGCGCCTATCGCAGCGGACTCAACAGGCGTGGTCAATCCCAGCATAATCGTCCCGATAACCGAAAATATGATGGCACTCGGCATGATAAGGTGTCTGAGACTTTTTATTTTTTCACTCTGTGACGGCCTTTCATCCTTTGGTATGGAGGGGGCTATATGTGGCTGGAGATAGCATCGTATTGTGATGTAAATGATGTACATCACAGCCAGCATCAATCCGGGTATAGCCCCGCCAAGGAAGAGTCTTCCTATGGATTCCTTGGCGATAACGGCATAAAGGATTGCGATGCAGCTTGGCGGGACAAGAAATCCGAGAGCGGCTCCTGCCTGGATACATCCGGTCGCGATCTCTTTTTGATACCCTCGCTTGAGCATCAGGGGAAGAGCGATCCTTCCCATGGTGAGCGTGCCGGCGGCTTCAGAACTCACCAGGGCTGCAATCATCGTGCAAACACCCACTGTGGCCGATGCCAGACCACCCGGTATAGGCGCCAGCCAATACTGAAAGGTTGTATAGAGATCATCAGCTATCCCGGAATAATACAACATCATGCCCATAAACACGAACATGGGAATACAAACCAGAACCGTATAATTCACCGTGCTCACTGCCGCCAAATAGGCCATGAAAAGGGATTGCGGTCCCCATAACCACAGAGAGAACACCATGGCGATAGCGCCCAGTCCGTAGCTTATAGGGAAACCTGTCAGCAACAACAGCAGCATACTGCCAAACAATAATAGTGTTATCCATTCAATTCCCATTCCAGTCCCTCCCGGTAATCGCTACATACAGGTCGCGAATATACTTGGCTATCCCTGCAATCAGCAGTAAAGTGACACCCACAGGTATGGCAAGTTTGAAGGGCCACATCACAGGCCTCCAAACTGATCTGGAGTGTTCGTTATTAATCAGGCAGCTCCACCAGTCCTGCCACCCGTAAAATACTATTGTTCCAAAGTAAAAGAAAAAAAGCGTGAATGTGATCAAATCGAAAACAGCTTTTTTCCTGGTGCTGAAACGGTGGAACACCAGATCCATTCGTACCTGCTCATCTGTTATTAAAAGGTAGGCGCCGGTCAGCATCCACATGGGGCCAAACAGCAGTGCAACCAACTCACGGGCCCATAGGGTCGGAGATTGGAAGAAATATCTTAACCCCACATCAAAAAGAGTGATAATCACAAAACAGAGGATAAACCACTTGACACATTTCGCCGCTCCACTGCCTAAGCTATCCATAAACCATACCGCTTTTCTTAGTTTGTCCATTTTGTTCCCGCCTTAATATATAAAAATTATAACACAGCCTCTATCGGATAAAAGTTTGCAGGTGATATATATC
>JAAEMK010000053.1 GCA_024225635.1 Desulfobacteraceae bacterium | reverse complement strand
GTTACGCCTGCTTGCTTTAGCTTTTGCATGGCGGCTTTAAACTCGTCGTCTATTTCGTTGGCATGATTTATATGGTTAATAAATATAATTTTTAGCGGTGATTGCTTTAGCCTCGCGCACAGCTCATCGGTAATTCGCGCAGGTATTACCACAGGTAAACGGCTGTGTATTCGCATGCGTTTAATTTGAGGTAATTGTTCAAGCTCATCTAAAAACCAACTAATGGCATCGTCTTTGGCCATAAGTGGGTCGCCACCACTTAAAATCACTTCGTTTATGTTGGCATCTGATTTTATATAGCTCAGCGCTTCAAGCAGGCTTTTTTTATTAAGCTGGTTTTCTTGATACGGGAAGTGGCGTCTAAAGCAGTAACGGCAATTTACTGCACAGCCAGTTTTAAACATAATTAAAACACGGGATTTATATTTATGTAAAAGCCCTGGCTGCTCGTTGTCTTGCTCTAGTAAAGGGTCTTTATTAAAACCTGTTTTGGTTAAAAACTCTTGATGGCGCGGCATAACTTGTAGCAATAAGGGGTCGTTTGCATCGCCCTTGCGTATTTTTTTTATAAAAGGGACTGGCACGCGTACCGGAAATAAACTGCGGGCTTTTAGGTCGTTTTCATGGGCTTG
>JAAEMK010000052.1 GCA_024225635.1 Desulfobacteraceae bacterium | reverse complement strand
CAATCGACATTTTGGCAGGGCCACTGCACGCCAGTTAAGAGGACCTGGGGCCGTGGGCGGTGCCTTATGAATGTAAGGCACTTCGCCCACCATGTGGTGCAGTATGGCCGCCCGGCTCGCCACGGGCGGCGCACAGCGACGCCAACGATGCGCGTAAGTTCGATTTTGGCCCAAACCGAGCCAAAATGGCCATTATGGGGCCCCAAAAGGAGCATTTCAAGCAATGTCAGGCAAATATGCGTGCTAATGCGACCGGTCGCCACCCTGCGGAGCGCAAAATGATGTATTTCTTGCACAAGGTTTAACCAAAAGTCACACGCAATCACGAAAGTGCATTCAAAAGTCACGAAGGGAGCACGCGGGCCAAAAAGCTCCGAAAGGCTCACTGTGGCCGTTTTGGTTACTTTTGGCCCTTCGCCACCGGCCGCCCGGAAGCTACAAAAATCCCCCATTTTGAGGTCAAAATTTCCTAACCTGCTCCGATGCCGTAAAGGCACCCACCCCACCCCCGCCTGTTCAGCCGGAGGCGCGCGTGGGCGGCGCAGCCTCAGCCTCGCGATGCCTTAGCCTCGCGCTTTTTACAGCCGCATGCGGTAGGCGAAGCCGATATCCGCATAGCGGATGTTAGATCCCACAAAATCGCATTTCTGTGTGTTCTGCGAAAAAGCGGTCCTTTCTAGGCGAAATTTAATCCGGATCTTCGACCCAT
>JAAEMK010000051.1 GCA_024225635.1 Desulfobacteraceae bacterium | reverse complement strand
TCGACCCGGTATTGCTCGGTGGTGTGGGTATGGCTGCTGAATACGCAGATGTTCAGCCTGTCGGCGAATTTTTTGAGAAACCGGTGGGGGCTCTGGTCGGCAGGCAGGGGATCGTGAGCGACCTTTACAAACGAGGGTTTGTGATAGACAACGAAAACGTGCTTCGTTTCCGCAAGCCATGCCTGGTTCAGCTGGCCGGTGAGATATTCCAACATCACATTTCAAGCCTTTCTTCCGAACAATGCCACCGGGGAAAAGTTTGATCTGGTACTGTTCAACGATGAGGGCGGGGATGCAAGTAATCAATCGGAACAGGAAAAGATAGAAGACCATCTGGCAGGCTATCCCCTTGACACGGTCCGGCTCTATTTCGGTCCCAAGTACAGCATCAACCGAAACAGAACCGACATCAATAAGGTGATAAAGGACATCACCACTTTTGCCAACGCCCGAACCCAATTGTATGGGAACCTGATGAACGCCTTGAGATATCAGGATGGCCTGTTAAAGAATAAATGAAGATGAGGCAAGTTTTATTCTATAGGTCCCGTATGTTACGAACCGGGATGATTTTTTCTGTTTCAGGCTTGATTCCCTGGACAGGGTTTGGTAACTCTATTTGAAAAGTTGTCAGGAGCTTGGCAAACCGGCAGGGAAGGGGCCACCAACAATAAAACATCTCTTTTGAAACGATTCCGAACTACGGGAAGGCCCGTACAACAAGGGATAGAGGCCTTTTAAGACCGTTCCGGCAGCTAACGTTTTTGGGGGTCGGTCGTTTTTGCCGGAATTCATCGGAAAAAGAAGGTGGATTTTTCGGTGAATTCAAGGTTTTAATTTTTCAAGAGCCTTGAGTGGCAAGGGTTTCAGGCTGTAGATGTAAAACGGAAAGCTTTTTAAGCAAGAATTGATCCAAGACACCCCAAAAGGGTGGAAAAGGAGCTATCTTTTTTGGGAACTTTTTTTACCCAAAAAATCGTCTCGTAACCTGAGGGAATCATTGAGTATTTTTTAGAGGCTGCAGTTTGAATGGGGCACCGCTAATGAAGGTGATTAAGACGCCCTTGCGGGATATAGCATTGAACAGGTCGCCGGTTTGAATGGGGCACCGCTAATGAAGGTGATTAAGACAAGTTAATGCAAAACTAAGTAAAGGTTTATTTGTTTGTTTGAATGGGGCACCGCTAATGAAGGTGATTAAGACAGAAGACTGATCAGTCCAAGCCCAAACAAAAGGTTTGAATGGGGCACCGCTAATGAAGGTGATTAAGACCATGATTTGCCACAATTAAGGCAGATGTCAGTTGTTTGAATGGGGCACCGCTAATGAAGGTGATTAAGACGTTTCTCTTTCAGCAATAAAAGCTTCAGCTTTCTGTTTGAATGGGGCACCGCTAATGAAGGTGATTAAGACCTTACAGCGATCCGTATAATTGAATTTCCAGTTTGAATGGGGCACCGCTAATAAAGGTGTGGGGAAGTGAGGGACGCCCAAAGGAATGTTACAATTTCATGGGCGTCCCCCTTATGTTTATCTGGAGAGCATTTCCACTACAGTTATGGGGCTTTGGGGTTGGGTCGGTCGGAACCTGTGGAGCATGGCTTTAAAGTGCGTGCCGTCCACCCGGACTTCCAGGTAATTGTACTCTTCCACCCTTTTCTTTCCTTTCCAGTAGAGTTCCTTTTCCGTGGTGGGATGCTTGGTGAGGGTAAACTTCTGGGGCGCACCGCCGCCCCCGAG
>JAAEMK010000050.1 GCA_024225635.1 Desulfobacteraceae bacterium | reverse complement strand
TTTTTACATTTTAAATATTTTTCCAGTTGATCAATTTTTTGTTGAATATACATTAAATATATAAATGGTAATTTTGCAATTCCAGTATCAAGATTATGATAAATAACTTGTTGACCTTTATAATAAAATTTATTAGTATTTTTGATCTGTTTTTTGCTAGGTGTTGGTATTACAATATCATAACCTTGTGATAAAAAATTAGTCAATTTTTTAAATTGTTTATCCATCAAAATCTTAAATTTGTCTATGTGTGGTGGATCTGATTTAACAATTGTTGTTGATGATTGTGATTTAAAAAATGTTGTAACAATTCCAAAAGCATATTTTCTATCATAATGACCAATTATTTTTGCTTGTCCACCAAAATGTTGTCTTGATTGATAATTCTTTCTGAAATAATCTTGATTATTATCTCCAAATAACATTTTTACTTTTAAATTTTTGGCTTGTATATGTTTTAATTGCCATCTGTCATACCAATCTGTTTGATAAAATATTTTACCAGTAGATGTTTTTTGTGGTTTTTCAGGTATCAAAGGTATTATAATATCTTTATTTCCAATATTAGTTGCTTCCCAAACTAATTCACCACCTTTTTCATCATTTTCATCACTATCTGCTCCATATTTTTCTGAAGAAATCATATCAATATCATTATCACTATAATTATCAGTATCAGTATTAATATCATTTTCATAAATATTTGATTTATTTTTGACATTTGTAATTATTTTTTGTAAATAAGGTAAAAGAGTAGGTTTTTGTTGACCTGGTTGGTCATGTCCAAGTCTTTTAGCATAATAACGCATTTTATTTGCATCCTTTTTGCTTAAATTTTTTTTAAGTAATTTTTTTGTAAATATA
>JAAEMK010000049.1 GCA_024225635.1 Desulfobacteraceae bacterium | reverse complement strand
GACGACATTCTCGTGTGGAACGACCAATTGCAGCAGGACGGCGAAGTTTTCGACTACGATAGCATCGCCGATTTCCTCGAGAATTTGCGCAGACTGATTCGGGAGTCTCTGCCGGAAGCATTGCAATGGCGCTGCATCCGGAACATTCCGATCATTCTGCCAGGCAAACCGCGAGACACCATCTTCCGAGAAGTGAAGCAACCGAGACTCAGTCTGACTGAGAGTCACGGATTCATCGAGAATTTTTCGTTTGTCGAACGCGACGCGCACACTATTCAGTGGACGTACATAGAGAGGCCGGAGGTGATGAGAGTCCAAAAATGCGACATTTTCATCATGATGGCCGCCTACAAAAGCGCCTTCACGAAGGACGATAGTGACCACCGCGTCGAAATCGATCAGACGTTGGAAAAGGAGCAAAAGGTCATGCGTGAGCGCTACCCTGTCCAAAACCCCGTAGTCAGCCCTAGACTGACGCCACGGTCTTCGCACCAACAGGTAGTGCAACAATCGCCAGCGCCGATTCAACAACAACAATTGCAACAACCACATCAAATGACTCTACAGCAAATGATGCAGGAACACGAGCAACGCGCATTGCAGATTCAGCAATTGCAGCAG
>JAAEMK010000048.1 GCA_024225635.1 Desulfobacteraceae bacterium | reverse complement strand
GATCCGCAAGCCACTATAGATAAAATGCAAACGGTACGTGCAGCCGCACTTGCCCCTGCTGAACCTTCTAGTGCAGATAGAGCCATTGCCGCTGATGCAACCCAAAAAATGGCCGCAGCGCAAGCTGAATTATCAGCCCCTGCTGACGATGAAGCGCAAGCACAAGAGCCACAAAGTGCGTTATCAATAAACGAAACCAGCACTGCGGAGTCTCAAAGCGATACTAATACAGAGCAAGCACGTGACCCAGAAGTAGACGCACGAGCTGGCCGTATAGCTAATTTTTATCAAATGACTAGCTCACCCCAAAACGAGAGTGGTTTTTCTGCGTTTGGTTAAAACCAGCTAAGCATTATTAAAAAAGCCGCTCAATGAGCGGCTTTTTAGTTTAAGTAGTCATCACTTAATGAAGCAAAAGGGTATTATTTTTTTACTTTTGCATTAGCAAATGCATCGGCAAAGGCATTACCCATCATGGCGTTACCGTTATCGCGCTTTGGTTTTGCTGCACGCGGTTGCTGGCCCTGATTACTGCGTT
>JAAEMK010000047.1 GCA_024225635.1 Desulfobacteraceae bacterium | reverse complement strand
TGGCTATTTCTGGCGATTACATGGATTCATAGACGGTTAGAATGGTTATAGTGGCTGTAATGGCATATTTTCTTGGATTTAATCCATTTTGCTGCTCTATTTTAAATGTTTGAGTTGTTATTCAAACAAGCGAAATGTGAGTACTATTGGATGTTATGCCCGGCTTTGGCCGGGCTTTTCCTTGCAGCGGGGGCAAAGGAGCTTGGGCTGATTGAGCCTTGGGTCCTGCCCCCGGCGCTTCAAACCCTTTTTTTTGTGGTTGCGGCCCTCACCAGTGTCGCGGCCCCGCTCATGGTGAGGACCCTGTTCGCCCACTCCCTCAGGGAGAGTTCCGGCGCAGACCCGCAAAGCTTCCTGGTGTTTCAGCAGCGCCTCCTCCTTGTGGCGCTTTTGACACCCTGGTTGGCGATTCTCGTCATGGTGTTTGATTTCAGGAATTTCTACGGCTCGTCCATGGTTCTCATGGCTCTGTATGCGGCCTATTATTACTATCCGTCCGAGCGGCGCATCGACTTTGACAGCAGAATCTTCAGGGTGGAGGGATATGAAAAAAACATTTGAAAAGTTGAGGGACCGGCTTGTTTCTTTGTGGCGGACGGCGGATGAGGTGGCCCGGGGCAAGGCCGTTGATTCCATCGAGGCGGAGCTTGAAGAGCTTGAGCACGTATTCGCCCTCATGGTCCAGGGCGCATTTGTGGGCATTCCCTCGCCGCCCATGCAGATTTCCCTGGAGCTTCTGCCCCTGATGGAAAGGGAGCTTCTCCTGATGACGGAAAAGATAGACACGGCCAACGAGCCCCTGTCCCACCTTTTTTCCACCTTTGATGTCTCATGAAGACACCCTCCGTCATATTTTATGTGGGCAAGGGGGGCACCGGGAAATCAACGGTTTCGGCCATCACCGCCATGACCCTGGCAAGGGAGGGCAACCGGGTGATGGTGGCAAGCCTTGACGCCGCCCACAACCTGTCCGACATTTTCCAGGCCCGGCTTCAGCACAAGCCCAAACGGGTGGCTCCCAACCTGCTTGCCGCCGAGATCGACCGGGAACGGATGATCCAGGCCTTTCTCAAGGAGACAAGGGATTCCATCAAGCAGACCTATTCCTATTTGACCGCCTTTAACCTGGACTCCTGGTTCGATGTCCTGAAGTTCTCCCCGGGCCTTGAGGAGTACGCCCTGGTAAAGGCATTCACCGGGCTGCTGGAACGCTATCCGGACCTGGATTACCTCATCCTGGATATGCCGCCCACGGCTCTTTCACTGAAGTTTTTCACCCTGCCGGCCCTGTCCCGCACATGGATCGGGCAGCTTGAAAACCTTCGTAACGAAATAAACAAAAAAAAGGAGATTGTAGCGACTGTCCGGTACGGCAAAAAAGAGCACGGCCGGGACAGGATACTCAACCGAATCAGAGCCATGAAAGAATACTATCTCAATCTTGAAACGATCTTCCGGAAC
>JAAEMK010000046.1 GCA_024225635.1 Desulfobacteraceae bacterium | reverse complement strand
GTCGAGAATATCTTTAAGCATGGCGCGGCTGCAGCCAAAGTTGACCCGGAAGAACCCTGGTGCACCAAAGTCCCGGCCCGGAGATGGCCCTACGCCTTTGCTCTCACACCATTTAAGCACGTCTTCAACCCCTAGGCCGGTTGCATCAATCCAGGCCAGGAAGGTGGCCTCTGATGACACTACCTCGAGTCCGTCAATGGCGTTGATACGCTCTACCAGGTAATCGCGGTTACTACGCAGATATGCAATCTGCTCTGCCAGCCAGTCATCACACTGCGTAAAGGCTGCCTCGGTGGCGACCAGTCCCATTACATTTGCCCATGGCACAATACCCGCAGCACCCTGAGTAAACTTACGACGTAAAGAAGCATCCGGAATAATCGCAAAAGAGGTACCCAGGCCAGCCACATTAAAGGTTTTACTGGCTGCCATCAGAGTAACACTGCGGTTAGCCAGTTGCTCTACACGCCCAGCAGGAATGTGACGCACACCCTCTTCCAGAATCAGATCGCAATGGATCTCATCAGAACACAATGCCACGTTATGACGAGCACAAATTCCTGCAATGGCATCTATCTCTGCCTGAGTCATTACTGAGCCCACCGGATTCATCGGGTTACACAGAATGATCAGCTTACACAGC
>JAAEMK010000045.1 GCA_024225635.1 Desulfobacteraceae bacterium | reverse complement strand
GTGGGAAAGTGTTTTTTTGTTTTGTTGAAAATTACAAAGCACACAGTTTCTTGGAACAAATATAAAACATTTTTTTTCATTTGTACATTTTTGATAAGGCTGGTTGATTCTGTTTATTTTTTTAGCACACAATTTACTAGGACTGGTTTTACTGATATTGTTATGAGGGGCCTAGGAAGTTTGAACAGCATGGGGCAAGGACCCCAATCAGCAGTCCCGATGTATAACACTAATACATTATTGAACCAGTTGCTTTGCTATGGAGGGGGAGCAAGGACCCCAATTGTCAGTGCACACACATATAAAGCACGCTCCTGGCTGAATATAGAGAGCACACATACTTTGCTTTGACCAGTTGCATTCCTAGGGGGGTGGAGCAAGGACCCCAATTTGCCTAGCACTTTGCTTGGAGCCATGTGATCTTGATTTGCATGAGGTTCATGTGAAAACGACGGAAATGGCCTAGCTCGCTGAGTTTTGCCTGTATCAAAAAATGTTAGAAAACAGACCCCACTTTAAATTGAAAAATAATGCCACCTCCTTTTCTGACATTTCTCAATCAGAGCAAAATTGAGCGAGTTACGGCGTTTTTGTCAAGTCTGATGATGCATGCACAATGCCTGGATGCAGGACCCCCTTTAGCTTTAGTTTGTGTATCTCCTTTGCGTTAAGTCCAGCCCTTAACCTCTATTTGTCTATTTGCGG
>JAAEMK010000044.1 GCA_024225635.1 Desulfobacteraceae bacterium | reverse complement strand
CGTAATACTCCAAGGCAAGGGAGAAATCAATCCCCGCCTAGGCGACAAAATGTTGGAAGGGAAAGGCCCCGCGAACCTATAGTTCGCTACCCACCCGACAGTCCAGCGAGTGCAGGTCAGAGACCCTCTCGCACAGCAATAAGTCTTTCCGGAGGACGAAGAGACATTCTGTCTCGAGACGCGCAAGGACAACAGAGACCCCTCACGTGTCATGAGTGTGGAGAAGTTGGCCACTTTCAACGAAATTGCCCAAAATTAGGAGTTAGTCAGAAAGCAACAACAGCTTTGGTACAGTATGCCATTCAACATTTGCAGCTCCAAGACCCGTCATTACATTATGACGAGACTAATTACCCTGATCAACAGTATGAAGACCAAGAGCCCGAAAATCAATCCGAGCTCTGGGAAGGCCAAGAGTACGACGACCAAGGCTACCAGCAATACGTGGAGCCTGTGGAACAGTATGAATCGGAAGTGGACGACCAAACATTGTCCCCTCCCCAT
>JAAEMK010000043.1 GCA_024225635.1 Desulfobacteraceae bacterium | reverse complement strand
GGGTCATTTTTGGGGTGTACTATAAAAGTTTCGGGTTCGTCTCTTCGGCCTAACGTTCGTTCGTCCTAATATGTATGTTCTCTTGGGCCAAAATTTTGGGTTTTGGGCATCGGTACAGTAACCCTCGAATAGTGCTTTAGGTTTAGTAGCTAGGTAGAGTTCGTTGGTGCTCGTATTATTAGGGTATGGGGTGTATAAGCTTCGTCCGACTCGTACTCGGCGCGGGCGCCCTTCCCAATGTTTTTATCGGCACAGACACAGATGGGAACGATTAGAGAAGCGGCATTACGTATTCCAGGTATTTTCCACCTCTGTACGTGAACTTAGTCGTCGCCGCTTCGCATGCTAACTGCCTACATCTTTGGTAGGATCCAGGTGACAGCCTTGTTCTTCTTCATTTTCTTATGCCGCATTCGGTATTCTTTCACCGTGATTTCCTTAGGGTGTCGTAGACTGATGAGACGATCGATGCTCTTGTCCTCGACGATGTACTCGATTTGATCTTCGGTGCACAGCAAAATGTCGATTTTTCGGTCGTTGAAAGCGCGCAAAGCGTCGCCGCTCTGTTCTTGAGTGTGACCGGAGTGACAGAACACGAACGAGTTCGGCCGTCCCTGATTTAAGTCGTCGTTTT
>JAAEMK010000042.1 GCA_024225635.1 Desulfobacteraceae bacterium | reverse complement strand
TTCTCGTTCGACTTGCATGTGTTAAGCACGCCGCCAGCGTTCATTCTGAGCCAGAATCAAACTCTCCAGTTAAATTCTTTGAATATCTTTTACGTGCTTTCAAAAGCACCCAAAAGACACGCTTCATCTCTATATGTCACTAACCAGTTTTCAAAGATCAAAATCAAAAATCTCCGTGAGAGAGAAGCTCCCGTCTCACAAAGACTCAGCGAAACTACATGACTTCCTGACTTCTGTCAAACGTTTTTTTAAAGTTTCTGCATTTTAATGCTCTCATCCGGGTCCCCATTGCAAAACAAAACCCACACAACCCTTTAACCAAAGGCATCACAGCCCTTTTCAACTCGCCTTACAATTCCCAAACAAACCAGACACCCAATACAGTGCAAACCCAAATCATCCATCAAACACCAACCGGAACAAAAAGGACGGCCCCAACTTTTTACAGATCTTTAAGCATCCAGACATCACAGCCGGAATGTATTGTCCCATCAAAAGGCTTATCCAAATGCTTGAAACCAAACTGTTCATATAGGGCGATCGCAGACTTCATATTTGACAATGTATCCAGATAGCATTGTTTATACCCCTGGGACTGAGCAAACTCCAGGCATCTTTGCGCCAATGCCTTGCCGATTCCCATCCCTCTACTTTCCGGAAGCAAAAACAACTTGCGCAGTTCACAGACTTCACCGCTACCTTTAAACGACGCAATCCCGCAGCCTCCCATGACCCGATCGCCGATCCTTGCTATCAGATACAAACTTTTGGTCGTCCTATTATAATGACGGCTCATATTAAGGACTTCAGAATCGGAGGGACCGAACCCCTCACCGACGGCTCCATAGTCACGGCCTACGTTTTTAATTGTCTGACAAATTGCATCGTCAAATTCAGGACGAATCTCTTCAATTATATAAGTCATCAGGCAACCTATTGTTCTTTTAAATTTTCAAAACCTTCACCAACCATACTGGGACAAAATTCCGTAATCTCGTACTCCGCAATGCCGGCTTTATAAAAAGGGTCTTTCCCTATAATCGTTTCCAGCTGCTGTCGGTTTTTAACAGTGGATAAAATAACACCGCCTGTTCTCGGGAGCTTCCTTCCCGACGCAATAAAGTTTCCATTGTCGTATTCTTCTTTCAGATAGGCGACATGGGAATCAAGATGCTTGTCCACCTCTTCAAGGGGGCATTTATAATTTAGCGATACAATAAACATACTCTCTCCTATTTTTTTGACACAATACATTGGTTTCCCAAGAAAACCAACGAACTATAACATACTATCCAAAGAACTAATTAAAAACGACCTTTTGCCAGACAAAAGAGTCGTTGCCATGGGGACTCTATATTGCCTTTGTGATTGCCACAAACTAAGAAGGATTTCAACCAAAACAGACCAAACCCTTTTATTCGATGGTGCCAAAGAAAAAACTTGAACACCAAACAGAAGGTTCACCCTTGACGACTTTATTTTAATATGCACAGATGTGATACCTACATCATATGTTAAGACCAAACTCTGAGAGATCAGAGGACGGAAAGCCACGGGTCATTATGATAGCCGGGTTGCCATAAACATCACTATGTATTTTTTAAAATTCAGTAGGGAATTGAAAATGAAAAGTAGATGGTTAATAGTTTATGCTCTATTGTGTTTATTGTCCAACTTATCAGGGGTAACAGGAGCAGCACCGTGATCTCAAGCAGCTCCAATATGTCTTTCAAGAGCTTGCAAAAAAGCCCAAGGCGTTCTGCCTTCACAATATTCTGACCTCGGTGATCTCGTTCCAATTGACGGCTCTTTAATTGATGCTGTCCTTTCCATGTCTTAGGCAGATTATGGGCACTGGGAAAATTAATAATCATTCAAAAGGAGACAGTTATGAAATCTGTCGCAATTACAATCAACGCAGATCTATCGGCTATTAACGGAGCCAATCACATCTACCCTCCCACTTTTGGAGCGACAGAACACTCTGCGAGAGGATTTAAACACAACCTTGTCGGTCTGGATATCAAAACAGGGGCGGCAGAGGCTGTTCAGGTGGATTCCGTAGGTTCTTTTGCAAACAGAATCGAGGCAAGTCTTCTCTCGTCAAATATTCTGCCAGAAATAAAGACTATTGTAGGCGATAAAGAGATTTCGGTGAACGAACTCCCACATCGGGTGTATGATGCCGTTTTGCGGGATTCTAATTTGAATGGTGTTGCCTGGAGAGAATCTAAAATTGGCAAGATGATTCTGGAAAGCAAGGCCCAGGATGCAACAGCCCTTTTTAAATACGCCCCACTGGTTTTGCTTTTCGGGGGGTGGGACTCTATGGGAGGGGATGCCGTAAAAGGTGTCAAGATCGCCCGATCCGTTGCTTGTGAAATATGGGGGTACAATGTGCAATCAGTTATGCACAGCGCGCACCGAATCAATCCTTTTCCATCTGCATCTGAGTCAGGGGCGTTTGCGCTGGAGGACGGCAAATTCAAAGTCCTTGAATCTGATGAGGATATAAAGAAGGCAAAAAAGGATAAGACACTTAAAAGACTATCTGAATGTGGCCATGGTTCTGTCTTTGACGGAGTCCAGAAAGGGTGTTTTGTCGAAGACATTAAATTTACAGGCAGTATCTCTTTGACCCGGCTGAACAGATATCAATTCCCAGGCGAAGGTGATCTTGAAGCCCGAAACAAAGCGGCTCGAAAGGTGCTCACAAATCTGGCCCTATTTGGCATTATGATTACCTTGGATCAGCTCGACCTCCGATCTGGATGTGAACTGTATACTACCACTCGTCAAATTCAGAAAATTTATTCTGACGGCCAAAGAGAGGACTTGGATGTAACTCGCATCCAAGATGGTCTACATAATTCCATAGCCGAGGCAAAGTCTGCGGGCCTTGAATTTGCAAAAGAACCCATAATCCTGGAAGCAGGGAAAGATTTAGTTAAGCTGGCTGGGGTGCTGTAATGGATATCGGCATCCAGTTCGAGTTCCTGCTTAAACCCAGGATCTCCAAGCCGTCCGATCAAAGGTTTGGAGAGTGGCCCCCTGCTCCTGATCGAGTTTTCCAGGCATTAGTAAGTGCGGGGGCCGAGACTGGCCAGGATTTTTTCATTTTATCTTGCTTGGAATCAGCCCCTGCGATCCAAGCTGCCCCAGGGAAAACGTGGGCTGCTCCTGATAGATATGTGCCTGAAAATTTCAGGCGAGGAAAGCAATACCATGTCGGAGCTCTTAGGCATTCACCAATTATAATTCCAGAAAACCCGATTGTTACTTATGTTTGGCGCAATATTGCAGAAGATGCCGTAAAGCAGGTTAAGGGTATTGTTGAACAAGTGACATATATAGGTCGAGCAAAAAGTATTGTAAGAGGGACTGTAGTTCCTGCTGATTCTGTCAATATTGATTATGAACCGGATAAACAAGGAGACTGTTATATACGAACTCCCTACCCAGGGAGGTTGGATGATCTGGAAGCCGCTTTTCAGGCTGGCAGGAGAAGTTTGCCAGCCCCAGAAACAAAGTACCGCAAGGTTTCTGAAAAAGTTGTATTAACAGAATGGGGGGATTTGATTGCCCTCAGACCGAACAGAACTCTTGATATTCATGAAACGTCAAAGTGGACAGATCTTATGCGTAAAGCAGTATTGTCTATTGGCGGTGATGAATTACCAGGATTAATCCATGGTCATAAATGCCACAGGCATTTAGCCTGGGCCGCTATCCCGGATGTTGGACACTCACATGCAAAAGGCCATATCCTTGGTCTTGGCTGCTGGTTACCAAAAGAGATTACCGAAAAAGAGCGCCTGATGGTCGTTGATTTAATGACCCAGGTAACAAATGTGAAGGGAATCAAGATGGAGTTTGACCACCAAAGACTGAAAGGTTTGCAGACTCGAACGTGGTCTGCCAAATCACGTTTTTGGACAACGGTTACACCAGCAGCTCTTGATCGTTGGCCCAAAAAAGACTCTCCGGAGAATATCATCAGAGAACATATTTCACAGAGAGGGTTGCCTGCCCCTGTAAATGTGATTTGCTCCTCTTATTCTCCTGTAACAGGGGCGGCCATTGCACATTTTAAAAAGTATGCTTGTCGTCGAGGTTCCAGATATATTTGCCATGTCCAAATAGAGTGGAAAAACCCTGTTGAAGGACCTTTGTTGATAGGGGCAGAGCGCTATTTCGGTGGAGGGCTCTGCAGGCCTCAATTTAAAAGGAGGTCCATATGACCTTCGTTGATTGGTATAAACAAAAACACGGCTATGCCCCCTTCCCATGGCAGAAGGATTTGGCCAGCCGGATGGCCAAAGGGGCTACTCCTGCATCCGTGACAGTACCTACCGGATGCGGCAAAACCACAATCATAGCGGTCTTTGTCTGGCTACATGAAGAATGCATCCCATGTCCAAAGCGTCTCATATACATTGTTGACCGGCGTTTAATCGTGGACAGCGTTACTACATATGCTGAAAAAATCAGTTTCCCAGTAGTTAAAGTGATTAAAATGAAGGGAGGTATGACCATTGATAACAGTTGGATGATGGAACTTAATCAGCCGACAGTTATTGTTTCAACCGTGGACCAGGCTGGCTCCCGTTTGTTGTTCCGAGGCTATGGCGTGAGTAAGAGAACGGCTCCGATCCATGCGGCTCTCATAGGCAATGATGCTCTGCTTGTATTAGATGAGGCACATATCTCAACTCCGTTTGCCAACACTCTTGAAAATGTGAAAAAACTGCGTGGAGACAGTTCCTTGCCCTGGCATGTGGTTCAAATGACAGCAACCCCAACAGGTGAACGCAATGCCATAGGGCTTTCAAAAAAAGATTGGATACATCCGGTCTTGAAAAAAAGGCTTTTTGCAAGCAAAAAGGCCAAGCTGGTAAAAGTTCCCAGGAAACAATTGATTAAAAGAATGGTTGAAGAATCTAACCAGCTCCAGAAAAAAACAAACGGAGTTGTCGGCGTGATTTGCAATACAGTCCAGAATGCCAGACAGGTTTTTAAGGCCATGCCCGGGGTGAAAATTCTTTTAACAGGCCGGATCAGGCCAAAAGACCGTGATAGAATTTTAGAAAGGAACTTAGACAATATCCTTTGCGGGAATCGGGACGGTCGGCAACCGATGTTTGTGGTGGCCACCCAAACCATCGAGGTTGGCGCAGATCTTGATTTTGATGCTTTGATCACCCAAAATGCGCCTCTTGATGTTCTAAGGCAAAGGTTCGGGAGACTGGACCGGTTAGGTGTCCTGTACGAAAGCTTTGCTGTTATTGTTCATGAAAGCCTGACAGCAAATGAAGAATGCTTTGTCTATGGAAAAAAAATACTTAAAGAAACTTATTCATGGCTCAATAAATCCCAGGAAGGCAAGGGGAAGAATAAATCAGTTGATTTTGGGTTGTCTGCCATGGACAAACAGATGGAGGCAATAAAACCTCCTTGCCGGAAGGTCGATGAAGGTGTCCCGCTAACAGAAATGGACCTTCTCAGGCTTCGGCAAACTCTACCCCAGGCACAGATAGATATTGAGCCTTTTTTGCACGGGGACCAGATTGACAATATCAGCGTTTCAGTTGTCTGGAGGGAAGATCTTATTTTTTCTCCTAAAGAAGACTGGCCGAAAATTATGAAGGCATCCCCGCCTGTCCTGTTGGAGAGTATGCCCTGTCCGATATATGAAGTGAAACGATGGCTTAAAAAACGACCGGTCGTAATCAACGGGACTAATAAAAAAGGATCTTCTGTTAAGCCCGGAGATTTGGTCGTTGTCCCTTCCAGTTATGGGGGGTATGATGAATGGGGATGGAATTCTGAAAGCGATGAGCCCGTCCCGGATATTGGCAATGAATGTGGCGCAAATATTCGATTGATCGGCGTATACAAAGAAGAGGATGTCGAAGAAGATCTTAAAGATAGAGGTCTGGAAGTATCAGCCCCGGTTGCTATCCACTACCCGGCAGGCTTAATCATTCTTCCAAAAAAAGAAAAACACCGGCAAAACAAAGCGATTTTACTTGAAAACCATGCATACGGTGTCCTTAATGAAGTTAAGAAACTCACAAAAGATGCGCTGATCCATCAGGCTGCAGCCCATCACGATGACGGTAAAAAAGATTTTCGTTTCCAAATTCGATTAGGGAATCACGACAGATCAACGTTGCTGGCTAAATCGGATAGCACCCAAGATGAATATACCCCGGAATGGCTGGATGTTCTTCCGGCAAATTGGAGACATGAGATCAATTCCCTTACATATCTGCCTGAAGACACCCCCGATCTTGTAAAATATCTGATTGCCACACATCACGGTTTTGGAAGAACGGTTATGCCTTTTGGGGGAGATGATGACCTTTGGAGTAGATCTAAAGGCAGTTCATGGGGAGAATTAACGGATCGGTTAAACGCTCAGTATGGTGCCTGGGGGCTTGCTTATTTAGAATCGATACTGCGTCTCTCTGATTGGGTTCAAAGCAAAGAGGAACAAAAATGAAGACCTATACCATGAAAGGGCTTGATAGCTCTAATCCACAGGGCTGGATGGCCGCAATTGGAGTTCTATACCTTTTGAACAAAATGAAAAAAAATGTATTGATGCATTGGGACGGCAATCATCCGGTTTTGAAAGGGATTGACCAAGTCGAAACAATAGAGGCATTGCTGGCTTATAAAGCACAAAGCGATTTGTTGGACAACCTACCTGTTCTCCGAGGCTCAGATAAGGGTGCTCTTGATTTTACGGCAGGCCGGGTAAGCCTGATAGTGGTGACCAAACAAATGATTGAGCTTGTCACCCATGAGTCTTTAACACAAGCCCTTGATTCTCTTTGGACAAACCAGGATAACATAACCTCTCTTGGATGGGATCCCGATTCAAGAAAAACCGCCGCCTTACTTCCAGGAAATAAACCACCAACATCTGCAGACCACAAGGGTGTGCTTGCCGGCCAATGGCTGGCTGCAGAGTCTTTACCCATAACAACACCGGTTTATCCAGTCAGGAATTCATCTTTCACATGGACAACCTGGAGCGTTTTTTTAGATATGTCAGGTGTTAGAGCTGTCATTTTTTCAGACAGCCTGGATTGGGGCGGGGTAAAATATCAGTCTATAGCCAGGTCGAATGGTAAATTCAACCACTTTGAGCCATCCGTGATTCTGGAACGGTGCGAACCTTAATTATGTTTTTGTGCCCCTCTGGCGATTGCCTGCCCCAAACGGTTGTCATTAAAGGGTTTCAGGATACGAAGGACTCTCGAAATTCAAAGAAGGTTCGCAAAGCGCACATCAAGGGGATTTGGACTTGAAAGAAAGACTTTTCTTGTGTCTGTTTGGCTAAAAACAAACAGGTTCGCGAAAAGAGATTGTTTTCTCTTGTTTTTATAGATATTTAAACATAGGGCAGTATCACCCCCTACGTGGGGGCCACGTTGAAGGTCGTAAACGCCATGGGCAAGATCGGAAATCTCCAGGTATCACCCCCTACGTGGGGGCCACGTTGAAGGTTTTTTTGACCGGATCTCTTTTTTCTGTTCTGCGGGTATCACCCCCTACGTGGGGGCCACGTTGAAGGCTCCAGGGCCACATCCTCGGTGTAATCAAAATAAGGTATCACCCCCTACGTGGGGGCCACGTTGAAGGCTTGGCAGGCGTGGCAGGTTATGTTAGCGGGGTGTATCACCCCCTACGTGGGGGCCACGTTGAAGGATTTCCATCCCGGCAGCTATCATGCTGAAGGTTTGTATCACCCCCTACGTGGGGGCCACGTTGAAGGCATCCATGGACATTGCGTCAAAATCGTGTGGACGGTATCACCCCCTACGTGGGGGCCACGTTGAAGGAACGTTTCTACCATGACTGTCACGATTGAGCATGAGTATCACCCCCTGCGAGGGGGCCACGTTGGAGGTCTTGCCACAGAGATCGTATCCAAGACCATGGGAGGGGACTTGCCAGAAAAGGTGAAATTGCATGCCGCGTTACACTTTTTCAAACTGGCACCCCACTAAACAAAAAAGGCTTCCAGACTAAAAGCCGGAAATCTTTGATATTTATGGCGCGCCCGGCAGGATTCGAACCTGCTACCGCCTGATTCGTAGCCCCAGGGCATGTAATTATCAAGATAAATCCCATCTACCTTTGCAGGAAATCGACCACTCACGTTGCCGGTTTATGAACTGACAACTTTACATAATTGGATTATCCAACAAACCGGATCCCTTTAAAAGTTTTCCATGATGTGCAAAATAAGTTGGGAGAGGAATCCAGCAGAGACAAATTTTTATCTCGGGGTTGCTATGGGGTTGTTAGCAGGATTTACAAACTAAAAAGGGTTTCAGCGAAAACCGCTGAAACCCTTTATATTCGGTGGTGCCGGAGGAGAGACTTGAACTCTCAAGGGCCGAAGCCCGGAGGATTTTGAGTCCTCTGCGTCTACCAATTCCACCACTCCGGCACTAATTGTTCGTCTCTTTTATGAAATAGCGGCGGTTTTGTCAATGACTTTTTGCAACCGCCTCCAGGATATCGGCCTCGGCCACCTCTCCTACACGCAACACCCTGACCTTATCGCCTGTGACGTCGACAACGGTGGAGCCTTTGCCGCCCTTGAGTTCGCCTGCATCCAGGACCAGATCCACATCGGTGACAAGGTCCGGGGCCAGATCCTGAACCCGGCTGATCCCCCGGTCGCCTGAGATGTTTGCGCTGGTGCCGGTCATGGGCGTTCCCAGCTGTTTGACCAGGGCCCTTGCCACCGGGTGGTGGGGCATTCGGATGCCGATTTTTCCCGTGTGGGCGGTGAGCACACCGGGCAGGTCGTCCACGGCCTCAAACACGATGGTCACATTGCCCGGCCAGAAACGGTCCATGAGGGCAACGGCTGTTTCCGGCACCCTTTTCACCAGACGGTCAAGGTCCTGCCTCCCGTTGACCAGCACAAGGATGGGATTGTGCCGGGGTCGTCTCTTGACCTCGAACACCCTGGCCACGGCCTCGGGGTTGAGGGCGTCCACGGCAATGCCATAGAGGCATTTTGCGGGAAAGATGACGACCCCGCCCTTCCTGATGACATCGCCGGCCCTTGCCATCAGATCCCCCTGGGGTTCAAGGGGATCGACGGCTATGACGGTTTGGTGACTACCAGGCAAGGTTCTCCGCCTTTTTGTTCACTTTTGCGGCCATGTCTTCCTTGTATTGCGCCAGCTTCCGGGCGATCTCGGGATCTGAAACGCCGAGGATCTGGGCTGCCAGGACGCCTGCATTCACGGCACCTGATTTTCCCACGGCCAGGGTTGCCACGGGCACTCCCGGAGGCATCTGGACGGTGGCAAGCAGTGAATCGAGACCCAGCAGGGCGGAAGAGTCAATGGGAACCCCGAGCACGGGAAGGGTGGTGCTGGCGGCCATGACGCCTGCCAGGTGGGCCGCATGCCCGGCGCCCGCGACGATGACGCCCATGCCCTTTTCCCTGGCCTGGGATGCAAAGGCCTCGGCCCTTGCCGGGGTTCTGTGGGCGGAAGCCACGGTCACCTCGTAGGGTATCCCGAATTTCTTGAGAATCTTGAGGGTCTCCTCCATGACCGGCAGGTCGGAATCGCTGCCCATGATCACACCGACCCGGGGCTTGACGCTCAGCCGGGCAATGGCCCTGGCGCCGATATCCTTACGATAAAAAGCGTTGTCCCATTTTATCTTTTCGCAGGCGGCATAGGCCTTTTCCCTGGCCTCATCCACGGTGGCGCCAAGGGAGGTCACCCCGAGCACCCTGCCGCCGGTTGCGGTGATGTTCTCCCCATCAAGGGAGGTGCCCGCATGGAACACCTTGGTATCGTCCGTGTCCGCCTCGTCAATGCCGGTGATCACGGCGCCCTTGTCATAGGAACCGGGATAGCCCTGGGAGGCCATGACTACGCAGAGGGTGCTCCTGGGATCGATATCCGTCGTGTACCGGTGAAGGCAACCGTCCACGCAGGCCTCCATCAGGGGAACGAGATCGCTCTTGAGGCGCATGAGGATGGGCTGGGTCTCGGGATCGCCGAGCCGCGCATTGAACTCGAGCACCTTGATCTGATCCTTGTGGATCATAAGACCGGCATAGAGCACGCCCTTGAACGGGGTTCCTTCGGCCGCCATGCCCTGGACAGCCGGGATCATCACCTCTTCCATGGCCCTGCGCCTAAGCATGAAATCAAGGACCGGGGCCGGGGAATAAGCGCCCATGCCGCCGGTGTTGGGTCCCTCGTCGTTGTCAAACACCCGCTTGTGATCCTGGGAGGTGGGAAGGGGCAGCACGGTCTTGCCGTCGGTGAGGGCGATAAAGGAAGCCTCTTCCCCCTCGAGACACTCCTCCACAACCACCAGGGAACCGGCATCGCCAAAGATATCCTGGCTGATCAGGGAATCCAGGGCCTCATTGGCCTCCTCCTCGGTTTTGCAGACAAACACCCCTTTTCCCGCAGCAAGCCCGTCGGCCTTGACCACCAGTGGCGCGCCCAGCACCTTGACATAGCTCTTTGCCTTGTCAAGGTCGGTAAAGGATCGTCCCTCTGCCGTGGGGATGTTGTACTTGAGCATGAGATTCTTGGCGAAAATCTTGCTGGCCTCGAGCTGGGCCGCGCTCTGGTCCGGTCCGAAAGCCTTGAGTCCCATGGAGGCAAACTGGTCCACGATTCCCATGGACAGGGGCACCTCAGGCCCGACAACGGTCAGGTCGATATCTTTTTCCAGGGCGAACTCGGCAAGCGCCTTAATGTCGTCGGCCTTAATGGGAACAGACTCGGCATACTGCCGGGTTCCTGCATTGCCGGGGGCACAATAAATCTTATCAACCATCGCACTCTGAGAAATCTTCCAGGCAAGGGCATGCTCCCTGCCCCCGCTTCCAACAACAAGAATCTTCATCGTTATCTATCTCTCCCTTGTTTCATTATCACTATTGGTTACAAACTCTTGGTAATATCTGAACTTTTATACCCGGGTTATTGACGACGGGGGTCATCAATAACCCGGGTGATTTTTAAAGTTGGGGCAATATTATCTTAAATCGCACGTTTCTTTTCCATGGACAGTTCAATGAGACGGTCAAGGAGTTCGGAGAATGAATATCCCCCGACCTTGGCAGCCCTGGGAAGAAGACTGGTTTCGGTCATCCCTGGAATGGTGTTTGTCTCGAGCACCACCACCCCCTGGTCCGATAGGATCATGTCGGTCCGGCTGTAGCCCTTAAGGAACAGGGTCTTGTGGGAGGTGACCGCCAGCTCCTGCACCCTGTCCCGTACCGAATCATCGATCCGTGCGGGACAGATCTCCTGGGTGCGGCCGGCCACATACTTGGCGTCGTAATCAAAAAACTCGTGTCCCTCTCCCGGAATGATTTCGATGACGGGCAGGGCCTCCACATCCTGGTTGCCGAGAACGGCACAGGTGAGTTCCAGTCCCTTGACATACTCCTCCAGAAGAATGGTGTCGTCCTGTTCAAAGGCCTTTGAGATGGCAGCCTCGAGATCCTTCTCCTCTTTGACGATGGTCATGCCCACGCTGGATCCGGCCGATACGGGTTTCACCACAATGGGAAGGCCGAGGGTCCGGACACAGTCATGGACATCAACCTTGTCGCCCTTGACGAAATCCAGGTAGGCCGGCACGGGAATGCCTGCCTGTTCATACATCCGCTTTGATGCAAGCTTATTCATGGCAAGGGCGCTTCCAAGCACCCCCGCCCCCTGGTAGGGGATATCCAGCAGTTCGAGCAGGCCCTGGACCGTACCGTCTTCGCCATAGGGCCCGTGGAGAATCAACAAGGCCGCATCAATATTTTCCGCATCCCGGACCAGCTCCGCAAGATCGGTTGCAGGATCGTATCTGGTGATATCGTATTTTTCCTTGTCCAGCACATCATATACCTGGTAGGCGCCGCTCAGGGAGACCTCCCGTTCCGACGAGATGCCGCCCGACAACAGCGCAAGCTTTATCTTTCCCATATTCCCCCCCCAACTGATTTATTAAACACTCAACTTTCGGGCTTCAGTTTTGATGAGCGGGCAATACAATAACAGCCCGCTCCACAAATTGGTTCAACCGTATCCTCTGATATCCGGTCCCCGGAATCAATCGAAAAGGATACGTTTCTTGGCAGTATCAAACTCATCCTTGGTGATGAGCTCTTCTTCGTAGAGTTTGGCAAGTTCCGCAAGCCGCTGTTCGATCCCCTCTTCCGGGGCCGCAAGCCTCAGCGGCCCGCCGTTGCCGTGGAAACCGTCCTGGCCGATCAGGGGCGTGGCGTCGTAGCCCTCCCCGCCCTTTACGGTAAAGGTCGCCATCCCGCCGAGCAGTTTTACCTCAACGGTGCGTCCCCTGAATTCGGGAAAGGAAAGGATTTCCTTCATATCCCTGCTGCTCTTTTTCATCTTCATGTAAAAGATCCAGAACAAAACGAGAATCAGCACGGCAAGTCCGCCCATGATCCAGGGAAGATAGTGGTAGACCCCCCTGAAAAGGACAACGGTGATTCCCGTTCCCGCAAGGAGAAACACATGGAGAAGAATTACAAAATATGCCGCGAAGAGACTCTTGAAAATCCCTTCTTTATCTTTCTTTTTAGCTTTCATGACATCCTGTTTAAAATAGAATTCCTGTACCTGGAAGGAAGAGCCGGTGGTGACGCGGATTTTCGCGCCATGCTGAGCCGGTTCATGAGAAAATTGAGTTTTTTCAGAAGACGCGCCTGTTCCGGCGAATCAGGCGCAACCGCTTCAAGGAGCTGTTCCGTGGAATAGATCTTTTTCCGAATCTCCACCTCAGGGGGCAGGAAACCGGCATTTTTCAAGATCTTGTGGGCAAGCCTGAATTCGTCGTTGGGATCGATCTCTTCATCCGGCAATGGCCGGCCCTCTCCCGGCAGATCGTCCATCTGCCCTTTTTGCTGCGCCTTGCGTATTCTCTCTTCCACAATGGCTTCAAACCCCGGAATCATGCGTCACTGAATCTCCCTGTAATCGTCCCGGCACCGGATTTCCATGCCGGCCAAGCCCGGGACAAATGTGTTAATAACCTACCAATAGTAAGCGACCCGATGCTGATTTGCAAGATAAAATCAACCCCACGGGGTTTTCCACGGCCCCCCTTTTTTTTAATTGACAGACCGGAAACTTTAAGATATGAGTTATATTCATTCACTAAACAAAATTCATATAGTCACTGTGAAATATGTAAATACGAATCACACCTTTCGTTCGCATCACGTCTATAACAGCGTTTTAAAGAAAAAACAAAAAAATTGCGAAAAACCAGGCCCATCAACCATGTTTTTATTAAACCGTTAATAAAAGACAGGAGGTAACTTTGATGAATGCCAACCATACTGAAAGAAGAGCCACGGATGACAGACGTTCCTTTATCGATCGACGGGGCGCCGGCAACAGGCGGGCAAACTTCGAAACGCCCGTATATCCGAGGCTCGAAGTTTTTCTGCAACGACGAAACGGCCGGGACATGACCCACTGCACCGGGGTCTCCGATGAATGCGAATTCCTGGCATGCCATAGGAACTGCAAGCATTTCTAACCTTCCGGGAAACCGCCTCCTACCTCCGTAAAACCAGGAAATAGAGGCTCCCCCTGTGTTTCATGTGACCCGCCCCGAACTCGGCATACCGGCCGTTGCCGTAGAAGAGATCGCACCGCGAGGGCCCTTTGATAGCGCCGCCGGTATCCTGGTTCATGACAAAGCCTGAAAAGGATTTCCACAATTCGGGCCTTTCATGGCTGTCCGGGGAGGGAACCGCCGTCTCAATGAAGCAGAGTGCGCCCTTGGGAAAGATGGTCCGGTCCGTCGCAATGGATCGCATGGGGGTCACCTGGACATTGATGCAGCCAAAGGGGCCTCCCTGCTCCTCCTGGAAAAAGACAAAGCTCGGGTTGTAGTCGAACACCTCGTCCTGGCGGGCGGGGTTGCTCTCGAGCCATGCCCGGATGGTCTGCATGGAGACCTCCTCCTTTGGGATCTCGCCCCGGTCGATGAGATAGCGGCCGATCGCCTTGTAGGGATGGCCGTTCTTGGTGCTGTAGTGGACATGCATCACCCCGCCCTGCTTGAGGTTGATCCTGCCCGACCCCTGGATTTCCAGGAAAAACCGGTCGGTCCGGTTCCGGACCCAGGCAAGGGGTTTGGCCCGTTCCTCAAAGTTCTCAAGGGCGTTTATCTCCTTACGCGAAAAGTAGGGAACCACCCGGTTATTCTCGTTCACCCGCGCCGTAAGCCTGGGAAGGTCATCGTACTTATCGGAAAAAGCGGAAAGGTCCACGGTCAACAGATTGTCCGGCACCGAGAAAAGGGGATACCGGTACTCTTCATCCGGGACGAGGCTGCCTTCCATGCTCGGTTCGTAGTAACCGGTGAAGAGCACCCCGTCCCCCCTGTTTCCCACGGACCCGTAGACGTGGTACCGCTCCCTGATAAACCGGTCCAGGGCCGAAGGCATGGGATCGGTCCTTAAGAAATCCAGGAACACCTCCATGGATCGCCGCATATGACCGGCATCAAACCCGTCCGGGCCGAATTGAAAGGTCCTTGATTCAGGAACCCGGTTGAAATAAACAAGACTCTGGGCCAGGGAATGCTCAAGGCTCTCCCGGTCAAGGGCATCATGGAATCGCGGATAGTCGGCGGGGGCCAGTCGCGAAAGGGATGTGTACCGGGTAACCGGCACGGGTTTTTTATGGCCGCAGCCCGAAAAAATGATCAGGGCGATCAGGGCCGCCCCACAGATGGCCAGGGTCCTGAACGATCCTATGCGCATGTTTCCTCCTGAAGTTCCTTTATCCGTGTTTCCCCGTTGAGCGGCTCCAGTGGGGGCATTTCCTCATCTTGGGAGATGCCGAGGCTTGAAAGTTTCCTGGCGGAAACCATGACCCGGGTCTCCATGGACCCCACGGTTCTGTTATAGGTCGAGGTCACTTTTTCAATATCCTTTCCCAAACGGTTCATGTTCCCGGCCATGGCGGAGAGGCGCTGAAACAGCTCTGTGCCGAGCTTTGTGATCTCTTTTGCATTTTCGTGGCTCTTCTCCTGACGCCACCCGTAGGAAACCGCCTTAAGAAGGGAGATCAGGGTTGCGGGGGTTGCAAGGACCACCCCTTTTTCAATGGCCGCCTCGATGAGGTCGGGCTTCTGGGCAAGGGCCGCGCTGAAAAAGTTCTCCCCGGGAATAAAGAGCACCACAAACTCGGGCGTGGGAACGAACTGCTTCCAGTACTCCTTGGCGGACAACGCCTTGATGTGGACCTGGACCTGGCGGGCGTGGTTCCTAAGCTTTTCCCGCCTCTCCTCCGGGGTCGACGCTTCAAGGGCGTCCAGGTATGCGGAAAGGGGCACCTTTGAATCCACCACGATGTTGCGGTCGCCGGGCAGGTGAATCACCATGTCCGGCCGGAGCGCCCCCTTTCCCGATCCCTTCTGGAGCTGCTCGGTGAAATCGCACTGGTCGGCCATGCCGGCCAGCTCCGCCACCCGTCGTAAAGTAATCTCCCCCCACCGTCCCCTCACATGGGGAAGGCGCAGGGATTTCACCAGGTTTCCGGTCTCTTTGCGCAGGTTCTGCTGGGTCCGCGCCATCTCCAGAAGCTGGGCGGAAAGGGAGCCAAAGGCCTTTTCCCGCTCAAGCTCCATCCGGCCCAGGCGGCTCTCGTACCGGTCCAGGGCCTGGCGGACCGGGTCAACGCTCCGGATGATCTCGTCACCCTTGATGCCGAGGTCCTTTTTCGCTTCCTTTACATAGCCTGCAAAATAGTGGTCGGCAAGCTCCAGGAACTGGCTGGAGTTCACCTGGAGCGCCTCTGCCGAAATGCTTCTCAACCGCCGGGAGACAATGGAGAGTCCCAGGCGCTGGAGCACCAGGCACAGGACCAGCCCGGCCAGGAATCCGCCGCCCAGGAACATCAGGTTTTCAGGTGTGATCATACCGCTCCGCCACAAAGGCGCCGCTCTTGCCCCCCTCCTTGGTCTTGAGATGAATGTCGGAAATGACCATGCCCTTGTCATAGGATTTGCACATGTCGTAGATGGTGAGGGCCGCAACCGATACGGCGGTCAAAGCCTCCATCTCCACCCCGGTTCTCCCGGCAAGGGAGGCTTCGGCCTCGATCTCAATGGCGTTGCTCGCAGTGTCCGGAAAAAAATCCACCCGCACATGGGTGATGTTCAAGGGATGGCACATGGGGATCAGGTCGGCGGTTTTCTTGGCCGCCATGACGCCTGCGATCCTGGCCGCTTCAAACACATTGCCCTTTTTAACATTTCGGCCCGTGATTCTCTCCATGGTATCGGCCGTCATCTCGATCCTGCCCCTGGCAACGGCCACGCGCTTTGTCACATCCTTGTCCGCCACATCCACCATCCGGACCCTGCCCTGGTCGTCCAGGTGCGTAAACTCTGTCATCTATTTTCCATCCCTTACTTGTAAAACTGCTGCTTTGTAGTAATTTTCGTCTTGACCGCTTCCAGGGTGTCGCTAAGGGTTTCAATCACCCGTTCCCGGATGTCCCCGGCCACCACAATGGCCATGATATCCTCGCCCACGGCAAGGTCCCGTTCCTCTTCGATGCGAACAAGCACCTCCACGATGCCCTCTCTCTGCTTCTGGGCGGCAATGAGGCGCTCAAGACCGTCATGGTCCACCTCCACCCGAAGCCCTGTCACCTCCCTGCCCTCCCGGGTGGTTTTTCTCACCACACCGTTGTGACATAGGATCATCCCCACCCGGTCATAGCCGGGCAGGGATTTTATCTGCTGAATCATTGCATTGATATCCATCGGTTTCTCCTTTTTTCACCGCCATCTCCCTTGCCCTGGCAAGATCTTCCGGGGTGTTGATGTTAAAAAATGAATCTATGCCGGGATCGAGCTCCTGGAGCTTATCCATGGGAATTTTCCGCACCCGCCGCATCTTGAAGAACTTCTTTATCATGAAGATATTGTTGTCGAGATTCCGCTCGATCAGGGGCAGGCATTGCTTTGAATAGACGGCGCACAGGGGCTCCAATCCCGCGTCGGTCTCGGGGATCACAACGTCGATCCCGGGACCCGTCCTGGAGAGGAGATACTCGGCCAGCCGCCGTTCGAGAAAGGGGGTGTCACAGGCAGAGACAAACACATGGCCGGTGGATGCGTAAAAAAGCCCGGCATGGATGCCGGCAAGGGAACATCCGCTGGGATAGATGTCCGAAACAATGGTCCCGTCCCATCCGGCAAAGGCCGCGGGATCATTGGCGACAATGATCACCTCGTCAAACAGGGAGGAAAAAAGGTCATGGATAATCTCCATGATCATCCTGCCCCGTATCTCATGGAAGGATTTTTTTATTCCCGGAAGCCTCTTGTTGAGGCCGCCGGCCAGGATAACACCGGTGCAGTCATATTTCATTACATCAAGATCTCGTTTATAAGCCCCTCAACACCCACTACATTCCAATAAGCCGTCGGGCCAATAAGTATAGTATGTGAAAGTTAAAATCAAGGTGTTGCCCAGTAGAAAAAAAGATGATAACAGTTTACCCATAAATTTGAAATCAAAATCCGGCAAAACCGTTTCTGCCGGGCGTATGGGCCACGGCCTGCCAGCCTCCTCCGGAAGCTGCCGGACCGGTGCTGTTTACACATCAAGGATCGTATATGAAAAAACAAAGAACCATTCTAAACACCGAAGACATTGAGCGGGCAGTCACCCGGATGTCCTATGAGATTATCGAGGCCCACAAGGGGGTAAAGGACCTTGCCCTGGCAGGGATCATAACCCGGGGAGACTTTCTTGCAAAACGACTTCAGGAGAAGATCCTTAAGATAGAGGGGGTTGAGGTGCCGGTGGGTGCCATGGACATCAACCTCTACAGGGACGACTGGACCCAGATCAGCCATCACCCCATTGTGAGGCCGTCAAAGATCTCCTTTTCCGTGGACCACAAAAAGATCATCCTGGTGGATGACGTTCTCTTTACAGGACGCACCATCCGGGCCGCCATGGACGCCATCATGGATTTCGGCCGCCCCGCAAGGATCGAACTTGCCGTGCTTGTGGACCGGGGCCACCGGGAACTGCCCCTCCAGGCTGATTACAAGGGAACCACCCTTGCCACCCTTCACTCGGACACGGTCAACGTCTGCCTCAAGGAGCACGACAACGAAGACCGGGTATACATAGAACAGGAAGATTAACCATGGGCACATTGCTGCACAAGAAAAAAAATCCGGGCCGCCTGCGGGTGGCCGTCATCTCCGTATCCACCACACGGAGCCTTGCCGACGACACGAGCGGCACCTGGATAAAAAAACAAGCCAAGAAAGAGGGCCATGAGGTGGTGATTCACCATGTGGTCACCGACGAGATCACGGCCATCCGGGAGCTTGTGGAACATGTGGCCGGCCAGATCGCCCCCCATGCCATTCTCATGACCGGGGGAACGGGCATCAGCCCCAGGGACGTGACCGTGGAAGCCGTCTCCCCCCTTTTTAAAAAGGAACTCACCGCCTTCTCAACCCTGTTTGCCCAGCTCAGCTTTGAGGAGATCGATTCCGCAGCCCTGCTCTCCAGGGCCACGGCCGGCATCATCAACAAAGCCCTGGTATTCTGCATGCCCGGCAGCCTCAAGGCGTGCAAGCTTGCCTGCAATCAGTTGATATTCCCGGAACTCGGCCATATGGTCACCCACATGTCGGAAGCCCCCTGATCCCTTGCCATCAATATTTGCACTCGAATTGAGACCGGATCATATGCGAGAAGCGGTAATACCGGAATCTGACTTTCAACCACACAACCGAATTAAGAGAGGATCACCATGAAAGAAATTGATGCATTCCTGGAAACCTGGGAAGAGACCGACACACGAACCAAACAGGCCTTTATGGAGCTCAAGGAGCACATCATGGCCATGGAAGGCGTCACCGTTGAATTTATCGCACGGCCCGGGGTCAGCTACTCCCTCCGGCCCAAACACGCCAACCAGACCGAGCGCACCCTGTTTGCCATGGCCGATGTGATCGACGACGATCCGTCCGCCCGCTGGCTGTCGGTATGCTTCTACGGAGACATGGTCACCGATCCGGACGAAGAGGGGGACCTCATCCCCGAGGGACTGCTGGGATCGGACGGATACTGCTTCGACCTTGACGAGTATGAAGAACAGGGCGTGGCCTATATCAAGGAGCGGCTGAACGACGCCTACAAGGCTGCCAAGGCCTCCTGAACCACCCTCCTTCCCTGAAATGAAAAGGACCGAATCCGGCCGCAAGACCAGGATTCGATCCTTTCATTTTCCATGGACCTGCCTGGAAAAAAGGCAGTACCTCCTCAACTCCACATCAGCTTTTTATGGCACCGGAGCGGACACCCTTGAGATACCCTCCGCAGAAATTATCATGCCCAAGGAGCATGTCCGCGGTTTTGATGGTCGCCATGATGGCTTTATCCAGGGGATCGATAATGGCGGAATCCATACCGGCCTCCATCATGAGGCTGACAAAAGTTCTGTTTATGATCCGTCTCTCGGGCAGGCCGTAGGAAATATTGGAAAGGCCGCCCGTAATATGAACTTCGGGGAATTCTCCCTTTATACCCCGCACCGCATCAAGCACCATCACCCCTTTATTACTGTCCGTGCTGATGGGCTGGACAAGGGGGTCAATATATATTGATTCTGTTTTGATCCCCACCCCGTTGAGCGCTTCCACAAGCTTCACACCCCGCCCGATAATATCCTCCGAAGAGGCGGGCATGCCGGCATCATCCATGCAAAGGGCAATGACCTTGCAATCCTTGCCGTCAAGAAAGGGCAGCATCGCCTCAAGGCGATCTTTTTCAAGGCTGATGGAGTTGACCATCGGCTTTGTTTCAACCATCTGAAACGCCATCTCAAGAACGGCGGGATCAGGGCTGTCAAGGCACAGGGGCACTGTTGCAATGGGCTGGATGGTATCTATGAGCCAACGCATATCCTCTGTTTCATGCCCGATGCGGGCACCGGCATTCACATCAATGTAGTGGGCTCCGGCAGCAAGCTGCTGCTTTACATCATCCACAATGTAATCGGCATCCCTTTCCGCAACCGCCGCCTGCACCTTTTTCCTGGACGTATTGATTCTCTCGCCTATGACTTCAAACATCGCGTTCAATCCCCCTTATCTAATTTAAAAGCGCCTTGGCCATTTTAGCTGCAGACCCGGCATCCGGGGCAAACCCATCGGCACCGATCTCATCGGCAAAGGCCTGGTTAACCGGAGCTCCCCCAACCAGGATTTTCACCTGATCCCTCAGCCCGCTTTCAACAATGGCCTCAACGGTCTGCTTCATCATGGGCATTGTCGTGGTCAACAGCGCGGACAGGCAAACGATCTGGGCATTCTTGGCCTTGATCTGGGCGATGAACTCGTCGGGATCGATGTCCACCCCGATATTGTGGACGTTCATTCCCGCACTTTCCAGCATCATGGCCACAAGGTTCTTTCCAATATCGTGGAGGTCACCCTTAACGGTACCAATGAGGACATTTGCGCCGCTATCGGCATCTTCCTCGCCAAGGAGCGGTTTCAAAATTTCCACGCACTGGCCCATTGCCTGGGCGGCCATGAGGACCTCGGGAATGAACATGTCGCCATTCTCCATTTTTTCACCAACGATGTCCATTCCTGCAATCAACCCCTGATTGAGCACATCCCCCGCCGGCACATTATCCGCCACGGCCGCATTGACCATCTCAAAGAGCCTGTCTTCGTCACACGCTACCAACGCCTCTGTCATTGCATTGAAATCCGTCATATCTATCTCCTTTTAAATGAACTACCTGCTTTTTTTATCAGTTATTTCCAACGGCCCTTACTCAGTTTTAAATTGACCTACAAGGGTTGAAAGCTGCTCTGCAAGGGCGGTTAACTCTTTTGCATTCCCATTGACCTTATCACTGCTGTTTGACATCATCCGGGCAGAGGCATCCACCTCTGCAATTTCCGAAGATATCTCTCCGGAAACCGTTGCTGTTTGAGCGATGGTTCCGTTCACCTCATCCACCCCCCGGGACGCCTGGGAGATATTCTCCGCAATTTCCTTGGTTGCGGCGGACTGCTCCTCGACCGAGGAGGCGATGGTGCATGAAATCTCGCTGATATCATTTATGACCGTTGTAATCTCTTTGATCTGATCAACGGAACCCTTTGTCACACTCTGGATTCTTTCAATTTTCGTCCTGATCTCCTGGGTGGCGTCAGCGGTCTGCCGTGCAAGCTCCTTGATCTCCCCCGCCACAACGGCAAACCCCTTTCCCGCTTCCCCGGCCCGTGCCGCCTCGATGGTCGCGTTGAGGGCCAGAAGGTTTGTCTGCTCGGATATATCGGTGATGGTTTCGGTCACCTTGCCGATCTCATCCGCCGCGGCTCCCAGGATATTAATCTGATCAGATGCTTTTCCGGCCTGGTCAACGGCCTTTTCGGAGATGCCCCTGGCGTTTTCAGAATTGATGGCCACCTCATTGATCGTGGCGGTCATCTCCTCCGTGGCGCTTGCCACCACATTGATGTTAGTTGATGCCTGCTCCATTGCACCGGCAACGGAAACGGTGGTGGAACTCATCTCTTCAGCCGCCACAGCCACCCGGTTGGACCGTTCCGAGGTCTGGTTCGCACCGGACGCCATCTCCTTGGAAACCTGGAGAAGCGCCACCGAGGACTCCCCCACCCCCCTTGAACTTGATACGATATCCGAAATAAGGGCGTGGAGCTTATCCATAAAAGTATTAAACCATGTGGAAAGCTCTCCCAGCTCATCCCGGCCCGAAACGGGAAGCCTCATGGTGAGATCCCCTTCACCGTCGGCAATGTCCCTGAGCCCTGCAATAATTCCCTTAAGGGGTTGGATGATGATGGTTGCGGCAAGATAGTAGACCACACCGAACAGCAGAAGGAGGGACAGTATGCCGATCCCCAGGCTGACATTCCGAATATCATGGGCATCCTCAAGCACCTTTTCCATGGGAACCCCGATACCAAGGCTCCAGGGCCCCGGCACACCATTGATCTTGATGGGAGCGTACACGGTAAACGCATCCCCCCCAAGGAGGAGGGACATGCCGAACTCGGTATAAAGCCGTCCTTCCCTGACCGCATTGATCATGGCCTGGGGTTTGTTGAAATCCTCCAGGTATTTGCCGATGATTTTTTTGGAACGATGGGCAACCGTGACCCCGCTGTTGGCCAGCAGAAACCCATACCCCGTGCCGAATGGTTTTATCTGCTTCATAAGATCCGCAAATCTTTCCATGGTAAAATCGATGCCGACAATACCGACTGACCGCCCCCGGACCTTGATGGGGACACAGATATCCGCCACCGTCACCCCGCTGCTATAGGTTGTCGGCTCGGTGAGAAACGGTTTTCCCGTTGACAGGGGAATATGGTAAAAAGACCCTACCTTTCCCGTATCGTCATAGGAGACAAGGGGACGAACATTGAGCCCCCCGCCGCGACTCCAATAGGGCACGAACCGGCCTGAGCCGTCATGGCCCGGGGTATTTTTAAAATCAGCGTCTTTGCCGTCAAAGGCGTTGGGTTCAAAGGCCAGAAAGATTCCGGGGATATCCGGGTTATCCATCAACATCTTTTTTAAAACCCGGTTGGCCTGGTCCCGGGAAAGACCGTCGCTCCCCCCCATCAGGGCGGCAATGGTCTGGGAAAGGGTTTTTGCCGCAAAAACAGGCCCCTCGATTTCCGATTTCACCAGATTCCCATAACGGTAGGCCGTCTCAACGGCCAGGTTCAGGGACTGCGTTTTTGAACTCCCGGAGGCCTTGACCGTGATATAGGTAATGGTGGAGGCAAATGCAACCAGGGCGGTACCGCAGATGAGCAACACCATTTTAAACTTCAGACTTTTATTACGAAACATGCTCATTCTCCAAACGGGTGGTTCCCCGCAATTTTCTATGCCTTCTTAAAATCCTGGGGTTCAATGATAAGGGAGACCACCACGCCTGCGATCAAGGCCCAGAACGGCGCACTGATCTTTGCGATGCTGATGCCGGACATGGCAATGACCAGGGCAAAAAAAGCGCCGGTTTTAAATTTCCCCTTGGCAAACGCCTGTTCAAACGCCTGGGTCAGCACACCGATCATGGCAAGTCCCGCAACCACACCGATCAGGGGCCTGGGAACGCTCTCGATAAAGGTGACCGCCACCGAGGCGATGAGGCCGAATCCGGCAAAGAGGACGCCATTGACAACGGTTGCGGCATAGCGGCCCTTGGTCGACTTACCGGCGGCGTCGGACGCACATATGGCTGTCATGGGACCTGCGATATTGGCATTATGGCCGCCGAAAAAAGAGGTCATCACACCTCCAACCCCGCTGACAATGGTCATGAAATTGATGGGCGCTTTATATCCTTCGGTGAGGAGCACCCCCGTGGCCTGGGCATTTTCAGCACCAATGACAAGTATGGCCACGGGAATGCTGATGGATAAAAAGGCGTCCAGGGAAAATTCGGGGGCAAACAAAGACGGAAGCACAAAGGTGTATTGGGAACCGGCAAAATCAATGGCGTCCGTGAAAAAGGCCGTGGCGACCCCGATCACCAGGGCCCCCAGCACCGGTGGAATCCGGTTGGCAAATCTTGTGCAGACAAGATATCCGGCCAAGGCTGAACCGCACACCACCGGAAGGGAGTGAACGGAAAGAATCATGCCCGTTCCAAATTTAATCATGGCCCCGGCAATCATGCCCATGACAATGGGGATGGGCAACAGCCGCATCACCTTTCCCACAAGGCCGGAGAATCCCAGTGCCAGCACCAGGAGCCCGGCAAGAAAATAAGCGCCCACGGCCTGGTTGATATTGAAAAAGGTGAGGGTGTTGCCGAGCATCACCGCAATGGGGATGGACCATGCACCGGTGATGGGCTGCTGGTACCGAAGGGCCAGAAGAAGACTCAACAGCCCGCCAAAGACGCAAACCGAACAGAGCCATGAAATGGTCTGCACCGATGTGTACCCTGCCGCCATGGCTGCGTTCATGATGATCAACGGGGGACCTGTGCAGCCGAAGATGGCGGCAATAAGACCGGCACTGATGGTCTCGGCGTTGAGGTGGCCCGGCAATTCGGCAAGGCCCTTACGGATTCCCGGCGCCGCTTCGATTAAACCTGTATTGTTCCTTAAAACTGACATGATGAATCTTAACCTTGCTTTTTTATATTTTGATTTAAACGGATTGGACACATGCTAAAGGCCCATGTGCCCAATCCATTGATGGTAATGATCAAGTATTGACCCGGGCTTGGTCGGTAAGGTCAAATTCAGTGCAAGGGGTGTCCGCTGATTCCCCGTTCTCCGGGAATTCACCTACCCCGGAAGCAAGCCTGGCTTCTTCCTCCGCCTCTTTTTCCTGGGCCTTGGCAAGAAGCTTTGCGCACTTTATGCCGGTCCACAACTGGGGAATGTAAAACACCCCCACGGGCACTGCGGATACAATGATAAAGGTCTGCAGGGCCTTGATGCCTCCGTCTCCTATCTTGATAAGAACAGCGGCCATGGCGCCCATGAGGGCCCCCCAGAAGAGACGCACCCAGATGGGCGGATCTTCGTCCCCGGTGACGGAGATGGCTATGGAATAGGTCATGCCTGCGCCGGTGGTGACCAGGAACAGTACCACAAGCACCAACGCCACGGGAATAAGCAGGGCGGACAGGGGAAGCTGGCCGACAATTGCGATCAATGCAGCGGGAAGCCCCGACTCATTCAACGCCTTTGACACGGAACCCGGGTTGATGAGCTCATAGTGAATCCCGGCCCCGCCCAGCACGGTGAACCAGATGTTGGTCACAACGGGTGCGATCACGGCAACGGACAGCACGATCTCACGGATGGTTCGCCCCCTGGAGATCCGGGTCACAAAGATGGCCATCATGGGACCATATCCAAGGAACCAGCCCCAGTAAAAGACCGTCCACCAGCCAAGCCACTGGGTATTGCTTCGATCGAGGCTGACCCGCACGAAATCCTGGAGATAGAGCCCAAAGGCGGAAAGAAAGCTGTCCACGATGAAACCGCCGGGGCCGACAACCATGATAACGGCCATGAGCGAAATGGCGATGAGGACGTTTATCTTGCTCAGCAGGTTGATTCCCTTATATATGGGTGTCGCAGCGGCAAGGGTATAGACCAGGGTGATCACCACGATCACTCCAAGCTGGCTTGAATAGATATCCGGAATGCCCAGCAGGAATTCCAGGGAATAGCTCAGCTGGAGCCCGAGAAAACCGATGGGGCCGATTGTTCCGGCGGCCACGGCAATGATGGAGGCCGCATCCACGATTGTACCGATGGGGCCGTTAACGCCGGCCTCCCCGATCAGGGGATAAAGAAGGGCCCGGGGTTTCATGGGCATTTTTTTATGGTAACAGGAGTACATCAGTACGATGGTGCCCAGGGTGCCTAGGATTGCCCAGGCAAGAAATCCCCAGTGCAGGTAACACTGGGCAAGGGCCGGTGCCACTGCCCCTGCCGTTGACCCTGTGACCCCGGGAAAGGTGGGGGGCGGGGTTAAAAAATGGTACATGGGCTCAGCCGAGGACCAGAACACCCCGCCCCCGGCCAGAAGAGCGCACATGACCATGGAGATCCAGCGGAATGTACTGATTTCAGGCCTGTCCAGACCACCGACCCGCACATTGCCATAATTTGAAAAGCCAAGATAGAGCGCAATGACAAAGGTGGCAAAGAGCAAAACCTGCCACAACGCACCAAAATAAGTTGTGGAAAAATGCTGGGCCACATTGACCCATCTGGTTACAAGGTCGACGTTTAAGAGAGCAACAACAACAAACAGGACAATAAAACCGCCGCTTATGGCAAATACAGGCCAATCAGTGGAACTCTGGTTGATTGACTCACCAATGTTTTTATCAGACATGGGAGCTCCTTTTTGCGATGCTGATTAATTTTTTTCGGCCATATCCCGGGTGGCTTCGGAGACGATTTCGTCTATTCCCGCCTCAACCTCTTTATCAAGAAGGGGTTCATGCTCCTTTTCCATGAGCTTTCGCACCTTTTCCAGGGCGATGTCATGGATATCCTTGGAGCCGTTCTGCTCCCATCTTTCCCAGTTGTTGTGGTCAAACACATCCGAATGGAGCAGCTCTTTTCTGAAATTCTTGAATGTATGTTTATGTCCGAGGAAATTACCGGCAGGGCCGATCTCATCGATAACATCAATGGCAAGGGTGCTTTCATTGACATCAAGGTCCCTGAGGGCGTGGCGAATGGAGGCCATGGATTCGTTGCAGAAAACAAGGTCGGCATAGTCCACCACCATATCGGTATCCAGCTGCATGGAATCCATGATGTCGGAAACAAAGGAGGAAAGGGTTCCCACCATGCCGGTTTCAAATCCTGCCTGGGCATCCAGCACCTTGGAATCCCTGAGCATGGAGGGCATTCGAATGGGCATATCAAGGGAGAGTCCCATCTGGCCCATGCAGACCTTTAACACGGCAAATTCGGGACCGGCCATGGAGATGTTGGAGGTCTTCATGTTCATGCCCCTGGCAAAGCTTGTATAAACAACAGGTGCGCCGGGCTTAACCAGCTGGGAAAGGGTGATGCAGGCAAGGATTTCCGCATGGGCCTGGGCAACGGTGCCGGCGATGGTCACAGGAGAGGTGGTGCCAAGAATGGGACCGGAGCTGAGCATGATGGGAATCTTGTTCCGGTTCATCTCAATCATCGCTTCCAGGGAAGCCGTGTCCATATCAAGGGGAGGAATGGTCAGCACCCACCCGGAGATAAACGGCCGTTCCAGGAACTTCTCCTTGCTTCCGCAGGCAAGGGCCCCCATTTCAATGGCATCCAGCACCCCACGGTATCCATAGACCCCGCCGGTGATATGCTTGGTGGTGTTCTTCATGCAGGTGGCCCAGGTGTACCAGTCATTGGTGGCGCCGGGCACCTCCTGGGGGGTTACAAGACCACCATTGACAGCCACGCACTCCATCTGGTCCGCCAGGCGGACAAGCTTTGCCAGATCGTCATTGGTGGCCGCTCGTTTCTCAAGGGTAAAGGGATCCATGACACTGGTTGCCATGGTCATGCAGGCAAGGGAAGGAAGATGGTCCACAAAATTTTTGTCATGTTTTGGATCACGCCCGTACAGGACAACATCTTTTCGCTTGGGAACAGTCTTTAAAGCTTCAGCCACCAATGTGGCATCTATCTTTACAACATCTTTATCAACAATGCGGGCACCTGCGTTTTCAAATATTTCCAACGCCTCCTTTGCTGGAAAACGCATACCGGTTTGACTTAAAATATTCAAAGAACTTTCATGAATGCTCTTGATCTCTTCCGCTGACAGGAACTGAACTTGTGGCTTCACTTCAAAAATCTCCTTCTATTTATAGTGCATTGCGTTGCTCTGCCCAAAAAACATGATGGGCAATACTGTTATATCTTCAAATTCTCCTCTACGACTTTTTGAACCAGGGCCAGATGCTCGGAAACGGCCCTTTCGATTTGTGACGCATCCCCGCTCTCCAACGCCTTGACGATGGTCTCATGCTCCCGGATCACGCATTCATAGCGGTCTCCGGACTTCAGGGCACTGGCCCCCATGAGATGGCAGAGATCCTGAAAATTATTGGCAATGGCAAGCAGACGCTTGTTGTCTGCCAGCTGAAAGAAATAGTTGTGAAATTCACGGTCACTGTACATGAACCGGTGATAGTCATTGTCCCCTGCGGCCTTGTATTGGGTGGCGAGATACTCCCTGAGATGTTCCAGGTTCTCCTGGGTGACCGTAGCGGCTATTTTCTTGGCAACGGCGGTTTCCACCATCTGGCGCAATTCAAATATTTCTTTCACATCCTGGAGGGTATAGGACGAAATAATAAAACCCTTGCGGGGCAGGAAGGTGACCAAGCCATGGGAGGCGAGTTTCAGCAGGGCTTCCCTCACCGGTGTTCTTGAAAGTCCCAGTTCCTGGGCAACAGCCATCTCGTTGTAGATGACATCCTGTTTTAAATGGAACGAAAGGATGGATTCACGAAGAGCATCGTAGGCAATGGTGGAGAGGGGGGCGGGTTTATTAATTTTGGTAAGCTTTGTCATTGTCGTTCCTCACATTGTTAATCTTACACTATGCATGTAATATATTACACACCACGACAGGTCAACCCATTTTTATTTTTTTTATTCCCTACGGTCCCCTCCCCTTGGCAATCAGGAATCCCTGCCATGGACGTTTGCGCTCGAATTGATACCTGCTTTATCTATAATATAGGAAATGGGCTCAATTCAAATGCGGGGAGCTATAATATAGAATGGTGTTCAGAAGAATCAGCTGACCGCCTCGATCTGCTCGATGAGATCGGTGAAGATAAAATGGTGAAAGGGCAGAAAAACGTACCAGTAAAGCTTGCCCCATACCCCCCTTGGATGGAAATAGGCGGTCACGGTCAGAATATTCCCGATCCCCTTGGGCTTGACCGTGAACTCGAGCCACGCAAAGCCCGGCACCTGCATCTCGGCCCGCAGCAGCAGGTGCTCGTCATACTTGATGCGCTCCACCCGCCAGAAATCAATCACATCGTTGACCCGAAGCACCCCGGAACTCTTACGCCCCCTGGAGGTGCCCACCCCGAACAAGATCCGGTCCCCCATTCCCCTAAGCTTCCACAGCAGGTTGCTGTTGAACCACCCCCTGTCCCCGCCGACCCGGCACACGGAACGGAAAATATCCCGGGCCAGCTTGGCGCTTTGAATGGAGTAGGAACAGATATAGAGGGGCGGCCGGGGCAAATGTTCCAGCTTTGGGGCCAGGGAGTAATCCCTGGGATAGGCATCGGACCACCGGGTGGTGACGGTTTGGAGATCCTCCCTGGCAAGGGCCCGTTTCAGGGCCTCCCGGTAGGGGACCAGGTCGAAACGGATCAGCTGCCGGATAAGATGGTCATGGCACACCACCTCGTTGACGATCCCCTCCAGGAGACAGGAGGTGATGGTGGCCGGCACCGGGGTCATCAAACTCACAAGGTAGGCGTTGAAACCCACGTTCCATATGGGAGACGGGACAAACCGCTGTTTTCTTTTCAGGATTTCGGCCATGATCCGCATCATCTCGCCGTAAGTCAAAATGTCCGGCCCTCCGATATCAAAGGAACGGCCCGCGGTTTCCGGGGTCTCCAGCACCCCCACCAGATATTTGATCACGTCCCGGATGCCAAGGGGCTGGCACTTTGTACGGGTCCAGGAGGGCATGAGCACCAGAGGAGCATCCTGGACAAGGGACTTGATGATCTCATAGGAGGCAGAACCCGACCCCACGATGATGGCGGCCCGCAGGACGGTCACCGGCACCCTGCCCTTTTGCAGTTCCACCGCCACCTGGTTCCGGCTCCTCAGGTGCCGGGAAAGGGCGTCCCGGGAGTCTCCCAGCCCGCCAAGGTAGATAATCCGCTCCACTCCCTGATTTTCAGCGGCCTCCCTGAAGTTGACGGCGGCCATGATCTCAACCGCCTCCAGATCCTCCGGCCCAAGAAGCAGGGAGTGGATCAGGTAAAAGGCCGTGTGAACCCCCTTGAGGGCATCATTGAGGCAGGGAACGCTCAGGGCGTCCCCGACCACGACCTCCGCATCCGGCCACCGCTCCCGGTGGTCGTCGGAATGCACCCTCACCATGATGCGGACCCGATAGCCCCTGGCTATCAGCTCCGTGACCAGCCTTCCCCCGATGTAACCGGTGGCCCCTGTGACCAGCACCGTGCCCATGGAAGTGTCGGGCCCGGTGGGAAGGTCGTGGCAGAATAACCTTGTGTCATAACGATCCATGGATCAAATCTCAAGCTCCCCATTGGGGTTTAAAAACACCATGTCGGCTGTGGGACAGCTTTTGGACACGGCACGGACAAACCCGTCCATATCAAGACGGGGCAAAATCTGGAAACCAGGACCCGGCCCCAGGGGACGAGTGAAATCATCATAATGAAAGGGAACGATGATCTTTGGGTCCACCATCCGGGGAAACCGAGTGACATACCCCGGTGAGCGCTGCCAGCCGGGAACGCACATGAACAGCACGTCACAGGTGTGACCCTCCATGGCGTGCCGGTCAAAACCTGCGCTGCCGGCATGGAGAATCGTGGCGCCGTTGATCACAAGCCTGGGCATGAACATGGCGCCCAATGCGTACCCCGAAGCTTTCATGGGAAGCCGGGTACCGGAATTGATCTCGCCGGGATAGGGAACCCGTCCCATCAACACCCTGCCGTGGGCGGACGGAATCATGGTGACCGAGATATCATGGTCAAGGGAAACGGTCTCCCCCCCTTTGCAGACCCTGACCCTGTGGTTCAGGCCATGGCGGTCAAGCAGATTGGCAAGACTTTTGCTTCCCACCACAGGCCCCCGGCAAAAGGGAACAATCCCGGGAATATCAAGCACATGGTCAAAATGGGTGTGGCTGGCGACAATGCCTGCGATCCTGCCGGTCCGGTCCTGCACAAAGGATTGCACCGCGCTCTTGTCTGAAACAAGGGCCTTAAAAAGAATGGAGTACCTGCCGGGCCGGGTCACATAGGGGTCCACCAGAAAAGTTCGCCCGTCCAGGGAAATGTCCAGGCCCGCCGCCCCTGTCCAGCGTATTTTGACCATGATCCCCCCTACACCTTGAACCGAATGTTAAGGATATCCCCGTCAGCCACCACATAATCCTTTCCCTGGAGGTAGAGCTTACCCGCCTTTTTAAGCTCCGCCTCGGACCCGAGCGCCATGAGTTCGTCATACTTGATCACCTCGGCCCGGATAAAGCCCCGCTCCAGGTCCGAATGGATCACCCCGGCGGCCTTGGGAGCAGGCGATCCCTCCCTCACCAGCCACTGCCGCACCTCGTCTTCGCCAACGGTGAAAAAGGACACCAGGCCCAGGGCCTTGAGGCAAAGCCGGGTCAAAAGGCCCAGTGCGGTCTCTGCAATGCCAAGGTCCCGGAGAAACTCCTGCTTTTCCTCTTCAAGGTCAAGCAGGGCGATCTCCGATTCCACCTTGGCCGAAACCTGCATGGCCTCCATCCCGTGGGGGCGGCACAGTTCCTTAAGGCTCGAAAGCAGTGAGGTCTCGTTGAGTTCCTCCTCCGAGACATTCAGGGCAAGGATCATCTCCTTCCGGGTGATAAAAGGGTAACTGCGAATCAGCAGTTCATCCTCCGGCGGGATCTCCATGAGCCTCAACGGCTTCTCCTGCTCCAGGTGGGCGAGCATCTTCTCCATGAGGGCAAGTTCCCTCAACTGCTCCTCATCCTTGATCTTCTTTACCATCTCCCTGATCCGGGCGATCCGCTTTTCCACAAAGATCTGATCATGGAGAAGCAGCTCCTGGTTGACCATTTCCGCGTCCCGAAGGGCGTCCACCGACCCTTGGGCATGGTAGACCGCCTCGTCCTCAAAGGCCCTGACCACATGGCATATGGCATCCATATCAACGATATCCCTGAAAACGTCTCCCCGGGCGATGGTCTCCTGCTCGATCTTGGGGAGCAGCACCAGGTCCACCCTCGCCCTCGCCTCTTTTTTGGGCGAATACATGGAAACCAGCTTGTCAAAGCGCGTGTCAAGAATATCCGCAGTGCCGGGCACGGGCTTTGCCGCCCCCGTTTTTTCCTTCACTTCACTGCCCGTAAGAATCTGAAACAGGGTCTTTTTTCCTGTCTGGGGAAGCCCAATAACACCAACCTTCATCGTAACGCCATCCTTTCCTGATTGATGGAAAAGTAGTCACAACCGGTATGCCGCTGGAAATCGAAGCTACTTTTCTCAGTTTAAGAAGAAACTCAAGCCCGGGTGTCCACGAAACAATTGCATTCCCGTAAAATGCCGTCATTATACCAGATTGGTACGGGCCGTTCAATTCTTTAACCAACATGGTCCCGGAGTATATTCCCATCCTTTTCATGGAAAAACCTGACGGTGATCAGGCCGTTCCCGGACATCGCCGGATATTTCGCCCCAAAATTACCCTTGATTTTAAAGAACCATAGACTTTATAATCAAAAAATTAAATTATTGCCCGGGGCAACACCTTCTTAATATCTCTTTGACAATTTGTGCACACCACTTCCACCCATCGGCGTTTCACAAGACCAGCCCTCCTGTTTTGCGCATCTTGACCGGTGTTTTGCGACCCCGTCATTTTCCATCAAGACAACACCCGGACCGGCGTTGTCCCGAACCAATCAGGAGGGGAAATTCAATGATTAAGAAAATGGGTCTAAAGGGAAAATTGTTGTTGTCCATCTGCACGATTCTGCTGGTGGCCCTGGCAATCTCAAACTATGTGGTCACAAGCAAAACCTATTCAGCCTCAAAAAAAGTGGCCATGGAAAAAACCGAGGCCATGGCCGGCCGGTATGCCAACCAGATCCAGCTGGAGCTTGAAATGGCCCTGGACGCGGCAAGAACCATGGCCCACATCTTTTCCGGGCTGAAAGCCCAGAACCGATTACCGGAACGGGCGATCCTGATCGATATGCTAAAGGATATACTGGTGGACAATCCCGATTTCCTAGGGGTCTGGGTGGTGATGGAGCCCAATACCCTGGACGGCAGGGACTCTGATTTTGCAAATGCTTACGGCCACGATGCCAAGGGCCGGTTCCTCCCCTATTGGAACCGGGTGGGGGGAATCCACATGGAGCCCTGCACCGAACCCGATGACGGCACCACCGAAGGATACTATACAAAACCCAAGGCCAGGGGAAAAGAGGTGGTGATGGAACCGGTAGCCTATGAGATCGGCGGCCGGATGGTAACCGTTGTCAGCGCCTGTGTTCCCATCAAATTCCAGAACCGGGTCATCGGCGTCACCGGCATCGATTTTTCCATGGAGGCCATGGCGGATCTGGTTATAAAGATCAAGCCCTATACCAGCGGTTACGGTTACTTGACAACGGACACCGGAAGCATCGTTGCCCACCCGGACAAATCCCTGGTGGGCAAGAACATCAAGGAGTTCGTATTCCAGGCCACCTACGACAGCATCACCCGGGGAGAACCAGCGGTTGAAGAGCACCTTTCCACCACCACCGGCAAAAAAAGTGTATATGTATTCGCCCCCATCACCCCGGGCAGAACGGGGGAAGCCTGGAGCATCGCCGTGTCCGTCCCGCTGGATGAAATCGTTGCCGGGGCCCGCTCCCTTCGCAACATCAGCATCCTCATCGCCGTTATCACCCTTGTTATTTTGGTTGCCGCCGTCTATTTCATCGCGGGCGCCATCATTGTCAACCCGGTGAAGCAGGTGGTGGCGGGCCTCTATGACATTGCCGAGGGCGAAGGGGACACCACCAAACGGCTGGACGTGCTGGCCGAGGATGAGATCGGGGACCTGGCCAAGGCATTCAACATGTTCATGGGCAAACTCCAGGATCTCATCAAGACCGTCACGGCGGATGCCTTTACCATAGACACTTCCGCCGCCTCCCTGGTTGAGATCGCAGGGGTCATGTCTTCGGGCGCCGATGAAACCTCCGAAAAATCAGGTGCGGTGGCCGCCGCCACCGAAGAGATGACCTCGAACATCTCTTCCGTGGCAGCGGCCATGGAAGAGGCCTCCGCCAACATCACCATGGTGGCTTCGGCCACGGAAGAGATGACCTCCACCATCAACGAGATCGCCGGCAATTCGGAAAAGGCCAGGAGCATCAGCGAAGATGCCGTGAAAAAAGCGGCCAACGCCAGCGACTCCATGGCCGAACTGGGCCGGGCGGCCCAGGAGATCGGCAAGGTGACCGAGACCATCAACGACATCTCGGAACAGACCAACCTGCTGGCCTTGAACGCCACCATCGAGGCGGCCAGGGCCGGGGAGGCGGGCAAGGGCTTTGCCGTTGTCGCCTCCGAGATCAAGGACCTTGCCCGGCAGACCGCCGAAGCCACCCGGGAGATCCAGGAAAAGATCAACGGCGTCCAGTCCACGGCCAAGGGAACAGTTTCGGAGATCCGGGAGGTCACCACCGTGATCGGAGATATGAACGACATCGTCTCCACCATCGCCTCGGCCGTTGAGGAGCAGTCCATCGCCACCAACGAGATCAGCGATAACATCAGCAACGCCTCCACCGGCGTCAGCGAGGTCGGGGAAAACATGAGCCAGGTGAGCGCGGCCTCCGATGAGATCGCCAGCGAAATAGCCTATGTCAACAATTCGTCCGAAGAGATGTCCAACAGCAGCGGCCAGGTCAATGACAAGGCCGTGGGGCTTTCGGATCTTGCCGGCAAGCTCAAGGAGATCCTGGGCACCTTTAAGGCCTGATCCCCCTCTTTTTTACTCCAGGCACCCCCAGGGGGGTGCCACCCTCCCGGTACCGACCGATTCGCCCCCTATGAGCACAGCCATACGCTATATATTCCTTGCTTTAAAGTCCTCTTTCATCTATTGATGAGTACTTAATTAACTGAATCACAAAAAAAGTTATGAGAACCATGGAGGGGGAAGGAGGGTGCCAGACAGAAAAGCACTTTTTTAGATTGATCCGACGAATGACAACAGCGACAACTGTTAGACAAATTCCTGATTACAAAAAAGAAGCTTCTTAGGAGAATGTATGTTCAAGAATATGGGTTTAAAGGGAAAACTGCTGCTATCAATCTGCACTATTTTATTCGCCGCCCTGGCAATCTCAAATTATATAACAACCAGCAAAACCTATTCAGCGTCAAAAAAGGCGGCCATGGAAAAAACCGAGGCCATGGCCGGCCTGTACGCCGCACAAATTCAACTTGAGCTTGACCAGGCCCTGGACGCGGGAAGAACCCTGGCTGAATTATTTTCCGGGTTAAAAGCCCAGGAAACCATGCCTGAACGAAAAACCTTGATCGGAATGATGAAGGAGGTACTGACCGACAATCCCGAATTTCTGGGAGTCTGGGCGGTGATGGAGCCCGATGCCCTGGACGGCCGGGACACCGATTTCACCAATGCCGACGGCCACGATGACAAGGGGCGGTTCATCCCCTACTGGAACCGGGTGGGCGGCATCCACCTTGAGCCCTGCACAGGGGCCGAGGACGGCACCACCGAAGGTTTTTACACCAAACCCAGGGCCACGGGAAAAGAGGTGGTGATGGAACCGGTAACGTATGAGATCGGCGGCCGGCAGATGACCGTTGTCAGCGTCTGTATCCCGGTCAAATACCAGAACCGGGTCATCGGCGTCACCGGGATCGATTTTTCCATGGAGGCCATGGGGGAGCTGGTTCTGAAAATCAAACCCTATACCAGCGGCTACGGAGCCTTGATAAGCGGCACCGGCGCCATTGTTGCCCACCCGGAAAAATCCCAGGTGGGCAAGAACGTCAAGGAGTTCGTCTCCCAGGCCACCTACCACAGTATCAGCCGGGGTGAACCTGCGGTTGAGGAGTTCAAATCGACCATGACCGGCAAGGAAAATGTGTTTGTATTTGCCCCCATCACCCCGGGCAGGACAGGGGTCGCCTGGAGCATCGCCGTGTCCGTCCCATTGGATGAAATCATGGCAGGGGCCCGCGCCCTTCGCAACATAAACATCCTCATCGCCGTAATAACCCTTGCTATTTTGATTGGCGCCGTCTATTTCATTGCAGGTGCCATCATCGTCACCCCGGTAAAGCAGGTGGTGGCAGGGCTATACGACATTGCCGAAGGAGACGGGGACACCACCAAACGGCTGGATGTGCTGGCCGGGGATGAGATCGGAGAACTTGCCAAGGCATTCAACATGTTCATGGAAAAACTCCAGGATCTCATCAGGACCGTCACCACGGATACCCATACCCTGGACGCTTCCGCCGCTTCCCTGGCGGAGATCGCCGGCGTCATGTCTTCGGGCGCAGAGGAAACCTCGGAAAAATCCGGCACGGTGGCCGCCGCCACCGAGGAGATGACCTCAAACATCTCTTCCGTGGCCGCGGCCATGGAAGAAGCCTCCTCCAACATCACCATGGTGGCCTCGGCCACGGAAGAGATGACCTCCACCATCAACGAGATTGCCGGCAACTCGGAAAAGGCCAGGTCCATCAGTGAAGATGCCGTGAAAAAGGCGGCCAACGCCAGCGGCTCCATGGCTGAACTTGGGAAAGCGGCCCAGGAGATCGGCAAGGTGACCGAGACCATCAACGACATCTCCGAGCAGACCAACCTTCTGGCCCTCAACGCCACCATCGAGGCGGCCAGGGCCGGAGAGGCGGGCAAGGGCTTTGCCGTTGTCGCCTCGGAGATCAAGGAGCTGGCCCGGCAAACCGCCGATGCCACCCGGGAGATCCAGGAAAAAATCAACGGCGTCCAGTCAACGGCCCAGGGAACGGTCTCCGAGATCCAGGAGGTCACCACCGTGATCGGGGACATGAACGACATTGTCTCCACCATCGCCTCGGCCGTTGAGGAGCAGTCCATCGCCACCACCGAGATCAGCGAGAACATCAGCAACGCCTCCACCGGCGTAAGCGAGGTCGGGGAAAACATGAGCCAGGTGAGCGCGGCCTCCGATGAGATCGCCAGCGAAATAGCCTATGTCAACAACTCTGCCGAGGAGATTTCCAACAGCAGCGGCCAGGTAAATGACAAGGCCGATGGGCTCTCTGAGCTTGCCGGCAAACTCAAGGAGATCCTGGGCACCTTCAAGGCCTGATCCCCCTCTTTTTTCCTTCTGGCACCCCCGCCAAGGGGGTGCCACCCATCCAGTCCCCTCTTTTTTACAAAAACCGTCCCGCCCGAAGTTTTACCACAACCAGGACCGCGCTTGAATTCTGGCGGCCATTCCATGCAAGACCCGCATATACTTCTTGATTTTGATACCCATTTCATCTAACAATTATCCATTGTGATGAAAACATGGTAAAAGATATGATGAAGATTATAAATGGAGTCCACCGGAAAACGACACTGGTGAAACATTGTTCATGGATCTGATGACTTCCAGCAGCAACTATTGTCAGGCAAAGCCCTGACCATCAAATAAAGTTTCAAGGAGAGTTAATATGTTCAATCGTATGGGTTTAAAGGGAAAACTGCTGCTATCAATCTGCACGATCCTGTTTCTGTCTTTGACTGTCTCCATATCGGTCATCAGCGTTAAAACCTATAATTCGTCCAAACGCATGACCACGGAGAAAACCGTTGCCATGGCCGGCCAGTACGCCGCTGAAATTGAGAACGAGATCGAAGAGGCCCTGGACGGAGCAAGGACCCTGGCCAATGTCTTTGCCGGCGTCAAGGATCTTAAGGCCGTGCCCGACAGAAACACCCTCAGCCGCATGATGAAGGAGATCCTGGTAAAAAACCCCGGTTTTGACGGCGTATGGACGGTGTGGGAGCCCAACGCCCTGGACGGCAGGGACAATGAATTTGCCGGCACCGACGGCCACGACGATACCGGGCGCTTCATCCACTACTGGAACAGGACCGGCGGACTCCACCTGGAGCCCTGTGTCGAGTATGAGGACGGCACAACCGTCGGGTACTACTCAAAACCGAGGGCCACGGGAAAAGAGACCGTCATGGAGCCGGTCACCTATGCCATCGGCGGCCAGCAGGTAACCGTGGTCAGCGCCTGCGTTCCCATCATGTACCAGAACCGGTTTATCGGCCTGACGGGCCACGATTTTTCCATGAAGACAATGAAGGAGCTGGTTCTCAAAATCAATCCCTACGAGAGCGGATACGGGATGCTGATCACCAACACCGGCGCAATTGCGGCCCACCCCGTCGAAGAGATGATCGGAAAGAACATAAAAGAGTTTGTCAGCTCAGACAGCTATGGGAGCATCAAAGAGGGGAAACTTGCCATTGAGGAATTCAAAGCCGTTGGAACCGGAAAGACCAGCATGTTTGTCTTTGCCCCCATCGAACTCGGCCGCACCGGCGCCCCATGGAGCCTGGCGATTTCCATCCCCGTTGATGAGGTAATGGCCGAAGCCAAGACCTTGAACAATATCAACATCCTCATCGGCTTTCTCACCCTTGGCATCATGATTGCCGCCGTATACTTCGTCTCAGGAAGCATCATCGTCAACCCGGTCAAACAGGTGGTGGACGGGCTCTACGACATTGCCCAGGGGGACGGGGACACAACCAAGAGGCTCCAGGTGAACTCCGGGGATGAGATCGGCGATCTTGCCACGGCATTCAACCTCTTCATGGAGCGGCTCCAGGAGCTGATCAAAACCGTAACACAGGATACACACACCATTGATACGTCAGCCGCCTCCCTGGTGGAGATTGCCGGGGTGATGGCTTCGGGTGCCGATGAGGCATCGGAAAAATCAGGTGCGGTCGCAGCCGCCACGGAACAGATGAATTCAAACATCAACTCCGTGGCCGCCGCCATGGAAGAGGCCTCGGCCAACATCAACATGGTGGCCTCGGCCACGGAAGAGATGACATCCACCATCAACGAGATTGCAAATAACTCGGAAAAAGCCAGGACCATCAGCGAAGATGCCGTGAAAAAGGCTGCCAACGCCAGCGGCTCCATGGCCGAACTGGGAAAAGCGGCCCAGGAGATCGGCCAGGTGACCGAGACCATCAACGACATCTCGGAGCAGACCAACCTTCTTGCTTTGAACGCCACCATCGAGGCGGCCAGGGCCGGGGAAGCGGGCAAGGGTTTTGCCGTTGTCGCCTCCGAGATCAAGGACCTTGCACGGCAGACAGCCGAGGCCACCCGGGAGATCCAGGAAAAGATCAATGGCGTCCAGTCAACAGCCCAGGGAACGGTCTCCGAGATCAAGGAGGTCACCAATGTAATCGCGGATATGAACGACATCGTCTCCACCATTGCTTCGGCCGTTGAAGAGCAGTCCATCGCCACCACCGAGATCAGCGGCAACATCAGCAACGCCTCCACCGGCGTCAGCGAAGTGGGAGAGAACATGAGCCAGGTGAGCGCAGCCTCAAACGAGATCGCCAGCGATATCGCCCACGTGAGCCTATCCGCCGAAGAAGCATCCACCAACAGCTCCCAGGTCAATGACAAAGCCGTGGGGCTCTCCGACCTTGCCGGAACCCTAAAACAGATCCTGGGCACCTTCAAGGCCTAGGGATCTTTCCAACCATGGGGGGACGCCGTTGAACAGACGGCGTTCCCCAGGTTCCCGCCCGTTTCATGGGCATGACAACCCGGACTGCAACAACAAAGAAGAACAATGGATCAATCGTTTTACGCAGAAATCATAGAACAGACAACCGACATTCCAGGGCTTGAACGCCTCTGCCTGGACCTGAACACCGGGATTCCCCATATTTATCTCTTTCCAAAACCCATTGAAGGCTATTTCTGCAAAAGCTTTTTCAACATCCATAAACGGCAAAACCTGATTTTCATGGTGATCGGTCTTCTGTTTTTCAACCTCTTTGCCATCATGGACCCGCAGATGCTCCCGGAGATCTATCCCCTTGCATGGAAACTGAGGTTCTTCGGGCTTACCCCCCTGGGCCTCGCCCTTGTCTACCTTATCCACAGGACCAAACGGCACAGAACCATGGCCCTGCTGATCATCGGCATCCTCACCCTGGGATCGATCATGATCATGGGTCTGCTCTTACGGTCTTTCCAAGGAGCTTGGCGCCCACACCCTTGAAGAAAAAGCACGGCTGCTCGAGCAGCTCTCCAACAGGGACGAGCTCACCGGCCTTGCCAACCGCCGTTTCTTGGACGACCACCTGAACCGTCTCGTGAAGCAGACTGAAAACTCGGCCTTTCCCCTCTCCATCCTTTATGTGGATATCGACAACTTCAAGCTGTACAACGACACCTACGGCCACTCTGCCGGAGACCGATGCCTCCAAAAGGTGTCAGCGGTGTTCAAGGAGTACTCAAACCGCCGGTTCGACCTTGCCTCACGCTACGGCGGCGAAGAGTTTGTCCTGGTGCTGCCCTTCACCGGCACCCCGGAGGCAATGATTGTCGCGGAAAAAATCAGAACCGCGGTGGAAGCCCTGAACATCCCCCATGACACCTCACCCGTTTCAGACCGGGTCACCATCAGCACCGGTATCTCAACCATCACCATAACCAACCGGGTTTCCCCTACCGAGGCCCTGCACCAGGCCGACCAGGCCCTCTACAGGGCAAAGGAGTCCGGAAAAAACAGGGTAGCAACCTAGGCGCTTCTCCCTCCACGCCAACCGTGCTCCCGGTTCTCCGGAAGGAATCCCCCTGGAAGTATCGCCCCCGGGAACTTGACAAACAGCGGCGCCACCCCATAAGATACCGGGTTAAGGGAGGCAGACCATGAAAATCCATTTTTTCAAAAGAGCGGCCACACTTCTGACGGGTCTCCTGCTCCTTTCCCATGGATCAACGGGAATATGCGGGGAGATGCCGGATGCCAACGCCCTTGTACGGCGGGCGTTCAACCATGTCCGGGGCGATGCCTCTGTCGCACGGGTCGAAATGACCGTCCACAGGCCCACCTGGGAGAGAACCGTCTCCATCCACGCCTGGACCCTGGGGGAGGAGAAGAGCCTCATCACCATCCTCGCCCCTGCCAAGGACAAGGGCAACGCCACCCTGAAGCGGGGGAACACCATGTGGATTTACAACCCCAAGGTCAACCGGGTGATCAAGCTGCCCCCCTCCATGATGTCCCAGTCCTGGATGGGATCGGACTTTTCCAACAACGACCTGGCCAAGTCGGACACCCTCATCCGGGAATACAACCATGAGATCACCGGCGTTCTTCCCGGGGACGGCATCCGGATCTTCCGTGTGAAATCCACTCCCCTGGAGTTTGCTCCGGTGGTGTGGGGCGGCCAGGAACTGGATATCAGGGAGGACGGCATCATGGTGAAGCAGCAGTTCTTTGATGAAGAGATGCGCCTGGTCAAGACCATGACCCTGGACCGTATCAAGCCCATGTCCGGTCGGCTCTTCCCGACCCGGCTCACCATGGCGAAGGCGGGCAGAACGGATGAATACACCCTGGTGGAGTACAATGATGTCACATTCAAGGAGAGCCTGCCCCAGGACCTGTTCACCCTTTCGGGTCTGAAAAAGGCGGGACGATGACGATCTCCATGGATGGGGCGATGGCCATGCGCAACCTCTGGCGAAACCCGAGGAGAACGCTTCTCACCGGCTGTGCCATCGGTTTTGCCTCCATGCTCCTGGTCTTCATGCTCTCGTTCCAGCTGGGCAGCTACGACACCATGATCAACGCCTCGGTCAAGATTCGCACCGGCCATCTCCAGGTGCAGGCCCGGAGCTACAACGACAACAATGACATCCGGCTCACCATCCCCCGGCCCGGCCGGATTGCCCGGGCATTGAGGTCCCGAAAAGGAGTTGAGGCCGTGACCATGCGGGCCCGGGCCCTGTGCGTGCTCTCCTCGCAAAACCGTAGCCGGGGAGTGCTGGTCAGCGGGATCGACCCGGAAAACGAAGCACGGGTATCGACCCTGAAGGCCCTGGTCCGAAAGGGCGAGTTCCTCTCCCCCACGGACAGGAACACCGCCCTTGTGGGTTCCATCCTGGCCAGGCATCTCAAGGTGAATCTCCAGGATGAGCTGACCCTCCTGGGCCAGGCCAGGGACGGCTCCATCGCGGCAACCATAATTCGCGTCAAGGGAATCTACACCTCGGGCATGGATGAGGTGGACCGGGGCTTTATCCAGATTCCCCTCTCCTCTTTCCAGGAGCTCTTTGGCATGGAAGACCAGGTGCATACCATCGTTGCCGTGTGCGAATCGGTTGCCGGGGTCGACACGATCCAAAAGGAAATCGTACAGTCCCTCCCCGGCCCGGATCTTACCGTGCTCTCCTGGAAGGAGCTGATGCCGGGCCTTGTCCAGGGGATCAAGATCGACCTTGCCTCGGGCATCATCTTCTACCTGGTTCTCATCGTTGTGGTGGCCGCAAGCATCCTCAACACTTTTCTCATGGCCCTGTTTGAAAGAACCCGGGAGTTCGGCATCCTGCTCGCCATGGGAGCAAGGCCTGCAAGGCTCTTCAAGATCCTGTTCACGGAATCCCTGTTTTTGACCCTGCTGGCGGCAGGCACCGGCCTGGTTGCGGGATCGCTGTTGACCCTCTACTTCCAGAGACGGGGCATCGATATCTCCGGGGCGTCGGAGATGCTGAAACAATACGGCATGACAGGCCGGATCTATCCCAGGCTATCCATTGTATCAGCCCTTGCAGGCCCCCTGGCCGTGGTTGCGACCACCCTTGTTTCCGCCCTTTACCCGGCCCTGCGGGTGGGGCGGCTCTCCCCCATGGAGGCTATCAGCCGTGGCTAAACCCGGCTCCCACCCAGTGGCTAAACCCGGCTCCCACCCGGTGGGTAAGAAAAAAGGAACTGATTGATCATGATGTTTCAACTGGCATGGCGCAACCTGTGGCGAAACCCGGGACGAACCCTGGTGATACTGACCGCCGTGGTGATCGGGGTGTGGAGCATGGTCTTTTTCGGCGCCCTGATGCGGGGAATGGTGGACGACATGATCGACAACGGAAAATCCACCCTTACCGGGGACATCCAGATCCATGCCATGGGATACCGGGACGATCCCTCCATCGAACAAAGCATGGCTCCCCCAAAAACATTCGAGGCCATGGTTCAAAAGCTTTTTCCCAAAACCACACGCATGGCCTCAAGAATCCGGGTCTTCGGGGTGGTCTCCAACGCCCGTAACTCCCGGGGCATCACCCTGGTGGGCATCGATCCCCTGAAGGAACCCGGGGTGTCCTTCATCGGCAACACCCCCATGGAGGGCGAGTTTCTAAAGCCCCATGACGACCGGGGCATCCTCCTGGGCCGGGCCATGATGGAAACCCTTGGCACATCGACAGGTAAAAAGGTGATCCTCATGTCCCGGGACACCAACAATGAGATCGTCTCCAGGGCCTTTCGCATCAGGGGGAGCTTCCGGGCTGAAATGCAGGCCACGGAAAAGCGCTTCGCCTTTATCAGCCTCAGGGCGGCCCGGACCATGCTCAACGCCCACTCCCTGGTTTCCGAGATCGCCATCAAGCTGCCCCCGGATGAAGACGCACAGGCCTATGCTGAGCTTCTCAAAACCCGGCTCTCTTCCACCGGCCATGAGATTCTCACCTGGCAGGACCTCCTGCCCATGTTCAAAGGCTACCTGGAACTGTTCGACAACTTCATGCTCATCTGGTACGGGGTGATATTCGTGGCCATGGGATTCGGCATCGTCAACACCACCCTCATGGCCGTGTTTGAAAGAATCCGGGAGTTCGGCCTTCTCAAGGCCCTGGGAATGAAACCCCTGGCCATTGTCTATTCCGTGCTGGTGGAATCCTCGATACTGCTGATAATGGGGATCGCAACGGGCGACCTCATAGGCTTAGCCTTTACCGGATGGCTGGCCCACACGGGCCTTGACCTGTCCGCCTTTGCCGCAGGTACCGACTACTTCGGCATCTCCAGGGTGATCTACCCGAAACTTGTAACCGGGGATCTTGTCCTGTCCAACCTTGTGGTGCTGGTGCTGGGCATTCTGGTCTCACTCTATCCCGCCCTCAAGGCCGCACGCTTCACCCCGGTCCGGGCAATGGGAACCCTATAGGAAAGGAGCGGTTCATGGCCATGGTTCAGGCAGTTGATGTGAAAAAAACCTATGTTCAGGGAAAAATGAAGGTCAAAGCCCTGGACGGTATCAGTCTCGCCATCGCACCCGGAGAATTTTCCACCCTGGCAGGGCCGTCGGGCTCCGGCAAGACGACCCTGCTCAACCTCATGGGCGGCCTTGACACGGTGGATTCAGGCTCCATTGAGGTTGACCGGCAAGAGATCACCCGCATGACCCAGTCCGCCCTGGCCGACCTGAGACTCTTCAAGATAGGGTTCGTGTTCCAGGCCTATAACCTCATCCCCGTGCTCTCGGCCCTGGAAAACGTGGAATATGTAATGCTGCTCCAAAGGGTGCCCAAAAAAGAACGACGGGAAAGGGCAAGGGCGATCCTGGATGAAACCGGGCTGTCGGGAATGCACCACCGAAGGCCCTCGGAACTCTCCGGCGGCCAGCAGCAGCGGGTGGCCGTGGCCCGGGCCCTGGTGTCCAACCCCTCCATCGTGCTGGCCGACGAGCCCACGGCCAACCTCGACTCCGCCACCGGCAGGGGTCTGCTTGAGATGATGAAACAGATGAACCGGGAAAAAGGGGTAACCTTTATCTTCTCCACCCACGACCCCATGGTGATGGAGCATGCAACCCGGATCATCCGCATCCGGGACGGCCGGGTTGTGGATGACGGCCTGGCAGGATAGCCCATGGCCCACCCCCTTTTCAAATACCTGGTCATTGGGATGTGCCTTTTTGCCCCCCGGATCAGCCTTGGAAATATCACGTCTGAATTTGGCGGCCAGGCAAAGCTCACAGCAACGGTAACCACCCACCACAGGGATTCGATCCAGGCCTTGACCGGGGAAAATCCCTGGCATGACGCAAGTGCCCGTCTCAGGATCAAGAACCGGACCGGGTTCACGGACACCCTTGCCCTCAATGTCCACTACATCGCCGCTTGGGAAGTGGGGAACAGCCTCGAATGGTCGGCGGACACAACAGGCCCGGACAATACCGGTACAGGGTTCATGGACCTTGACACCACACTGTGCGAGGGGGAAAAAAGCGCCCTCACCCACGGCCTCGACCGCCTGGCCCTGGAGTTCTCCCCGGCCTGGGGAAATCTTACTTTGGGACGCCAGGCCGTCACCTGGGGCAACGGCCTGCTGTTCAATCCCATGGACATGGTCAATGCCTTCTCCCCTTCCGACATCACCAGGGACTATAAAACCGGAGCCGACATGGTCCATTTCAGGAGCACAAACCTCGCCCCGGGGGAGATGGAACTTTTGTTCCGTCCTGGCCGGGACCCTGATACCAACGATCCCGGGTCAAGCCATTCCTCGTTTGCGGCAAAGCTCCACCTCACGAAAGAAGCCTGGGAAATCGACCTCATGATCGGATCGATCCATGAGGACCGGGTTGCCGGGATCGGGATCTCGGGATTTGTTGAACAGGCCGCATGGCGCATGGACATGGTATACACCCGCTCCGGGGGAACAAGGAACGAGAATTTTCTCTCCCTTGTGGTCAATATAGACCGGTCCTGGACCTGGTTTGACAAGAACTGGTACGGGTTTGTGGAGTATTTCCATTCAGGGGTGGGGTCCGGGGATTATGCCCGCATTGCAGGGGACCCGGACATCCGGGAACGGGTCCGGGCAGGGGAACTGTTCACCCTGGGACGGCATTACCTGGGCGGCCATCTCAACATTGAACTCCATCCCCTGGTCAACGCCTTTGTCACCGCCATTAACAATGTGGAGGACCCCTCGGGCCTTGTCCAGCCAAGGGTGGTATGGAATGCGGCAACCGACCTGGAGGTGACCCTTGGCGGGGCCTTCCATTACGGTGCAAGGGGCACGGAATTCGGCGGGTTCCCCCTACCCATGGTCAACGATGGAATCTTCTCCCCGGGGGACAGCCTCTACTTCTGGGTTACCCGGTTTTTCTAAACAGGGTCGCTGTCCATCCACACGGGAAAACTGCTTCGATAGGATTCCAGGAAGTCATGGGAGAGGGTCATGGTTTGCACAACGGGATCGTGGCTCTTTTGAAAAAGCACCTCACCCTTTGGATTGATCACCGAAGAGTCACCTTGGTAGGAAAGCCCGTTGTTATCCGTTCCCACCCGGTTAACCCCCACCACGTATGCCTGGTTCTCGATGGCCCTGGCCGTGAGCAGGGTGTTCCAGTGAAATGCCCGTGGGGCGGGCCAGTTGGCCACAAACAGGGCAAGGTCGTAACCGTTATTGCGGTTCCGGGTCCAGCAGGGGAACCTGAGATCGTAGCAGATGAACGCTGAAATTTTCCACCCGTCGACATCCACCACCAGGTGCCGGGTTCCGGGCGTAAAGTGCCGGGTTTCACCGGCATGCCGAAACAGGTGCCGCTTGTCGTACCAGTACAGCTCGCCCGTGGCGGTTGCCCATATGAGCCGGTTGAACAGGCGTCCTTCCTCCCGGATCATGAGGCTTCCCACCATGTCCGCCCCTTTTTCCCGGGCCTTGGCCTGCATCCAGGCGACACCGCTTCCCTCCATGGTCTGGGCAAGCTCCGGGGAGTCGAGGGTGAAGCCGGTGGTGAACATTTCGGGCAGGACCACCATACGGGTATCCTCCCGGATGGCGTTGACAATGCCGTCAAAGGTTTCAAGGTTCCGGTCGATATCCTCCCAGGCAAGACTCTCCTGGACAATGGTCAGAACAAGGTCGTCCATGGGCCCTCTCTTTTCAGGAAAGCTTGAACCGGATCCTGAGGACGCTATCGTTGAAATCCGCGGAAATGATCCTGAAGCCGTTGATCTCGGCCGTGGAACTCACATGGGTACCGATGCAGGGGCAGGCGTCATAATCCCCCATGTGAACGATCCTGAATTTCTCAAGCGCGTCTCCGTCCGGTACCCGCTCGATGTTATAATTCTCCTCGGCCTCCCCGGGGGAGACAAACTCCAGGGTGACCGGAAGATCATCCCGGATCACCTGGATGACCCGGGTCTCTATCTCCCGGAGTTCCTCATCCGTGAGCATCCGGTCAAACCGGTAGTCGCACTTGGACTTCTTCTTGTTGATATGGGCGCTGAAGCAGCGCTGGCAGCCGAACATCCTCACCATGGTCTGGTTCAGCAGGTGCTCGGCGGAGTGCATCCTTACGTCGGGGGCCGTGCTCATGATTTTCCTCTTCTATCTCTGGTTCCGGATTCGGAATGGTTGACACTCAGGTTCAGGAGATATAATCGATAAACCGTTTCATGGCAGACACTTCGTCCATACCGGAAAGATCCCGCCGTATCCGGACACTCTCATCATACTCTTCCTGATCTAAAAGAAGGTTCTCTTTACGGGTGCCGGACTGATTGATGTTGATGGCGGGCCACACACGCTGTTCCGCGCAGGGCCGGGAGAGCACCAGGTCCATGTTGCCGGTTCCCTTGAACTCCTGGAAGATGACGTCGTCCATCCGGCTTCCCGTGTCCACCAGGATGGTTGCCATGATGGTAAGGGAACCGCCGTTTTCAAGGTTACGGGCCGCGCCGAAGATCTTCCTGGGAAAGGCCATGGCATTGGCTCCAAGACCGCCGGTCATGGTCTTGCCGTGGCTGTTGGTCTCAATATTGAAAGCCCGGGTCATCCGGGTCAGGGAATCGATGAACACCACGGCGTCCTGGCCTGTCTCGGCACAGCGGATGGCCGTATGCATGGCAAGCCGGGTCATCCTCATGTGCTGGGCGATCTGCTGGTCTGCAGAAGAGTACAGCACGTGGGCGTCTCTCAGGCCCCGCCTGAAGTCGGTCACCTCTTCGGGCCGCTCGTCCACCAGCAGGACAAACACCTTGGAATCGGGATGATTCATGATCATGGAGTTTGCCATGTGCCTCAGGATGGTTGTCTTTCCCGATTTTGGCGGTGCAATGACCAATCCCCGCTGGCCCTTGCCAATGGGAACGATCAGGTCCAGGGCCCTGCCGGTCATGTCATCCGGCCCCTGGGCAAGGTTGTAGCGCTCCTCGGGATTGATGCTGACCTGGTCCTGGAGCAGGGGGATTTTCTGGTACTCGTCAAGGGAAAGGTCGTTGACGGTATGAATTCTCGTGAGTGCAAGGTTCTTATTCTTGGACCCCTTGCTCTCTCCCTCACCCACTATATAGCTTCCCTCCCTGAGGTCGAACCGGTTAATCAACGGAATCGACACATAGGGATTTTCAGGACCCGGCTGATAATTATTTTCAATGGAGCGTAAAAAACCAAAGCCCCTGTCCATTATTTCTAAATATCCCTCTACAGGTTCCAACATCAAACTCCCGGATAAATGATTGACACATCAGTGACAAATCGGTGAAAAATCAGTGACACATGATTGACAACATGTTTTAAGATCGAATTGCTGCCAATGATGAAGAATGGCAACCAAGTATTCAGTCTACGTAAAAAACGGCAATATTACAAGAGGTAGCATCTATTTTTTTTAAACTCACCCCCTGCATTTTTCTCTTTCCGGAAAAAACAACCGGGATTCATCCCTGTTTGGGTTCGATCTTGCCACCGTTTATTCAAGGCCGTAAACCACCATCAAAAAGAATCTCCCCAAACGCCCCGGAAGCAGTCGGGAAAAATCAGGCGGTGGATTCAGGGTGCTTGGAAAGCTTGACAGATAAAAGAAAAATCGGGTATAAATTTTTTATAACAATGAGGTGATATATGACACTTTCGTTTTTGCTTGTGGATGATTCAAAAATTGTCAGAATAGCGATGCGATGTGAACTTAAAGCCATCTTTCAAAGTCAAAAATTTGAAATCAGCGAGGCATCCAACGGTGATGAAGCGCTGGAACTGATCTTTCAACAATGGTACGACCTGATATTATTGGATCTCACAATGCCTGGAAAAACCGGGTACGAGGTTATGGAGATCCTTAAAGAAAAAGGAATCCATCGGAACATCATTGTGCTGACCGCCGATATCCAGCCCAAAGCCGAAAAAAAGGTGCTGGACCTGGGAGCCACCGGTTATATAAAAAAGAAACGGCCGCTTGACAGAGAGTCGCTGGTATCGACCCTGAAGGGAATGAAGATGCTATGATACAAGTGAGCTTTTCTGAAGACCAATATGATATGCTCAAGGAAATCATTAACGTTGCAATGGGGCAGGCCGGAAGCGACCTTGCAACGATATTAAAATCCTTTGTTGATCTGACCGTACCGGAAATTAAAATCATAGAGGCCGAAAAAATCGTTTCAACCGTTCTCAGGGAAAGCGTTTTTGCAGAACATGAAACCGTCAATGCCTTCCGGCAAGGATTTTCAGTCTCCTCCCAGATAGACGGTGAGGCCATCGTAATCTTCAACAATGAAACCCGGCAACGGTTTTCCGAATTCCTGGGACTTCCTGAAAAATCGGATTCTGTCCAGGAAATCGAATTTATGCTTGAACTGACCAACCTGATGGTCGGCGCCTGTATGAACAGCATTTCAGAGCAGCTTTTCAAAACGGAAATGTCCTTTTCCTCTCCAGCCCTGTTGTCGGAAAAAAAGGATCTTCGAACCATGGCCTATGAAACATTTAAGCGCCGCAACCTGAAATGGGATTACACCCTTCTGTCCAAAATCACATTCAAACTGGAGGACAAATCCTTTAAGAGTGACCTGTTGATTTTTCTACCGGAAAAAACCATCGGAACCGTCTCCGGCTCCATCGATCAATTATTGAATGAATTATAGCCTTATGATTATCGATAATTTAAAAACGATCTATTCCATCCTTGATAACATTAATATCGGAGTCATGGTTCTTGACTCCAACGATCATGTGGTTTACTGGAATCACTTCATGGAGAAACACAGCGGAATCCACTCTGACGAACTGCTTGGCAAGAATCTTTTTGATGTGTTTACCTACCTGCCCAGGCAATGGCTGAAACTGAAACTGAAAAGCGTCAAGTTGATAAAAAACTACTCCTTCGTCTCCTGGACCCAGAGGCCCTACCTTTTCCAATTCAGCCACAACCGCCCCATCACCGGTGACATGATTGAATTCATGCACCAGAACTGCACCTTTATCCCCATTCAGGAAAGTGAATCCAAAGAGACTTTAATCTGCATCACCATACAGGATATGACGGAAGTCGTGGAATTCCAGAACAAAATCATGGAGATGAACGCTATTAACAACTCTCTGGTTCAGATCACAAACCACGACGAACTGACCGCCATATTCAATCGCTCCTATGTGGAAAAACAGATCAAGCTGGAATTTGAAAAGGCCAAACGCCACGGTACGATCTTCTCCATCCTGTTTCTTGACCTCGATAAGTTCAAAAGAGTCAACGACACTTACGGGCATCTTGCAGGAGATGAAATATTACGAAAAGTTTCTGAAAATATCAAAAATCACCTCAGGGGCACCGATATCTTCGGACGATACGGCGGAGAAGAATTTTTCATGCTGCTGCCGGACACCGGGAAAGCTGCCGCCGCAACCCTGGCCAACCGGATACGAAAAGCCGTGGAACAGCAAACCGTTCCATACGGCAACGAGGAGGTTCAGGTAACGATAAGCATTGGGGTGGTCCAATTCAGACCGGACATGGAGGACTTTCTCCAAATGATGCATGAAGCGGATATCGCCATGTATCACTCCAAAAAAAACGGCCGTAACACAGTTACGGAATATAAAATCACCGGTTGCCGGACCGTCCCCCAATCCTGAGCGGACAAACGCTTTTCACGCCTTGGACGTTGATTTTGGCCAAGCCCTCTGCAAAACGCCGGACCAGGAGTTTATCGACCGGATGCTCGAACACGGCGCCATCCCGGGAGAAGCCCCGGATTCTGTTGTCATGCAGGAAGGCTGCCAACAACCTTTTTCCCGCATCCCGCCGGTCATGGGGAGCCATGGCGGCCCCGGAATCACTGATCCGGCAAGGCCCGGGCAACTCCCCATCATCCACAAGGGCCTTCATGAAATTGAGCAGCCTGGCAAGCCTCAGCAGGGTCGCCGCCTGGAGCCGGGTGGTGGTGTCTGACACGGGAAAGGCGGTGGAGCGCATCCCGGCAAAGGCCGGGGGAAGAAGCCCCCTGTTCTTGCACAGCTGAAAATCATGGCTTCCCGGGGCCGGATAAAACACTGAGAATCCCACCAGGGTGCGCCTGGCCCCAAGGTACAACAGGTCCTGGACCGACTGTTCCGGCTTCTGGCCCGGCGCCGCGCCAATCAGATAAGAGACCGCCTCCATGGAAAAGGCCCGGGCAAGGTCCAGGCATCGGTCAAGGGCTTTGCGCACATCGGGCCGTTTGAACCGGGCCAGCTGCTCCCGGGAGGTGGAGCCCAAAGAGAGGTTCAGGGTCCTGAAGCCCGCGGCCTTCATGGCGGCAACGATCTCCTCGTCCAGGGAGGGGGCATAGAGACCGTTCATGGCCCGAAGCTCCATATCCCTTCCCCGGAACCGGGTGGTGATCTCCTTCAGCAGGGAAAGAAACCATTTTTTGTCGAGGCTCAGGTTTTCATCCTCAAAATCTATGAACCCGACCTCCCGGCGTTCCATTTGACCGTCAAGCTCCGCCATCACAGACTCAACGCTTCGCCGCCGAAAGGGGGCATGGGCGGAAGAAGCGCCCAGGCAACAGTAGGTGCAGTGCATGGGGCAGCCCCTGGCCGCCACAATGGAGATGCTGGCCCGCTGTTTCCGCTGGTAGAATCCATGGTCCACAAGATCAGTGGCTGGCAGGGGAAAGGCGTCAAGGTCCTCCATCCATGCAGGCTCCTTCTGATGAAGGGTCCCGTCATTGATTCTGTAAACGATGCCCGGCACGTCTTCAAGGCTTGTGTTGTTTTTGAGGGCAAGGGCAAGCAGTGGCATGGAGACCTCCCCCTCCCCCCGGAGAACGAAATCCACGGCCGGGCTACCCATCACGGCTTCGGGAAAAAGGGTTGGATGGTGGCCGCCCATGACCACCCGGCACTCCGGCCAGAACCGCTTGATCGTCCTGGCCGTCTCAAGGGCCTCGTTGCAATAGGCCGTGAACAAGGAGGAGATGCCCACCAGAAAGGGCCGCTTCTCCCTTGCCAGGGTGCCCATGTGCTCGAAGCTGTAGCCGTAGTGGCGATAATGGTGAAACAGGGCAAAGGGAGACAGGTCGTTCCTGCCGTAGAATCTATCCAGGTCTCCCAACTCCCGGGGCGGCGGAATGATTTTCGACTTGCCCACCGCAAGGGCGTCCGCCAGGGACACGGAAAATCCCGCCTGTTCAAGGGATGCGGCAATGCAGGCAAGGCCGTAGGGAACCGTCCGCTTTGCCGTGAGATAAAACTCCTCCATGGGGGGCTGGACAAGAAGAATCTCCGCCCCGGACAGTTCCCCGGCAGGGGTGCTCAATAGTAACTTCTCCGAAGGCGATCCACCGTTGCCAGGTCCGGATGAAAGGGAAGTTCCGGCGCCGGGGGAAGGGACAGTTCATTGCTCCTGGCAAAGGGAGTCTCCTGGATTTTCATGTTGTACGCCTTTACCATCAGGATCTCCAGGTTGACCACATCCTCTATGTTGTAGGCCAGCAGCGTTTCCAGGGCCTTTGGGTTCCGGTTCTTCATATAGTCGTTCCAGAGCAGGATGGCAAAGTAGCCGTCCACCCCGTCAAGCTCCCCACGGTCGATGCCCAGGCTTTTTTCGCACCCCTTGAGCCCTCCCTTGAACCCGAGGCTCTTCAAAATGTAACGAAGATCAAGATGCACCTGGTCCAGATGGATGCCGAACTGATGCTCGATGAACGGCACGTCAAAGCATTTTCCATTGTAGGTGACAATCACCTTGTACTGCCTGATATCCTTTTGAAATTCGTCCAGGTTCCTGCCCTTGACATAGTGGCGGATATTCTCACCGTCATACAAGGCAATGGTGGTGATGGACTCATAATCCCACTCGAGTCCCGTGGTTTCGATATCAAGATAGGCCGTGGCATGGCGGAATTCCGGGAAGAAGCGCCAGTGAAGGGCCGGCGGCAGCAGATCTTCAAAGTAATTGTAATTTTCCTCTTCCATCCGCCGCCTGGATTCATCCACATAACGGGTCAGGGTGCTGAGCCGCTTTGGGGAAATTTTTAACCCATTGGGATCGGTTAACCGATCCCAATGGTTCACTCCCGCAGCCCACAGCTCCTGTTCGGTCTTCATTCCGATGCCCGGAATGTGATGAAATGTGTTGTTCAGCATGAACTCTCCTGATTCTGGTTTAAAAGGTCGCTAAAATTTTTCTATCAGCCCCAGCACCTGATCGATGTCCGACTCGGTATGGGCGGCATTGATCTGGAACCGTATGGTTTCATCCCCCTGGGGCACCACCGGAAAAGTGAGTCCCACGACCAGCACCCCGTTGTCAAACAAAAAATTCACCATGGCCCGGGTCTTTTGGGTATCCCGCACCATCAACGGGACCACCGGGTGGGGTCCCGGGATGGACTCCTTGCCAAGGGCGGATAGGCCCTTACGAAACTGTTGGGTCCGTTTTTCCAGGTTGGAAAGCAGTTGCGCGCCCTCGGGGCTGTCGCAGATGGAAAGGGCGCTTGATGCGGCAGCGCAGTCGGCAACGCTCAAGGGATTGGTATAGATATAGGTATCGGCCTTCTGGCGCACCGCCTCGGCCAGCATGGAACTGCCGGCGATGAACCCGCCGTTCACCCCGAATGCCTTGCCGAAGGTGCCGACGATGATGTCCGGCGTCTTTCCGCAGAACTCTGCGGTTCCCCGGCCGCTCTTGCCAAAGGCCCCGATCCCGTGGGAATCGTCCACCACGGTGATCACCCCGTCCCGGAATTTTGAACGGCAGGGCGCGACAACGGCCTCGATTTGATCGATGGGCGCATTGTCCCCCCGCATGCTGAAGATGCCGTCAAACACCACCACCACCCGCTCCATGGACGGGTCCACCTCGTCCAGGCAGCGCTTGAGATCCGCCATGTCGTTGTGCTTATAGATCCCCTTATTGGCCCTTGGCACATTGGCTATGCGCATGGCCCGGATGATGCTGTTGTGGTTGAGCTGATCTCCGATCCAGTGGGTCTTTGGGGTGGAGATGGTCAAGGCAAGTCCGCAGTTGGACGTATAAGCCGAGTTGAAAATTTTTGCCGAGGGCTTGCCCACAAAAGATGCCACCCCGGTTTCAAGTTCCCGGTGGTGAACAAAGGTGCCGTTGATGAAGCGCACCGCCCCCGGGCCCACGCCAAAGTCTTTTGTGGCCTCATCCGCGGCCCGGATCAGCCGAGGATGGTTGGAGAGGGAAAGATAGGAGTTGGAGTTCATGCGGATGAACTCCCGGTCAATGCCCTCCAGGCGATACCTGGGCCCCCTCTTTCCCGATGGGGGGATATACCCCGTGATCACCCCCTCCTCCGCCTTGGCCCGGCCTTCGGACCTAAGTGCCGTGATCTCCTTTTCAAGCGCCTTGTCCAATTGTTCAAGTGACATGTTTTTCCCTCCCTTTTAAACGCACCATCGGAGACAGACGTTTAACAGGGGACAGGCTTAACTTATTACGCAATTCAATCGGGGACAGGCTTAGCTTATTTCGCTTTTTCCAAAAAAGCGAAATAAGCTAAGCCTGTCCCCGGCCCAAATGTCCCCGGCCAAAATAATAAGCTAAAACTGTCCCCGCAGCTTTTGGATTAAGGATTCCAGCCGTTATCCTGGCATTTTTTCACGTAATTCTCCTTCAACTCCCGGATAAAGACCTCCATGGCCATGCGGCACTGCTGCTGGGTCGATTCAGGATCCAGGAGTACCGTGTCATAGCGGTTCTTTACATCAAGATCATCGATAATTTCAAGTTCGATGCTCCCCTTGTCCGGCATGGGCATCTCTTTTTCCACAAGCTCGCACCCGACGATGTGGGCCTGTCGTCCCACCACGGCACGGGCCGTCTCCGCCTGGTTCTTATCCATCAGTTCCTGGAGCAAAAGCTCGTACCGGTCCACCGGGTTCCGCTGGCTGGCCGAAGTAGTCGGATCTGCGGACCATCGCTCGATCTGACGCTCACCCCGCTGAAACAGGGAGGTCAGGGTGGCCTTTCCCAAATAATGGATGCAGGCGGAAAAAAACTGCCAGGTCTCTGCCGGGGGGGCTGTCGGTTCTCTGTTCATAACGTCCTCGCTTTATTCTTCCATGCTGATAGAGTCTACACCAGCACTGTTTGATTGACAATCATATAGCGATGATCCAACAAAAAAGGAAGCAACGTTTTATTACAAAAAGATAATGTTATGAATCAAACCACCTACCACTTTATCAAACGTGTGATCAACGAGATGGAACTTGAGATCACCGGCCAGGGAGCAACCCCGGGGAGCTGGGTTGTGAGGGACGGCCTCAAAGGGATCAAAGACATGCAGATCCAGTGCCTCCCTTCCCGTGTGATCCTTGAACAAAAGATCATGGAAACCCCGGACAACGGTCCCGGCTGCTATGGGGAGCTGCTGAAGATCAACCGGCAGCTGGAACAGGGCGCCTTTGTCCTTGACCGGACCGGCACCGAGATCTTTTTCCGGGACACCCTGGAAATCGACAACCTCGACAAAAACGAACTTGCCGCCTCCCTGAACGGCGTCAGCCTCGCCCTCATGGAGTTTGGCGACCGCCTGATGGAAATGCAAATGCCCCACTATTATAGCTCAGGGCACATGAATTGACACCTTCCGCTTATTTATAATGATGAAAAGAGCATCAATTCATGTGCTCATATCTATAATATTCGCACTCGAATTGATGCCGGTATTACTTATATTTTATATCAACAGGCTATATTCATATGCGAGAAGTTAAAAAAGGAGAGAATCGATGTTAAAACGATTATTCAACATAAGCAAATCAAACGTCCATGCCGTGATCGACCAATTCGAAGACCCCATCAAAATGACCGAACAGGGGATACGGGACCTGAAAAAAGACCATGAAGCGGCCATGCGGAGCCTGGCACAGGTCAAGTCCATCGCCATCAGAACCCGCAAGGAGGCAACGGCAAAACAGCGGCTGGCCCGGGAGTACGAGGACAAGGCAAAGCTGCTGCTCCTGAAAGCCGGAAAGGGTTCCCTTGACACGGTCGAGGCCGAACGCCTCGCCACCATGGCCCTGGACGAACAGTCAAAGCTCCTGACGGAGAACCAGCGCCAGGACCGGGAAGCAAAAGGCCATGAAACCATGGTAAAAGATCTTGATATCAAGGTTGCACGCCTGCGCGCCACCCTCACCACCTATGAAAACGAACTTGCCACCCTCAAGGCACGGGCAAAAACGGCGGCATCCACCAAAAAGATCAACGCCCAGCTTGCGGCCATTGACACCTCGGGCACCATTGCCATGCTGGAAAGGATGAAGGAGCGGGTGGAGGAGGATGAATCCCTGGCCTCGGCCTATGGCGAGATTGCCGCCCGGGAAACCTCGGTGGACAAAGAGATCGACCAGGCCCTGGAGGAAAAAAAGCCCGAGGCTTCGGCACGGCTTGAACAGCTCAAGCAGCGGATGGGCATCGACAGCCAGGCCATGGATCCCGGGGCCCCGGCTATAACTCGTTAAAAAAAGGGTAGAGGGAGAACATCTTGTTCCTCTCCACAAACTCCTGGAGAATCCGGATGAGGGAGGTCGGCAGGGTGGCGATCTTACGCACCATGGCCGGAAGAACCTGATCTCCCACCAGGTCGGCCAGGGGGGACTGCCCGATGTTCAAAAGGCTGAGATACTGGTCGTAGAAAATCATGGGCTGGTCAATATCGCGCCTGCCCTGGAAAGCGTCGTAGCAGAGATGGGAAAGATAGAGAACCCCCACATTGGTTCTCACGGATTCCGGGATCTTTGACGGCACGGCAAACTCAGGATAGCCCTGATATTCCACGGTGTCGCAGATCACCGGCGGCAGGCCCCAGCTTCGTAGCAGCATGGTTCCCATCTGGGAAGTGTCCACCAGGTCGAACAGGGGTTCCAGTTTCGGGTTCTTCATCTTCAACAGCTGGATCACGATCTGGCCCAGCTCGTGGAGGATACTGAGGGTTGAGATCTCCGAGGGTTTTGCCACATTGAACAGCCGGGAAATTTCAAAGCTCAGGAGTGAAATTGCCAGGGAATGGTCGTACAGCTCCCTGAAAAGCTCGGAGTCGGGAAGGGCCCGCCTAATCCCCTCCGCAATGATGATCTGGGACACCTCGTTATACCCCAGAAGCATGACGGCATGGTGGATATCCGAGACCTGGCCGCCAAGCCCCCGGTAGGAAGAGTTAATGGTCTTGAGAATCATGGCGGCAAGGGAGGGATCCTTTTTCACCTCCTGGGCCACCTCATGGGGCGATATGCTATCGTCCATGAGCTTACCGGCCAGGGAGACGGCAAACATGGGCAGCCGCGGCACCTTGGAGACCACCTCCTGGATCAGGGCCGATTCCTGGACGCCCCTGGCCTTGTCCGTGGCAAGGGCAAAGGCGCGGCGCATCAAGGCCTGGTCCCTGGCTTCGAACATCCGTTCCCGTTTTTCGATCTGACTGATCCTGTCGCCGGCAACCTCTGTCATGCGCTTGTAGAAAAAAAGCTGGAGATCCCGGTCCAGTTTATCCAGGGTATCCCTCTCCACCCGGATGAGGGAGGCGGTATCATCCACCTTTACCGACACGGACCTGGGTTTTCGACTCACAAAAGAAAGTTCGCCGAACAGATCCCCCGGCCCCATGAAACCCAGGACCTTGTTGGTTTTGCCCAGGCGCTTCTCCACCCGCAGGCGGCCCTTGACCACCATGTAGATGACCCGGGCCATGGCCCCCTCCTGGATAACCGTGTCTCCCTTCTCAAAGGAAACCACCTCCGAGCTGCTGTAAAGGGTGCGAAACTGGTTTTCACTCAAGGACTTGAACCGCTGTTTTCTCTCTTTCATGGGGTCGTGCCTCTCACGAAAAATGGAAGATTGGAAGATAGGATGATTCATCTATACCCTGATCCCCCCACGAAATCAAACATTAAAACCAGCCCTCCCGGATTGTCATCCCACGAGACCCGCCCCATAACCGCGAATCAGGGAGATCGCATGGTCCCTGGATTCTATCCCGGTGAGCTCCCGCCTGAAGACGGAGGCGCCGGCCAGCCCCTTGACAAACCAGGAAAGCCTGCTCCGCATCATCCGGCAGGCAACCCGTTCGCCCAGATATTCCACATGGGAATCGACCATCCGCTCCATGACGGCGAACCGCTCCCGGATGGAGGGTTCCGACCATGGCTCTCCCCGGAGCAGGGCCTCGATGCCGGCAAAGATAAAGGGATCGCCCATGGCGGCCCGGCCCACCATGACAGCGTCGCACCCGGTCTCCTCCACCATGGCAAGGCCCTCTTCCGGGGTGGTGACATCGCCGTTTCCGATCACGGGGATGGAAAGCATCTGTTTCAACTGTTTGATGACGCGCCAGTCCGCCCGTCCCCTGAAACCCTGGCCCGCGGTCCTGGGATGGATGGCAATGGCGTCCACCCCGTTGTCTTCCGCCATCCGGGCGATGTCAAAGGCCTGGGCCGCCGAGCTGTCCCAGCCGGACCGGATCTTGATGGTAAAAGGAATGGAGGTGGCCTTGCGCACGGCCCGGATGATCTCCCGGGCATTGTCGAAATCCTTCATCAACGCCACCCCGGCACCGGTCTTGGCCACCTTCTTGACGCTGCACCCAAAGTTGATGTCGATGATGTCGGCATCGACTTCGGCATCGATATAGCTGGCCGCCCTTGCCATGCAGTCGGCTTCCGCACCAAATATCTGAATCGAGACCGGGTGTTCCCCCGGATCGATTTCCATAAGCTTTTTGGTTTTTTGTGAATTGAACTGAAGTCCCTTGGCGCTCACCATCTCCGAACAAACCAGGGCGCAACCGCACTCCTTGGCAATGAGCCGGAACGGAAGGTTGGTAATACCGGCAAGGGGGGCAAGAACAGTCCTGCCCTTGATCTCAAGATCGCCTATTTTCATAAAAATTTATTTCCTTTGTAACTCTCTGTCCATGGCGGGATTTGCATAGCAAAAGAGGCAGTTGTGATAGCAGGGATGGATTCCATAGGAACCGATGTCCACGCTTTGGGTGCAGCTGCACCCCTGTTTGGACCGCTGGCCGTAATCCCGGGCCTGGACCGGGTGGCCTCCGAATAGCTTTGCCAGAAGCTTTCCCGGAATACAGGCGCTCTCCCTTATGCCCGAAGTTTCGGGCAGGGTGGCAAAGAGCGGGCGTTCGCAACAGGTGTGGAGGCGAATACCGGACGTGTCCAGCACCTTTTCCATGCGAAGGAGGATCTCCCTTTTCTTTTCCATGCCGGGATCCACCAGGGCCACGGCGGGATGTCCGTCCTTCCTGAGCCTTTCAAGCCGGGTCCGGATCTTTGCATAATCATCCACAAAGCTTGTGATGCATCGTTGGATGCCACATTGACCGGCCCATTGGGCAATCCGTGTAAAGTCCCCAAGATTATTCTCCACCCTCCCCCGGCCGGTCCGGAAAAAGCAGATGGGATCAAACCGCCAGGAGACGGTTTCAGGACCAAACTCCCGGCTGAGACGTTCCAGCTGGTCCAGCCGGTCGTCAAGGCCCGGCACCCCGGGTTCCAGCAGGGAGGAGCCGGAGTTGACGGTGAAGTTGAAAAACAGGTGAAAGCCCATCTTTTTCAGGACCCGGCCCGCCCCCGCCTCGAGAAAGGGCCGGTAATTCTTGGACCAGAACACAATGGTGTGCACCGTGTCCGGGGTGGCCTCCACCCTTCGTTTAACCCCATTGTAGGGGTTGGTCACCTCAAACGATCCGGCATCGATACCGGCCATGAACCACTCCAGGTAAAAGGCCGGGATGTCGGTCCGCCTGGAGGCGGATATCACCTTAAGACGTTTCCGGCCCATTGTTCTGTTTCTGGCGTTTCACCTCGGCAAAGGAGATGATCTTCCCCCCGCCCTTGGAAGGCGCTTCCTTGGGGACTTCCTCCTTGGGGGCCTCCTCCTCCGGAGCCTCCTCTTCCAGGGGGGCCTCTTCCTGCCCGTCATCTTCCGGGGCATCCAGGCCGGCAATGATTTCCTCATCATCGGGGCACTCGACCACCTCGAGCCGCATCCGTTTTCCCCCCATGAAGAACTCCTCACCATTGATATAGAGATCCTTGAGTATCCAGGTCACCACCTGGACCGGGATCTGGAGCATAAGCAGCTTTATCTGATACCAGTCTTTTTTGGAATCCGGTTCAATGGACTCCACCCTGGCAAACGAGACAGGGCTGTCCTCCAAATATACTAAAACAACATCGTTTTCCCTGGCCATAGTTTCCTCTTTGTGAAATTTACCAAAGGGGACAGATTTGAAATCTATCCCCATACTCAAATTTACCACAGGGGACAGATTTAAAATCTGTCCCCTTTCTCAAAAAAAACTATTTATAGCACACAATTATATCCCCTTAAAGGGAAAGGTGAGCAACGCCCCTGCCCTTTACATTGCCCGGGCCGTGCTTATTATCTTGTACTTGACGATACACCGGGGTCAGGCTTAGCTTATTGGTGCAATAACCCAAGCCTGCCCCCTAAGAGACTCGAACATTTAAGAACCGCGGAATGATTAATCATGAAAGACGGCGATCCAGCAATGAAATCCATTATAAAGACAATGGAACTTGACACCATCATCGTCAAGGGGGCAAGGGAGCACAACCTCAAGAACATCGAAGTCGAGCTGCCCAAGAAACAATTGATCGTTTTTACCGGTGTATCGGGGTCGGGAAAATCCAGCCTTGCCTTTGACACCATATTTGCCGAGGGCCAGCGACGCTATGTGGAGTCCCTCTCCTCCTATGCCCGGCAGTTCATCGGCCAGATGGAAAAACCCAAGTACGACACCATCCGGGGCCTCTCCCCCACAATTGCCATTGAACAGAAAGCGGCCAGCAAAAACCCCAGGTCCACGGTGGGAACCATCACCGAGATCTACGACTATCTCAGGGTGCTCTTTGCCCGGATCGGCACCCAGCACTGCTGTAAATGCCACCAGGAGGTGGGCCAGGGCAACGCCCAGGGCATGGTATCCCAGATTCTTTCCCTGCCCGCCGCATCCAAGATTCTTGTCATGGCCCCCATTGTGGAGAACCGGAAAGGGGAGCACCGGGACCGGCTGGAGGACCTGAAAAAAGAGGGGTTCGCCCGTGTGAGGATAAACGGTGTGGTCCGGGACCTTGCCGATGTCCAGGCCCTGGCAAAGAACAAGAAGCACAACATCGAGGTTGTGGTGGACCGGCTTGTGATCAAGGACGACCCGGAATTCACCAAGCGGCTGACCGACTCGGTGGAGACGGCCCTTCGCCTTGGCAACGGCCAGCTCACGGTGCACATCCTGGGCCGGGAGGATCTGAAGATGAGCGAGGCCCGCTCCTGCTGCGGCATTGCCTACCCGGAACTGGTTCCCCAGCTCTTCTCCTTCAACTCCCCCATCGGCATGTGCCCGGAATGCAACGGCATCGGCACCCTCCTGTCCATGGATACGGACAAGATCGTGGCGGACAAGACCCTCACCATCCGGGAGGGGGCGGTGATCCCCTGGAAGAACTACTTCCTGAAAAATCCCCGGTACAATAATAACAGCTCCTGGGGCAAAGGCCAGCTCCTGGCCATGGAGGAGCAGTGGGGCCTTGACTATGACACCCCCTGGAAGGACCTTCCCAAAAAGCAGAAGGATCTCATCCTCTACGGCTCCAAGGGAAAGGAGCTCACCGTCAACTGGAACTCGGCCAAGATCCAGGGGGAGGTGACCATGGCCCACGAGGGCGTGGTCAACACCCTCATGCGCCGCTACCGGTCCACCCAGTCCGAGGGATCGAAGAAATTCTATTCGGGCTTCATGACCTCCAAACCCTGCCCGTCCTGCCGCGGCAGGCGGCTCAAGGACGAGGTCCTCCATGTGCTGATCAACGGGCGCTCCATCATTGATCTCACCGAAATGACCATCCGTGAAGCCCATGACTTCATCAACAGCCTCACCCTTGAGGGCAACCAGCGCCTCATCGCCGAGGAGCTGTTGAAGGAGATCTCGGACCGGCTCGGCTTCCTTGTCAATGTGGGCCTGGACTACCTTTCCCTGGACCGGAACGGCCCCACCCTTTCCGGGGGCGAATCCCAGCGTATCCGCCTGGCTTCCCAGATCGGGTCGGAACTCACCGGGGTGCTCTACATCCTGGACGAGCCCTCCATCGGCCTCCACCAGCGGGACAATGGAAAGCTGATCAACACCCTTCACCATCTCAGGGACATCGGCAACACCCTCATCGTGGTGGAGCATGATGAGGAAACCATGGCCAAGAGCGACTGGATCGTGGACATCGGTCCCGGGGCAGGCCACCTGGGCGGCCAGATCGTGGCCCAGGGCACCCCGGAGCAGATCAAGGCCGATCCGGCTTCCATCACCGGGAAATTCCTCAACATGACGGAAACCATCGAGGTGCCCCCCAAAAGACGCACCCCCAAAGAGACGGGGAACAAGTGGATCACCATCAAAGGCGCCAGGGAGAACAATCTCAAGAACATCACGGCCAAGGTGCCCCTGGGCCTTGTGGTGGCGGTCACCGGAGTGTCCGGGGCGGGCAAATCCACCCTCATCAACCAGATCCTCTATCCGGCCCTGGCCGTGAAGCTCAACAACGCCACCCTGGACGTCGGCAAACACAAGGCCATCACCGGCCTTGACCACCTGGACAAGATCATCAACATCGACCAGAAACCCATCGGCCGCACCCCCCGGAGCAATCCCGCCACCTACACAAAGGTGTTCGACCCCATCCGGGACCTGTTCGCAAACCTGCCCGAGGCAAGGGCCAGGGGCTACAAAAAGGGACGATTCTCCTTTAATGTCAAGGGCGGCCGGTGCGAAGCCTGCCGGGGCGACGGGTATATCAAGGTGGAGATGCACTTTCTTGCGGATGTATTTGTTCCCTGCGAGGTGTGCCACGGCAAACGGTTCAACAACGCCACCCTGGAGATCAAGTACAAGGACCACTCCATCGCCGATGTCCTGGACCTCTCGGTTCTCCAGGCCATGGAACTCTTTGAAAGCCATCCCAAGATACGCACCATCCTTACCACCCTCATGGATGTGGGGCTCACCTATATCAAGCTCGGCCAGGCAGCCACCACCCTTTCCGGGGGCGAGGCCCAGCGGATTAAGCTTGCGCGGGAGCTTGCCAAACGGGACACGGGCAAGACCCTCTACATCCTGGACGAGCCCACCACCGGCCTCCACTTCCAGGACGTAAGGCTCCTCCTGAAGGTGCTCAAGCGCCTCTCGGATGCCGGCAACACGGTGATCATCATCGAGCACAACCTTGACGTGATCAAAACGGCGGACTGGGTGATCGACATCGGCCCGGAGGGGGGTCACAAGGGCGGTGGGATCGTTGCCACGGGCGCTCCGGAAAAGATCGCCCGCTCGGCCAAAAGCCACACCGGCCATTTCCTCAAGGCATACCTTTAGCCTTTAGGGAGCACAAGGGGGACAGACTTATACACATGTTAGGGGACAGACTTAGCCTGTCCCCGGCCCAAAGATAAGCTATAGTTCAGGACGCATGAATTGACACCTTCCTCTTATTAATAATGATGAGATGAGTATCAATCCATGTGCATTTATCTATAAGCCTGTCCCCGTATATTTGTCCCCGTCTATTCTGACACGTCAGATTAACCCTTGCCAACTGAATGCCGATATCCTAAACTTTTCCTGACTGGCTTGAAAAACAGATGAGCGCCGGAACGGAAAAAGACGGGAGCGGACATGGCAGAAGAGCAGAAGAAAAAGTGGCTGATATTTATTTGTGTGGCCCTGGGGGTCTTCATGTCGACCCTGGATTCGAGCATCGTCAACATCGCCCTGCCCTATATCATGCAGGACATGGAAACACGGATCGGGACCATCCAGTGGGTGGTTCTCATCTATCTGCTCACCATCTCCTCCCTGCTCCTTACCTTTGGCAGGCTGAGCGACACCCGGGGAAAGCGGATCATCTACACCACCGGTTTCCTCGTATTCTCCATGGGTTCCCTCTGCTGCGCCATGGCCGGAACGCCCATGTTCCTTGTACTCTCCCGGGCCGTGCAGGGATGCGGCGCCTCCATGCTCATGGCCTGCTCCCCGGCCCTCATCGTGGACACCTTTCCCGCCAAGGAGCGGGGCAAGGCCCTGGGCATGGTGGGGGCGGTGGTGGCGGCGGGCCTGACCGCGGGTCCCGTGGCCGGGGGCGTGCTCCTGGACCTGTTTTCCTGGCGGTTCATCTTCTACATCAACATCCCCATCGGCATTGCATCGGCCCTGGCCGGCACCCGCATTCTCAAGGGCACCCGGGCCGACCATGGCAACCAGGAACCCCTGGACAAGACCGGCAGCCTCCTGCTTGCCGTCTGTCTTGTCTGCCTGCTGGTGGTCCTGACCCATTTGAACAAATGGCAACCCCTGTCCGCCAAGACCATAGGTTTCTCCCTGGTCTGTATCATAGCATGCCTGGGATTCATCCGGAACGAGGCCAAGTCCATCTACCCCTTGTTTGATCCCGGCCTCCTGGTTATTCGCCTGTTCATGCTGCCGGTGATCACCTCGGCCGTCATGTTCGCCGCCCTGTTCATCATCGTCTTCATGATGCCCTTTTTCCTGGTTCACCCCTGCGGTTTGTCCGCCTCGGCAACAGGTCTTGTCATGATCACCCCCTTTTTCATGCTCTTCTTCATCAGCCCGGTGTCGGGCGCCCTGTACAACAAAACAGGCTCAAGGCTCCCCTGCACCCTGGGGATGAGCCTTCTTTCCGCAGCCCTGTTCTCTTTCACCATGATCGAGCCCGCTTCTCCCCTGGTATCCAGTCTATGGCGTCTGGCCCTGGCCGGAACGGGCACGGCCATCTTCATCTCCCCCAACAGCACGGCGGCCATGGGGGCGATCCCGTCCAACCGCAGGGGCATTGCCTCGGCAACAGTGGCAACGGCCCGGAACCTGGGCATGGTGATCGGGGTTGCCATTGCCGGATTGATCTTCAGCACCACCTTTTGCAACCTCAGCCAGGGCATCCCTTTTAAGACTTACTCCCCGGCCGTGGAGCCGTTTTTCATGGCCGGTTTTCACAACGCCATGAAAGCCGGCGGAGTGCTGGCCGCCATGGGAACCGTCCTCGCCTTTCTCCGGGGGGATGACCGTCCCCGCACCCGTTAACCGCCTCCTTAAAAAATAGGGCACAATAGAATACTATTCACTTGTGTGCTGCCACATGGTAGTATGACCGCCTTCATTGGAGTCCCCATGGGTCTTGGAATCATAACAGACAATAGGAGATTTGGTTTGACAGAGACACTTGAATATAAATTGGAGTTATCCGACACACAACTTGCCACGGGATTTTTCACCACGGTCCCCTCTCCCCCCCTGTCCCTGGAGCAGGGCCTGGCGCTGTTGAAGGAACGGCCCATGGACCAGTTTCTCCACCGGTATGTCCTGGATCTCATGGCCCGGCTCGATGAAAAAGAGATCGCCCGGCTCATCAAACAGGCAAAAACCGACGGGGACCGGGAGCTCCAGGCCCTGGCCTGCGAGCAGATCCTGTTGTCCCACAGCCTTGCAAAGGTCGAACAGTTCTTCTCAAAGGAGACCATCACCGAACTTTGCAACCATACGCCTTTGGTGGACATCCGGGCGGCCCTGCTGCCGAACACCCGGCTCCACACCCAGTGGATCGACATTTTCAAATCCAACATTGTGGAGAACAAGCCCTTGCCAACCGTGGAAGAAACAGGCCTTCCCCCCATCTGCGCCGGGGAGTGCATGGTTCGCCGGGAGACCCGGGCCAATATCGACGACCTGATCTCCCGGGATGAAAATATCCCGGACACCAAGGGAAAATTCAGCGCAGAGCAGACGGCCCAAACCGCCATGGAACGGCTGGAGCGTGCAGGGATCGAGGTGGAGGAAGAAATGCGCCACGAATCGAGCCTCAGCCCCTTTGCCCTGCTGCGGCGATGGCGGTTTGCCACAAAAACGGACAACCACCGGAACAGGTTCACCCTGTCCGGGCCCCAGACAAGCTACGGCAAGGGGCTTACTTTGGAAGACGCCCGTGCCTCCCTGTCCATGGAGATCGTGGAGCGCTGCTCCTCATTCGCCTCCATCTCAGCCACCCGGGTGGAAGGGTATGCAAATAACTATCCCCTGGTGCGAGCCACCTACAGTGATCTGATGGACCAGGGCAGGAACGCACTGAATCCAGCCGATCTCTCCCTCGAGGTCAGCTATGGAAACGAGCCCCTGCACTGGATTGAAGGGGTAACTCCGGGGAACAACGGCCCGGAACCGGCCATGGTGCCTGTCCAGCCCCTGTTCCTCTTCTGCAACCTGGACGAAATCGCCCTGTTTTCCGGCCTTGGCTCAACCGGGCTGGCATCGGGCAACACCATGGAGCAGGCAAAGGTGTCGGCCCTTCTGGAGGTGATCGAACGCCACCAGGAGGCAACGGTGCCCTTTGATAAACAAAGCTGCTTCCGGGTGGTCCCGGGGAAAAGCGAGATCACCCCGCTGCTGGAGACCTATGCCGGCCTCGGCATCCAGGTCCAGTTCCAGGACATCACCCCCCCATCGGGAATTCCCTGCTGCAAATGCTTTGTAATGGGACAGGACGGCGCCATCCACAAGGGGGCGGCCGCCCATCTCGATGCCAGGCGGGCCCTGGTATCCGCCATGACCGAGACCACCTACCCCTTTCCCTCGGGACCGCCGTCGGCAAAGGGAATGGCGGACCTGATCCCGGTGGGGTACGACAACCTGCCCGATTATTCCACCCCTGATTACGGGAAAGACCTGGCCCTGCTGGAGAATCTGCTCACGGCCAACGGCCAGCGGCCCTATTACGTGGACCTGACCCGAAAGGATATCGGTCTTCCCGTTGTCAAGGCCCTTATCCCGGGCATGGATATCCTTGGAGACTTTGACCGGTTTTCAAGGGTTCACCCTGAACTGTTCAGAAACTACATGAACCGGTTCGGCACAAATAATTAACCGGAAACACAAGGATGCCGACCCTGGAACCAATCCGGAGATTGACACCCTGAAGCGAGGAACAATGCACCATTTTAAACATTCCTGGCCCTGCATGACAGGGATCATTGTGTTGGCATTAATGACAGCAGTAACAGCGAATTCAACTGAGATAGAGAGCCTGGCAGGAAATAATGACCTGAAACAGCTCGACTCCATGGTGGTGACGGCCCGGGGCATGGAGAGCCTGGTCTCCCAGACCCCGGGCGGCATAGGGATTGTGGACCAGGAGGAGATCTCCGCCATGAATCCCGTGAGCCTCACCAATGCGGCCACCCGCATTCCCGGGGTGGACAAATCCTCGGATTCCCTGTGGGGATCGGCCATCAACATCAGGGGCCTTGGCCGGAACAGCGTGGTGTTCCTGGTTGACGGATGCCGGGTCAACACGGCCACGGACATCAACGCCCGGTTCGGCACGATAAATCCCCTGGATATCCAACAGATCGAGGTGCTCAAGGGCCCCATCACCGCCCTCCACGGCTCGGGGTCCCTGGGCGGGGTGGTCAACGTGATCACCCGGAAGGGCCGATTCACCCCAAGTCCCGTCTGGGAGGGGGAGATCACCACCGGCATCGCCTCCAACCCCAACGGTATCGACACCCATGGCCGGGCCACTTACAACAGCCGGGACTTCTGGATATCGGCATCCGCCGGTTACCGGGACCACAACAGCTACGACGCCGGCGACGACAAGGATATCCATAACAGCCAATACCGGGATTTTTCCTTCAACACCGCCCTGGGCGCAAAGGTAAACCCCGTCAACACCACCCAGGTCCAGGTCCAGCACTTTGATGGGGACGAGATCGGCATCCCCGGCAAAGGCCTGTCCCTGCCAACCGGACCGGATGTGACCTATCCCGACACCAGCCGCACCCTGGTCAACCTCATCCATACCCTGACCCCGGACACCCCCCTGATCCCGGAATCCAGAATCAACCTCTTTTACCAGAAGATCGGGCGCAGGGTTCGCCTGGACAATTTCCCGGGAGGGCCCATGGCCGAGATCCGGCCCCAGGCCGACCACGAAACCTGGGGACTGAAGTGGCAGACCATCTTCCAGCCCCGGAACCACCGGATCAATGCGGGCGTGGACCTATGGAACTGGGAGATCTCAAACTCCCACCGGTACAAGGAATTCGCAAGCGGCCGTGTGGGGGTGGACGCTTCCCTTGGCAATGTGGAGCAATTTTCAGGGGGCGTATTTGCGGAAGATGAGTGGCGGCTTACCGACACCGTAAGCCTGAACCTGGGCGGACGCCTGGACGCCATCCGGGCAAAGAGCGACGATCTTTACAACTGGATCACACCGCCCGCGCCCACCATGCCCGTAACGTTGAAGCAGGCGGGAGAAGACTACAGCGACACCAGCTGGAACGCCCATGCCGGCATCACCTGGGGATTCATGCCCGACTGGACCATGACCTTTATCACGGCCTCCAGCTACAGGGCCCCGGACCTCATGGACCGGTTCAAATACATCAACCTCGGCGGCGGCGTGGAGCTGTTCGGCAATCCCGACCTCGATCCCGAACGCTCCCTGTTTTTCGAATACGGCTTCCACTACACCGTCACGGACCTGAGATTTTCCGCCAGCGCCTATCTCAACTGCCTGGACGACCTCATCACGGAAACCATTGTGAGCAGCACCGAGCATCGCATGATGAATGTGGATGAGGCCCGGATTTATGGGGGAGAGATCGAAGCAGAGTACTTTATCACCCCCCGTATCTCCGCCATGGCCTATGTTGCCTACACCCACGGCGACAACACCAGGAATGACGAGCCCCTGCCCTTTATCGCCCCCCTGAACGGCCTTTTGGGCATCCGTTACGACACCGCCACGGGCTTCTGGACAAGCCTGGAACTTGAGTGGGCCGCGGACCAGGACCGAACACCCCGGGGCGCTCTGGAAAGCGATGGGTGGAACCGGCTCAATTTCCGCATGGGACACCGTTTTACCCTCTGGGGAAAACGCCAGGAACTGATGGCCGGCATCGACAACTGCTTTGACGAAGAGATCACCAACCATCTCTCCACCTCCCGGGGCATGGAGTTAATGGAGCCGGGCATCAACTATCTTTGTGTTTGGAAAATAAAACTGTAACCGGTAGGATATCTCAAAACGATGTGGATCAATGGTTAACACCGGTTGATCCTAAGGCCCTCCCTTCCCCCGGGAAGGAGAGGGCCCCGGCAAAACCACAAATAAGGAGACGACCATGGAGAAACCGCGGCAAATGCCCGACTACAAGGCCCTTGATCAGCCCCGTGTACTGGAGCGCCTGTTCCATCCAAGAAAGGAAGAAGCTCACAGGAAATTGACGGAAAAGGATCTGATGATTTCCGTGGAAACCGGGGTGGCCGTGGGCGTCTGCTTTCATCTGACGGCAAAGAGCGCCCCCACCATCCTCTTTTTCCACGGCAACGGCGAAATCGTTTCGGATTACGACGACCTGGGCGGGGTCTACAACGGCATGGGCATCAACTTCATCGTGGTGGATTACCGGGGATACGGCCGGTCCACGGGCACCCCCTCGGTATCCGCCATGATGGCCGACTGCCACCCCATATTCGACACCGTCCAAAAACACCTGGACGATCTGGGGTTCACAGCTCCCCTCACCGTCATGGGCCGCTCCCTTGGCAGTGCGTCAGCCCTGGAGCTTGCCGCGTCAAAACCCGACACCATCGCCAACCTGATCATCGAGAGCGGGTTTGCCAAGGCAGAGCCCCTGCTCACGACCCTGGGCATCGATACCGTTGCCATCGGCTTTGCCGAGGAAGAAGGGTTTGGCAATGCCGACAAGATCGGCCGATGGCACGGCCCCACCCTGATAATCCATGCGGAATTCGACCACATCATTCCCTTCAGCGACGGCCAGGCCCTGTACGACGCCTGCGGGGCAACGGAGAAAACCCTGTTGAAAATCCCAAACGCCAATCACAACGACATCTTTTACCGGGGCATGAAACCCTATATGGCTGCAATCCAAACCCTGGTGGGTCTTCCTGTTACCGGGCGGTGACCAGCTTGAATCCTTTGGGAGGGTCGAACCGCTCCATGCCGGGGGGGGCCTCCGCCACTTCTCTTAGATTCACGGATATCTTGGAAATAACGGCTTCGGTCCGTTTGGCGTCACCGGTACCCACCCCGGAGGTGTAAACCGCCGTCACCCGGACCTCCTTTTTCACGGGATAGCCCGACACACTGTTCAGCAGCCCCTCGATGGAATCAAGCCCACCCTGCCAGTACGAAAGGATATTGCCGAAGATGCCCACCCTGGCCGCGTCGATGCCGAGACGCTTCTCCATGGCCCGGTTAAAGGCCCGAAACTCGTTAATGCCCCTCACCTGGTCCGTCAGCCACATGGCCTGGCGGATCAGGGTGACGCTGGAGGCATTCTTGATCTTGTCCAGGGTTTCCAGGCGAAGTTCCGCTATCGCATGAACGCAGGAACGATTGTCCACCATCACGGATTCGGGTGAAACCGTCAACGAGAATTGAGGCGCTTTCACCTCGTATCGGGCGTCGATCATGGTCCGGGCCGTGGAAGGAATCTCCCCTGGCGAATGCCTGTCATACCAGTCGGGATCGACGATCTTATCCAGGGGATAGTCGATCACCCGGTGCTTGAGGTAGTCGATCTCCCGGATGAGATCCTGATCCAGCAGGACATTGGCGGTCTCCCGGGTGGTTTTTTCACCGCCGAACCACTTCTTCAGAAAACTGCCCGTGTAGGTGGTTCTCTTGTCGGAATACTTGTTTCCCCCGGCGTAGCACACGGCAAGCTCGGCCCGCTTCTCCCCCACCACGAACTCGTCAATGGTGTAGTCAAACAAATGAAGCACCGCCGCCCGGACCGGAGCAACAGAGACAAGGAGCAAGAGCGCCCCGGCAAAAAATCCAAGACAACCCGCCCGCCGCCTCATAACCCCAGCACCTTCTGGTGGACATAGGTGCCGACAAACATCGCGGCAAGGGGAATCCCCAGGCCGACGCTGGCGCCAAGGGCGACATTCGCTCCCGGATCAAACCCCCAGGGCTTTGTAAAATAGATAAGAAAGTTGATGCCGACGCCGACAAAAAGATAGAAGTTGTACCAGAACCGCTTTGTCCTCTCCCAGGCATCAATCCTGGAATCCTGTGCATTGTTTGAACCCATTGCCCCTCCTGGTTTGTCTGAATGATTGGATTATAATCCATGGCTCACATCTTGTAGACAACGTTCTTTTCCCCGTACATCATTTCTTATCCGTCATCGCCAAAACAATCAATGATTTTTTCAGGCAAGGCCATCGTCTCCAGGCGAAAGTCAGGGGGAGTTCCTTTCGCATTTCGCTGATTTCCCCTCCGTTTCACCACCCATTCCCCGGAGAGTCAAAACAACGCTTTTCCCCACAGGACAAGCTTTTCAGGATTCCACGGACTTCTGTACATCCCCAAATTCCATCAATTGCTACAGGATAATTACCAAATTAAAAGAGTTGACAAAATAAATATAATGGATATAAAGTAAATCTTATTCAGACCGAGCGCCCATTCACCACAGACCACGGAGTTACCGAGCTTTTTCTACATCGCGCTCACCAGGTCCCACCATGTTTGCTGTATATGATACTCGTTATGAACCATTATTTCATTCGCTTTGTAAATTCAGCCAGTTACGAAGGGAGGTGGTGTACCGGCAAGCAAATCCCGATGCCACGGCGAAATGCCACTGGCAGGTCTTCAACAGGAAAGTTGGGTTGTGCAGGATTCCAAATTAATCGCAAACGATGATGGAGGTGAAACTATGTTCAAAGGTATGCCTAAAGTGTTCTGGGCTGGCATGGCGCTCATGTACGGCTGGTGCTTTTTATTCATGTTCCTTGAAATGATCATCCCGGGAATGCCGCTGAAGGTATTTCTCGGCATCCCCGCATGCTACACCTACAACATGGTGTTAGCCCTGTGGATCATACCCATTATTGTCTCCTACATTTTCTACAGTTCCGAGGAGAAACGGGAAGAGCTGTCCATGAAATCCAAAGGAGGTAATTAAACATGCAAGCGAATCCAATTGTCATCCTGGGAGCGGTCATCTACTTTCTCATCATTTTCGGCATCGGATGGTACACCAGAAAAGCCTCTGCGGATGCCAGTGATTTCTACGTGGCCGGCAGGAAGATCGGCCCTGTGGTCAACGGTTCGGCCCTGGCCGCGACATACTTCAGCCCGGCCAGTTTCCTGGGGCTTCCGGCCTTTATCTTCCTTCTGGGCTACCCGTTCTGGTGGGCTTTGGTGGGAATCATCGGCGGCATGCCCATCGCCACCCTGCTCACGGCGGCCCCGTTGAGAAAATACGCCCCAACCTCGTTCACGGACTACTATGCCGACCGCTACGACACCAAGTGGATGCGGGCCATCACCGCCGTCCCCACCATCATTTGCGGATTCTGCTACGTGATCCTCTCCATCGTCGGCACGGCACTCTTTCTGCTCTGCATTCTCAAGGTCAACTTCACCATGTCCGTGCTCATCGCGTCCCTTGTGGTCTTTGTCTACATCTACTACGGCGGCATGGTGGCCACCACCTTTTCCACCGCCTTCCAGGGCTTCGCCATGACCGTGGCCTCCCTGACCGCAGCCATTGTGGTCGTCTCACACTTCGGCGGCCTGAACGGGCTCACCGAGGCGGTGATCGCCAACAACGCAAAGTTCTTTAACATGCCCTATGCCTCGGCGGAAGGGGTCTCCCACCCCTACATGGCAATGTGGTCCGGTGTCATCGGCTTCTTCTTTGTCTGGCACTTTGGATTCTCCGCAATGCCCTATACCGTGGTCCGCTTTTTTACCACCCAGGACATCAAGTCGGCACGAAGGAGCGTTTTCTGGGCGGTTCTCATCGGCGGCGCCATGTACATGGGCCTCATCATCATCGGCACCGGCGCCAGGGTTCTCATCGAGAATCTCCACCCGTTCATGAAGATTGAAGGGATCACAAGCGCGGTCAAGGTGCTGGTACACATGAAAAAGACCCTGGGCGTCGCGGGCGCCTCGGTTACGGACTACTCCATGATCGCAGCCATGGAAAGCCTTAAGAACGGTCCCCTCCTCGCCGTTGTAGCCGCGGGAGGCCTTGCCATTGCCATGGCCACAGCCGCCGGCTGGACAATGGTTCTCAACATCATCATGGGCCGTGACCTGATCGGCAAGGTCATGGGCAACCCCTGGCCGGAAGAGAAACCGGTCCAATGCACCCGGATCATGACCATCATCATCATCAGCGTCTGCGGTCTCGCCGCCTTCAATCCCCCGGCCCTTGTCCTCGACATTTCAGGGGCGGCGTTCATCGTCATCCTCTGTTCGGTCGGGCCGCCCCTCATCCTGGGGCTCTGGTGGGAACGGGCAACACCGGTTGCGGCCGGGGCCAACATTCTCATCATGACCTTTTGCTCGGCAGGATCGTGGCTCTATGCCAACAAGGTGCTCAAGAGCGCCCACTGGTTCTTTTTGAGCGATCCTTCCAACAAGATCAGCACCCCCCATCAGTTTTACTGGGTGTTCGTCGGCTTTGTCTTTTTCATCATCGTAAGCCTTATGACAAAGCCATGTAAACCTGAAGTGATCCAGAAATATGTGACGGACCTGAAGCCTGAATAGAAAATTGCCCGCCCGGCGGCCCTGCCGCCGGGCATCCCCTTCTTTCTTTTTGCCGACCACACGCTTCCCATTGGCCTGCTGCCAGTACTTTCCCTGAAAACGCTTCATCAAAACCGCTAATGCCAACCCGTTTTCACCGCCCCAAAGAGCGGGCCGGGGAGGAAACATGCGAGAATCAACAAACAGGAGATTTCGTCGAAAACGCCGGTTCATCAAGCAACTTCTCTGCCTGGCGTCTGCAGCACTGATGCTCTCCGGCGGTTCCGCCCTATCCCGGGAGAAGGATTTCACCGGCTTGACCATCGAAGAGCTCATGGGCATCCAGGTGACCTCTGTCAGTAAAAAGATCCGGAACCTGTCGGACAGTGCCGCAGCCATCTTTGTGATCACCAACGACGATCTGAAACATGCCGGGGTCACCTCCATTGCCGAAGCCCTGCGCATGGTCCCGGGCCTCACGGTGGCCCGCATCGACGCCAACAAGTGGGCGGTCAACAGCCGGAGCGCCACCAGCCGGTTTTCATCCAAGCTGCTGGTGCTTATGGATGGCCGCTCGGTTTACACCCCATCCTTTTCGGGCGTTTACTGGGAGGTCCAGGACACCCTGCTGGAGGATGTGGAGCGAATCGAGGTGATCCGGGGCCCCGGGGCAACCCTTTGGGGCGCCAATGCGGTCAACGGCGTCATCAACATCATCACAAAGCACAGTGCCGACACCCTGGGGGGCCTGGTCAGCATGGGAGGCGGCAACCGGGAAAGCGCCTTTGCCAGTCTGAGATACGGTTTCCGCCTGGGAGAGGGAACTTACGGCCGATGGTATGCCAAGGCATTTGAAAGGGATGAATTCAGCTTTGAAGCCGGGGGAGACGCCAATGATGACTGGAACATGGCAAGGAGCGGATTCCGCATGGATACCAATGCCGCCGATGCCGACAGCTTTACCCTCCAGGGCGATATCTACTCGGGTAACATCGACCAGAGCATAGAGCTTGCCACCCCAGTTTTTCCTTACTCCCATACGGTTGATGACGATGCTAAAGCCACCGGCGGCAACCTTCTGGGACGCTGGCGGCACACCCTCTCCCCGGCATCATCCTTCACCCTCCAGGTCTACTATGACACCACTCACCGCAAAGAAGCCTTTGCCGACGAAAGACGGGACAGCTTTGACCTGGACTTCCAGCACGAAATCGCCCTGGGAAAGCGCCATGACCTTCTCTGGGGAGCCAGGTATCGGACGACACGGGACAACTTTTCCACGGGACTTGCGGCGGAATTATCCCCCAGATCACGCAGGGACGATCTGTTCAGCCTCTTTTTCCAGGATGAAATCATGATCGTAGACAACCAGGTATGGCTGACCCTGGGCTCCAAATTCGAGCACAACGATTATACCGGTTATGAAGTGCAGCCCAGCGCCCGTATTCTCTTCACCCCCCGCTCCAGCCACAAGTTCTGGGCAGCCATATCCAGGGCCGTTCGGACCCCGTCACGCCTGGAAAGAGACGCAAGGGTAATCTGCATGATATTCCCGATGCCCCCGGATATGATCCCGGTGGAAGTCCCCCTTGTGGGAAATCCGGACTTTGATTCGGAAGAGCTGATGGCTTACGAAATCGGGTACCGGTTCCTGTGGTCCAGGGATCTTTCCATCGACCTGTCCGGGTTTTACAACGACTATGACAACCTGAACGTATTCTCCCAGGGTGCCTTGATCGCCACCCCGGATACCCTTGAACAGCCATACTATTTTTCCAATGCGTCCTCCACCCGGACCTATGGCGGAGAAGTGGCCCTGGCCTGGCAGGCAACGAAGAACTTAAAGCTGAATCTTGCCTACGGATTTCTGGACAGTGACATGGAGAAAAACAAACAGGCCGGGCGGGAGCCCAGGCACCAGGTGTCCCTGCGAACCGCCATCAAGCTGAGAAATGACCTGGACCTGGACCTCTGGCTTCGCCATGTTGACAAGGTCACCGTAATCCAGCTGGATTCGCCAACCGGACTATACGGTGTGAACGCCTACACCACCCTTGATCTTAGGCTTGCCTGGCGCCCGGTACAGGGGATGGAGGTCTCCCTTGTGGGCCAGAACTTACTGGACAGCAGCCATATGGAATTTATCCAAGAGGATTTTACCATTCCCACCGAGGTAAAATCCGGTATTTACGGCAAGATAACCTGCCGGTTCTAGGGAGTGTCCATGCAAACAGTCATGAGACCTGTCATCCTGATCACCGTGGTCCTTCTCGTGTCCGCCCTGCTGATAGGACCGGTCTCCTCAAGCGTTGTCCATGGGGAAACAGGTGATGAGTATGCGGTCAAAGCGGCCTTTGTGCTGAACTTTGCCCGTTTTTTCCAATGGCCCGGGAACGCGTTCACAACCCCCACCGAACCCTATGATCTTTGCGTTATGGGGAATCAGAGCATTGTTGACGCATTCCGGACCATCCATGGAAAACGGATAGGTGACCGGACCATCCAGGTCCGCAGGGGAACGGATCCGGACCAGGTGGGCACGCCCCATCTGCTGTTCATATCCAGCGGCATCGACCCGCCGACCCTGTTCAAACTCCTGGGCAAGGCAAAGGCGTGTCATGTGCTGACCATCGGTGAGGTACCCCATTTCGCGGAATTTGGCGGCGTCATCAACTTTTTGAACCGCCAGGGACGATTGCAATTTGAAATCAGCCGCAGGATTGCCGACATGCAGGGACTGACGCCCAGTTCCCGCCTGCTGAAACTGGCAATCATCGTGGACGACCAATGACTTTGAAACCCAGAGAAACCGCCATGACTGCCATATCGATCCAAACCAAACTGAGGCTCGTCCTGAGCCTCACCTCCGTGCTTGCCATGGTGCTGGTCACCACGGCGCTGATCATCTACGAAAAACAAAACTCAAGGCTGCTGCTGGTCAAGGAGCTGACGTCGGTAGCGGACGTTGTCGCCCTGAACAGCGGTGCGGCCCTGGCCTTTGACGACAAGAAGGCGGCCGCGGAAACCCTCAACGCCCTGGCGGCGAAACCGGGCATCGCCGTTGCGGTGCTCTATGATAAAAACGGCGCCCCCTACAGCCGGTACAGCCCCAACCCGATAGAGACAAAATCATTGACGCAACAGCTTCAACACGTCTATACTGATTCCCAAACACTCCTGAACCAATTGAGCAACCAGGCAAGCATCACCCATATAACCGGGGAATTCATACATGTCATACGCCCTGTCCGTATTCAGGAGAGCCTGGTGGGAGCGATTCACCTGGTCGATGACATGGAGCAGATGAACACCCGGCTCAAGGCCTACTACATCGTCATCTCAACCATTGTTATCATCACCCTCGGGGTGGTGCTGGTCCTGGCGGCAAGGATGCAGCACCTCTTCACCGGTCCCCTGTTCGACCTGATGAACTCCATGGACGAGGTGAGCCGGAATAAAAATTACAAGGTGCGGGTCACCAAGCAGAGAAACGACGAATTCGGGACCCTGATCGACCGGTTCAACGAGATGATCGGCGAAATTCACGCCAGGGACCGGGAATTGAAACGATACAGCTACGATCTTGAAAAGCGTGTTGAATTGCGCACCTCAGATCTTTCAAAGGCAAAATCGGACCTGGAGGCCATGGTGATAGACCTGGAAAAGGCCAAGGAAAACGCAGAAGAAGCAAGCAGGATCAAATCCCAGTTCCTGGCGAACATGAGCCACGAGATCCGCACCCCCATGAACGGCGTGCTCGGCATGGCGGAACTCCTGCTGGACACCGATCTCACCCAGGAGCAGCGCAGGTTTGCAAAGCCCATCCAGGACTCGGGGGAAACCCTGCTGGCCATCATCAACGACATCCTTGACTTTTCAAAGATCGAGGCCGGCAAACTGACCCTGGAAACCATTGATTTCGATCTTCAGCTCCTTCTGGAAGGGGTTGCCCAGCTCCTTGCGACCAATGCCCGGACAAAGGGACTGGAGCTGACCCTTCTTGTGGCAGACGATACGAAAATGTTCCTGAAAGGCGACCCAACACGACTTCGCCAGGTGCTCATCAACCTTATGGGAAATGCCGTCAAATTCACCCGCACAGGAGAAATCATCATCCAGGCGGCAACCTCCCCCATGGACAAGGACCGGGTCATGCTTCACCTGTCGATTCAGGACAGCGGCATCGGCATCGGTCAACAGGATCTCTCCCGCCTCTTTTCCCCCTTTTCCCAGGCAGACGGCTCCACCACCCGAAACTACGGGGGAACAGGGCTGGGCCTGGCCATATCAAGGGAGATCGTCAGGCTGATGCAGGGGGAGCTTACCTGTGAAAGCGAGGAAGGCAAAGGATCGACCTTCTCCTTCTCCATTCCCCTGGAAGAAACCGCCGGGCCGGCGGCGTCCCTTGGCCATTACCTCCCCCACACGGCCTGTTTAAAAGAAAAACGGGTGCTGATCATCGACGACGCCCCCTCCTGCCGGGCCATGCTGGAACAACTAACCCGTTTCTGGGGCATGAAGAGCGTTGCCGCAGCTTCCGGCCCATGGGGGGTCGCGGCCATGGCAAAAGCCGACCGGACCGGCTCTCCCTTTGACCTGGTGATCATCGATCTTGAAATGCCGGGGATGGACGGGCTTTGGACCGCAAAGCAGCTGCTGGGACAATCGTCCCGCCCCGATCTTCCCATGATCCTGGTCATCCCCTTCGGGTTTCACCAGGACAAGAAACGAATACAGGAAACCGGCATCTCAACCTTCATCACAAAACCGGTTCGCCGATCGGAACTCCATGAAGCCCTGGTCACGGTCATGGGCACTATCCGGACAACGGCGACGGCCCGGGGTTCAAATCCGGAACCATTGGACAGCCGGGCCCCCCGGTTTGACATCCGCGTACTTGTGGTGGAGGACAACCATACCAACCAGGAGGTGGCCCGCTACAAACTCAAGAAATTCGGGTGCAGGGTGGACTTGGCCGCCAACGGTAAAGAGGCGGTTGATGCCGTGGTATCAACCCACTATGACCTTGTGTTCATGGATTGCCAGATGCCGGTGATGGACGGTTACCAGGCAACAACCGTAATCCGCCGCAAGGAGCAACAGCTGATGAGGAAAACCAGGATTCCCATCGTCGCATTAACGGCAAACGCCCTGAAAGAGGACAGAGAACGATGCCTGGCCGTGGGCATGGACGATTACATGAGCAAGCCCCTTCAGAAAGAGCTGCTCCTGTCCGTGCTTGAAAGGTGGAGCGGCAGCCATGCCCCGGAGACAACCATGCCGCCCCCCCGATCTTCTCCCGTCCCCGCAACAGGGCACAGCTCCCCAAGCCCCATTGACAAACAGGTGCTCCGGGAACTTCGGGAACTTCAGATCGTGGGGGAACCCGATGTTGTTCAACGCGTGGTCAACGCCTACCTCATCACCTCGAAACAGCTGATCTCGAAGATGAAAGATGCCCTTTCCACCGGACATTTTACCCGCCTTCAAGAGAGTGCCCACGGACTCAAATCCAGCAGCGCCAACCTGGGCGCCATGGAGCTGTCGGAAATGAACCGGCGGCTGGAGCTGATTTGCAAACAAGATACCATGGCGGATGCCGGCCCCCTGGTCCAAGCCATTGAACAGGAAACCCGCAAGGTTACCCTTGCGTTGAAAAAGGAGACATTTACCTATGATCCATGACAATCCACAAAGACAAAAACCCCTGGCCCTGGTCGTGGACGATGACCTCTCCCTTCGCATCCCCATGGGAGCAGCCCTGAAGAAATCGGGTTTCAACGTTATCGAGGCGGAGAACGGGCACCAGGCCCTGGACCTGTTCACGTCCCAGGGACCGGACCTTGTGCTCCTGGATGTGATGATGCCGGAAATGGACGGCTTTGAGACCTGCACCGCCATTCGCGGCCTTGCCCGGGGGCTTCACACCCAGATTCTCATGGTGACCGGCCTGGACGATACGGTTTCCATTGAAAAGGCCTTTGAAGCCGGAGCCAACGATTTTGTCTCAAAACCCATCAACTGGACCATGCTGAGCCACAGGGCCCGGTATATGCTCCGTGCGGGAAAGGCCTTTGAAGAGCTGAACAGAAACAGAAACCGTCTGGCCAAGACCCAGGAGCTTGCCAAGCTCGGCAACTGGCAGATCGATCTTGGAACCAAGGAGTTCAACTGTTCAAGGGAAGCCTGCCGTCTCCTGGGCCTCACCCCCGCAACCGGGGTCACCTTTCTTGATTTCCTCTCCCCCATCCCAAAGCATAAACGGGAAATGGTGAAAAACCAAATAGACAAAGCCATCACGGAACTCAAGACCTTTGCCCTGAGTTATCCCATCCTGCTTTCCGACGCCCCCCGGAAACACATCCTTAACCAGGGGGAAATCGTGTTCAATGAAAAAGGGGTGCCCGAACTCATGCTGGGGGTGGTCCAGGACATCACCCAGTTAAAACAGGCCGAGGAGGAGATCCGTCTGCTCGCCTTTTACGACGGATTGACAGGCCTTGCAAACCGGATGCTCTTCCTGGACCGGGTGGACCAGGCCATTATCCAGGCAAAACGGTACCAGCGGATCTTTGCCCTGCTCTTTATCAACCTGGACCGGTTCAAAAGGATCAACGACACCCTGGGACACCATGCCGGCGACCTGCTGCTCAAACAGGTTGCCAGGGACCTGAGCAAGAGCATCAGGGGCTGCGACTCGGCATCAAAGGGCAACGCCCAAAGAGCCGATTGCATGATCGCGCGACTTGGCGGGGACGAATTCACCATACTGCTCTCCAACATTAATACTCCTGAGGATGCCGCCCTGGTGGCAAGGCGCATCATCCGGAAGATCACGGAAGTCCACACCCTGGACGACCATGAGATATCCGTGACCACCAGCATCGGTATCAGCCTCTTTCCCCAGGACGGAGAGGAGACCGACACCCTGTTGAAAAACGCCGACTCCGCCATGTACCATGCAAAGGAAAACGGAAGAAACAACTACCAGTTTTACACCGAGGCCCTCAACCGGAAGGCCATGGAACGCTTCAACATCGAACGGGATCTGAAGGAAGCCCTGGAAAAGGACCAGCTCGTCCTTTACTACCAGCCCCAGATGGACCTGAACTCCCGGAAGATCATCGGAGCCGAGGCCCTGATCCGGTGGATCCACCCGGAAAAGGGGCTGATCCCCCCCAACAAGTTCATTCCAATCGCGGAGGAGTCGGGACAAATCATCGAGATCAACAAGTGGGTGCTGAAGACCGCCTGCAGGCAAAACCGCCAATGGCGGGAATCGGATTTGCCTTATATACGCATGGCAGTGAATCTGTCAGGCTACAAGCTTGCCGATCAAGGCATCGTGGAAACCGTTACCAGCGCCCTTGAGAACGAATCCATGGCTCCCGACAGCCTTGAAATCGAAATCACGGAAAATATCCTCATGCAGGATACCAGGGCAACCATCTCCACCCTGGAACGGCTCAAGGCGATGAACCTGAGAATCTCCCTGGACGATTTCGGCACCGGCTACTCCTCCTTGAGCTACCTGACCTCGTTTCCCGTGGATGCCATCAAGATCGACCGGTCGTTTGTCATGGAATGCACCACAAACGAAAAAAACCTTGTGGTCATAAAGGCGATCATCGCAATGGGCAGGAGCCTGGGCAAGACCCTCGTTGCCGAGGGGATCGAGACCGAGGAGCAGTTGGAACTGATACGGCACCACGGCTGCGACCAGGCCCAGGGATACTATTTCAGCCCGCCGGTTCCAGAGGACAAGTTCAGTGAGCTTCTGGCACAAGACCGAATCTGAACCACCACGTCCATCTGGGCCTCGGTGTCCGCCCTGGAGGACACCGCCCCGGTTATGAATCCTATCCGGGGTTCCTGGCTCAACTCGGCCTCCAGGAACTCGTTAAGCTGGACGGTCCCCCTTTCGCACCGAACTCAGGGAGAGTAGGTTTATTAATGTATAAAATTTATTTCCAGACACTCCAGTTGTAATAAAAAAACCAAGCGGTCATCAAAGACGACGGCTTGGCTTTTACCCTCCCCGAACCCTTTAAAAGCAAAGCACTTTTCGAATACTTGGAAAACCGTTCTTCTATCCCTTCAAAAGGGCAGGTAAGTTTGCTGTCCAAAATATTGTCTATCCTTACTGCGTCACAACCGCAATGTGGCAAATTGTGAGGCACCTCCCGAAGAGTTAATAGACTGAATACCGATTCCGGTATGCTTTGGGCGTTATGGTGCCCATTACCTTGGGGTTAAAGTAATATACCTATAACTGTGCCGGAAAGTCAACAATACCTTCGACAGAGTACCCATGCTGAATAAATGCTTTTCGAATCAAAAACGGCAATGTGTACTCTTCATCCGGACAATGATATGACTGTTTTTGCGCAACTTTTTCAATACTATTTATTATCTCTTCACATTGCATTTGCTCTGTAACAGTAGAAGACCAGATACCACTCTCATCTGGACACTCTATTTCATCTCCAGATTCTGGGTGGCAGATTACAACTTGCTCCACAAGTCGAAAACAACCTCGCCCTTGGTCATGCACAACGACTCGGCTAACTTTATTTCTCTTATTTTTAGTTGAGTAGCCTGAACTTTTTTCCATAATCGTATAAGAAAAAATAGCCTTCCCTTCCACTTTGAAATATTCGTGCTTGTTCTGCTCTTCATCATATAAATGATAAAGCTTGAAACTTTGCCGTCTCAGCTTGTTGCCATATATCTCCAACAATGGCTTCAGTTGGGCTTCAGTACCTTGTTTTTCCCCACGTGACCATGCACTCACAACGGACTGCTGGGTACGACAAGCGGGGGCAATAGTTTGTTGAGTCCAACCATCATTCAACGCCATCTTTACAAGCTGACGGGTCTGTTTGAATTTTCTTTTACTTTGACAGTTCTTCTTATTTATGACCATATGCATCATTCCAATTCTACGGTTGCACAGGTAGGGCAACAAGCCTACCTGTGCGATTTTACCTACTTGGAACCGCTTTTCTTAGAGTTCTGGTTCGGATCTAACTGTTTTCCACGGTTCCCCTGATTCTGTGCGTGGGTTTTGTTTTGTCCTGCTACACCTTTGTTTGCGTTGGGCATATCTGCTTCGTGATTTTTAGCCATGGTTGACGTCCTCTATTAATGGTTAAAGTCAAAAACAGACAAATCATAACCTATTCAAACAACAAATAAAACTGATCGTTTTATGATAAAAGATGATATTAAATGATATTTCACAAAACGCCCCCAGATCGCATATAACGCACTTTTCTCTCAATGTCGCAGCCTGTTAGGCGCCTCCTTATGCCCCCAAACAGCTTTATCCCGCAAGCAGTTGTGCGCATTCTTATGCCATTAATGATATCCAATCAACATAATTGATTTATCTGGTGGAGGGCATATCAACATCCTAACGATTCTGTAAAGGTATTTAAATATAGAAGATGTGGCTGAACTGATTGTCAACTTTATTGGAGATAAACCATCCTCTGAACCTGACAGCTCAGAAAAGCACCCTCGCATCAAATTTTATAGAAAGGTACCAAACTTATAAAAGGGCATCTTGAAATCTAACATTTTTGTTGAATAAGTCTGTAGTCTCCCGAAAATAAGATTTTATTCACCTATAGGTCCTATCCAAAAATTCTGAAGACTCTCTGTAATCGTGCCATTTATGTCTCGGTAATCAATGACCAAACCGACAACGACTTCTCGCTTTTGATCTTCTGAATATACTGATTGGGCTGACGAATAATAATATTGGCCGTTAATTGGTGAATAATCTGGCTCACCCAAGAGGCGCTCAACTTCCTTACGTTGCATTCCTTTATAAAAATTATTATAAAGGATCTCAAGGCTTTTATAGCCTTTGTCGAGTTTGTATTTCGCACTGGCATCTTCTATCGACGACAAGCTGGCTGAACAACCAACCAAAAGAACCGTTATGAACAACAAATATGAAATTCGATTCATCATAGCATGTAAATCCTTTACTCTGGCCGATTCAATTCAGTGGCGCAGCAAACGTGAAACCTGAGTCTTTTAAATATCTTATAAAACCAGGGAGATCTCGTGCTGTCTCTAATTGCACATGCATAAGCACATTGAGTGTAGTCTTCCCCTTGTTTAGGAGAAATTGCTTTTTAATCATTTCTATTTTACTTGAACTGATACCTTTTGACGCTTTCCAAGCTTTAGTATCAATGTCCCAGTTGTGAATACTCAGAGATAAGCTTCGTGCGATTCTTGCGAGTTCAGGATCATATTTTTGGGGCCATCCTCCTGCACCATATGGGGGACGGACTTTAGTTGCCTTTACCCCTGTCTCTTCTTTAATTAGTGTCTGACCGAAAAGTCATTATTTTGGGGGCGTCACCCTCCAAAAAAATCATTATTCATCGTTCCAAAGTTTTTTTTGATGTGTAGAAATTGTTTTTTACTGATCTTTGACATTTTGTCCTAATTTCGAGCATG
>JAAEMK010000041.1 GCA_024225635.1 Desulfobacteraceae bacterium | reverse complement strand
TCGCCTCACACACAGGTAAAGATTTCACGTATGACTACATAGTTATGTTCAGTTGACAAAGAAGAAGCTGCCGCTGTGCTACTTACGTGAACGTACTGGTATACGACCAGATGCTTGCCTACTATGTACGTTGTGATAGAAAGTTGTTTCTCATTTTCAGGAGCGAGACTGGAACTTGGAAACGGAGCGCCTGCAACTGAAAAAAGGCAACCAGAATCGAAAAGTTTGGGCTTAGCGATTTCCAAAGAAGATGTTCTTGTGTTGTTTATTTCGTCTACCTTAAGTAGAGTACTATAGGTGTTTGTTCTTCTCCACACATTTCCTTCCTGTCCGCACATTTGCTTCTTCTCCGCACATTTTCCTCCAAGCAAACAGTGTAGTAGAGAACTTCTACTTCGTCTTATGTGTGTTTCTTCTGTGTAGTTCGGCATGAACACAGAAGACAAGCACGCATGTACGTACCTATGCAGGAGAAGAGTGACAAGGTATGTATGTACACGGACACGCAGGTTACGGTAATCACTCGACATACGTACGTACAAAGAACAGACAATACGCTTCAGAACAAGAGAAATGTTTTGAATATCTAGCGACTGAAAGCAATGGGATTCCAATGAAAGAACCCGTAAAAAGAAGATTTCCGGGTTAAATATGATAGGATTTGTGGGGGGGCAGGTGTATTCTCGACTTCCACAGACAGGCTG
>JAAEMK010000040.1 GCA_024225635.1 Desulfobacteraceae bacterium | reverse complement strand
TGGGACTTGAATTCGGGAAGGACTAGTACTGCAGCATGGGAATTATTTGGGGCGTACCAATTAGAGACCCTAATAAACGCCCCTAAATGGGAATACAGGCAAGGGGCTTATTGGAGAGAGAGTCAAAAGTCAAAACTACGTACGTGTCATTCTTTTGTGTGCCTCTATTGTAATGCGATTGCACGCACCTTTGGTCTTTGCGTAAGGCGATTACATCTCCGTCCAGTGTTGGACAGGAGGGTACTTACTACTTATGTACATAATAAGGCAGCCACGTTCTACTTAGATAAGGGAAAGCATTAGAGAAGAGAATGGCATATTGACAGGGGTAATTATTCGATTCTATGCAGACTACATGGGCGCTTAATGAGAGAGGGAATTATTCGATTCTACGCAGACTACATGAGCGCTTGACGAGAGTGCAATTATTCGATTCTATGCACATTGGGCTTGATAATTATTCGATTATGGGCCTCCCCTTTCTACGTACCTAGGTAAGTACTTACCTAGGTAGGTACCTACGTAAGTACCTACGTATCTACCTAAGTAGGTACCTACCTAGGTAGGTACCTACCTAAGTAGGTTTTTAGCTAGGCGTTTACCGTAGACGTATGTAGGTTCTTTGGTAGGTTTCTATCTAACTTCGAGACCAATAATAAACGTCCCCTAATGCATGATAAGATAACAGATAGGCGTGCAACTAATTCGAGACTAACTTAAAAAACGCCACCCCCTATTGGACGATACCCTTTTGGATTGGATTGGACGACAGTGATTGGACGACGACGACGATTGCGATTGGTCCAACCGGGAAAACACTGGACACTGGACAGTAGTCGTCGTCTCTAGAGAGAGAGCATGAAATAATGTTCCTGCGCGAAATT
>JAAEMK010000039.1 GCA_024225635.1 Desulfobacteraceae bacterium | reverse complement strand
ACCTGACTATAAACTCTAAAGGATTGAAATATCATGAATATATTCTTCTTAGATGACAATCTGATCAAAATAATGTTGGAAAATTTCAAGTTGTTCAAAATAATCAGACAATCCAGGTTCGATTAATGTGACAATCAACACACCGTTTGAATAGTGGCATTTAGTTGAACCTTGAGTGGCAATAACTTTGCCTCCTCGCCGAACAAAAGCATTTACAACCCGCTTATTAGGGTGCTTAGGTTCTCCTTCTTTTGAAGCAGAGATGAATGTGGTAAAAATCGTATCAGTGTCTTTCTGTCTCGGATAACCTATTAGTCTATTGAGTATAGTTGGGCCGGTATTTCTTTTACTTCCATGGTGAGGGGCTTGAACGAAAGAAAAATCCTGTAACGAAAATCCTAAAGTTTCTAATTTGTCCGCCGCTTTTTCCAACGCTGGTACGCCCGCATCGCCGGTAAAAAGAAGCTTTTTCCCATTAAAATCAAAAAATAGAATTACGCTGGAATTGTTCTCACTTGATGTTGCATCATCTTCAGGGTCTACAAGTTTTTCGTCATCCCAAGATTCAGAAATCCAATTTACAGCTTTGCGAGCAGCGGCCATTATGCTCCTTAACAAAGCATCTTTTTCGACTACATCTTCTGTTATATCTGTTATTGATCGAAAATTGACCACCTGTTCCAAATAGTAATTTCCAGATGGCCCAATAGTATGAAGAAAAGGAATGCCGTGATTCTCGTTATCAGAAAAGGCATGATGTATAGGTATACCTTTTTCATTGGCAAGTTCATACAACTTGAATGCATATGGGAGGCCATCCTTCAACCTTTGGGATAGACTTTCTTTTGTAACCCTCCCATCACTAACGTATTCGAATAAATGGTCAACATAATCCCAAGGGCAATGCATCATTAAGGTATTAACTGTCATCTCGTCCATAACAACCGACAAACCTGATGCGTGATCTTGATCTGGATGTGTGCATACAGCGAAGTCTATAGTTTCAGTCCCGTAGTATTCCCTGATATGCGTACAGACGGCTTCACCTGAAGTTTGGGTCCCCCCGTCAATAACGCCCACTACCCAAGAGTTTCCTTTATCAATTGAGTAGCGAAGGCATATTGCATCACCAGAACTTTCGCCCTCTCCCACTGGTAAAAAATCTATTTCATAAAGCATGGTCTCTCCCCATTTAATACATAACGATGAGCCCTACATATATGTTTATCCTTCATAGAAAGTTGTAAACAAAAGCAATAATGAACCAGTATCTTTCCAACTATTTTATCCTGAAAATTTTCATGTCACCCTTTGAGGTGAGCATTGGCTCATTTGTATTTTTACATTCTTTTACATAACGGTAAATTTTTTTCAAGAAGTATTTTCCACAAGACGCAAATCACTATGAAATAACGACAACTTAAGGATAGAAAAGGGATTTCTTCGAGAAGATGGCGTTGTGAAGAATGAATTCGTGTCCTGACAGGCAAACTGCCAAGCGAACTTGCCGAACGAAAGATGCGATATGAATTGATAAAATTTGATTTTTCCACAATTCAGGAGTACTGTGACTTCTGAAACTAACTGACGAGATCAAAATGGAGGGAGTTGTCTTGGAAAATACAATGAGGGGCAGCAAAGATTTTGCTGTTGTTTCACCAAACTTTTCATTCATGGCTGAATACGATGAAACCCTGTACAAATGCGCCATTCAAGCTGAGAGGTTCATCTTTGAAGACCCCAACACGACCCTATACAAACTCCGACAATTCGGAGAGCTCCTGGGACAAAACATTGCAGCAAGAACAGGGGTCGACATAGCCCCGGAAGACAATGCATTCAGAACCATTCAAAAGCTTGAAGACAGAGGTGTCCTGACCCCCAAAGCAACCCAACTTTTGCACAGCATCAGAAAAACCGGAAATCAAGCGGTACATGAAATGAAGGGGGACCCAAGAGAAGCCCTCCATAGTCTCCGAATGGCAAGAGAACTGGCAATCTGGTTCCATAAATCCTTTTCAGCTTCATCTGTTGTCAACCTTGGACCATTCATTCCACCACCAAATCCAAAGGAAGCTGAAGCCGACCTGACCAAAGAACTTGATGAACTCAGAAAGCAGCTTGCAAAAACAGAAAAGAGTGGCATCAAAGAGGCTGAAAAACGGAAGGTCGCAGAAGAAAAAGCCAAAGCCCTGTATGACGACCTTTCCGCTGCTATCTCCCTTGCCGAAGAGACAGAAGAACAACGGGATGTGGACAAAAAACTTTACGAAGAATATATCTCCAAACTGATCGCAAAAAACACCAAACAGCCTGCTGATCTTGCCAAGACAAAGAAAAAGGCTAACAAGGCTGACAAGGAGATCCACCTCAACGAAGCCGATACCAGAAAAATCATAGACCAGCAACTAAGGGACGCTGGCTGGGAAGCAGACACTCAAAATCTGACATACAAAAAGGGAATTCGTCCCCAGAAGGGAAAGAATATAGCCATCAGCGAGTGGCCAACATCAAAAGGACGTGCAGACTACGTCTTCTTTGTTGGGCTCACAGCTATTGCCATTGTGGAAGCCAAGAAAAAAGCCTTGGATGTTTCCAGTGCCATCGAACAGTCCAAAAGATACAGCATTGAATTTCAGACAGGTGAAGGATGGGAAACAGCAGGTGGACCATGGGGAAAATACAAAATCCCCTTTCTTTTTGCAACCAATGGAAGGCCATTCTTGAGACAACTGCAAACAAAAAGCGGTATCTGGTTCCTGGATGGAAGATGTTCAACCAACCATGGGCATAGCCTGGAAAGCTGGTACACCCCGGAAGGACTCAAGGGTCTTCTCACCATAGATGCAAAAGTCTCTGAGGGAAAACTGGAAAAAGAACCCACAGACTATCTTGGGCTCAGGGACTATCAACTGGATGCCATCAAAGCCGTGGAAAAGGCTATTTCCAAAGGCAACCAAGCCATCATGCTTGCCATGGCAACAGGAACAGGAAAAACCCGAACCTGTATTGGACTCACATACCGCTTGGTCAAAGCCAAACGATTCAGACGTATCCTGTTTCTTGTTGACCGTACCTCCCTTGGCGAACAGGCACAAGACGCTTTCAATGACGTGAAGCTGGAAAACCTTCAATCCTTTGCTGAGATCTATGACATCAAAGAACTGGGCGACATTAAGCCAGAAGACGACACAAGGCTCCAAGTTGCAACTATCCAAGGAATGGTAAGGCGTATCCTGTTCCCAGCAGACAACGCCCTTCCTCTCCCCGTTGATCAATATGATTGTATTGTTGTGGACGAGTGTCATCGTGGCTATTCCCTTGACCGGGACATGACAGAAGGTGAACTGGTTTTCCGTAGCGAGAAGGACTACATTTCCAAATATACAAGGGTCCTTGACCACTTTGATGCTGTCAAGGTAGGTCTTACTGCAACACCCGCCCTGCACACCACAGAAATCTTTGGCAAGCCAGTCTATACCTATTCGTACCGTCAAGCTGTCATTGACGGCTACTTGATTGACCATGCCCCTCCTGTCGGCATCAAAACACATCTGAACACAAACGGCATCACCTGGGAAAAAGATGACGAAATGCAGCTGTACGATCAATCTACAGGGACGATAGACATTGTCAATGCCCCCGATGAAATCACCATGGAAGTAGACAAATTCAATACCCGAGTCATCACTGAACCTTTCAATAAGGTGGTTTGCCAAGAATTGGCCAAGTATATAGATCCAAGCCTGGAAGAAAAAACCCTGATATTTTGTGCTTCTGACAATCATGCAGATTTGGTTGTGGATCTGCTGAAAAAAGCCTTCAAGGATGAATACGGCGAGGTGGACGATAACGCCGTGGTCAAAATCACAGCTGCTGCCCACAAGCCACTCAACTTGATCAGGCGTTACAAGAACGAGAAACTACCTTCAGTGGCCGTAACTGTTGATCTACTGACAACGGGAATAGATGTACCCAAAATCACCAATCTGGTGTTCATAAGGCGTGTCAAAAGCAGAATCCTCTATGAACAGATGCTTGGAAGGGCCACAAGGCTTTGTGATGAAATAGGCAAAGAACATTTCAATATCTATGATGCAGTGAGGCTGTATGAAGCATTGGACCCCTATTCCACCATGAAACCGGTTGTTGTGAACCCCAATATCAGTTTCAGCCAACTCATTTCCGAGCTCACGGCAACGGATGACGAAGACCACCTCTCTGAGATCAAAGATCAGATCGTTGCCAAGCTCCAGCGAAAAAAACGCAACCTCAATGATGAAGACAAGGAGACGTTCAAAGGCTTGACCAAGGTGGGGATAGAAGATGCAATCAAAAAGATCCAGTCATCGTCTGGAACAGAGGCTAAAGAATGGTTCTCAAGCCATTCAGATCTTGGTGAGTTCCTGGACAATGCCAAAGCCACGATCAAAAGAGCAGCATACCTCATTTCAGAACATGATGATAAGGTGCTGGAGGCCGAATATGGGTTTGGCGACCATGAAAAACCACAAGACTATCTTGAATCCTTTGAAGAATACATCAAGACCAACAAGAACCACATCCCTGCCCTGATGACAGTCCTTACAAAACCAAGGGATCTGACCCGTAAAGACCTGAAGGAGCTCAAAATTTTGCTGGACAAAGAGGGGTATTCTGTGACAAACCTCAGGTTTGCTTGGAAGGGCACAACCAACGAAGACATTGCCGCTTCCATCATTGGCTTTGTACGACGAATGGCTTTGGGAGCACCGCTGATCTCCTATGAAGAGAGGGTACAGCGGGCAATAAAAACGATACTGGCCAGCAGGCCCTGGAAAGAGCCCCAGCGAAAATGGCTTGACCGAATTGGCAAACAACTCTTGAAAGAGACCATTGTGGACAAAGAAGCACTGAACAACGGTCAGTTCAGGGCACAAGGTGGGTTCAACCGACTCAACAAAATTTTTGACGGAAAAATGGAAGAGGTCCTGGGAGAGATCGGAGAAGAACTCTGGCAGGACGCTGTTTCAGCATAAGCATCTGCTTGCATAAAGGATCATGATAAAGAATGGCAACAACCCAAGATATTGTACAAAAACTTTGGAACCTCTGTAATGTCCTCCGGGACGACGGTATCACATATCACCAGTATGTCACCGAACTCACCTACCTTTTGTTTCTCAAGATGGTCAAGGAGACCGACAAAGAGACACAAATCCCTGAAGGCTACAGATGGGATGACCTTAAAGATCAAGATGGAGTTGATCAGCTAAATTTCTATAAAATCATGCTGGTTCATCTCGGTAGCGAAGGTTCTGATCGTGTTCAGGCCATCTTTGCCAATGCAACCACGACCCTGAGACAGCCCAAGAACCTTCAGAAACTCGTTCAGAGCATCAACGATATCGACTGGTACAGTGCAAGGGAAGAAGGGCTTGGAAACCTCTACGAGGGCCTTCTCGAAAAGAATGCAAACGAGAAAAAAAGCGGTGCAGGACAATACTTCACTCCCAGGGTTCTGATTCAGACCATGGTCAATCTTGTGCAACCCCAGGCAGGTGAGTTGATCCAGGACCCGGCAGCTGGTACGGGTGGTTTTCTTCTTGTTGCCGACAAATACATCAAGGATCAAACTGATGGCCTTTTCGATCTGAAGGAATCTCAACAGGACTTTCAGAGACAGAAGGCATTCAGTGGGGTCGAGCTTGTCCCTGATACACACAAACTTGCCCTCATGAACATGGCTCTCCACGACATAGAAGGCCCTATTGTCTCCGGTGACACCTTGAGCCCAACTGGATCACGCCTTGGAAAAGTGGATGTGATCTTGACCAACCCTCCTTTTGGCACTAAAAAAGGTGGTGGTAAACCTTCCAGGGACGACTTCACCTTTCCCACAAGTAACAAGCAGCTGGCCTTTCTCCAGCACATATACAGAGCACTGAAGCCCGGTGGTAGAGCTGCCGTTGTTCTGCCGGATAACGTCCTATTCGAGGACAACACAGGCCAGGATATCAGGGAAGACCTGATGGAGAAATGCAACCTGCATACAATTCTTCGCCTTCCCACAGGAATATTCTATGCCCACGGTGTAAAGACTAATGTCCTTTTCTTTTCAAGGGGAAAAACCGACAAGGGCAACACTAAGAGGGTTTGGGTTTACGATCTCAGGACCAATATGCCCTCTTTTGGCAAAAGAACACCTCTGACCCAGGAACACTTCAAGGAATTTGAAGAGGGCTTTGGCAATAATCCCATGGGCAAGAGCAAGAGAATCGACCAGGGAGAGGAAGGCCGGTTCAGATGTTTCTCCCGAAAAAAGATCAAAACCCGTGGGGATAATCTTGACATCTCGTGGTTGCAGGATGAAAGCAATGGGAATGGGGAAAAATTGCCGGAACCGGATGTGCTTGCTGCTGAAATCATGGAGCACCTGCGAATAGCCATGGAGGAGATGGAAGAACTTTCCGAAATGTTGAATAATGGGGAGGTTTCTGTTTCATGAAAATCGAAATAGAATCGTTACCCCAAAATTGGGAAATAGTAGCTATTGAACAAATAGCCAACACTTCAAGTGGCGGCACTCCTAAACGTACAGAAGAAAGCTATTTCAAGGGCAATATTCCTTGGGTAAAATCTGGTGAATTGAGAGATGGAAAAATCACATCTATTGCAGAATCTATCACAGAAGAAGGTCTAAAAAACTCAAGTGCGAAAATATTTCCTAAAGGCACTCTCTGTATTGCGATGTATGGGGCTACTGTTGGGAAAGTTGGTATTTTGAGTTGTGATGCAGCAACAAACCAAGCTGTATGCGCTATTTTTTTGCCACATAGTATCGAAACAAAATATCTTTTTTATTCACTAAAAAATCTAAAAACAAAGTTGATTGCCATAAGTAAGGGGGGAGCTCAACCAAATATCAGCCAATCTGTTGTACAAAATACAGAAATACTATTAGCTCCGACTAAAGAACAAAAACGTATTGTTGACAAAATAGAAGCTCTCCAGGCCAAAAGCAACAAGGCAAAAAAAGCTCTGGAGACAGCCAAACCGCTTTTGGACAAACTCAGGCAATCGATCCTGGCAGCAGCTTTCCGTGGAGATCTGACCGCTGACTGGCGCAAGAAAAACCCTGATGTCGAACCCGCTTCTATTCTGCTTGAACGTATTCGAGAGGAACGCCGCAAGAGATGGGAAGAAACCGAACTGGCCAAGATGAAGGCCAAAGGTAAGAAGCCGAAAAACGACAAGTGGAAGGCCAAGTACAAGGAACCAGAGCCGGTTGATGCTACAGGGTTGCCAGAGTTGCCAGAGGGGTGGTGTTGGGCGAATATAGATGAACTATCAAGCTTGGTACAATATGGAAGCTCAACTAAAACAAATGAAGATACCTCATCGATTCCTGTTCTTCGAATGGGAAACATTGTGAATGGAAAACTATCATACGACAATTTGCGATATCTTCCAGAAGACAATAAGGATTTTCCGAATCTCCTTCTTGCTGACGGAGACTTGTTATTCAATCGAACAAATAGCCCTGAACTAGTGGGAAAATCCGCAATTTTCGAAGATATCGAAAAACCATGTTCATTCGCCTCATATCTAATACGAGTCAGAATCATCCTGATGAAATCTTCAATGGCAGCGGGCTATATCAATTCGCCATTTGGAAGAAAATGGATAGACTCTGTTGTAAATCAGCAAGTCGGCCAAGCAAATGTAAATGGTACAAAACTAAAGGCATTAAGCATTCCGATCCCACCTTTAGAAGAACAAAAGGTTTTGGAAAATAAAATCAATGAATCTCTTTCCCATTCCGAATCGACTTTGCAAAAAATCGAGTCAACTATAACTATGATAGAAAAACAAAATCAATCAATGCTTGCCAAAGCTTTCCGTGGAGAACTTGTCCCCCAAGATCCAACAGACGAACCAGCTTCAGTCCTTCTTGACCGAATCAAAGCAGAACGTGAAGCCATGAAGCCAAAAAAGAAAACAACACGGAAACGGAAAACACCGGCTGCTTGACGGCGAATAAAACCTGTGGCAGGCCCAGCAAAGCTTGAGCCTGCTTTCTTCCATAAGCACCAAATCCGGAAAACATCATGCAAAGAAAAAAATTTGGAAAAACAATCAAAATCTTTCTCATGGACAGCATCCCGGATGGAAGAATGGCCTGCGAATTGTCAAACTGGTCTGGGAAAGCATACAAGATCCCAAGGGGAATGGTAAAAGAGTGTTCTGATCGTCCTGAGCTGACCAGCACAGGGGTCTACCTGCTTTTCGGTACAGACGAAGAAGGAACATCAAAAAGTGTGGCATACATAGGGGAAGCGGAAAACATCTACAGGAGATTGACCCAACACCTGAAGGAAAAAGATTTCTGGCATGAGGCAGTTGTGTTCATCAGCAAGGATGATAACCTGAACAAGGCCCACATCAAGTACCTGGAACATCGGATGCATGAACTTGCATGCAAAGCAGGCCGATTCGGCATTACAAACGGTTCCATCCCCACCCTCTCAAGCATTTCAGAACCGGACATGGCAGAAATGGAAGAGTTTCTGGAAAATGCCAAGATGATCGTCCCCATTCTCGGCTACAAGATTTTTGAAACTCTCAGGAAAAACAATTCAGAGAGTTTCAATAGAAATCTGTTTCACATAAAGGCCGTTAGGGGAGCAGATGCAACCGGAGAGCCGACATCTGAAGGCTTTGTTGTTCTGAAAGGATCAAACATTGCCGGAAGCACTGTCAACTCCTGTGCCCCATCAATTCTCAAACTCAGACAAAGCCTCATGGATCAAAAGATCATCGTCGAGGAGAATCAGGAGCTCGTTCTATCATCGGATCATCTTTTTTCCAGCCCTTCAACGGCAGCTGCCATTGTAATGGGGCGAACCGCCAATGGACTGATTGAATGGAAAACTAAGGATGGCAAAACCCTGAAAACAATTGAGAATGAATAAATTCCCAACCATATCCATCAAAAAGAAAGCCTGAGCTGAGCTGGACTGAATAGATTTGGAACCCTTGGATTGGAGGGGAAGTCGGTCCAAAATAGATTCCGTCCTCGCTTTTCTCCGCCAGCCTGCTAAGGTAGCTCCCATTGCGCATCGGATGCTATCCCAAAGCCTATAAAAGTGATATGCTGACAAATCCGAACCAGGAGCAAGTTGATGGGATGGAGCAGAAACCATATTGGAATAAGGGAAAACCTCAAGAGGACCGGAGGTTGACCGGAGAAACAAAAAAAGCCCCAGGGAAATTTTCCCGAGAGCCTTGAGTTTAATGGTGCGCCTGGCAGGACTCGAACCTGCGACCTACGGATTAGAAGTCCGTTGCTCTATCCAGCTGAGCTACAGGCGCAAACAGAAAAGCCTTATATCGAATAAACCCCACTGTGTCAAATCTTTTTTTATCGGCACCACCACTTTATAGGGGGTGGTCAACCCGGGCTGGGACAAAAACAAAAGCTGTCCAACAGCTCCAGAAAGGATTCGAGCACGGGGGAACATCTACCCTCCGGCCAGACGGCAAGGACCTCCACCGTGGGGAAAGGGTCTGCAATGGGAAGGTAGACGACCCCTTTCCTGCCGAGGCGCTTCATGGAAGCGGGCATGGGCGCAATCCCCATGCCCGCGGCAACAAGCGCCACGGCCGTTATATGGCGATGGGTTTCCTGAATCATCGAGGGAGTGACTCCGGCCTGTGAAAAAAGTTCCAGGATCGTGTCAAAGAGTTCCGGGTGGTAGGCCCTGTTGAACATGATCAGGGACTCCCCCTTCAACTCGTGAAGCCGGATCTCCGATCTGTGGGCCAGCCTGTGCTGGGCAGGCATGGCGACCACATAGGACTCCCGGAGAAACACTTTTTGGGCCAGCCCTTTCAGGGAATGGCCGTAGTAACGGATAAAACCGACATCGATATCACCGGATGCAAGGGCGGCAAGCTGCTGGTTGGTACTCATATCCCGGAGGTCAAGCCGGACCTTTGGCCATTCCTTGCGAAAATCCCTCACCACTTCGGAAAACACCGTCTGGGTGACAAGCACGACAAACCCGATGGCAAGAGATCCCTCCTCCCCCCTTGCCATGGACGCAACCGTCTCTGCGGCGCGTTCGATCCGTTCCAGGACAGCCCTGGCTTCATCCCTGAAATAAACGCCTTCCGGAGTAAGCGCCACGGAACGGCTCGTCCGGTTGAACAGCTTTGCCCCCATCTCCTCTTCAAGGCGCATGATCTGCTGGGAGAGCGGAGGCTGGGAAATATTGAGACGCCGGGCGGCTTTACCAAAGTGAAGATCCTCTGCCACGGCGATGAAGTATTTGAGCTGTCTAAGTTCCATATGCATCTTCCCTTTCCGGTTCCGGATTTCACCCATCGGCGTCCGGTTTGAATCGAACTTTTGAATAATCCGAAAGGCCCACCCCTTTATCGATTCGTTTTTGATATCGATCATTATAGATAAATATATTAGACGTATCAATAGCTCCGATGTATCTTAAATCAAATTTTTAAGAATTCAAATTATCCAATCCCGCAAAAACGGAGGTATGTCATGAATCATCCGGACAAATCAACAAAGAAGCCCCGGTCTCTCATCGGTGGGGCACTCGCCGCCCTGTTACTCTGCACGGCGTGCGGCACACCGGAAAACGCCGCAACCGTGCCGCCGTTGGAAAAAAAGACACAAACCATATCAAAGGGGTTGGAAGATCCCGGACCTATGGTGATGGACCGCCGGGGTAACCTGTATGTGATTCACCATGAAAAAGAAAAAAAGGATCGAGGAAGGATCGTAATGATATCCCCGGACGGAACCCGGACGATCCTGGCTGAGGAGTTGAACCACCCCGGGGCGATCGCGGTTGATCACAAGGGCCGGATCTTCTTCAGCGAAAGGGAGACGGGAACCGTACGCTGCATACGTTCGGACGGAACCGCCATCTCAATAGCCGAAGGATTGCAGGCGCCCACGGGCATTACCCTGAACCGTGACGGCGAGATCCTGGTGGCCTGCGGGGATGAAGGGAAGATTATCAGAATCTCGGGTTACAGGTTGTAGGCTGTAAATTGCAGGTTTCATATTGGCTGCCGGTTAAGCCTTATTCCACCGGGGGTGCCGGCCTGATCCGGCAGCCGTTTGCATCATCTTGCTATACGCCGTAGTATGCTTTTTTAAACAGCTCCTTCATCTGGGCAACGGAGATTTCTCGCGGGTTGGTTCCCGTACAGGGATCAGCTACTGAATTCTCAGCAATACTGTCCAGGTTCGCAAGAAAATCATCCTCGTTCACGCCGAAGTCCTTAAGGGTTCCGGGGATGTCAAGAGCGTTGTTCAGGTAAATAATGAAATCGATCAGTGAATCGACAAGCTCCCGGGTGTCGCCGCCCTTAAGCCCTAATCTTCTTGCAGCGTCGGCGTATTTATCTCCGGCCGCCTCGGCATTGAACCTGATTGCCACGGGAAGGTAGATGGCATTGGCGCATCCGTGGGGAATGCCGAAGATTTTACCTGTCTTGTGGGCCATGCTGTGAACGATGCCCAGGATCGCATTGGAAAAAGACATCCCCGCAAGACACTGGGCAATATGCATTTTAGACCTTGAGTCTTCTTCGCCTTTGTAAGACGAAATAAGATAATCCTGTATCATTTCCATGGACTTCATCGCCAGGCAATCCGTCAGTTCATTGGACATGGTGGAAACATAAGCTTCCAATGCATGGGTCAATGCGTCCATGCCGGTATGCGCAACCAGTTTGCCCGGCATGGTCTGGGCGAGATCGGTATCAACAATGGCGACATCGGGAGTAATGTTGAAATCGGCGATGGGATACTTGACCCCGTTATCGGAATCAGTGATGATCGAGAAAGAAGTCACCTCGGTACCCGTTCCGCTGGTCGTCGGAATAGCTGCAAAAGAAGCTTTCTGTCTCAGTTCCGGCAGGTTGAAGGGTTTTGCCGCTTCTTCAAAAGTAAATTCCGGATGTTCGTAAAAAATCCACATGGCTTTGGCCGCATCAATTGGAGAACCGCCCCCCACGCCGACAATCCAGTCAGGCTGGAATTGCTTCATGACTTCAACACCTTTCATCACGGTTGCAACGGAGGGATCAGCTTCAACGCCCTCGATCAAAGCTGTCTCCATACCGGCTTCCTTAAGATAGTCCCGGATTTTGTCAAGGGTGCCGTTTCTTTTTATTGAACCGCCGCCAATAACAATAACGGCTCTGCTGCCTTTCAGGCTTTTCAGCTCTTCGATTGTTCCCTGTCCGAAATATACGTCCCTTGGTAATGTAAATCTTGCCATGTTTTTTTCTCCTGTTAATCATCACCCACAAAGGATGAATCGTTGTTTTCAAACTATTCGGGAAGGGTATCTACACGATTGAAAAAGCCCTGTAAAGTAGGCACTTTTCGGGGTTTCAGTATGGTTTTGGTTCTACAGTATACAAAAAGTAACCGCCTTTCAAATCGGGGGGCAAATGGGGTTCAAGCCGCATGGTTAGTCGCTGTCACAGGGATTATTGAATGCTGTAAATGTCATGCGTTTTTCAAAAAAGTATGATATTTATTTCAGAAACGAACACAAAAAAATATTCAAAACCGGTAAGGAACGATTTTTATGCCAGAGGACAGGACACATAAGGTAAGCTGCAGCAGTTATGTATATGAAGTTGAGGTTGCGTTTGAAATTTTATCAGGAAAATGGATACCGCTTATAGTTTGGACCCTTGCAACAGAAGGCACAAAAAGATTTGGTGAACTTAGAAAAAAGATGCCGTCCGTAACCCAGAAGATGCTTACTCAACAACTCAGGACACTTGAAAAACGCGGCATCGTAAGTAGAAAAGTTTACCCTGAAGTACCGCCCGTTGTTGAATATTCCTTGACGGAAATCGGCCGGAAACTGCTCCCCATATTACAGGACTTTAACGGCTGGGCCAAAGAATATCTGTCAAGCCGGAACGCCGACAAAGAATCCGCCGAATAACCCGGAAGCGGGTACCGGCAAATGCCTGACACACTGGGTGTAAGTTCTTTAACATGCTTTTCAAGGCGTTGCATGGTCTTCTCGATATCAATCATACAAAGGTTGATATCGACAACAAGCGTTTCAATTTGTACGCTGTTTTCAGGGCCGTATCTTTCAATTTCCAGCTTAAATAACCCGATTCGAAATACCGGTTCAGGTCCTCCTCGTCAATCACGGCAACTTTTCCATCCGGCCATCGGACAACATCGATTTCCAGATCCACATACCTGGTTTTATCAGGATATAATTCAATCAAGGTGTTGACGTTATAGTATTCGCCGATAAGCCGCCCATCCCGGCGGAAATAGGCGTGCTTATAAAACCAATTTCCTTCCCTCAGCTCACTGATAACATAATCTCCCTCTTTTTTTGGAAGATTCAGTCCGTCATATGCGGTTCCACCCTTAGACGTTATTCGCTTGAGTTTAAGTTTTCCCTGCTCCGGATTCATTCCGATAATCTTGCCCGGGGAAAGAGAAATAACACGACCGTTTGATTTCACATGGTCAATGCCTATCTTTTTTCCTTTCTTCAGCCTGTCCCAGATTAATCGTCCGGCTGCGTTCCGGCTGATGCTCTCTCTTCTATCAGGGTGATTTAAAAGCGTTTGCGTCTCCACATCATCCACATAATCAGAGTCAATGAGCCGCAATCTATGATGATCCGGTAACGTGGCCACAACCCTGTTTCTGAATTCATCTAATTTAGATTTTGTCAGATAAGGAAATTCAAACTCGATTAAATTGGGAAAAGCCCTTCCCCCTTTTCGACAGATGGCCTCAAAAAAAGCCTGTCGGATCAACTCCGCCACATGGGCTAATGGTTCAGGATTACCTGATAAAACAATTCCCTGTCCGTCTTCCATGTCCGTAATTTCCACTCCAACGGGCTTGTCGAATTCAAATTTGCCGTGATTTCCGAATCGTTCCATGATTGGTCGTGAGGGCTCAACGATCGTTAACCCATTCTCTAAAAAAAATTTTGTCAATGCGGTGGAATAGATCCCTCTTAATTTCAGCGTCACTTCCATTATTCTCTCCGGTACCCTATCCCTTTGATCCGGACCAAATTGTTTTTGACTTCCGCCTTTCCTCCCAGTATCTTTTCAATCAACCACAGCCTCGCTTTGATATGATCCGTCATTTTCGGGATCAAATAAGCACTCCAGCCTTCCGCCAAAGCCATGAAGGGTATTATCTGATCCGCCAGATATCTATCCACCGTGGCCCCGCTCCGCAAATCCTCAGTGAGCTGTTTCGCCATGCGTTTACCGATAAATTCAGCCGACCTTCTCAGTGCGCCGGCCATATCCGATCCGATCAAACATCCCGTATCCGTCCGGGCCCAGACGGCCAGGGAAGCTCCGGCCTGTACGGAAACCTTCTTATAAACAGGAAACTCCGGGGTATCGTATAAAATTTCTATTTTCGGAGCATATCCCCTGGCATTTAACTGTTTTTGGCATTCCCCGGCCATTCGTTCAGAGACCTTTCTCTTTTTGAGCAAGGATGATAAGGCAACGCCTTTGATTTCGGTCAGCCTGCCTTGATCCGTCAAGGTCAGCGGTCTTAAATGTTTCTTTAACGGATTGACCGTCACTTCAATTTGCCCCTTCCCTTGAGGAAGATACCCCGGCTGGATGATTTCCAAATCAAGATCAGCCCCCATTTCTCTCAAGAGCGGCACTAAAACATATTTTAAATGGTAAACCGAAGGAGCAAAATCCTGAAACAGTCCGCCTGTAATTTTATAATTGGAAGTACTATCCGCAAAAAGAGCTAGAGGTATGACCCCTAAAGCCAACATCGTGGCGGAGCCGGCGGTTCCGATATCCCAATTGAAACGGCCACCCTTTATTTGTCCTCCGGGCGTAAATGTTATTTCTTTTGATCCGAGTTTTGTTCCTTCCAACCGGCCCCGGCAAATTTGAGCCGATGCCTCAAGTCCTTTCAGGTGTTGCGCCCTCAAACCCGGCTTGGCTCTTTTGGCTCGGATGTTTATTAAATGAAGATTTTTTCCAACCAAAACCGAGAAAGGCACCGCATCCCTGACGATGGTTCCGGATCCTGATTTTTGACTGCCATCGATTTCTATCATTTTGAATCATCACATGTGAATGCGGTTTTCATACCATATGGTGACACAATGTGGTGCTTTGTCAATCCTTTTTCGGATACACTTTCATGCTGTAAGGCGTGATCCCCTTTTTTCGTTTATTTTTAACTTTAAATTTTACAAGGACGGCTGTATAGTATCCAAAATATAATCTTTATCCTGCCAAACGCATTCAATCCGAATAAATCTGTTAAAAAGGGGGCCTGTTCCCGTGACCGGCACACAACAAGATCATCACCCGGACCAAAGAGTACCGGATCAAGAAAAAGAACCGGATAAAAAAATACAACAACAGGCCCTGGCTTTCAATTATATTTACGACGGGGTGATTCTCACCGATCTGGACGGATGGATCATCGACTGGAACCATGGCGCAGAGAGAATGTTCGGATATACAAAAGCTGAAATCATGGGGAAATCCCCGGGTATTCTCCATAGACCGGAAGAAGCTCCGGTGCTTACCCAGGCAATCATCGATGGGATGGTTGAACCATGCCTATCCGGTTGTTGCACATATTCCCTTTTGGGGTAGCACTTGTCATAATTTGAGGAAATAAAAAAAATATACAGCATGAAAAAATAGTCATTCACACCTGTTTAACACTAAAAAACCATGAGTAATTACTATTTTGATTAAATTTATTTTACTCAAAATCCAGTATTCCTCATTAAGGTAGGGGTTGCGCCATGCTTTTTACTCTCAACAGACGCCCCGCTGAATAAGTAGTGCAACAACCGGATAGGCATGGGTTGAACATGGTCACTGGCAAGGTGAAATCACCTTTATTCGTAAAGACAAAACCATGGGAATCTGCGAAACCATCGTCGTACCATTCCTGGACGAAGAGGGAATCCTGGTTGCGACTGTGGGAATCAATCACGATATCACAGTTCGTAAAGAGGCCGAAGAGGCCATGACGAAAATAAACATATCCCTAGAAAACAATGTCAGGGAGCGGACCCATAACCTTGAAGAGATGAATACGGCATTAAGGGTGCTTCTCAGGAAACGGGAACAGGATCAAACAGAAACAGAAGAAAAAGTGCTGTCCAATATAAAAACACTCATCGCACCGTATCTCTCACGATTAAGGGAAAGCACGCTGAACACCTCCCAGAGAGCCCTGATAGAGATCCTGGAATCCAATCTTGCCGAAATTGTTTCAGCTTTTTCCAGGCAACTCTCCGCAACCGATGTAAACCTCACCCCTTCCGAGATACGGGTGGCAAACCTGATTAAACAGGGAAAAACCAACAAAGAGATCGCCCGGATTTTATTTCTGTCAATAAGAACGATTTCATTCCACAGGGAGAATATTCGAAAGAAACTGGACCTCACAAATAAGAAAATAAATCTCAAATCCTACCTTACCACCATGGACTAATGCCGGTTTTCACCTGGCAAACCACTGGTTTTTATTTGGCATTCGCCCTTGTTGTTATCTTAGATTGCAAATGCTATATTGACAGATCATATAGATAAAATTCAAATATCTTCTCAATCCACGGATTGATAAATCCAACACTTCCAAAAGATCCCGCCAGAGTAGCCTGGTCCATAAGCAGCAATGCGGAGCATCATGCCCGTACAAAGTAAACGCATGTTAAATAATAAACCAACAGGAGATTTAAAAATGAAAAACTTTAAATTATGGCGAAAAATGGCCCTGGGTTTTGGGTTGGTTATCATTTTAATGGGCATAGGTGGCTTTGTTTCGCTAAATACAGCTACAAATCTATCCGGCATGACCGAAAAGCTATACCTTCACCCCCTTGCAGTGGGGACAAGTATCCGGGATATTCAGACTGAGCTGGTTTCCATCCATCGAAGTATGAAAGATATAGCCATCTCCCAAAGCCTGGATCAGATGGAGGTAAATCGCGCCAAGGTAGATAAAAATGCCGAAGAAGCTGTTAAATATTTTGATCTTTTGAAAGAGCGCTTTTTAGGTGATAAACAGGATATTGAAACCGCGGAGAAACTGTTCAGGGAGTGGGCTCCAATACGTAACAAGGTCATTACCCAGCGAAAAATCCAAATTGAAAATAATGCCGGCGAGGTAACCCGCATTGAGGGTGCGCCCCACGTCGCTAAAATCATAAAGGCCCTTGACGGGTTGATCGATTTTGCAAACAATAAAGCAAAGGAATTCAAAGACAAAGCCCGTACAGGTGGCGAGGACATCTCTGCTGCCGTACTGGTGGACAAATTTTACAGGCACCCCTTTGCCGTAGCAAATACAGCTATAGAAGTTCAGGCCGACACCATGAAAATCCTGAAAATCATGAAAGACCTCTCGATGGCAGAGACGCCTGAAGCTGTCAGGGGATTGGCCGGAGAGGTGGACGGCCTGATCCCTAAAATCATGGATGACTTTGTTTTGCTGAAAGAGCGTTTTTTGGGTGACAAGGCCAGAATTACTGAAGTTGAAACACTATTTACCGATTGGAAACCAATTCGAGATAAAGTAATTCAAATGCGATTGGCTCAGGTCACTGCCAACCCTGCAGAGATTACGATGAAGGAGGGGGCCCCCCATCTGGCAAGGTTGGTCTCCGTGCTGGATAAAATACAGGCCTTCGCAGACAACAAAGCCATACAGTTTTATGACAATGCCAAAAAAGAAGCTGCTCGTTCAAACAGGATTCTTATCGGTTTATTCATTTTTGCCGGATTTGCAGGAATTCTTACCGCCCTCTTTGTGACGAGAAGCATTACGGCCCCCATGAAGGAAGCCGTGACAGTTGCCAATCATATGGCGGACAATGATTTATCCATGACAATCGAGGTGGATAGAAAAGACGAGGTCGGTCAATTGCTGAGCGCTATGAAAATCATGGTTGAACATCTTTCTGAAACAATCGCAGCCAATGTCTCGGCTGCAGACGCTCTTGCAACCGGAGCATCCCAGCAAGCCGCGTCCGTCGAAGAGACGTCCTCATCCATGGAGGAGATGTCAGCCATGACTAAAAATAATGCTGACAATGCAAGGGAAGCGAATCTTCTCATGGAAGAAGCGAACAAAACCATTAATAAGGCAAACACCTCAATGGAACATTTAACCCAGTCAATGGATGAGATTACCCGGGCAAGTGAAGAGACCAACAAAATTGTTAAAACCATTGATGAGATCGCGTTTCAAACGAACCTGCTGGCGCTGAATGCTGCTGTTGAAGCGGCCCGGGCAGGTGAAGCCGGTGCTGGATTTGCGGTTGTTGCCGATGAGGTAAGAAACCTTGCCATCAGAGCTGCGGAAGCTGCAAAAAATACTGCGGCCTTAATCGATGGAACGGTAAAAAAGGTAAACGAAGGGTCGGCGATTGTCGGAACTACCAATGATGCTTTCTCCGAAGTAGCCCAAAGCATTGCCAAGGGCGGAAAGCTTGTGGAAGAAATAGCATCGGCATCCCATGAACAATCAGAAGGAATAAGCCAGGTGAATACAGCCATTTCGGAAATGGACAAGGTTATCCAGCAAAATGCAGCCGGAGCTGAAGAGATGGCCTCTTCAATGGGCATGTTCAAGACACAAAACAGCTATTCGGCATCGCCCCATCATGGCAGGCAAGCCAGTAAGCGTATTGGAGCAGGCCAGGCTGAACCGCGACCCCAAAAATTGTTGACGGCTGTAGATTGTAAATTATAGGCTTCATATTGGCTGCCGGAGTTGCCGTATCATATCCATCCACACCATTGTTCCCATCAAAATCCCCAAAAAAAGAGAGGGTAGTCGCGTGTTTATAAATTCCGTCCTCGCTTTTCCGGGTCAGTTTGTTAAGGTACGCCCAGATTAATTGACTGGGAGGCCGCAAACGGAAGGCACGGCAAATAAGGATTTCGGAAATGAAACAAAAAAAGGGCTTTCAACCGAAATTGAAAGCCCTTTGAAGCCTTGAATGGTGCGCCTGGCAGGACTCGAACCTGCGACCTACGGATTAGAAGTCCGTTGCTCTATCCAGCTGAGCTACAGGCGCAAACAAGAAGATCTTATATCAAAGGAATCCTGTCGTGTCCAGAAAAAAATAGAAAGACGTTCATTTTTTTTTGATCGATATTTACCGGGTTTTAGTATAATATGGTATGGATGCATATTAACAGCAAGGAACAGCTATGAATAAAGAGAAACAGACACCGACAAAAATGAACAAAAAGAAAGACACCCCTTCCACGCAAAAAGGGTATCTTGTGCCAAAGGACAAGAAGAACTCCTCCAGCAAGGCCCTTGTCAAGGCTGACCCCCTCCAGAGTTATCTTGCCGAGATCAACAGGTACAGACTGCTCACCAGGGATGAAGAGGTGGATCTCGGGACAAAGATACAGGAAGATAATGACAGTGACGCCGCCTACATCATGGTCACCTCCAACCTAAGGCTGGTGGTGAAGATAGCCCTGGACTTCCAGAGGATCTGGATGCAGAACCTGCTGGATCTCATCCAGGAGGGCAATATCGGCCTTGTCAAGGCCGTGAAAAAATTCGACCCTTATAAGAAGGTCAAATTCTCATATTATGCATCATTCTGGATAAAGGCCTATATCCTGAAATTCATCATGGATAACTGGCGCCTTGTGAAGATCGGAACAACCCAGGGACAGCGCAAGCTTTTTTTCCGGCTGAAAAAAGAGAAGCAGAAACTGATCGAGGAGGGATTTGATCCGGGACCCAGGCTTCTTTCCGAACGAATGGGAGTGTCGGAGCAGGAGATCGTTGAAATGGACCAGCGGCTGGACGGCTGGGATCTCTCCCTTGACGAACCCCTCAGGAACGATTCAGACACCGAACGGATCGAATTCATCAACGTGGAGAGCGACTCTACCGAAGAGAGGGTTGCAAGAAAGGAGATCGAGGATATTCTCCATCTCAGGGTGAAAGAGTTCACCGACACCCTGAACCAGCGGGAGCTGGACATCTTTACCAAAAGGATATTTTCGGACGAGCCCTTCACCCTCCAGGAGATCGGAGAGGAGTACAGCATTTCCCGGGAACGGGTAAGACAGATCGAAAACAATATCATCAAGAAGATGAAAGAGTACTTTAAAAACGAAATGCCCGACTTTGATGCCTACGACCACAGCCAAACCTAAACCACGGACTGTATGACCAGGGACAAACGGAGAATATCACCCCGACATGAAACAAATACGATGCTTTTTCTATCTGCTGGTAATGGCCCTTGCGGCTACCGGCTGCGCAGCGGTTTCAGGACCAGCCCGAACCAACGAGCAACCCCAGGCAAACCCTGGGGCTTCAGCCGAAGAGGACCTCCAGGAATCCCCCTACTACCACTATACCCGGTCCGAGCTCCACAAGAGACAAGGGGAATATGACAAGGCCCTGGCTTCGCTGCTCAAGGCCGTGACAAAGGACCCGGACAGCTCGTTTTTGAAAAAAGAGCTGATCGCCCTCTATCTTCACACAAAAGAAACATCCAAGGCCCTCGAGGTTGCCCAGAGCCTGGTGGAGCTTGAGCCTGAAAACACGGATGCCCTGATGATCCTCGGAAAGATGAGGCAGGTACTCCACCAGGACAGCGAAGCAAGGGATATCTATCAGAAGATCCTTCAGCTCAACCCCGACCAGGAGAACATCTACCTGATCCTGGGACGCATGCACATGGACTCGGGCAACACGGACGAAGCGTTCCGCATCTATACGAAAATGACCGAACGCTTTCCGGAATCCTACGCCTCACACTTTTTCCTGGGCAGGATTCATGCGATCAAGAACAATCCCGAATATGCGGAAAAAGAGTTCCTGAAAACCCTGGAGATCAACCCGCCCCTGGTGGAACCCCGGTTCGAGCTGATCACCATCTACCAGAATCAGGCCACCCCCCGGACCGCCCCCAAGATTGTCAGGCTCTACAAGGAGATCCTCGAGATTGACAGCAACAACATCCGGGCGGCACTGGAGCTCCCCCTCTTCTACCACAACCATGGCAAAAAGGATGAAGCTGACGCCCTCCTGGCCGAAATGGGAAAGAAAAGCCTGGAAAACCGGGGCATCACCATCATAACCGCGCGGGAGTTCATCGGATCAAAACGGTACAAGGACGCCTCGGTGGTTTTCACGGGGATGCTCAAGGGAGCCCCCGGGGACTCGACCCTCAACTACCTTGCGGGAATCTCGTTTGACAGCCTGAAGCAGACAAAAAATGCGATCAAGCACTTCTTAAAGGTAGCGCCCGACTCCGAGCACTACAAAAAGACCATCGTTCATATCGCCTTTTCCTACAGTGAGAACGACCAGAAAGACAAAGCCATCGAATTCCTTGAAGCCAAGCACCGGGAGCTTCCCGAGGATATCGATATCATCATGTACCTTGCCTCGTTCTACGAGGAGGGGCTTCACTATGAAAAGGCCATCACCCTGCTGAACAAAGGGATTGCCCTGTCCGACTCCAACACGGCCCTGATCTTCCGCCTCGGCATCGTCCAGGACAAATCCGGACAAAAAGAGGCGTGCATCGAGTCCATGAAAAAAGTGATCGAACTCGAGCCCTCCAATGCCAATGCCCTGAACTACCTTGGCTACACCTATGCGGAAATGGGCGAAAACCTCGCCACGGCCGAGGAGCTGGTCTCCAGGGCCCTTGCCATCAAGCCGGAGGACGGTTTCATCACCGACAGCCTCGGATGGATCTATTACAAGAAGGGACTCATTTCAGAGGCGGTGGCGATCCTTGAAAAAGCGGCGGACCTGACCCAGTTCGACCCGGTGATCACCGAACACCTAGGGGATGCCTACAGGGAGGACAACCGCCTGGAAAAGGCCCTGGAAGCCTACAAGAAAGCCAGATCAAAAACCACGGGAAGCAATCCCGGCCTGGACACCAAAATAAAACACCTGGAACAGCAGTTGAATGAACTCAATTAAAATACGCCGCCCCAACCTGTTACTCCTTGGCGCGGCCCTGTTTTTCCTGTCCGGCTGCGCAGGCCTCACGCCCGGGGACACCCGAATCCAAGATCCCAAAGCAACGCTTCTCGCGGCCCGGGTAACATCCATCAACCATGGGCTTCAAACCTTTAAAGGCACTGCCCGGGTGACCCTGGCGGAGGAGAACCTGAACCAGCGGTTCAGGATAGCCTGGGCCGCCATGATGCCCGACAAGATCCGCCTGACGATCCTCAAAAGCGGCCTTCCCCTGGAAACCATCCTTGCCGACGGCAACCAGGTGCTCTTTGTTTCCCACACGGGGGAACACTCGCCCCACCGGATCAAGGCCGCCAACCCCTCATTGAAACAGGTGATCTCCATGCCGGTCCGGATTCAGGAGATCATCTCCCTTTTAGCGGGACGGATCCCCATGGAGCCCTTTGACCGGGCCATACTGTCAAACAACGGGCCGTCATCCCCGGCCACCCTGACCCTGACACGAAAGTGGCGGGGAACCGTGGGAACGGTCCTGGTTGACCGGCAGGATCAAATCCTTGGCTTCCAGCGCCTCAAGAGCAACAGAGACCCGGTTTATTCCACAGAACGCAAAAATCTAAAAAAATACGGAATTCATACAATCCCCATGAAAACCGTTATCAATGATCCTTCGGGCAGAACCCTGACCCTTGAAATTACTAGTTTTTATCCGGACGTCCCTATAAAAGACTCGGTGTTCTCCTTGACAGAAATCGAATAGTGATAATTATCAAGAGGTGATTGTTCATAATCCCAAACTAAAGGAGACATAACATATTATGCTTTATGACAACATGGACCAAGCCAAGAAGGGAGGCGGCTGCCCCTCACAGAACAAGGAGAAATCCCAGGAGCAGCTCCAGGAAGAGATGATCACCACCTCTCTTTCAAGGATAAAGAACAAGATTTTCGTGCTGAGCGGCAAAGGCGGCGTTGGAAAGAGCAGCGTATCCGCAAACCTGGCCGCAAGCCTTGCAAAAAAAGGTTTTAAGACAGGCCTGATGGACGTGGATCTCCACGGCCCCTCCATCGCCCAGATGTTTGGAATGACCGAGCTTCTGGACATCTCCGAGAACAAGCTCCTGCTGCCCAAGCAGATCGGGGAGAACCTCAAGATCGTCTCCATCCAGGCCCTGATGCAGGACAAGGACCAGGCGATCATCTGGCGAGGCCCTGCAAAAACTGGAATGATCAAGCAGTTTGTCGGCTCCGTCGAGTGGGGAGACCTGGACTTCCTGATCATCGACGCCCCTCCGGGAACCGGTGACGAGCCCCTGACCGTGGTCCAGACCATCAAGGACGCAAAGGCCGTCGTTGTGACCACCCCCCAGGAAGTCGCCCTTGCCGACGTCAGAAAATCCATCTCCTTCTGCAGGACCGTGAAGATGGAGACCCTGGGCCTCCTGGAGAACATGGGACCCTACAAATGCCCCCACTGCAACGAGACCATCGAGCTTTTCAAGAGCGGCGGCGGACAGAAAACAGCGGATAAAGAAGGACTCAAGTTCCTTGGCTCCATTCCCTTTGACACCGAAGTGGTCAAGTCCGGTGATGCCGGAACCCCTGTTGTCATCGAGAACGAGGAGAGCGAATTTTCAAAAGCCTTTGAAACCGTTGTGGCAAACATCACCAAACAGTTGTAAGAAAGAGGCTTATTGAGCGCCATAGATACAAAACCGGGGTGGATGAAGGATATCCTCAACCAGAGAGAGAGGGAATTTTTCTCCCCCCTGGCCTCGTTCAGCGAGGATGGGAAACGGCGGTCACGGGCCAATCGCCCCGATGACGGCTACCGCCAGGCCTTCAGCCTGGACGCGGACCGCATCCTCAACTCCCTTGCCTATACCCGCTACATAGACAAGACCCAGGTCTTTTCCCTCATAAAAAACGACCACCTGACCCACCGGGTTCTCCACGTCCAGCTTGTTTCAAGGATAGCAAGAACCATCGGCCGGTTCCTGGGCCTCAACGAGGACCTCATTGAAGCGGCAAGCCTTGGCCACGACCTTGGCCACCCGCCCTTCGGCCATGACGGCGAGCGGCTCCTGTCAAAACTGTGCAGGAACAACGGGGCCGGGTACTTCCACCACAACGTGCAGAGCATCCAGTTCCTGGAACGCCTCGAGCGGAAGGGCAAGGGGTGGAACCTGACCCTCCAGACATTGGACGCCGCCCTCTGCCACAACGGCGAAGTTCATTCCAGGCAACTCAAACCCGAAAGAAACAGGGGCTTTTCCGAATTTGACGCACTGATCAGGCAAATGAAAACCCTTGAGCACCCGAATCCCGTGCCCATGACCCTTGAAGGATGCGTGGTCAGGATGGCGGACACCATTGCCTATGTGGGCAGGGACATGGAGGATGCCGTACGCCTGGAACTGATCAAGCGGGAGGAGCTGCCCGAATTGAGCCGGGATCTCCTGGGCATCACCAACGGCACCATCGTTTTCAAACTGGTGACGGACCTGATCTCCAACAGCCTGAGAAAGCCCTACCTGTCCTTTACCGGAGAGGTCTCCGAGGCCCTCAGGCAGCTGAAGGCGTTCAACTACGAGCGGATCTACTCCGAACCCGGCATCAAGGAGCACCTGAAACCGGTCAAGGATATCTACCTCTACCTGTTTGACCTCTATCTCAACGACCTTGAGACCGGAAAACTCTCCCAACCCATGCTCAGGCGCTTCCTCGACGGTCTCTGTGACGCATACAGGGAGAACCACTCCCATGTGGAAATTGTAAGGGATTTCATCTCCGGCATGACGGACTCCTTTTTCATCCGCCAGGCGCCCGAGGCCATGCGGCCCCGCTACATCGAAAGATAACCCCATGTTCCAAAACCGTACCTACCGAAGCTTGTCAAAACGAAAAGGCCTTGTGGCCTTCACCGCCACGGTCAAAGAGACCGACCTGCACATCCAGGCCCGGTCAAATCTGACGGATACAGCCGTCAGGGCCGCACTCAGGGCCCGGGATATGATCGAATCCTACGGCCGGACCGACCCGGCTTTTTTGACCTCCCTTGCCCCTGTAAACGCAAAATTCCCCGTCCCCGACATTGCCATGTCCATGATCGAGGCGGGAAAGCTTGCCAATGTAGGCCCCATGGCGGCAGTGGCCGGTGCAGTGGCCGAATTCACCGGCAGGAAACTCCTGGAGGATTCAAACGAGGTGATCGTGGAAAACGGGGGAGACATCTTCATGAAGCTTGACTCGGACGCGGTGTTCGGCATCTATGCCGGGGATTCCGTGCTGAGCATGAAAACCGGGGTCCGCCTCCAAAACCAGGGCAGCCCGGTCGCCCTGTGCACCTCCTCCGGCACCCTGGGCCATTCAAAGAGCTTTGGCAGGGCGGACGCGGCAACCGTTGTGTCCCGCTCCTGCGCCCTTGCCGACGCCACGGCAACCGCCCTTGGCAACCTGGTCAACACGGAAGCTGACATCGAAGCCGCCGTTGAACAGGGCGCCGCCATCCCGGGAATCCTGGGAATCATCATCATCAAAGGAAAAAGCCTCGGCGCCTGGGGCGACCTGGAACTGGTACGCCTCTCCTGATCAGGCGGAAATCCCGCCCCAGCTTCCCCCATCAGGCAAGACCCCCTGTTGCCGATTCCACCGCAGCCAGGATACTTCCATCCCGGATGAGCTTTCTGACCACCCCGATGTCCGTTGCAAGCACCCTGTCCTCTTTTAAATGCTCCACATGCCGCCGTATCAGGTCATAGGCCGCCCTGGTGCCCTTGCCCGGCTTGACGTTGGTGAAAAGATCCAGTCCCTGGGCTGCCGACAACAATTCGATTGCGATGACGTTCTCCGTATTTTCCACAATCTGCCGGGCCTTTCGCGCGGCAATGGTTCCCATGGAAACATGATCCTCCTTGTTTGCCGATGTGGGGATGGAATCCACCGATGCCGGGTGGGAGAGCACCTTGTTTTCGGAAACCAGGGAAGCGGCCGTGTACTGGGCGATCATGAACCCTGAATTCAGCCCGTTATCACGGACCAGAAAGGCGGGAAGCCCGCTCAGCTTGGGATTGACCAGCCGTTCGATGCGCCGTTCCGAAATATTCGCCACCTCGGCCACGGCAATGCACATGAAATCCATTACAAAGGCCACGGGCTCCCCGTGGAAATTACCCCCGACCAGAAAATCCCCCTGGTCCGGGAAGATCAGGGGATTCCCGGTGGCCGAGTTGATCTCCACCTCCAGCACCCGCCGGGCATTGTCCACACAATCCCTTGCCGCCCCGTGGACCTGGGGGGAGCAGCGAAGGGTGTAGGCGTCCTGCACCCGGGAGCAGTCCCTGTGGGACGAGATGATCTCGCTGTCGGCCGTGATCCTGAGCATGTTGTCCGCAGCCCGCACCTGCCCCCTATGGGGCCTCACCCGGTGAATCCTCGGATCAAACTCGGTCCTTGATCCCATCAGCACCTCCAGGCTCATGCAGGCGGCGACATCGGCGTGCCTGATGATGTTCACGGCATCCACCAGGGCAAGGCCGCCAACCGCCGTCATGGCCTGGGTCCCGTTGACTAAAGCCAGCCCCTCCCCCGACCCCAGGCGGATGGGAGCAAGGGAACACCCCTTGAGACCGTCAAGGCCGGAAACCCTTTTGCCCCCGGCCAGGGCTTCCCCCTTTCCGATCAAGACCAGGGCCATGTGGGCCAGGGGCACAAGATCCCCGCTGGCACCCACGGACCCCTTGTCCGGCACCACGGGCGCCACCCCGGAATTGAGCATATGACAAAGATTGCGGGCGGTTTTCAACCGGATGCCCGAGTGCCCCAGGGAGAAATCAATGAGTTTCAACATCATCATGGCCCTTACGATTTCAGGGGCAAACGGGTCGCCCACCCCGGCTGCGTGGCTCATGAGAATGTTGGTCTGGAGCCGTTCCGTATCCTTTCTTGAAATGGACACATCGCTAAGAGCCCCGAACCCGGTGGTGACCCCGTAGATGGTTCGCTCCTCCCGGACCCACTGTTCCACCAGGTCCCGGGCCCGCTTGATTCTTGTTTCAGCAGCCCCGGACAGGTCCACCCGGACATCCTTCCTTGCAACGGACTCAAGCTCCTCAAGGGTTATCTCCCTGTCCCCAATGTTCACGCAAGCTTCCATGAAGTCACCTCATTTAAAACGATTTGACGCCATTGAACGGGCCCTATGGACCTTCGCAACCGAATGAATATCCGCTACCCCAATTCATGGACGAGGAGCAATAAGGCATGATATCGATTGAAGTATAATAAAAGGTGTGTGTCAACGGTTTTCTTGGCAGGAAATCATTGCCATTTGCAGGTCAACCCGATATAGATGACACCAATGGCTCTACAGGCATTTGCACTCCGATTGATGCCTGTATTACCTGTGCGGGGATCGATAATCCCAGGGAACCTAAGATAAGGAAGGTAGAATGCGAATCTATGCGGTTGCGGATATCCACGGGAAAGAGAGCAAAATGGCAAGGATGAAAACCGCCATTGACCGGTTTCAGCCGGATGTCGCGGTGGTTGCCGGCGACATCACCAACTATGCCGGCCCACGGCCCGTGATCAACAGGCTTGCCGGCATGGGAATTCCCGTGCTCTGCATCGGAGGCAACTCGGACCTGGGCCGTGTGGAAACCCTCCTGGAAAAAACCTCCGGCACCACCAGCCTGCACAATAGACAGGTTACTCTCAACGGCGTCAGCTTTGTCGGCATCAGCGGCACCATCCCCCTGCCCTTTCGATCCAGGATCAGCCTCCGGGAGAACCGGGCCCTGAAGGCCCTGGCCCCCCTTGTCACGGAACGTTCCATCCTGGTGGCCCATCCACCGCCCCTGGGAACACGGGACCGGGCAGGCGGCCGGTTTCATGCGGGCTCAAGGGGCCTGAGGAATCTTGTCACCCGGAAACAGCCCCGGATGGTAATCTGCGGACACATCCATGAGGACGCAGGCATCACCACCCTCGAACGCACCATTGTGGTGAACTGCGCCATGAACCGAAAATTGAGCGGAGCCATCATCGACTGGGACCTGGAAAACCCGCCCGGTATTGAGATGGCCGCCCTTTAGCACCACCGTATTTTATCATTGCAGGCTTGCAAGGACACGGTTTTCCTGATATGGGAATCACCGTTGGACAGGATGCAAATGCAACTTTTAAACACCAAACGAGGAGATCAACATGTGCGAATCCAGCGTCTACATCAAGACCGATGGAAATGAAGAGCTTGTCATGGAAAATGTTGCGGCAATAACCCCCTGTGGAGACAACCGGTTCCTTTTAAAAGGGCTTCTCGGAGAAAGCAGGGAAGTCTCCGGAACCATCGAAGATATCAACCTCATGGCCCACAAAATCGTCCTGGTCGCCTGATCCGGGCCGGACGTACGACCATGGTGGCAATCCAAAAGTTCAGACAGGAGTATTGGAGTAAATGGAATCATTTGCCATCCGTTCCTACCTTGATGCTGTTACACGCCTAAACAATCTTCCCATTTCAGATACCCGGGAGTGGTTTTTCCACCATGGAATGCTCTTCCGGAGCCGGGCAAAATGGTGGGCCGATTTCGGCACCCGCCACGCCACCCACGAAGGCCTTGACATCGCCCGGTTCAGGAACCGGGCCGGCAGGGTCCAGTGGCTGGACACCAAAACCCGGGTCCCGGCCATGGCCGGGGGAGAGGTGATCAACGTGTGCGGGGATTTCCTGGGCCGGTCGGTGATCGTCAAACATGCCCGGGACGAGGTGTCAAGGCTTGTTTCGGTATATTCCCATATAACGGTTCCATCCGGTATCATGCCGGGCATCCGGGTGGAAAAAGGGGATGTCATCGGACAGATTGCCGACACCACGGGAAAAAAATCCGGAATCCACTGCCATCTTCATATTTCCATCATGGAGATCGCCAACCACATTCCGGACAGGGATATCACCTGGGAGATCATGGGAGAACCCGATCTCAAGGGTGTGAAACTTTACAATCCCATGGTATGGTAACCCCATGCCCAAACGCCCGTTGCCCCGGATTACCGTTCGGAAACCGGGCAACGCCGGGCCCGGCTGCCCGGGGCTGAAAAAAGAGTATTTGAAAAAAACAGGGATTTGATCTATGATCCCAAAGCATTTTAATTAAGGTATTTATCAAAAAACAAATAGAATGGAGACTGCAAATGAAAAAGATCAAACTGTTTTTCGGACTCGTCATACTGATATTTGCCGGCCTGATAGTCTACCAGAACAGGGACTACTTTTTTGCTAAACAGGCACTGTCCTTAAGTCTCGGGGTTGAGACCTGGAACTGGACGGCAATTCCGATCCAGAACATCGCCTATTTCGGCATCGCCCTTGCCCTCGGTCTTCTCACGGCGGGCTTTTACGGCATAGCGTCAAAATTGAAATCCAAGAAAACCATAAAATCCCTTAACGCGACCATCGAGTCACACCTTGAGAAGATCGCCTCCCTGAAAGCCGAGCTTGAGCCCTTCACAAGCGACCCCTATCAGAAAAAAGAGGCAACTGATGAACTGGAGGCCGGAAAAGATCAGCCGGTCGAGAAAGAGGAGACAGCGTAACCAAGCTTAATCTGCCATGACCGTAAAAAAAAACACCCCCATGATGGAACAGTATCTCTCCATAAAGGAAAGGTATTCAGATGCAATCCTCTTCTACCGAATGGGGGATTTTTATGAGATGTTCCTTGAAGATGCAAAAAAGGCCGCAGCCATTCTTGAGATAACGCTCACCTCAAGGAACAAGTCCCAGGACGACCCCATCCCCATGTGCGGGGTTCCCTATAAAGCCGCCGACACCTACATTGCAAAGCTCATCGAAAACGGCTGCAAGGTTGCCGTATGCGAGCAGGTGGAGGACCCGGCCGAAGCAAAAGGAATAGTGAAGCGGGACGTTGTCAGGGTGATCACCCCCGGGATGATCCTCAACGAGGAACTCCTGGACAAGGGGTCCAACAACTTTCTTGCCGCCATCTGCGTCAGCCGGGGCTTTGCCGGACTCGCCTACCTGGATATATCCACGGGCCTGTTCCGTACCACCCAGGCCGAGGCAAAGAACGGAAAGATCCCCCCTGCCCTGATCGACGAGGCCCTCAGGATAGACGCAAAAGAGCTGCTGCTGCCGGCATCCTTTGACAAGGACCCCTTTTACAGCCACGTGAAAAGGCCCTTTGCCGCCATCCAGATATCCTATCTGGACGGGGATGATTTCAAGCTGAAACCGGCCAGGAAACGGCTCACGGAAAAGTTCCGCACCCGGAGCCTCCAGGGGTTCGGATGCGAGGAGCTTACGGCCGGAACCGCCGCCGCAGGGGCCATCCTCGCCTATGTCCAGGAAACCCAGCTCCAGGACACCGACCATATCCTGGCACTGGAGAACTACGAGCTCAACTCCTACCTGCTCATCGACGACCGGTCCTGCCGGAACCTGGAGCTGTTGAAAAACATCCAGAACGGTGACAAAAAGGGAAGCCTCATCAACGTCCTTGACAAGACCATCACGGCCATGGGCGGAAGGCTTCTCAAGAACTGGATCCGCTACCCCCTCATCCATACCGGCGAAATCGAGCAGCGCCTGGACGCCGTTGCCGAGGCAAAGGGAAACCCGGCCCTGCGCCTGAGCCTGCGCGCCCACTTAAGGGAAGTGTACGACCTGGAGCGCCTCGGGAGCAAGATCTCCATGGGCCACGGCAACGCAAGGGACCTGACCGCTTTGAAAACGTCCCTGTACAAGCTGCCGAGGCTCTTTGAAGACCTTACCCAGCTCTCCTCTCCCCTGTTCCAGGGGGAATTGATCGAGGACAGGGAAAAGGTCTCCACCGAACTGTTCGAGCTTGCCGACCTCATCAACCTGGCCATCCGGCCGGATGCCCCCGTCACCCTGAACGAGGGCGGCATCATCTGCGACGGCTACAGCCCCGAGCTCGATGAGATCCTGGAAATCGCCAGGGACGGCCGCTCCTGGATCGCAAAAACAGGGGCCAAGGAAAAGGAAAAAACCGGCCTCAGCTCCCTGAAGATCAAGTTCAACAAGGTGTTCGGCTACTTCATCGAGGTCTCCAAGGTCCAGTCCCAGTCCGTGCCCGACCACTACATCCGGAAACAGACCCTGGTCAATGCGGAACGCTTTATCACGGATGAGCTCAAGGAAGTGGAATCCAAGGTGCTCAACGCCCAGGACAAGCGGGCCGCCCTTGAATACGACCTTTTCTGCGAGGTCCGGGAAGACATCGTCCAAAAGACCCCGTCCATTCTGAAAATGGCCAAATTCCTGGCCTGCGTGGATGTCCTGCTCGCCCTTGGAACCGCAGCCGAAGAGAACAACTACACCCGGCCCGAACTCAACCGGGACAAGGTGCTCGAAATCAGGGAGGGACGCCATCCGGTGGTGGAAAAAATGATCACCGGCGAACGGTACGTCCCCAACAGCATCCGGCTGGACAACGATGCCGACCAGGTGCTCATCATCACGGGTCCCAACATGGCCGGTAAATCCACGGTCCTGCGCCAGGTGGCCCTCATGGCCCTCATGGCCCAGATGGGCTCCTTTGTGCCTGCCGAGCATGCAAGCCTCTGCATCATCGACCGGATCTTCACCCGGGTGGGGGCCCTTGACAACCTGGCCCTCGGCCAGAGTACCTTCATGGTTGAGATGGAGGAGACCGCCAACATCGTCAACAACGCAAAGCAGAACAGCCTTGTCATCCTGGACGAGATCGGGCGGGGCACCTCCACCTTTGACGGCATGAGCATCGCCTGGGCCGTGGCCGAGTATCTCCACGACCTGGACAACAAAGGGGTCAAGACCCTGTTCGCGACCCACTACCATGAGCTCACCCGGCTCGAGGAACTCAAGCCCCGGGTAAAGAATTTCAACATTGCCGTCAAGGAGTTCAACGACAACATCATCTTCCTGCGCCGGCTTGTCCGGGGAGGCACCAACAAGAGTTACGGCATCCAGGTGGCCAGGCTTGCGGGTGTTCCGGACCAGGTGATCGCTAAGGCCAAGGAGATCCTTGCAAAGATAGAGTCCAACAGCCGGGAACTCGAACCCGACGCCGTCCCCGTTGAAAAGGAACCTGCCGCAGTTGAGATGAAACAGGACCAGCAGATGGATCTGTTTGAGAATCATGACCATGACGAGATCATTGCCGCACTTGAAGCAACGGATATTTCAACAATGACCCCCATCGAAGCCCTCAACCTGGTCCACAATCTGAAACAGAAAATCAGGTCCAAAGCACTCACTTAAACCATGCTGAAACTGAAAACGCTTATACCGGGTCTTCTTCTTGTTCTGCTTTTTTTCGGAGCGGCCATTCCCGCATCCTGCGCGTCCGCCACGGCCCAGCAACAATACGTGCATGCGGACGCAACTTATCTGATCCTTAAAAAGAATCCGGCAAAACAGAAATACCGGGAGTCGTGGGTCAAATGCATCAATCAGTACCAGCGGGTCAACACTGATTTTCCCGACAGCTCCTGGGCTCCGGCCGGACTGTACAGGTCCGCCCAGCTATACCTGGAACTCCACAAGCGCTCCCGCAGGGACAGGGACAAAATCGAAGCCATTGACCTGCTCAAACGGATTCAGGGGCGCTATCCCGACAGCGCCTACACTGAACGGGCCCGGCACCTGTTGAAAAAGATTGCTTCAGCACGGTCCGCCCCGGCGCCCAAGCGGAAAGCCCCCCTGAAAAGAATAACCTCCCTGAAAAAACGCACGTTCAAGCACAGAATGCCGACAACCAGGGTGGCGGCGGCCCCGTCACCACCCAAACCGGTCAAGCGCCCCAGGCCGGTCAAGCAAAGCAAACCGGCCAAACAGCCCCAACCCGCATCCCCGTCCACGGACACCCATATCACGGGCCTCAGGTTCTGGTCCAACCCAGAGTACACACGGGTTGTCATCGATGCCAGCCGGAACAGGACCTTTTCCCACAAGCTTTTGAAGAAAGATCCCGCCACCGGCAAACCCCAGCGGCTCTACATCGACCTGCACCACTCCCGGCTGGGCAAAGGCGTACCCAGGCACACCGCCATCAACGACAACCTGCTGATCCAGGCAAGGGCCGGCCAGTATAGCCCCCATACGGTGCGGGTGGTCATTGACATCAAATCCTTTGACAACTACAAGGTATTTTCCCTGAAAGACCCCTTCCGGCTCGTGGTGGACGTATGGGCAAAGGGAGGGGCCCGGAAAACGAAAAAGAACGGAAAAACCAGAGCTTTAGTCTCAACGGACAACTTAAAAAGCTCGGACATTACCAGGCAGCTCGCCCTCGGCGTTCGCAAAATCGTCATCGATCCCGGCCATGGCGGCAAGGACCCCGGCGCTCCCGGATACCTCAAGAACGTGTGGGAAAAGGACGTGGTGCTCAAGATCTCCAAGCGCCTGGCGGCAAAGATGCGCGACCGCCTCAAATGCGACGTGGTCCTCACCCGGTCAACCGACACCTTCCTCACCCTGGAAGAGCGGACGGCCATTGCCAACACCCGGAACGCGGACCTTTTCATCTCCCTCCACTGCAATGCGGCCAGGAGCCGTAACGCCTACGGCATGGAGACCTATTTTCTCAACCTTGCCACGGACGACCAGGCCATTGCCGTTGCGGCAAGGGAAAACGCCACCAGCCGGAAAAACATCAGCGACCTTGAATCCATCCTCAACGACCTGATGAAAAACGCCAAAATCAACGAATCCAGCCGCCTGGCAACCAAGGTCCAGGGGGCCATGTGCAAGGGGCTTGCCAAAAAATACTCCAAGATCAAGAGCCTCGGTGTCAAACAGGCCCCCTTCTACGTGCTTCTGGGGGCAAGGATGCCTTCCATCCTCATCGAAACCTCATTCTTAAGCAACAAGAGAGAGTGTAAACGCCTTGTCAGCTCAACCTTTCAGGAACGCCTGTGCGACTCCATCATCGACGGGGTCGAACGTTACATAAAGGAGACCAACCCAAAAACATTCTAACCTGTATAGAGGAGCAGATCATGACATTCAGACCTGCTCACCCGCGAGATCCTTACCCAGTACAGGGGAGATTCGCCGTTATTGTCGGCGTCCAGCTCAGCAGTGTACCGTCCGCCGAGTTCTTCCCCGGCGACAACCAACATTTCGTTCACCAGCGTCTGGGCCATGCCCTCAAAATCGTTGTCACAGGCTCGGATAATCGGAATGAGCTTTGAAAAAGGGAACGGCCGCTTGTGGTCGTTGTGGTTGAGGTGCCGGGCAAGCGTTGAAGGATTCTCATACCCAAGCATGTCGGCCAGGGTCTCGATGCTGGTACCATGCTTTTGGGGGTACCGGTTTAAGGTCTTGGTTACTGTGCACATGGTAGAGGACCCTCTTTTTTTAGTACTTTACGTTGTGGGGCTGGGTTACTATTCTGACCACTAAGAGCGCTTCTGATTTTTTCAGGACTAAACATCCTATCTGCTGCGGTGAAGCTGTACCCGAGGTCTTCACTGGCTTCGGCAAGGACAATTGAGCGAGACTTACTCATAGATCTTGCCCCTGATAAATACCCACTTAAATGTGGGATAGGGATCTGAGTCTTTTTGTTGAACTTCACTAATATGCCATTTGGTAATCTCATAGAATCTCCTTGTGAAAGCCATATTTCCAAATTTTGGTAACTATGTCAAGAAAGAATTAACTTTTTAGGGAATTGACGTAATTAAAATTACCAATTAAAGGTAAGTTTATGAAAGCTCATGAAATTTTTAAAAAAGCCTTGTTGCAACTTATGGAAGAAACCCAAACCAAACAAAGTGTTTTGGCGGATTCTTTGGGCATTAAGCGCCCCCATATGAATGCGTATATAAAAGGGACACGCGGATTTTCTGAAGACAAAAGAGAGGAGCTTGCCAGCTATTTTGGGAAAACATACCTTGAACTCCTTGATATTGGCCGAGGACTGGTAACAAAAGCCCCTCGCCCCCTCGTAATCCGAACCAACTCAGGTGAAGAAACAGAACTGATTGAACAGAACACCGCAAAATATAGAGGTGTTCCATTGATGGAGTCGGGCAGGTTAGCCGCCTGGTCAAATGGGGCCGCATTCGAAGCCTATGAAACACCCAGCAATGAAGTGATCGTTTACCTGCCGGAACTCGGACATAGGTCAAAACATAATCTCATGGCTGCTAAAGTGGGAGGGGATTCAATGGACCCCTTGGTCCCTGAGAATGCCATTGTCATAATCGACAAAGATGACAGGAAATTTTCGGATAATAAAATTTTTGCAGTGGCTTTAGAAGAAGGTGGGGTTCAGAACCTTGCTGTAAAGCGGGTTCGAAAGTTTGAAGAAGCGAAGGGGTTCCTGCTGTTGAGTGAGAACCAGGAATATAAGCCCCGGCTGGTGGTAGAATCGAATTGGCACAGGCTCTGCGTTGGTCGGGTTATTTGGATGTGGCGGAGTTTTAATGGGTGATGCATGGAAATCGTGAAGCTACAATTCATGGCCGGGGCCATTGGGGGTTCGGCATTTTTTACTTTGAGAAAATTTGCATTTGGGGAATACAGATGAAAAAATTCCATGTTGTTAACCATCCTGTTCTCGGTCAAAAGATAGAACTCGAAGGATTTACTTTTTGGGGATTATTTTTCCCTCCTCTTTGGTTGATTGCAAAAAAACTATACAGGCATGCCGCATTATTCTTTATGGCAACATTTACTATTGTATTCGCTCAAAAAATAAGCATTACTATTTCCAGGGAGATTGCAATTATCTTATGGGTCTTAGGTATATCTCTAAACCTTCTTGTCGGCTTTAGAGGAAGGCGATGGGTGTTAAATAGTTTAGAAAGAAGAGGGTTTGATTTGCAGGAGATTGTGGTTGCATACAATAAAGATGCGGTTCTCGCAGAACTGGAAAAAATAAAAACAAGAGGAGCCCAAGGTGAGTCCCTTCAATACCACGGTCGAGAACCTAAGGTTTCCGAATTAGAAATACAAAAAGAATTGTCAGAAACCGAGATCAGAGATAATTTTTTTGAGACCTACAACAAATCCGATTTACCTAAATGTAAAGAACATCTCGAACTCCTAAAAAATGAGTATCCGGACAGCCTATATATTGAGTTTCTATGCCCAAAAAAACTTGATGAGATAAATAAAAAATCAAATTCAAAAAAGAAAGAGAGTCATATAAAATTTTTAGAATCGCAGGGATATACCGTAGTTCACGAAAGGCTTGGCAAGTGGGTTATTGGATTTCCCAATAAAACAGGATCAGCCTTTGTTTATTCGCATGAAGACTTAAAAAAATACGTTCTTAATGTAGCAGAACAAAACAATATTGACATCGCTCTATTGCAATAACATTCTCAAGAGGAAGAGCAGCTACTCGCAAAGCGCGGCTGTTGTTCCCACCACGGGGGAGTCTGTGGCTGTGATGAAGAATCAGGGATGATCCGGTGTTGTGATGGGACTTTGAGTCCTTCTTGTACTTGTGCGGGGTATTGATCAGGCTAAACCTACAAACCATTAATGGAGTATCTAATTGAAAATTTTATTACCAGCCGTTGAGGTTGGAGAAAATGACGGTTTCTCAGATAAAACTGATATCTTCAGAAGAAAAGGCTTTGGCGAAAGATTAGCCAACTTAATCGAAAACGCCAACGACAATCCGGTTATAGCATTAGACGCGGGCTGGGGAGAAGGGAAAAGCACCTTCATCAATATGTGGAGAGGTTACATCCAACATCAGCGTGATCCAAAATTAAAAACCATATACTTTGATGCTTTTGAGAACGACTATCAAAAAGATCCCTTCTTAACTCTTGCGTCTGAAATGTACCAGATGTTGTCTGATGAAAAAGAAGAAGAAAAAACAGAATTCAGAAAAAAAGCTTCAAAAGCTGTAAAATCGCTGACTCGTGGTACTCTCAAAATTGGTGTTAAGGCTTTAACGGCGGGTATTGTTGATGGCTCATGCGTGGATTCATTGGAAAAGGACTTATCGAGCTTAGCTGCTAATCAAGTTGATGAGATTATAAAAGACAAATTCAAAAATGCCGAAAAAGACAAACTCGCACTGACAGAATTCAAAACTTATTTAGAGGCCTTTGCCAATAAAACTGGAGAAGGGAAGCCGATAATCTTCATTGTCGATGAATTAGATCGTTGTCGGCCTGATTTTTCATTAGAATTATTGGAGAAAATAAAACACCTGTTTTCAGTCAAGGGGATAACATTTCTACTTGTAACAAATAGAGATCAACTCGAGGAAAGTATAAAAGCCAGGTATGGTAAAGACATTGATCCTACCAATTATCTGCATAAGTTTGTTAACTTGTGGATTACACTTCCCCGAAAGAACAATGAGCATTATGACAGCGGAATAGAATTTCTGAACTATGCAGCATCAAGCATGACTGAAACCGAAGAGTGTATTACAGATCAAAAAGCAATCAATACCATTAGCGAAATTGTCAAATTTTATCAGCCGTCTTTTAGGGAAATTGAACGAATTCTAACCTATTTTTCAATAATTCATAATATGTCAAGAGGTCGACAGTCTCTCGAAAATTACCAATCAATTATGGCGCTAATTTGTTATCTAAAAGCCTGCAAACCCAATGTTATCGATGCAATAAATAAAGGTAAAGACCCAAAGGAAATTATAGCATTAGCTGAGCTACCAATTAATAAACCGAATAGATTCCTCCATCTATATGACATTACGAATATTATAAGATACGATCTTTCAAGCCAAACCGTAAAAGATGAAATGATTCAAAATAACGAGATTCAAACAGATCATTTTGGAAGAATGCAAAATGACATCATTCATGATGTAATAAATTGGCTTTCTGAGATAGATAATAACTGATCGATTATTGAATTAGCATATTCGGATAAGGCATCCATCCATAGGGAGCCTTATCCAAGCAACTCGCCATACAAGATAGACTATACGTCATCAAATCAACAAACAGACCAATCCAAGGGAGCAACACCATGCCAGAAGCCACCCATACGGCACCACCCCCACCAGAAAGATCAAAGACGCAGAAGTCTTCCATTGCCCGAATTGTGGGAAGTCGTTGATTGAATGTACCGGGCGGATCTTGGAGATGCGGATTGTTTGGCCTGGGTGTGAGAGGGTTGTTGTTGGGTGTGAGGGGGAGTGGCCGGGTGAGGGTTAGCGATTATCGTCAACAGTGATGTTTTTGAAACGAACTGAATTCGTTAAGGAGATTATATCATGGATAGCCAGGAATTAAAAAAAATCTTGGAGTTGCATGAGCGCTGGTTGGATAGCCGGGGGAAAGAGGGGAAACAGGCAAATCTTAGAGGAGCCGATCTCCGAAAAGTGGATCTCTCCGAGGTAAATCTTTGGAAAGCCAATCTCAATGATGCAGATCTTAGTAACACGAATCTCAGCAAAGCCAATCTCAGTAACTCCAACCTAAAAGGTGCCAAGCTCTGTAATGCCAATCTCAAAGGAGCCAAGCTCAGAGAAGCGGATCTGAAAAGCTCAAATCTCAGAAATGCCGATCTCGCGAACTCCAAACTCAGACAAATTGATCTCAGAGACGTCGATCTCATTGGTGCCAATCTCAGACAAGCTTATTTATGGGGAAGCAACCTCGAAGGAGCTAAGCTCAGTGAAGCTGATCTCCAATATGCCAATCTTGACAATGCCGATCTCCGGAATTGCGATATCAGTAACGCCAATCTCTGGGGAACAGGTCTCAGATCGACCGATCTCAGTGGAGCCAATCTCAATGATGCTGACCTCAGTCTTGCAGGACTCCATTATTCCAATTTAAGAGGTTGCGATCTAAAGGGAACAATATTCTGGGGGGCCGATCTCACAGAAGCGGATCTGAGTAAGGCTGATCTCACAAATGCCGATTTCGAAAATGCAACCCTACTACTTACAAATCTAAGCAGTAGCATTTTTTCGGATACGATATTGAAAGGGATCTATATTTTTGATAAAGATTTAATTCATATTCCAGACTCGTTAAAAAACAAATATCATGATAGTTTCTTGACAGCAAATTACAGACGTCATAATCAAAACCGTTTAGAGATAGGGAAAGCCCAGACATGTAGCTCTGATAGCACACTACTGCAATCCAGCATACATCTTTTAACCCCTGAAAATGTTCAATTAATTATAGCTATGATTACGGCCGCCATAGGTATTACAACGACTACAATAAAAGGCATCAAGCTTTGGGTCGATGAAAGGAAATCAAGAAAGATATCAATTCAACACAAAGATATCAAAATTGAAATAACTGGAGCCATGAGCAATGCTGAAATCAGTCAAAAACTAAGAATTTTCAGCCAATTCTCAGATGAAATAGAAAAAAAAGAAACAAAAATAATTATCCAATAAAAAGGATATCAAGATGGGGAAAACTAATTACCTCAATAGGTCTATTAAGCGATACAGGGTAATGTACACGATAACAATAGACCAAACCCCATACGAAAACAACCCATCAGAAAGATCGAAGACGCAGAAGTCTTCCATTGCCCGAAGTGTGGGAAGTCGTTGATTGAATATACCGGGCGGATCTTGGGGATGCGGGTTGTTTGGTCTGGGTGTGGTGATTTGTCGTGGATTTGATATAATGCTTTAATTGGGAAAAGGGATGGTTATTTTTATGACAGATAAAGCGGATAAACAGTGGATATATTAACATGCCAATAATCAGCAGGTTTCTCGGGATAATCATTGTAATGTATTGGCAGGACCACGCCCCTCCCCATTTTCATGCAAAATATGGGGGATATGAAATTTCGGTGGATATTCACACCGGACTGGTTGCGGGAAGATTCCCGAAAAGAGCGTTGAGGCACGTTCTTGAATGGTATGACCTGCACAAAAACGAACTCTTAGAAGCCTGGGAGCGTTGTTCGGCAAATGAGCTTCCCGGAAGTATAGAACCATTGGAGTGAATCATGTTTTTACATATTACGAACGCTCGGCACTTGAACAATTATAAAATAGAGGTGTCGTTCAATGATGGCCGAAATGGACAGGCTGACCTCTCACCTGTTGTTACGAAAGGTATTTTTCAAAAGCTGAAAGACCAACAGCTTTTTGCCCAGGTCAAGGTTGATCCAGAAACCAATACAATCACCTGGCCCGGTGGTTTGGATTTGGCTCCTGAATACATTTATTTCTTAACGTTTAAAGAAGATCCGGGCCTTCAAGAAAAATTTGAAGAGTGGGGATATGCTTGAACTGTCCCCCCCTCCCCCGCAAGTCCCTACTGAAGCGTTTAAGGGCTGAAAATGCGCCGAGAAGATGAATATGGAATACCGGTACATGCAGGCGGACCTTTACAACCTTGTGCCGGCCAATGGCCAGGTCAATGCCCTGCGGTCGAATTACAGGTATGCCATGGTCCCGGGGGAGCCCAGGAGGTTTGGGGATTGTGATATGGAGATTGAGGATCGGAAGACTGAGCCGCGGCCGGAGATCCGGGGGGATATTGCCAGGATCTATTTTTATATGGATGATGCTTCCCCTGGGCGGGGGATTATTGGGAAGAAGAATCGGAAGTTGTTGAAGGCCTGGGCGAAGGAGGATCCGGTGGATGATTGGGAACGGGAGCGGTGTAGGCGGATTGAACGGTTGCAGGGGAATCGGAATGGGTTTGTGGAGTGATTGGTGGGGTGATTATAAAAGGATAGTAGTTAATTGAATATACAGGTCGGATCTTGGGTATGAGAGGGTTGTTGCTGGGGGAAAAGGGAAAAAACCTTTAAATCCCGTCCTTTCTCCCAACTCCAAACAAATATCTACAATAAAAACATTTCCAACTGGACTTTACAAACGTAACATAAACCCTTATATATAATATAAGAATCTGATGTTAAAAGATGTAATTCCGCTTCAAAAAGACCCTATTCTTGATGCTCTTTCAGAGTTATCCTCTTTTATTTTATTTAAACAACGTCTTACTCCAGATAAAACTTAGATTGTTTTTCTCTACAAACAGGATGTCACTATCTTAATATAAAAGAGGAGTTCAAAAATGTCGCTGCGAGAAGACATACAAAAAGCCATCGACTCCAACGGTGTTGAACCAGCGGAGTTACAAAAGGTATTTAATCACTTTTTAAAACAGCGGGATCTACCTACAAGTCCTGTTATAGAAGAATCTTCAAGTTTAGTAGAGAGGAGAACGAGCTGCCGACGAACAGAATGTATGGAATACCATAAATTGATAGCATCTTTATCTAAAACGTTTGGAGCTCAGCCAGATATCAAAGGGGAAATTGCGAAAATCCTTTTTTACATGAATAATTTCCACCCTAATCTGGAGGAGATAAGTAAGAAAAGTAAAAAGTTACTTTGAGGCCTGGCCAAGGAGGAGTCAGTCGAGCGTTAGGAACGGAAGCGGTGTGAGGGAGGGATTATGTAAAAAAATTAATACATGAACCATTTCTCCGTCTATTTAAAGTGTACAACTAGCAGAAAAACGGAGCAAATAACAATACGATTTTCATTAGAAACATTATGGAGTATCTTATGACAAAGCGACATTCTAAAGAGAAAGTGCTCGAAGCACTTGAGAACCCCAATTTTACATGGCGTACGGTGAAAGGAATATCTGAGGAAGCAGGAATTTCGCCTCAAATTGTCAGCGAGATTATTATGTCGCAAAAAGATTGGGTTGTCGAGTCTTCTGTGCCAAACACATCGGGTGAAGCACTATATACAACAAGGACTGCATATATGAAAAGAGTCAACCCAATTAAGAGATTCTTAGCGGCTCTGAAAAATAGAGGAGATTAAAAATGTGGCCTGAATTTTTATCAAATCTAAATCCAATTATTTGGTATAGTGTTTTTGGTGCGTCAGGGATAAAATTCCTCGAATTAGCTGAATTGCATAAACTTCCAATAGTTAAACGCCCGAATTTGAGAGACTGGCTTTATTGGGTTCCTTTTATAGTAATGCCAATATTATAGTCCCGGGCAGATGAACTGATACCTTATTTTTACTCGTCCTGTTCATCGTTTTCCGAATCTTCTGTCCAAAATTTATCTTCAACTTTTCGTACTTTAGCTATTATTCTGGAACATGTATCTGAGGTAACCTTGT
>JAAEMK010000038.1 GCA_024225635.1 Desulfobacteraceae bacterium | reverse complement strand
GGCGTCTACTACGAGGTTACAAGTGAGGAGAGAGCATCTTCTTTCCTCTTCTTTTCGGTGTTTTTGTTGTTCAAAGTGTTCGTGTTCTTTCTCATTCACCTGCCCGTCGACGGCGACCGAGAGCACGTTTCATTCGTCTACCGATCCAAGGACTGTGGGCGAAGAGCGGCTCCCCCTTCACTCCCTCCACTCGAATCGCGAACAAGAGGACTTCCGGCTACAAAGCTAATGATTTCAGTCCTCTTGTTTCTCGTTCTTCTTCGCGGTTTTTGTTCGTTTCCGTCTTCAATTTGTATGTAGCGATGCATGGGTATGGTAACCGTATGTATCGCTAGTGGGCGAAATGTAGAAGGGTGATTTGTCGGCTACTGTTTGTCGTCATCGACCTCAACGTATGTACGTCGATTCTACGTATGTATGTGGGTTACAGTAGGAGGCGACTCCTCTTGGTGTTTCGTGTTCGTCGCTGATTGGTCCACTCCGCACTCTTCTGGAACATTCTATAGTGTAGAGAGGCAGACTCCCCTAGAGTCTGACTCTCATTCGTTGCTTTTGAAGGAAAAGTTTGCTCCACTTAATTTCTTGACCAAAACAGAAGACACAGAAGAATCACGTTTCGAGTCGATTT
>JAAEMK010000037.1 GCA_024225635.1 Desulfobacteraceae bacterium | reverse complement strand
TCAAGCAACATTTATCATCTTTCTTTTTTATGTGAACAACGAAACCTTACTTTTACTTAAAAGGACCTCTTTTACCTGCATCAACCAAAACATTTCTTGTCGGAAAAGTAGATTCTGCGATGATTTGTCCGGATTTTAATCCACTCTGTCCAAGGTTTTTTTTTAATATTGTATATATTTTTTACTTTTATGTTCCGTGTACAATCACATGAGAATACATACATCACATCAGTATATACTGACCATGAAACATACATCTCACGGGTTTGCTTCAGGTACAAGTTGAGTAGCTTGTATGTAGGTTAATAAAAAATGTCTCTCCGGAATTAATACGAATGAAACGTATATAGATGATGCAGCAATCGCTCGGAAACTTGTAACATGAGATGTATGTTTCATGCTCATAACATAAATGACGCAAAATGACTGTACAGTAATGACTAACTCATTCGAGTAAACAGAAAAAGGCGTAAAAGTTTCATCAAAAAATCAATTGAGTAGTAAAGAAAAAAATAACGATAATGATATTATGAATGACTGAAAATGGGTGGGGGACTTATTGTACAATTTACGGTATATAGAACACGTAAAGGACTCACAACGCCAATAGACTACACAAAATAGTAGACGAAAAAACATCAGGAAAACAGCATAAAATATACGAATAATATGAACAAATTAATATTTTAGTGC
>JAAEMK010000036.1 GCA_024225635.1 Desulfobacteraceae bacterium | reverse complement strand
GGAGATGCTTCTTTCTTTGTCGGCAAGGGATGGTTGTTCGGCCTTATCTTTTCCCTGGTTGTTTTTGGTGTAATTGTCGGCGGAATTAGAAGTATCGCCAATGTAGCGTCAAAGCTTGTGCCTTTCATGGCCCTGCTGTACATCTTCACCGCACTGGTGGTCATTATCCTCAACGTAGAGTTTATTCCCGCAGCGGTCGCCATGATCGTAAAGAACGCCTTCAACGCGGAAGCTCTGGGCGGCGGTATGCTGGGAGCCATTGTCGTCGGTTTTCAGAGAGCGGTCTTTTCCAATGAAGCAGGTCTTGGTTCCGCAGCCATCGCACACTCCGCCGTTCAGACAAATGAGCCTGTCACTGAAGGATTTGTTGCCATTCTGGAGCCGACCCTGGATACGCTGATCGTTCTTGCCATTACTTCCCTCGTAATCACCACAAGCATGGTTGCCGACCCGGCCTTTGCTTCAGCTCTTCTGGGTAAACAGCTCACTGGTATGGCTGCCTCTTCCGCCGCTTTTACCGCCCACTTTCCCTTTGTCAAGTACCTCCTCGCCGTCGCCGGAATGCTCTTTGCCCTGTCCACTGCCCTGGCATGGTCCTACTACGGCCTGAACGGCTGGACCTTTATTTTCGGTGATGACAAAAAAGGCAAGATCATCTTCAATGTGATCTTCTGCCTCTGTTTTGCCCTGGGTTCCTGCATCAAGCTCGGCAGCTTGATGGATATCTCCGACGCTTTGGTCTTCCTGATTTGTGTGCCTAACGTATTCGGGTTGTTCCTGCTGGCACCCATGGTAAAGACGGAACTGAGCATTTACTGGGATAAAATTCAGACCGGCAAGATCCGTCCTGTCGAGGTTAGCGCAGTGTAGGTTCTAAGTTCTAATTGAAAGACGCGCTCTTTGCGAAGAGCGCTTTTTATCATCATAAGGGGGAAGGGAGCTGTTAGACAGCTTCCTTCCCCTTTTTTTTCCCTCCCCCTCATCCGTTGTTTATCGTGCCCGCCAAATACCTTTCCGGTTCCGGTTTGTTCATTTTCAAGGTTCATCTATTACTTGATAAGTTTTATGAAACTGGTAAAAAGGTTGCTGACGATTTTAAGGAAACAATGGAAATTGTATTTGATGATTTTCTTCCGGCCTGGAACTACAAAGCAATTCGATCCGTGAAATAGTATCGGATTTAATTAAATCTTCATTCCTAAATACGACCCAGGGGACCATGAGCACCCAGGGAAAACATAGGCAGGGAAGATAGGGAAGGAAGCGCGGCGCAAGCCGTAAATGTTCAACGTTCCGTCTCAAAATACAGTCTTGACAGGTGGTACGTTATGACGTACTTTATGTAAATAAAAGTCAAGGAGGGATCAATGACAATATTATCAGCAACGGAAGCGCGTTCAAATCTTTACAGGCTAATCGATCAAACTTCATCATCCCATGAGCCTATCATTATAACTGGCAAGAGAGGCAATGCTGTTCTTATCTCGGAAGATGACTGGAGATCAATTCAAGAGACCATGTTTCTTTTAAATATTCCAGGAATGCGTGAGTCCATTAGGGATGGCCTTGCAACTCCGATGGAAGATTGTAATGAGGAACTTGACTGGTGATGTGGAAGGTTGTTTTTACAAAACAAGCACAGAAGGATGCTAAAAAAATTTCCAAATCCGGGTTAAAATCAAAAGCAGAAAAAATTATTGGGGTATTGAAACAAAATCCATACCAAACGCCACCTCCCTATGAGAAACTTTTAGGAGATTTAGCCGGTGCCCACTCAAGAAGGTTAAATATTCAACATAGAGTTGTTTACCAAATTATGAATGATGAAAAAATAGTTAAAGTTATCCGTATGTGGACTCACTACGAATAGAAGTCAGAGATCGGGAGACACCATACGCAATTCAAACAAGAAACATGCTGCGGGCAAGCCGCAGATGTTAACGTTATGCCCTGGATATAAAATGGTTGATATGATAAATGGAATCGTTGATGAACTAAACAATCCATTCGTGATTCCATCATGGATAGAGCAAGGTTACGGCCTTACTTATAAAGGCGAAAGAAATCGACAGGACAAATTGCCCGCTCTATTCAATCGGACTGTAGAAGAGATAAACGATATGGATAGGAATCTTGGGAAATATGTGGTTGAAGGAAATGAAAGATTTTATCTGAGGTTTCGGGGCTAAACGCCCGGCCCCTCAGCTCAATCGTTCGAAAAAGAAGAGTTGCTCTAAAATGAAAATTTAGGGTGTTGCTGAAAAATTAAATCCTGAATGACTAAGCCGAATATTTACTGGGGTTGATTGATTTTTTCTATGTTTCCGATGGTTTTCAAGTGTCTGTTCCCAAATACCTTAGAAAGAAGGAACAACAGCTCCAGGGGTTGTAACGGCGGCTTTCAAATACGAAAAAAGGGACAAAACAATATTATAAAGCCAGTGACCTTTGCAAACAAGTTGTCCCTGTTCCGCCCCATTACACGTCTCAGATTTGCTCTTCTTGTAGAAAAACGGTCAAAAAATCTTTGTCGACTCGCACACATCGTTGCGACTGTGGTTTTGTTGCAAACCGAGATCATAATGCGGCCCTGAATATTTTGCGTATCGGGATGGATACGTTTCAGGCTTCGACCTGATAGAAGCCCCTTTTGAATCTATGATTCAGGAGGGGAGCATTCACGGCTCGGGGAAAAATCAGTGTTGCGGGCTTATCATCAATCCTCGAAATTATAGAATTCTTTAATGAAATCCTTCTGGTAATCAAAGGACCAGTGAACATCCTTTAATATCTTTGCGGCGTCTTCGGCACAGCCTGCCTTTATATGGTCGATTAAAAGCCGGTGTTCTTCACAATTTCTAATTTCCCACTCTTTGATATAATTTTTCCTGGGGAAATCATAGAGCCTTTGCTTTATGGGGATGATAAATTTTTTTAAGTAATCGTTGTCGGATACGTTAAGATAAACATCGTGGAACCGGAGGTTGAGATCAAAAAGCCGATTGAAATCGTTTTTCTTGATATCGGATACCATTTTATTATTCAGTTCTTCAAGCTGTGAAATGTGGGACCGGTTGATACTTTCAAAACAATCCAGGATAATTGAATTTTCAATGACTCCAATGGTATCGTATGCGTTCTTTACATCCCTGAGTTCCAGCAGGTTCACCCGGACGCCCCGCCGGGGGATGATTGTAACAAATCCTTCTATCTCAAGATGAATCAACGCGTCCCTGAGGGGTGTTTTGCTGATACCCAGCTGTTTTGCGATCTCCCCCAGGTTTATGGTGGATCCGGGTATTAAAGCCCCAAGGTTCATCTGTTGTCGCAAATATGTATAAACCTGCTCCCGGAGGGGGGGTGTGTTGACTTGGTATTCCATTGCAGGAGCCCTTTCTCTATGGAATGAAAAAAACTTTATACTTCCCCTTGGGTGATCTTGAGCATTATTTCATTGCTGAAATAATGCTCAAGAAAAAGGGAAGTATAAAGTTTTCTATTTAAAAACTACTCGGGTTTGGATCCTAGAGGAATTCCTCTACCGGAGTATAAGCAAGGTCAAATGCTTCGGCAACAGCTTTGTAGGTCAGCTGGCCTTTAACCGTGTTTGCGCCGAGCTTGATCTCGTTGTTGTCCTGCATCGCTTTTTTCCAGCCCTTGTTTGCAATCTGGATTGCATAGGGAAGGGTTGCGTTGGTGAGCGCCATGGTAGAGGTCTTTGCAACCGCGCCGGGCATGTTGGCCACACAGTAGTGGATAACACCGTCAACAACGAAGCAGGGATCCTCGTGTGTGGTTGCTTTTGAAGTCTCGAAGCATCCGCCCTGGTCGATGGCGACGTCAACGATGACGGAACCGTCTTTCATGTCCTTGAGCATATCCTTGGTCAGGAGCTTTGGAGCTTTTGCACCCGCGACAAGAACAGCACCGATAACAACGTCGGCCTTGGTAACGAGATCCCTCAGAACAGCCGCATTGGACATGACGGGGAAGCAGTTAGCGGGCATGATATCGTCAAGGTAGGACAGTCTCTCAAGGTTTGTATCAAGGATATAAACCTTTGCGCCAAGGCCGCAAGCCATTTTAGCCGCGTTGACACCTACAACACCGCCGCCGATAACGACAACCGTTGCAGGCTCTACACCGGTTACGCCGCCGAGGAGGATGCCCATTCCACCCTGGGGCATCTCAATGTATTTTGCGGCTTCCTGGGTTGCCATACGACCGGCAACTTCACTCATGGGCACAAGAAGGGGAAGAGATCCGTTGTCCTTCTCGATTGTCTCATAGGCAATGGAGATGGACTTGCTCTTGAGGAGAGCATTTGTCTGGGGCTCGTCAGCCGCAAGGTGCAGGTAGGTAAACACGATCTGGTCTTCCCTGATCAGGTCGTACTCTGAAGGCTGGGGCTCCTTGACATGCATAACCATATCGGACTTTGCGAAGATCCCGGCAGGGGTGTCAATGATGGTTGCACCGGCAGCTACATACTCGGCATCCGGAAAGCCTGAACCGGCACCGGCTGATTTCTCAATCAGAACCTCATGACCGTTCTGGATCATGGCGACAACGCCGGAAGGGGTCATGCTTACTCTTTTCTCTGCGACTTTAATCTCTTTTAAAACACCAACAATCATTTTATTATTCTCCTGAATTTTTTATTTAAATGTTTTTTCGATCGCTTTAGAAACTGCACCAACAATTGTATCAACCTGCTCTTTGGTAATAATCAGGCAGGGTGCGAAGTTCATGATGTTATTCAAACCGTGGAAGCTCGAATTTGTCCGGCCGACAATAACACCTTCTCCGACTACATTGCCCATAAGAGTCGCCATCTGTCCTTCAGTGATAGCCTCTTTGGTCTCTCTGTTATTAACAAACTCAATACCCGCAAACAGACCCTGGCCCCTGATCTCGCCAACACAGTCGTATTTTGTAAGCTCATTGAGTTTTTCAATCAGATACTCTCCCATCTCCCGGCTGTTCTCAATGAGGTTTTCGTCCTCGATGATTCTTGTGCTTTCAAGGGCGGCAGCCATGGGGGCGGTACATCCGCCATAGGTGCTGATGTCCCTGAAGTAGTTCAGCCGTGTATCGGGATCCGTGGGATCATTCAAGAATACGTCGTATACTTTCTGCTTAACCACGGTGGCGGACAGGGCTTCATATGAACTTGCAAGTCCCTTTGCCATGGTAACGATATCGGGATCGACGTCAAAATGCTCATGACCCCAGAATTTTCCTGTTCGTCCGAAACCGCAAACAACCTCATCCATGATGAGCCAGATGTCATATTTCTTGCAGATTTCCTGGAGAATCGGATAGTACTCTTTGACAGGCTTTAAAACTCCGCCGCCTGCTGTGATGGGCTCGACAATCAGACCGCCTATTGTTTCCGGGCCCTCTTTGAGGATGATATCTTCGACTTTCCGGGCACATTCAATGTTACACTCCCCGTAAGTCTTGTCATAAGGGCACCTGTAACAGGCGCAATGGGGGAATTCTACAAATCCTTCAACAAACGGACCGAAGTCATGCTTTCTCTGGGCCTGACCAGTGGCGCTCATTGCACCGATGGTGGTGCCATGGTAGTCACGGTCCCTGTACATGATCTTGTACTTACCCTTACGGTCAGGGTTGATCCTGGAAGCCTGACGAACCATCTTAAATGCTTTTTCATTTGCCTCGGAACCGGAGTTTGAGAAAAATACCTTATCGAGTCTCGGCAGTTTCTCAACAAGTTTCTGGGCAAACTTGATGGCGGGTACATTTCCAAAAACACCTGCGAAATAGGGCATTTTTTTCAACTGGTCGCAAACGGCCTCGGCAATGGAGTCACGGCCATAACCCACCATAACGCTCCAGACACCGCCGGATGTGGCATCAAGGTATTCCTTGCCCCTGATATCCGTAACATTCAGTCCATTGCCTTCGACAATGATCATCTGCTCCTGGGTTTCAAAACATTTGTGGGGCTTCAGGTGATGCCAGACGCAATCCTTGTCACCTGCAACCATCTCGTCAGCATCATACTCCAGCCAATTCGTTTTTGTTTCCATGATCATACTTCCTTATTAAAACAAATGTTTAGACGTTTTTCCGCAGGCCCCTGTCGCGGGACGTAAAAAGGGCTTTAACGGAACATCAAAGCAATTTATATGGTATAAAAAGGTACTGTTTGGAATTTACATGTACCTGTCAGGAATGTACCCGGCGGGGCGGAACCGTACCGTATACCGCCGGATACAATGCTACTTATGACGTTTTACTATCCTTATGCACCCTGCTGGGGACGCATGTCAGCCTTGTCGATACCGGCAACAGCGACCGGCTTCTTCATGGCGTCGCGACGGAACGGCTCGCCCAGCTCCTGGTTGGTCAGGACTTCGATGAAAGTGGTCTTGCCGTCTTCCATCTGTGCCTTGAGAGCAGCTTTCAGTTTCGCGTCCAAGTCTTCCATGGAGGTTGCCTGAACACCCTCAACACCGCATGCCTTTGCTACGGCAGCGTAGGAAGTTTCCTTGTTCAGCTCGGTGCCGACAAAGTTATCATCGTACCAAAGTGTGGTGTTACGTTTCTCAGCACCCCACTGGTAGTTACGGAAGATGATCATGGTGATCGCGGGCCACTCGTCACGGCCGCAGGCAGCCATTTCGTTCATGGAGATACCGAAGGCGCCGTCACCGGCAAAACCGATTACAGGAACGTCGGGCTGTGCGATTTTCGCGCCGCAGATGGCGGGGAAACCGTATCCGCAAGGTCCGAACATTCCGGGTGCCAGGTACTTACGGCCTTCCTCGAAAGTCGGGTAGGCGTTACCGATGGCGCAGTTGTTTCCGATGTCGGAAGACATGATTGCGTTCTCGGGCATGGCAGCCTTGATTACGCGCCAAGCCATCCGGGCTGTGATTTTTTCCGGCTCACGGTCACGTGCGCGCTCGTTCCAGGTTGTTCCGGGATCATCCTGCTCGTGATCCATTGCAGCAAGTTCTTTCTCCCAGTCCGCTTTGGTCTTCTCGATGGCGGCTTTACGCTCGGCACGGTCTGTGTCACCAGCCGTGGCGGAGAGGCCGGCGAGAATCGCGTTGGCCACTTTCTTTGCGTCACCGACGATGCCTACGGAAACCTTTTTAGTAAGGCCGATGCGGTCGGGGTTGATGTCAACCTGAATGATCTTTGCGTCGGCGGGCCAGTAGTCGATGCCGTATCCGGGAAGGGTTGAGAAGGGGTTCAAACGGGTACCAAGGGCAAGTACGACGTCAGCCTTGGAGATCAGCTCCATACCGGCCTTTGAACCATTGTAACCCAGGGGGCCTGCGCTGAGGGGATGGCTGCCGGGGAAGGCGTCGTTGTGCTGGTAGCCGCAGCAAACCGCTGCGTCAAGACGCTCGGCAAGCTCCATTGAGTCTTTGATCGCGCCGCCGATGACAACACCGCCACCGTTCAGGATTACAGGGAACTTGGCGTTGGACAGAAGCTCGGTAGCCTCGGCGATGGCGTCTGCTCCACCTGCCGGGCGCTCGAAATCAACAATGGCGGGAAGCTCGATGTCGATTACCTGGGTCCAGAAGTCACGGGGGATATTGATCTGTGCGGGAGCGGAAGCGCGTTTTGCCTGGAGGATTACCCTGTTGAGAACCTCTGCGATACGGGAAGGATGAAGAACTTCTTCCTGATATGCAACCATGTCCTCAAACACTGACATCTGGGGAACTTCCTGGAAACCGCCCTGGCCCATGCTCATGTTAGCAGCCTGGGGGGTTACAAGTAAAAGAGGTGTATGGTTCCAGTAAGCTGTCTTTACGGGAGTTACAAAGTTGGTGATACCAGGGCCGTTCTGAGCCACCATCATGGACATCTTGCCGGAAGCGCGTGTGAAACCGTCAGCCATCATACCGGCGTTGGTTTCATGGCCGCAGTCCCAGAAGCTGATACCTGCCTTGGGGAAAAGATCGGAAATAGGCATCATTGCCGAACCGATAATTCCGAAAGCGTTTTCAATTCCATGCATCTGGAGTACTTTTACAAAGGCTTCTTCCGTAGTCATTTTCATTGTGCGTATACCTCCAATAATGATTGTTTTACTGTATTGATTCCGGGAGCCCCCCCCACGGAACCGTAGTTGTTTTATATTTATTCCCTTTGATATCTAATATCTGAAATATCACACATTAGATATCAGTCGGGAAAAGCTGTTAACATGATCCATAACTTTTTCCTTCATGAATGATGTTGCTGTGATAGTAGAGCAACAGGCATGCCATGTTGGGATAAAAAAATGCCGATGCCTGCTCGAAAATCGAAAAGGCGTTAATTTTCAGTTAATTAGCCGTTCATTTTTTTTGATTGATTGTTTTGCCTGTTCAGCGCATAGAACAGCCGGCAAAAGGGAAGGGGGTGGATATGCCCCATTGCAAGGGGGTGGAATCGGGATTATGGAGAGAATTTCGGCTGTATCTGCCTGAAATCTCAGGGCAAACTATGAATGGGGCTTGTTTGGGACAAAGGGGTTCCCCGAGGGGCAGGGTTTTGTTGTCGCTTGGAAAAGCTTGTGTTACAGCGGGTTTCAGGGGGTGGGGAGATTTGTCGGGGGCAGAATTGTCCCATCAGCCGGGAGGCTGATGGGGCTTACCCCACGGGGGGATTTATGGAACATCCTTGATCCCGACGGTCCATTTGACCGGGGGGACCCCCCCATGGGGTGTGAATCGATTCTACAGGCCGTATTTTTTTATTTTTCTGAAAAGGGTTTTTCGATCCATGTTCAGTATCTCAGCCACTTTCCCTTTCTTCTGTCCGTGGGCGTCCAGCATCCTTGAAATATAATTCTTTTCAAATTCTTCCACGGCCACTTTCAGGGTCTGGTCTTTCCCTGAGCCCGGCTGGTGGATGGTCTTGTTCCGGCTTCCCGGATCAAGGAACTCCAGGGTACCCAAAGTGAGAAACTGGTAGATCACATTTTGAAGCTGCCGGATATTGCCGGGCCAGGAGAAATCGGCCATTTCCATTATCTTCTCCCGGGTCAGCCGTGGTGTGTTCTCATTCTTTGGGTATGAGTTGAGAAAATGCTCAATGAGAAGGGGGATGTCCTCTTTCCTGTCCTTCAGGGGGGGGAGGGTGATGGGGATGATATGAACCCTGAAGAAAAAATCCTCCCGGAGCCTTTTTTGGCGAACCATTTGTTGAAGATCCCGGTTGGTTGCGCAGACAAACCGGAGATCGGGTTTTTTTAATTCCGTTCCACCCACGGGGATATACCCGTTTCCGTCCATGACCCTGAGCAGCTTAACCTGCATGGACAAAGAGATCTCCCCCAGCTCGTCCAGGAAAAGGGTCCCGCCGTCAGCCAGGCCTAGAACACCTTTTTTATCTGTGTTGGCCCCGCTGAAGGCCCCTTTTTTATGCCCGAAAAATTCACTTTCAAAAAGGCTTTCCGGGATGGCGCCGCAGTTGATAGGTATGAAAGGGTTCTGTTTCCGCTTGCTGTTTTTATGGATCTCTTTTGCTACAAGCTCTTTTCCCGTGCCCGAAGGCCCATAGATGATGGTACAATCGTCTCCCGCGGCAGCCTTGCGGATCAAATCATAAACCGTAAGCATGGCCGGTGATTTGCCGACAATGTCACCAAACCGGTCATTCTGTATGATTTTGGATTTCAGCTGTTTGTTTTCCAGGTCCAGGGCCAATGCCCTGTTATATTTTTCCGTAACATCTGAAATAAAGCCTTCCATCCCTAACAGTTTGCCGGCCTCGTCATAGACGCCCACCCCCTGCTCTAAAAACCATTTATCATGGCCTTCGGCTGTCCGGACCCGGTAGGTCAGTTCAAAAGAGGAGCGGGTCTTCAAGGCACGGTCAAGATCCTTTTTAATGGAAGGCCTGTCTTCGGGAGCCGCCATCAGGGTATAGGGTTGTCCTTGTTGTGCGGAAAAATGGTCTGGCCCGTAACCTGTCAGGTTCAGGCAGCCGTCGCTGATGAATTCCATGTGCCATCTACCATCAAAGCGGCACCTGTACACAATTCCGGGCAGATTGCTGATCAGGACATCCAGTTGGCGGCTTTTTTCAGCCAGGGATTCACGGATAATCCGGTTCTTTTCCCCCAGGGCCAGATGCAGCCGCCGCATGGACAGATGGGTGCGGACCCTGGCAAGCACTTCTCCCATATGGAAGGGACGGGTAATATAATCCACGGCTCCCAGTTCAAACCCTTTTGTTTTATTATTCGCCTCTTCCATGGCCGTGATAAAGATGATGGGAATATCCCGGGTCCGGGGGTCGGCTTTCAGGCGGCGGCAAATTTCAAATCCATTCATTTCCGGCATTAAAATATCTAATAGTATCAGGTCCGGAAGCTGTTGTTCAAGGCGCTCAAAAGCCGTTTGGCCGCTTTTGGCGATTGTCAGCCGGAATTCATCCTTGAGGGTGCCGGCAAGGATGTTGATATTCGTAGGGCTGTCATCGATAATCATGATCAGGTGTTTATTGGTTTTCAAAGGCTCAGCCCTTCCAGTATGGTTTGTAAATTTGCAACGGAGTCTTCCGCAAGTTCATGGTCATGGGAAAAAATATGATTTTTTAATTCCATGATCACCGGGTGCTCAAAGACGGATTCCAACTCTTCCATCAGGGTTTCCAGTTCCTCTATTTCCGGAAATTTCAAGGCTTGTTCCAACCGGGTCAGAACAGCGCCTGCTTTTACAAGATCAACCCGGACCCCGGGAGTCTCCTTTTGGGGCGCCTGCTGTTGGGACATGATGAATTCTATGGATGCAAGTACCGTGTCCAATGCGTTTTCAAGGGAGGCCAAACCTGCTTTTTCCATGGCGGGCAGCCCGCTTGTGTCCTTGCAGAACTTTTCAAGTTCAAGGACCCGCCTGTGAAGTTCAGTCGCTCCAATACCGCCGGCGCTTCCCTTGAGGGTGTGAAGCTGGGTGATGACCTCTTCCCGGTCCCGGTTGAGCCATGCGGATTTAATGTGTTCGGCAATGTGTTCATAGCTTTTAAAAAAGGTCTGCAATACCTGTATAAACGTACCCTCGTCAATACCTATGGCATTTATGGCTTTTTCCACATCGATGCCGCGAACCTGTTTGGGAAGGCTGCCGGTAAATTCCGTTGGGTTCCCCGCGTTTTTGACGGCGGTGGTTTCCTGCTCAACCGGCAGGTCCGTGCTTTCTCCATGGATCAGTTTTATCAGGGTTTTAAACAGTTTTTCCTGGTTCACCGGTTTTGAAATATACCCGTTCATGCCCGCGGCAATACATTTGTTTTTATCCTCTTTCAAGGCATGGGCGGTCATGGCGATGATGGGTAACCGGCTTTTGTCCTTCTGCATGCGGATTGCCCGTGTGGTTTCGAATCCATCCATTTCCGGCATCTGGATATCCATAAGTACGGCGTCAAATTCCTGTTGTTGAACCTTCTCTAACGCCTTGGTGCCCGTATCCGCAAGAATTGTTTCAATGCCGGCAAGTTCCAGGATGGCCAGGATGATCTCCTGGTTGGTGGGCGTATCCTCGGCCACAAGAATCTTTCTGCCCTCAAGAAAAGTGCGATAGGTTGAGATGCTCTGGGGCTGGTTCAGCAACGATGGCGGGGTCATCTGGTCCATCTCCTTTTTTTCCAGCACTTTAAGGGGGATGTTGAACTGGAAGCAGCTTCCTTTTTGGGGATGGCTTTCCACGGAAATCGTTCCGTTCATCATTTCCACCAGTTGGCCGCAGATGCTCAGGCCCAGGCCGCTGCCGCCGTATTTCCGGGTGGTGGAGGCGTCAACCTGGGAAAAGGGGGTGAATAAAAGATCCTGGTGTTCAGGGCTTATGCCTATACCCGTATCCGCCACAAGGAATTTCATCCGGACGGTTTCCGGTTCATTGTCACACGGGGTTGCGGATACGCCAAGGGTTATCCTGCCCCCTTTATCCGTGAACTTGATGGCATTGCTGATCAGGTTGGTGAGGATCTGCTGAATCCTGAATGAGTCTCCCATTAAATGGACGGGCGTGTCCGGCTTTATGTCCGTCACAAACGTGATCTCTTTTTCAGTGAGCCTGTGCCTGAACAGGTTTGTCGCACGGGATATGAGTTGATTGAAATGGAATGAATGGATTTCAATATCCATTTTTCCCGCCTCGATTTTCGAAAAGTCAAGGATATCGTCAATAATCTCTAAGAGAGCATGTGCGGAGGTACGGATGATATTGATATAGCGGGCAATTTTTTGGGGCGGGGACTCGTTCATTACAAGTTCCGAGGCGGAAATCACACCACTCAGCGGGGTTCGGATTTCATGGCTCATATTGGCAAGGAAATTACTTTTAGCCAGGGTGGCTTTATCGGCAGCCTCTTTGGCCTTGTTCAGCTCTTTATTGGTGTTGCGCAATTCGGCTGTCCGCTCCCGAACCCGTTCTTCCAGTTCCCGATAGGCTTTTCTCAGTTGCTTTTGAGCCTTTACGTGGTCACTGATATTGCGGATGGAACCGACAATTTTCATCGGCGTTCCCTGGGCGTTTTTGATCACCATGGCATTCATGAAGCACGTGAGTGTCTTTCCGCCCGGACGGGTCAATATGGTCTCATGATTTACCAGCCGCTCTTCCCGGATGGTTTTTATCAACATCTCCTTAAAATTATTATGATCCACAAAAATGCGGGACAATAAAGAATGCAGCATCGGTTCCCGCTTATACCCGATCACTTTTTCAACGGAGGGGCTGATTTCCAGGATCCGGCCCTGGCCTTCGGGCTGGATTTCAAAGTACACATCCTGGATATTACCGAAAATGCTCCTGTACTTTTCTTCACTTTCCCTGAGGGCCTGCTCCGCCTGCTTCCGCTGGGCAAGTTCCCGGTTGAGTTTCTTTGTACGCTGATTCACCTTTTTATGCAGGGAACGGTTCCAGATGGCGATCCCGATGAATATGGAAAGTCCCAGGAAAATCCATGGCAACAAGATCCGTGAGACCCTTTTCAGGTCTGCCGGCTTATTTAATTCAAGGCTTATCCATTTGCGAAGAATTGAATTCTTCTGTGCCGGTGTTGTCTGTTCAAGCACCCGGTTCAGGATATTCTTGAGTTGGGGGTGCTTTTGGGCTACGGCAAAGGAGATATCCATAACCGATACAGTCTCTCCCGAAACCTTCAGGTTTGAAATCCCCAGCTGTTCGATGTAGTGGGAGGCAGTCGCCAAATAGCCGACCATGGCATCCGTCATGCCAAAGGATACCTTTTTTAAAGTCGTTTGAATATCAGGGGAGGGATTGATTTCTAATTTCGGGTGGTATGTTTCAAGGATATCTCTCCAGATGTAATCTTGAACGACCGCCACCTCCATCCCTTCGAGTTTTTCAAGGGACATGGGTTCCGTAACGGATTTTTTGACAATAATTATACCTGAAAGGCTGGCATAGGATTGTGTGAAATCCATGTATTGTTTGCGTTGCTTTGACGGAACCGCCGCGCCAAGCATATGGATTTTACCGGTCTTGACACTCTCGATACTCTCTTTCCAGGAATGTTTATGATCGATCTTAAATACAAGCCCTGTTCTTCTTGTCACAAGGGTCAGGAAATCAGCTGTCACCCCTACATACCGGTTATTTTTATCCAGGTATTCGATGGGGGCGAATTCAGTGTCCACCCCAACTGTTATGACGGGATTTTTTTTTATCCAATCCCTTTCGTCCCTGGTAAAATTTATCTTTTCCGGAATATCATCCGTAAAAGCCTCAAATCTTCCGGCTGTAAGGTCGGTCGCAGTCAGTATCACGCATAGCAGGATAAAAATCGAAATATAACGGCATTTTGATATTAAAACATTCACAATGTTTTTTTATATCAAAACGTTTTAATTTGCAAGATGAGATGATCTATTAACGTCGGAGAAGGGCGATGTGTCAGAAATAGAGGGCGTACTATTTTGAAAGGATGACCGGAAGACTGGAAAAATTGTGAAAGGGGCGGGCAGAACCGGACCAAGCGGTTGTATTTCATCCGGGATGATTTCCATCACCCCGGATGGGATCGTAAACGTCAAAGGTGGTATTATAAGCTTGCCTGAACTGTCCGAACCTATCGGGCCGCTCAGGCATAGCCTAAAGTTTACTTAATCGCAATTACGGCTCTTTCAGCCGATATAACCTGATTTCCAAGCATCACTGATCCTGAATCGATTTTTAGCTCAAAACTATCGTCATTAAAAACGATTGATTGGGCTGTAGTTGTTGCGGGAATGACCAGGATTGTACCGCCACTACCTGTAAATGTTACGCTTGTACCGGATCTGGATACGGTAAACAGGCTCGAATCGGATTGGATTGTTATGGTATTGCCGCCTGGGAAATTTATAAGCCTGGCAACTGCGCCGTTTTCAAGTACAATATGATTGGCCCCATGACAGCCGTACACTATGGTGTCGTTTCCGGATGCCAATGTTCTGGGAGTACCATTGGTTAATACATAACATTTTTGGTTGATTTCCTGGGCAACAAAGGTAGCTCCTACCTGTAAATCTTCGGACATGGTGACGACACAGTCAGGATCCGTGCCGGTGCAGTCTCCTGTCCATTCCTTGAACTCCCAGCTATTGTCAGGGACTGCGGTCAGCGTTACCTGGGCGCCGCTGGGAAACGTTTCGGTGCAATTCTCCGGGCAGCTGATGCCGGCCGGGTCACTGGTAACCGAACCGTCACCGTCCACCTCAACCGTAAGGACATGGTATTCAATCTCAGATGCCAGTTGGCCTATCAGAACCGTATGCTCCACCCTTGACCGGGCCGTGGCATCGGACACCACCGCATCAAAGTCGATGATGGTGCCGTCAATGGTGGCCGTCTGAACTGTCGGCGGCAGGGTTACGGTTTTTTCACTGCCTGCAGCAAGGGTATCCAGATTCCAGGTCACAAACTCTCTAAAATCGGCTGAAGTATACGAGCCTATAGCATTCGAAATAGAAGCGCCGTCACTGATCAGGCTGTTATTCAGGCTGTTCAGATGCTGGGGGTAACGCAGCGTTAATACCACATCAGAACGGTCAAAGGTGCAGGTATTGGTCACGGTTAACGATCCATCCAGTTTATCACCTGCCCCGGCCGGGTCAGGCGTCACCCCCATGGACAGCAGAAGCGGCATCGTTTCCACCACCTTGGTTGCAGCATCTGCCCGTGCGATGATATCCGGCTGGCCGGCAGAGGTTAAAACAGCCTGGGTCTCCAGTAAAACACCGAAACCCGTTGCTGAATCCACTCTTACCGTCACCTGTTTTCTGCTTACCTGGCCCGGCTCCAAAGTCCCCAAAGACCATTGCACTGTACCATTGCTCAGGGTGCCGCTTCCGGTTGCCGAAACAAAGCTGACATCATCCGGCAGGGGTAGTGACAATACGGCGTCAGAAACACTGGCGGAGGTCGCTCGGTGTCCATAGGAAAGCGTATAGGTCAACAGACCTTCGGGCTGGGCAGCATCCATATCCGTGTTCAAGACAAGCTCGAAAATCCGTTCATCCTCCACAGCGATGCAGCGGCTTACCATTGTTTTAGTCCCTGAACTGTCCGAGACTTGTGGTCTTATTTCAATCACAGTTCCGGCCGGCGTACCAGCCGTTACCATAGGCGGCAGAGTAACGGTTTTTGAGGTACCCGCTTCAAGTGTGCCCAGATTCCAGGACACAAATTCTCTAAAATCGGCTGAGGTATACGAGCCTATAGCATTCGAAATAGACGCGCCACCACTTATCACGCTGTTTGCCAAAGAGTCTAGATGCTCTGGATAACGGAACCACAACACCACATCCGAACGTTCAAAGGTACTGGTGTTGCTTACAGTCAACGCCACATCCAGGTATTCCCCGGCTTCAACAGGTTCAGGCCGCACTGCGGCAGACAACAAAAGTGTGGATTCCGCTTCCACCGGGGTAACCGTATCTGTCCGGGCAATCATATCCGCCTGGCTGGTGGAAGCTAATACGGCCTGGGTCTGAAGGAGACTGCCAAGGGCTGTTGAGGCATCCACCGCCACGGTCACCTGAACCCTGCCGATCTGTCCCGGATCCAGGGTGCTCAGATTCCATTGCACAATATCACCACCCAGGGTGCCGCCGGCAGTAGCAGAAACAAAGCTGACACCATCGGGCAAAGGCAGTTCCAGTAACGTATCAGGAACCACGGCAGAAGTGGCTGTGTGGCCGTAGGTAAGGGTATAAGTAAATGCTTCCCCGGGCTGGACCGGTTCGGCATCAGCAGCAAGTACCAATTCAAGTGCCCGGTCAGACGCCACGATT
>JAAEMK010000035.1 GCA_024225635.1 Desulfobacteraceae bacterium | reverse complement strand
CTTCCAGCACCTTGAACAGGGGGTTATCCGTATGACTATACTGCTCCTTTCCATCCCCATACTTCATCCATCGCGCCAACTCGAGTCCCTCCTGGGTGTATTTCTTAGACATTTTTCCAATTATGGGTTATGGTACTTTTGTCAGTACGGTCTGGGTATTTATATGCATTTTTGCTGCTCCATCTCTCATTCTAACATTTAGTGAAATCATGGGTGGAAAATCCAGTAAACGCTCTACACTGGAACCTGACATACCGCTGAAACTCTTCTTCTACTCCTATGGTCAGGTGGCGAAGCGCTACTATACCAAGGGGATGGAGAAGGCCTGTCTGGGGTGCAACCCTGAGTGGAACGAATGGACCATCCATGACATCTGCACTACTGAAGACAAGGCTCAGACTATCAACTACGTCCTCCCAGAGCTGATCCACCTGGTCCCCCGAGAAGAGGTTATCTCCTACTACGCAGAGATTGCTGGAAAGAAGCTAACCACCAAAGAAGCCTGCGAGCCATTCAGAGAGGGTGATCCCTTTTGGCTACTGACACTCACAAAGGAGTACCACTCCTACATCAAGGACTACATGTTGGGTACTCCGCGCCCTGACCTTCCAGATCCTGGAATCTGGGTAAGATGTTCTGATCATCTGCGTGAATTACAAATATCATTATTCATTTGACTGTTTCAGAGACCCGAATGGCAAAAGTCCCCAGAGAAGTGCTTTGTCTATGCCTACGCATTGACGGCGAATACCTACCGCGATAAGGCGAGGCAGAATTCTTGTTGGGGCTGCACAGGCGATTCCACCTGCGAGTGTGTCTGCGCTCTGCGAGAGGCTACAAGGATCCGGTACTACTACTCCCACCTGACAAAACTGGTACCCCGCAAGGATGTGGTGGACCTCTACACGCACCTGATGCGACGCCACTTGGTGGAGGGGATGCAACTGTTCTCCGAGGAAGATCCATTTGAAAAAGTGACCCGCTCTGACTGGTGCGGAGATGTGATTGCTATCCTGATGGAAATGTATGATGTTGATGAGAGTACCGGTGATTATAAGGAGTGGAGTGATTTTGCAGACGTCCCCTTCTAAATTGTATATAATGTACTGCGTTTGTCCAATGCGTATGTCATTATGGATATCGATACACGGTTGCAACACCCCTT
>JAAEMK010000034.1 GCA_024225635.1 Desulfobacteraceae bacterium | reverse complement strand
GCCTTGTATCGCATATCAGACGTGCTGTTGTCCCGCAAGGACGGGCTTGAGGATCATCTGACCCGCACGGAGCGTGATTTATTTAAGCTTGATGAGAAGATTCTTTTGTATGATCTGACCAACACCTATTTTGAAGGCGATGCCAAAGCAAATAAGAAGGCCAAACGGGGGCGATCAAAGGAGAAGCGGTATGATCGTCCATTAGTGACATTGGGTTTGGTGATTGATGCGTATGGTTTTCCCAAACAGAGTCGAATGCTACAGGGCAATATCAGCGAGCCGGAGACATTGTTGAACATGGTGGAGCAGTTGCAGGGTGAGCCGGTGACCCCGGCAGCCGATCGGACGGGTAATGACCCTAAGCCGAAGAAAGGCATTACGGTGGTTATTGACGCCGGGATCGCCACTGAAGGTAACCTTGCTTTGTTAATCTTTGAGGGCTATGATTACATGTGCGTGGCTCGCAACCGCCCGGCAGAGTGGGAGGATGTGGATCCATCTCAGTTAGTAACGGTTAAGGAAAAGAAGGACAATCAGGTCAACGTTCAGTTGTTTTCAGGAGCGCAAG
>JAAEMK010000033.1 GCA_024225635.1 Desulfobacteraceae bacterium | reverse complement strand
TTAGTCTCAAAAATTCAAAGTCAAAACATCACTTTCCTTGTTGTGGTCCGGCCAGACCTTGCCAGCAGGTACGCCTGCACCTTGGAATGGTGGCCCCCAGAGGGCCGAAGGGTTACAGAGTTGACTGGTGTTTTGACAATCGGTCGACCAGAGGACCAATGAAGAGCTATGAGCAGCTCCAAACAAATCCAACAGCCAAAAGGGGGTGCCTTACTTGGGGGGACCCTGGAGCAGTGGTTTCAAAATCTCGTCGATGGTTTGAGAGGTTAACCTCTCTGTGCACTGAAGGGTTTTCGGTGAGAACTGACTGAGGAGACAATTACAGTCGAGAAATATCTCCGCGTTGTCAATTCAGCAATTTGGACGACGAGATATTTGTTGAAAATTTCCTTCATGAAACACTGTACTCGAAAATAGGCCTGCGTTGTTTCTGGCAACGCAGAGATATGTCAATCGAGACATTTTTCAAATGAAAACAACTCAAAAGGTCAATCTGGTTGTGTGAAATCTTCGGAAAGAACTCTCCATTCATGGCATCAATCTCTGCGATCATGAACGCGGACCCTTAAAATGACGGCCCGTCAGTGGGATCGGAGAGATCTATAGCACAAGCTCGCTACCAGTGGCATCGCGCTGGTGCTGCCCGTGCGCGTCAAGTGGCCGCACGTGCTTCGCCATGGTCGATCTTTCAGGCCACGAGACAGAGGCTCTGGAGCTTTTGGTGGGGCATGCCTTGCTGCTCATGTGGATGTTTTCACACCACACCAGGCTCTGCCGTATGCGCGGACTGAGAAGCACC
>JAAEMK010000032.1 GCA_024225635.1 Desulfobacteraceae bacterium | reverse complement strand
GTCCATGTGTTCCGGCAACATGCCGGCCTGATGGACGGTCGTCGTGTGGTCCACTGGCAGGTGCAGTCCTCCAGCAGACGCGCGGGACGACTGTCCCAGAGCCACTGCTCTTTTAGCAGATCCAGTGCCCTTCTTGACGATTCGGATGTCGCCGCCCGAGCCCGCAGCCTCTCTTCGCTTCTCGAGCGTGGACGCTCCTCTCTCTGGGCTTCTTCTCGTCCTGTGACTCCTGGACGACTCTCGCGACTTCTTCTCCGAACTGGCGCCCAACTCCGCCATCCTGCTGTCACCAGGGCGCGACTTGGAACGCGACGGCCTTGCGACGTAGCCTCTCGCCCTCTCTCTCGGAGGCGAGTGTCTCCGCTTGTAGCTGCCGCCGCTGTCCTTTCTCTCGACTGGAGCGTGGGACGACTGTCCCTGAGCCACTGCTCGGCCTCTGCCTTCTCCTCTCGGCATCTGACGGCGCTGTTCCGACTCGTCGCGTCGTCGCCACCTAGAAGGACTGCGCCGCCGCGAAGACTCCTCGCGGCGCCGCCTCTCGTGACGCCGCTCCGACTCGTCCCGCTCTCGGCGGTGCTCTTCCTCTTCGTGCTCCTGCCGCCGCTTGCTGTCGAAACCTTGCGCGACGGACAGGCGCCGCCGCCCTCGCTTCGACGGACTCGTCGTCGGATGGGGGTTGCCCGGATTGCCTGGCGGTGAGCTGACCGCCAATTTCTTCATGATTTCGGGGAGAGGGGCGCGCTCCGGCACTCTGCGCGATGGACGCGGCCTACCGCCGTCGGTCCCCTTGATCCTCCTCACCTCGTCGCTGTCGAAGCTTGGAGAGGACGACCCTCTTCCACGTCGGTTGAGTAGGCGGCTCCTCTCTCTTCTGCGGTCGGTGTACTCCTTGGACTCTTGCGCCATTCCAGTCCCAAGGTCCGGTCGGTGGTCAGACCGTCTCTCT
>JAAEMK010000031.1 GCA_024225635.1 Desulfobacteraceae bacterium | reverse complement strand
TGGATTTGTAGTCCAGCACGTAATAGCGCCCGTTGTGTTCGAACACCAGATCGATAAACCCCTTGAGCATCCCGTTGAATCGGGTCTCTTCGACTCGGGGACGGTCCGCGCGATTCAGGGTGTGCACGGTTACCAGCTCGTCGAGTTTGCGGATACTGACGTTGCGGCTTTCAAACCAGAACTCCAGTTCCGGGCGCAGGGTGATCAGGTCCGCCAGGCAGACGGCTTCTGCACCGGCCCGGTAGAGGTTCAATGGTTTGCTGATCAATGCCAGCAACCAGCGTTCCAGCGGCTCCACCCATTCGTTCCAGCCGCGAGTGCCGCAGCGCCGGGTCAGCTGCTCATGAAGTAGCGGCGGGTTATCCACAACCCGCTGAAACCCCTGCTGTGTGCACCATTCCAGCAATTCGTGCAGGAAGGTGCCGGGTCCGGCGCCTTTCGGAAAGTTATGCTGGTTGCGCTGGTTGGCCATTTGAGCCGGGTTTTCCTCTTCGTCCAGGGTACTTTC
>JAAEMK010000030.1 GCA_024225635.1 Desulfobacteraceae bacterium | reverse complement strand
CTGGGATAGTGATGATTTCGATGACCCTTTGCCCGATGAATTTTGGCTGGGAGAGAAATGAGACTGCTTCTGGATATCCATTGAAAATAGAAAATATGGTGGGTTTCGCTACGCTACACCCACCCTACATTTCGGAATACACAAAAAAGTTACACTCAAATGAAAGGAAGTTTAACATGTCAGCAGATGATCCTAAATTCGCGGTCTTGGGAACAGGAAACTCGGGACAGGCTTATGCCGCCGATATCGCTCTCAAAGGTTTTTCGGTCAACCTTGCCGAAGTTCCCGCGTTTGAACCCACATTGCGGGCTATAGAAAAAAAAGGCGGTATTGAGCTATCGGGCGATGCCGGCAATGGCTTTGCCAAACTTAACATGTACACAACCGATCTTGCAAAGGCGATCAAGGGGGTTGATATTATCATCATCGGCGGCTCGGCTCACGCCCACGAGCCGTTCAGCAAGGCGTTGCTTAACCATTTTGAAGACGGTCAATTTATTCTTTTCACTTCAAATTTCGGGGCGCTTAGATTTCATCAATGGATAACAGAGGCGAACATCAAAACCCGTGTCACGCCGGTTGAATCCATGTCATTGCTTTACGCCGTGCGTGCTGTGGAACCCGGTTTGGTGACCTGCGTGGGCATCAAGAATAATCTTCCCACAGCCGCGTTGCCGGCCAGCCGGACAAAAGATTTTATTGAAAAGATCGCCCCTGTATTTCCACAATTTACAGCGGCGGAAAACGTTTTGCACATCGGTTTATGCAATTTGAATGCGATTGTCCATCCACCGATGATGCTGTTCAACGCCGGTCGGATTGAATCTTCAAATGGAGCGGATTGGAATATGTATGCCGACGGAGCCACCGAGTCCGTGGTGCGGGTGATGCTGCAAATGGATGACGAACGGATGGCGCTTCTGAAGCATCTGGGAATGAAAGGAACCGCTTTTAAGGATTCTTTCGAGCAGCTTTATCAGAAATATTCTCTGGGCAAAAAAAGCATTTCCCAAACGCTCAGAGAAAGTCCGATTCACGCAAACCCAACCATGCCGGCGCCATCGGTGGTTCGCACGCGCTATTTAGATGAAGATGTGCCTTTCGGATTGACGGCCTGGTCTTCGATGGGGCGGATGTGGGATGTGCCCACGCCCAATATTGATGCGGTCATCCGGATCGCTTCGACCATGCTGGAGGTTGATTTTTTCAGCAATGGAATCACGGCCAAAGAGTTGGGGATTGAGGGGTTAAGCCCTGAGGAACTTAAAGAATTAGTCTTATAATCATATCCCCAAATTGTGGTTTCGGGTGCCAGGGGTGTCACGGCTGAAACCTGAAACCTGAATAAGATACTGATAATCAAGTATTAAAGGAGGCAATGGAATGAAACTGGAAAGCATAAAAGACTTTTTTGTTACCCAGTACGGAATTATCACAAGCAATCGTTTTGGCATATTCGGGGCCTCGATTCTTATTTTTTTCGGCTTGGTCGCGCTGCTGGCCCCTTGGATCGCTCCCCATGACCTATGGGAATCGCTTCGGGATTCCAACGGCAAACTGGCCATGTTGAGATCGCCGTCGTGGGAGTTTCCGCTTGGCACGACCGCCATGGGGCGTGACATCTTGAGCCAGATGATCTACGCCACCCGGACCACATTTCTCATCGGGTTGGTGTCCGGCTTGGTCTCCATCATCATCGGCGCAAATATCGGGCTTTTCTCGGCCTATTACGGCGGGAAACTGGATGAAATCCTGATGCGTTTTACCGATATTGTTTACGGAATGCCTTTTTTGCCGTTTTTGATCGTGCTTATCTCACTTTTCGGCCGCAATATATGGTTTGTGATTATCGCCATCTGCTGTATCGTGTGGCGCACCTCGGCCCGTGTGGTTCGCTCGCAGGCCCTGGCTATCCGGCAGCGGCAGTTCATTATGGCGGCCAAGGCCAGGGGATGCAGCAATTTGCGCATTATTTACGGGCATATCATGCCCAATATTCTGCCGCTTTTGCTCCTCTACACCTCATTTAACATCGCCTGGTCAGTTCTGGCCGAAGCAGGGGCCAGTTTTCTGGGATTCAGCGATCCGGACAACCTTACCTGGGGCGGCATGCTTTACAACCTCTGGATTTCGGGAAAGATCAGAACGGCATGGTGGTGGTTCGCATGGCCTTCGATCTGTATTATCTTAATGGTCAGCTCCCTTGTTTTTATCTCTCGGGCCTACGAGGAAGTTGCCAATCCACGCCTAAAACAGCGATAGAGGAGAAAATACCTTATGATTTTGGAAATAAAAAATCTCAAGACACATTATCAGACTGAAAAGGGTGTTGTAAAAGCCAATGACGGTATCTCTTTATCCATTGATAAAAACGAGGTCGTCGGCTTGGCCGGTGAATCCGGTTGCGGCAAATCCACGCTTATCCGCACCATCATTCGTCTGGTTCCCAAAAGCGCCCATGTAACGGCCGACACAATGAACTTCAAAGGACAGGACATTCTCTCCATGCCAGAGAAAGATTTTCGGGAAAAAATTCTCTGGCAAGGAATCGGCCTGGTCCCTCAAAGTGCCATGAACGCGCTCAATCCGGTTTACCGGGTTGGCGACCAATGTATTGAAGCGATTCAGGCCCACACGAATCACAATAAGGCTGAATGTGAACAGATGGTCAGAAAGCTCTTTGAAGCGGTGGGCCTCCAAGCCGGCATGATGAAAGCCTATCCCCATGAATTCAGTGGCGGTATGCGCCAGCGGTCGATGATCGCCATGTCACTGGTTTTGAATCCGCCCCTGGTGATTATGGATGAACCCACGACCGGCTTGGACGTCCTGGTTCAGGAGCGCATACTGAGAAACATAAAGGACCTTCGTGAAAGGTCAAAATCGTCGGTATCCATTTTGCTCATCACCCATGATATTTCAGTTATCGCCGAGATGAGCAACCGCATCGGCATCATGTATGCCGGCCGGTTGATGGAGTTTGCCGAATCAATG
>JAAEMK010000029.1 GCA_024225635.1 Desulfobacteraceae bacterium | reverse complement strand
GTTAAGCACGCCGCCAGCGTTCATTCTGAGCCAGAATCAAACTCTCCAGTTAAATTCTTTGAATATCTTTTACGTGCTTTCAAAAGCACCCAAAAGACACGCTTCATCTTTATGTGTCACTAACCAGTTTTCAAAGATCAATTTCTTTTGAGACAATCACTCGACTTGAGTGATTGACAAAACCAGATCTTTATACTACCTCGTTCCGGCCTTGTCAACTCTTTTTTTCAACCCGGTCAATCTTGAGTCGAATCAAAGAGTGATGCAGTCACGTTTGTTCCTGCAACGGGGACTGTTTATATAAAAACAGCCCCCGCCTGTCAACTACTTTCTTGCAAATCATGCAATAATTTTGTGATACCGCTTTTTGCCGGCCCGCAGAAGGATCTCTCCCTCCTTGAAGTCGCCATCGGAAATGGGCTGATCAAAACTATCGATCCTCTCCCCGTTCAGGTAACCGCCCCCCTGACCAATAAGACGCCTTGCCTCACCCTTGGATTTTGACAGGCCTGTCTCCACAAAAAGATCAACGGCAGAGATCCCCTGCTTCAACCGCTCCATATCAACACTTGAAGAGGGTACACTGTCGGCGGAAGCATTTGCACTCCCCCCCCTTGGTATGCTGCTTGAGGCACAAAGGCCTTCAGGGATGTTTGGAGCGCCAAAAACAGATGCAGCCGCATCAAACGCCTTTCTTGCAGCCTCAGCCCCATGGGCGATGGTTGTTGCTTCATAGGCAAGAATCGCCTTGGCAGCATTCATCCGGGCCCCCTCAAGGGCTTCGACCTCTTTGATCTCCTCCATTGGCATAAATGTAAACAGAGCCATGAATTTTGCAACATCGGCATCATCGGTATTGATCCAGAACTGGTAGTAGTCGTAGGGAGGCGTTCGTTCAGGATCGAGCCATACGGCGCCCTTGTGGGTTTTACCCATCTTGATACCGCTGCTGGTTGTAATCAGGGGAAAGGTGATGCCAAAGGCGGTCTTACCCTGGGTCCTCCTGACAAGATCGATGCCGGCGACGATGTTTCCCCACTGGTCGCTGCCGCCCATCTGAAGCATACAGTCGTGGGTCTGGGCAAGTTTCATGAAGTCGTAGGCCTGGAGCAGCATGTAATTGAACTCGATGAAACTCAGTCCCTCTTCCGAGTCGATGCGCATCTTGTAGCTTTCAGCTTTGATCATCCTGTTTACGCTGAAATGACGGCCAATATCCCTTAAAAAGGGAATATACTCAAGTCCGGTGAGCCAGTCGGCATTATCGAGAAGCAGGGCCTTATCGTCATTGAAGTCAAGAAACCTTGACAGCTGGGCTTTTATCCCCCGCTTGTTCTCATCCACCTGCTCATGGGTAATAACCTTGCGCATCTCGGTCTTGCCGCTGGGGTCTCCGATCAGTCCGGTACCCCCTCCCACCAGGGCGATGGGCCTGTGGCCGTTTCGCTGCATATGGGCAAGGGCCATAATGGTAACAAGATGACCGACATGGAGACTGGACCCAGTGGGGTCAAATCCGATATAACAGGTGGCATTGTGTTTATCCAGGTACTCCTTCAGCTCTTCCTCATGGGTAACAGCCTCGACAAAACCACGCTCATTCAATATTTCGAGAACACTCATTTTCCCTACCTGATCCTTATTATTCTAAAATGGTGAAAATTTCTCTCACACCTATTTATTTGTATACTCCACAGACCGCGTCTCCCGGATCACGACAACCTTGATCTGGCCGGGAAAAGTAAGGGTCTCCTCTATTTTCGCTGCAATGTCACGACTCAGGACAACGGCATCGGCATCGGAGATCTTATCGCTCTCCGCAATGACCCGTATCTCCCGGCCTGCCTGGATGGCATAGGTATTGGAAACCCCGCCAAAGGAGTTAGCCACGGCCTCAAGCTCTTCAAGCCGCTTGACATAATTTTCAAGGGTTTCTTTTCTTGCACCAGGCCTTGCACCGGACAGGGCGTCCGCCGCCTGGACAAGATAATCATAAACGCTCTCGGGCATTCTGTCTTCATGGTGGGAGGCGATTGCATTAACAACGTTCTCTGACTCACCGTGTTTCTTTGCAAGCTTGGACCCGATTAAAGCGTGGGGTCCGTCAACCTCGTGGTCAACGGCCTTGCCGATATCATGGAGCAGCCCCATGCGCTTGGCCAGCTTGACGTTGAGACCGAGTTCGGCAGCCATAACCCCGGCCAGGAAAGCAACTTCCACAGAATGCTGAAGAACGTTCTGGGCGTAACTGGTCCTGAACTTGAGCTGCCCCAGCACCTTGATCAGCTCGGGATTAATGCCGTGGACACCCAGATCAAAGGCTGCTTGCTCACCGGCCTCCTTGATGGTGACATCCACCTCTTCAGTCACCCGGGTAACGACATCCTCGATCCGTGCCGGGTGGATCCGGCCATCGGATATAAGGCGGGTCAAGGCGATCCGGGCAACTTCCCGCCGAACCGGATTAAAGCCGGAGAGGATGACGGCCTCGGGGGTATCATCGATGATCAGGTCGATTCCGGTGGCAGCTTCAAGGGCGCGTATGTTTCTGCCCTCCCGGCCGATGATCCGTCCCTTCATCTCGTCACCGGGGAGCTGGACAACTGAGACGGTTCTCTCGGCAACAAAATCACCGGCATAGCGCTGGATTGCCGTGGAAATAATCTTCTTTGCCTCTTTATCCGCCTTTTCCGTGGCCTCGCTCATGATCCGTTTCACAAGCTTTGCCCCCTCGTGCCTGGCCTCATTCTCCATTGTTTTCAACAACAGTTCTTTTGCCTGGTCTGCGGTGAGGCTTGCCACCCTTTCAAGCTCCCGGGTCGTTTCTTCCACAAGCGTTGCACATTTGGCCTCCTTTTTTGAAAGCTCCTCACGCCGCTGGTGGAGGTCGTTCTCCTTTCTCTGGAACTCGAGTTCACGCCGTTCAAATTTTTCCTGGCGCTTGTCAATGGTCTCGCTTCTGTTCAAAAGCCGCTTTTCTTCCCGCTTCAGCTCGGCCCTGACATCCCCGATTTCAGCATCGAACGAGCTTTTCATCTCAAGGAGCCTGCTCTTGGCTTCAATCTTCGCCTCTTTAAGCAGGGTCTTTGCTTTTCTCTCGGCATCCTCGATCATCAAGGCCTGCTCTTTGAAGGCTTCAGCCGCCTTTTTTTCGGCCGACTTCAAAGTCAGGTAGTATGCTACGCCGAACCCAGATACAAGCCCCGCTGCCGAGGTAAGAACCATGATATATTCCATTTACAATCTCCTAAAATATTAGTATCGGTCACCCATCTGGCGTTTGTGTATTGTATAGCAGTCTCCCTCCTTTTTACACACCATAATAAAGAAGGAGGCAAAAACGGGAAAAAACCATGGGTACCGTATTTTTATTTTACGAGATATAGTGCTGGAAAGGAAAGAATGGATAGAAAGACATTAAAAAGCAGGATTATTATTTAGGTACCCCCACATGATGCCGTGTTGCTTAAGTCTTTGAACCAAAGGTTCAAAAAGCGGGTTTCCAATAACACCTTAAGGCTTTTCCATACTAGTGGAACTTGCACACCGGTGCCAGGGTGGATACCCTGTTCTGTAGCATTAGGACAAAGGACATCATACAATCACAAACACTGCAGGGGTAGTACTCCTAAAAGCCTGTAACAGACAGTTTCATCGGATCCCTTCGTCTATCTTCTTCTTCAGGGATGCCATTCGTTGACAAACGTGAGCCTCAAGTTTGGAATACTCCGTTTGCAATTCATGAAAGTCCTTCGACATATTCATGGCCGCAAGCAGAAGTATTGCCAGTTTGTTTTCATCCGAGGATTTGAATTGAAATTGCTTTTCGGCCAGACTGACATGGTGCTTCAGATACTCAGCCACCTTTCCGGAATCCAGATCATCGCCTTCAGGCCTGAACCGGAACTCCTTACCAAAAAGTTCAATTTTAACAATCTCATCCAATGGTTTATCTTTATCAGAGAACGCCTCTGTTGTCACTCAATCTCCTTACGGAGTTTCTGTAAAATTATTGAGTTTTGAGAGTAGCCCGTCAATTTTAGACCTTATTTCCGCCTGTTGTTCAGTATGCCGCTCTTCATTTTCATTCTTTTTCTCGAGCTCAGATTCAAGACGTTCCGCTTTGGCTATCAGCTCTGTGTTTTCCATCTGCAGAGTCTGGCAAAGCTCTATCAAGAAATCAACTTTCTCGCCTATATCATCAAACTTGTCATCTAACAGCTCATTATCCAATTTCCATACCTCGCAAACCTTAATTCATTTATATTCATAGCATTTCACAAAGTCAAGACAATTCACACATCTTCACCCTTACTCAACGATTCTGCAGTTTTCAACTGCGCAGGAGTGTTGACACCCAACACCTCGTATGCGTTCTCCCCCCTGACATACCCGGTTTGATAACCACCGGAGGTTGCAATACCCACAACATCCGTCAGATAATACTCGCTCTGGGCGTTGTCAGGCTTGAGCCGGTTGAGGGCAGTGGTTAAAAATTGCTTTTCAACGCAATAGATGCCTGAATTGACCAGGGTGATTTTCTTTTCATCCGGAGAGGCATCGACCTCTTCACGGATGGAGACGAGTTTTTCATCGTCATCAAACATCATTCTACCATACCCCGTAGGTTCGTCAAGGTCTACTGCAAGAACAGTGAGCTTGTTTTGAAATTTTCTGTGCACTTCCACAAGCCCCTTTACCGTTCGCGCCTTCACCAGGGGGGTGTCACCGCACAGCACCACCACGTGTCTCACCCGGCTTTCGAAATGGGGCAGCGCAGCCCTGACGGCATCACCGGTTCCAAGAAGTTCTTTTTGGTGTGCAAAGGCCACATCAAACTGATTCTTCACCGCGTCCTTAACCCGTTCCGCCTGGTGCCCGACCACGACAACGACGTTGCCGCAAGAAACCTTGACCGCGCAATCGAGCACATGGGACAACATGCTCCGCCCATGGACACAATGGAGCACCTTTGCCTTGTCAGACTGCATCCTGGTTCCCTTTCCGGCAGCCAGAACAACAACACCTATCTCATCGCAGTTGTCCATTAAATCACCCCGTCAAATAACACAAACAGACCCCAAGGCCCGGTAACTGGATTCACAATCAAAAGGGGGTGCATATGAAAAATGCACCCCCTTGATCGTTCAAAACCTGTCAAACAGATTTCAGCTGTCAGATCATCGTCAGCCCGACTATCGAGTCTCGATCACCGCAAGCCTCTGAACCGCTCTTCTCAAAGCGGCATCGGCCCTGGCAAAATCGATATCTTCGGAGCTGGCGGCAAGGCGTTTTTCAGCCCTTTCCCTGGCAGCCCTGGCCCGGTCAGCATCGATATCAGATCTTCTCTCTGCAGACTCAGCCAGAACGGTTACCTTGTTTGGCAGCACCTCTGCAAAACCGCCGTTAACGAACAGCATCCTCTCTTTACCTGACGCATCCTTATAACGAAGGGCGCCAAGCTTGAGGGAGGTCAGAAAGGTGGTATGCCCGGTCAGAACACCGAACTCACCCTCCGAACCCGGAGCAATAACAATTTCAGCTTCCTCGCTGATAACGGAAGCTCCAGGGGTGACCACTTCAAGAAAAATATTCTCAGCCATCATACACCCCCTGGGTTATTGAGCCTCTGCCATCTTGGAAGCCTTTTCCCTGGCCTCTTCAATGGAGCCGACCATGTAGAAGGCTCCTTCGGGAAGATCATCATGCTTTCCTTCAATGATCTCCTTGAAGGAACGAACCGTATCCTCAACCTTTACAAATTTTCCGGGCATGCCGGTAAAAGTCTCTGCAACGTGGAAGGGCTGGGACAGGAATCTCTGGAGTTTACGAGCGCGCTGAACCGTGAGCTTATCCTCGTCAGAGAGCTCATCCATACCGAGGATGGCGATGATGTCCTGGAGCTCTTTGTACTTCTGCAGGGTCTGCTGAACAACCCGTGCAACATTGTAGTGCTCATCACCTACGTAAGCGGGATCGAGAATCCTGGAGGTTGAATCCAGGGGATCCACGGCAGGATAGATACCAAGCTCTGCAATCTGACGGGAAAGAACAACGGTACCGTCAAGATGGGCAAAGGTTGTTGCGGGAGCCGGGTCAGTCAAGTCATCGGCAGGTACGTATACGCACTGTACCGCGGTGATGGAACCCTTGTCAGTTGAGGTGATCCTCTCCTGAAGACCACCCATGTCAACAGCCAGTGTGGGCTGGTAACCAACGGCGGAGGGCATACGACCCAGGGTCGCGGACACCTCGGCACCCGCCTGGGTGAACCGGAAGATGTTATCGACGAAGAGAAGCACGTCCTGGCCCTCTACATCACGGAAGTACTCTGCGCATGTGAGTGCGGAAAGAGCTACCCTGGCACGTGCTCCCGGAGGCTCTGTCATCTGGCCGTAAACCAGGGAACACTTGGGCAGAACGCCGGAGTCCTTCATCTCGTGGTAAAGGTCGTTTCCTTCACGGGTCCGCTCACCAACGCCGGCGAATACGGAGATACCACCGTGCTGCATGGCGATGTTGTTAACCATCTCCATCATGATAACGGTCTTACCAACGCCGGCACCACCGAACATGCCCATCTTACCGCCACGGGGGAAGGGAACGAGCAGATCCACAACCTTTACGCCGGTCTCAAGAACCCGGACGGTTGTGTCCTGGCTTATGAATGAGGGGGCTTCCCTGTGGATGGGGAGCATATTATCCTGGCTGATGGGTCCAAGACCGTCAACCGGCTTTCCAACAACGTTGAGTACACGTCCGAGGGAGGCTTTACCAACGGGCATCTGGATGGGAGCGCCCGAATCCTTGACTTCCATTCCCCTCTGGAGACCGTCTGTTACGTCCATGCCGATGCAGCGTACAACATTGTCACCCAGATGCTGGGCAACCTCAATAGTCAGGTTGTCCTTCTCATCGCTGATAACGGGGTTGGTCAGTGTCAGTGCATTGAGAAGGGGGGGGAGCTTTCCAGGTTCAAACCTAACGTCAACAACAGCACCGAGAACCTGCGCTATTTTTCCTATATTTTCAGCCATTTATTCCTCCTGTAAAATCTTTTTATATTCTCTTAAGTAATCTGATCGATCAGTTCAGGGCCTCGGCACCGCCAACGATATCCATGAGATCTGAAGTGATGCCTGCCTGACGCGTCTTGTTGTAGATGGTCTGCAGTTCATCGATCATGTCCTTGCACGCCTTGGTTGCGTTTTCCATGGCCTTCATTCGCTGGGCGTTTTCACTGGTTGATGTCTGAAGCAGAGCATCGTAGATCTGAATAAAGATGTTCCTGGGAAGCATCTCTCCGAGCAACGCATCGGATGAAGGCTCGCAGATGTGCTCGGCAAGGAATACCGAGTCATCTTTTGCTTCCGCTTCCCCTGGCTCCTCCATCGCCTCGAGCGAGGGGATGGGAAGAAGCTGCTTTACAACAGGCTCCTGTCTGGCCAGACTCTTAAAATCAGAATATATAAGATATACCTCGTCAACATCCCCTTCGAGAAACCCGTTGATCAGTTTCTGTCCGGAAGTGGATGCCACGCTGAAATCGAATTTTCCTCCAACAACGCCGATGTACTCATCTTCGATTGCCATGGGAGTCTTCTTGGCCCAGTCACGGCCTTTTTTCCCAAAGCAGGTCAGAGAGACCTCTTTGTCCTGGAGTTCCGCGTCGATAAATTTTTCGGCTTTTTCAATGAGATTGACATTGAAACCGCCGCAGAGTCCCCTGTCGGATGTACAGAGGATCACGTTGACCTTTTTTGATTCTTCCTTGGCCACAAGAAGGGGACTTGCCTCCTCACCGGCCTTACCTGCTATACTTCCCAGAACTTCGGAAAACTTGGACGCATACGGTTTGAACCTGTCCATCTTTTCCTGGGAACCACGCAAACGGGAAGTAGCGACCATTTTCATGGCAGAGGTGATCTGCCTGGTCTTTTTAACACTACCTATCTTTATTTGTACTTCCTTTAACGTTGCCATAAGCTCTACCTTTTAGCCTGTATGTTATTAAATAAATTCCTGACGATCCTGCAAGAATCGACTCTAACTATACAGTTGCCTTGAACTCCTCTTTATAGGCTTCAAGCGCTTTTTTGATAGAACCTTCAAGATCATCCGTGATGGCCTGGTTCTCGACGAGACCTGTGAAGACCTCGGGGAATCTTGCCTCGACAAACGGATAGAGTCCGGCTTCGTACTTGCCGACATCTTCCTTGGCAAACTCATCCATGTATCCCTTGGTTCCGGCATAGAGTGCGAGAACCTGACGCTCCATGGGAAGCGGCTGATACTGGGGCTGTTTCAGGAGCTCAACCAGACGCTCACCACGGGTAAGCTGCCTCTGGGTCGCTGCATCAAGGTCACTACCGAATGCGGCAAAGGCCTCGAGCTCACGGTACTGGGCAAGGTCAAGCCGCAGGGTACCTGCAACCTGCTTCATTGCCTTACACTGGGCAGCACCACCAACCCTGGATACGGAGAGTCCAACATCGATGGCAGGACGGATACCTGCAAAGAAGAGGGACTTATCAAGGTAGATCTGACCGTCGGTGATGGAGATAACGTTGGTGGGAATAAAGGCGGAAACATCACCCTCCTGGGTCTCGATGATGGGAAGAGCAGTGAGGGAACCTGCACCCAGCTCATCATTGAGCTTTGCGGAACGCTCGAGCAGACGGGAATGGTTATAGAAGATATCTCCAGGGTACGCCTCTCGTCCCGGCGGACGCCTGAGAAGAAGGGATACCTGACGATAGGCGGCAGCCTGTTTTGAGAGATCATCATAAACGATCAGAGAGTGCTCACCCTTGTCACGGAAGTACTCGCCCATGGCGCAACCGGCATAGGGTGCGAGATACTGCATGGCGGCAGCTTCAGATGCACTTGCAACAACAACGGTGGTGTAATCCATGGCGCCGTTCTCTTCAAGGGCGGCAACAACCTGGGCAACCGTGGACTTTTTCTGGCCGCAGGCAACATAGATACATTTTACGTCGGTGTTTTTCTGGGCAATGATGGCATCAACGGCGATGGCGGTCTTACCGATCTGACGGTCACCGATGATAAGCTCACGCTGGCCGCGTCCAACAGGGGTCATGCCGTCAACGGCCTTGGAACCTGTGTAGCAGGGCTCATGAACCGATTTTCTTGCGATAACACCAGGGGCGACGAGCTCCATGTTCTTGAACTCTTTTGCATCAATGGGACCCTTGCCGTCGATGGGCTCACCAGTTGTGGTGACAACACGGCCGAGAACGGCCTCGCCAACGGGAACAGAAGCGATACGCTCGGTTCGTTTGACAATGTCGCCTTCCTTGATCTTCTCATCGGAGCCAAGGATTGCCACACCAACGTTGTCTTCTTCAAGGTTCAGGGCAAGACCAAGGATACCGCCGGGGAACTCAACGAGCTCCATGGCTTTTACGTTTTCGAGGCCATAGACCCTGGCGATACCATCACCAACGCTCAGGACCACACCGGTCTCACTCAGTGCAACCTCTTTGTCAAAGTCCTTGATCTGCTCTTTTATGATTTGGCTTATTTCTTCAGCTTTAATTTTCATTAGACACTCTCACCCCTTTTTAATGTTTCTCGCATATTGAACAGTTGAGTTTTAACGCTGCCGTCCAGCACAAGATCCCCTATTTTGGTAACGACTCCTCCAATAAGGCTTGCATCCTGCTCAACATCCAGAACAATATCTTTACCGATTCTCTTTGCAAGGCCGGCCTTGATCTTTTCAACAGCATCCGAAGAGAGCTCGGTTGCCGAAACAACGGTGGCGTGCACCACTCCCTTGATCTCGTCTGCCAGGGCCTGGTAGAACTCGCACACATCCCGTACAAAAGCGATCCTGCCCTTATCAAACAGCAGGACTGTGAACGCGTTCATAACCTTGGAAAGGCGAGCCTTTTTCAGCACGGCGATCAGAACCTTTCTCCGGTCGTCTTTATCAAACAGCGGGTTGGCAATGGTTTTTTCAAGTTCCGGGTTCTCATCAAAGAGCTGAACGATCTGATCCAACTCCTTCCGGTACTGATCCGCTTTGCCGTCCTCTTTGCCGATGAGCATCAATGCCGTTGCATAACGTCTTGAAACTGCAACACTTTTCATTATGCCACCACCTTTGTTAGATAGTCATCGACCAGCCGGTTCTGATCCTCTTTAGAGATGGATTTCTTGACAATGGCCTCGGCCTGGGCAAGCGCCTTTTCGGCAATCTCCTCCCGAAGCTGATCCTTTGCGCTCTTGAACTCCTGCTCGATGTTACGCTTGGCCATATCCTCAAGCTTTGCAGCCTGGGATTCGGCCTCGGCCAGAATCCGCTTCTTTGCCTCTTCGCCCTGGGCGACGTAATCGGCAACAATCCGCTCTGCTTCCTGATCAAGGGCTGCGATTTTTTCAGCATATCCGGCAAGGGTCTTTTCAGCCTCGGCTTTTTTCAGCTCAAGACCTTCAAGCTCTTCCTGGATACCCGTTGTGCGGGATGAGAAAAATTCCTTAACGGGCTTCTTTGCAATAAAGAAGAGCGCTGCTGCCAGGACAACGAAGTTCATTACCTTATAGGTATCTTCAATGACCCAGCCTTTTACGACAACCTCGTGTCCTTCACCTCCGGACGAGGCCAGTGCAACCCCTGCAACAGTAAGAAGAATCAATGCTGCTGCAGAAAGTATCCCGGGACAACGACGTCCCAATCTTCTTGCAATTTTCATCAGCATGCCCTCCCCAGAATCTTTTCACCAATTGCCTTGGCAAACTGATCCACTTCTTTTTCAAGAGCAGTCCTTGCCTTTGCGGTCTCCTCAGCAACCTGATCGCGAATTTCTGCAAGGTTGGACTGAGCCTTTTGGTTGATCCTCTCAATGATCTCTTTTTCTTCCTGTGATGCTTGTTCGACAAAAGCCTCTTTCTTTTTGAGGCCTTCAGTCCGGGCCCCTTTGAGGCCGTCTTTGTAAGCCTGATCCTGATCCATTGCCTGGGTGGAAAGGGATTCAATCCCCTCTTCCAGACCGGATACCTTCTCCTTACGGTCAAGGAGAACTTTGCGGATCGGCTTAAAAAGAACGCGATTAAGCACAAACAAGAGAAAAAGGAAATTGATGATCTGAATTAACAGTGACCCATCAACACTAACCATAAACTTCCCTCCGCCAGTTAATAATAATAATTAAACTAACTACCTATATGCCACTATCACCCGATTTTCTCAACGGGCGATTAAAATACGCTCGACTTACACCTCAGGTCGGAAATTGAGTACCATCAAGTTATTTTTTTGTCAACATCCAATTATTCGCCCGCGACAGACCGGGGAGCATTCCCCCCATATCCACCTGCGATGCCTGGCGATTCAACTTGAAGCAAATCTACGCATGCTGATATTCATCAAAATCCCGATGCCGGCCATATTGGTGATCACGGAAGACCCCCCGTAGCTTATTAAAGGAAGGGGCACGCCCACCACGGGCATGAGCCCCATGATCATGCCGACATTGATGAAGATCTGCCAGAAAACCATGATGGTGATACCAAAGGCAAGGATGGAACCGAACATGTCCCTGCAGGAGTAGGAGATATTGAGCCCCCAGAGCAGAAGAAGAAAATAGAGGAAGAGCAGGACCGCGCACCCCATAAGCCCCCACTCCTCGGCCAGCACGGAAAGGATAAAGTCGGTGTGCTGCTCCGGAAGAAAAGACAGGGCGTTCTGGGTTCCCTTGAGATACCCTTTTCCACAGAGCATGCCCGACCCAATGGCTATCTTTGACTGGATGATATGGTAACCCGCCCCCAGGGGATCCCGGTCCGGGTTTAGAAAGGTCAAAATCCTGGCCTTCTGGTAATCCTTCAGCACAAACCACACCAGGGGCACGGCAGCCGCGCAAATAGACGCGCAGGTGATGAACACCCGCCTTTCAACCTTGACAAACAGGGTGATGCAGGCGGTGATAAAGAGCAGCAGCAGGGCCGTGCCGAGATCGGGCTGCTTCACGATAAGCATGAAAGGAAGCGCCATCACAAGGCCCGGCTTTACAAGATCCCTGAAACCAAGCCCCTTTTCGGTGACAGCCCCGGAATAGACCGATGCGATCATGATGATCAAAGAGAGCTTCATCAACTCGGACGGCTGCATGGTAAAGGGCCCCAGGGCAAGCCACCGGCGGGAACCGCCGACAAATTTCCCGCAGATGAGCACCATGACAAGCAGCGCCACGCACCCGGCATAGATGGCAACGCTTCCCTTATCAAGGTACTTATAGTGAACCAGGATCGAGGTAAACATGATAAAAAACCCCGCCCCCATCCAGACAAACTGCTTTTTAAACAGCACATGGGTGGCCGTGATCTCTCCGGCGGTTACAGCGCTGTAAAGCACCCCGAGACCAATGCCTGCGATCAGCAGTGTAATCACAAGCAATCCCCAGTCAAAACACTCTATCAACCGTCTGTCAAACATCGCCCTACTCCTTCACCTTCGCCACTCTTTCGATCATTCCCTTCTCCTCGAGATAGGCCCTGAGCACCGCCCCTGCCACGGGAGCCGCGGCAGTCGAGCCGTGCTCGCCGTGCTCGATGATGACGGAAACCGCAATCACCGGGTTTTCGGCCGGGGCGTAGCAGACGAACCAGGCATGATCCCTGAGATGGTAATCCAGCCTTTTGTCGCTCTCCCTGTCCTTTTTCTTGAGACTGAACACCTGGGCCGTACCGGTCTTCCCGGCAATATCCACTCCCTTGATCCGTATTCTTCTTGCCGTTCCGCGATTCCCCTGGACCACATCCAGCAACCCTTTTCTGACGATCTTCAGGGTCTCTTTTCCCGCAGGGAGCCCGCCGATGATTTCCGGGGCATTGACCTCGGCAACCTCGCCGTTCAGGGTCTGGACCGACTTGAGAATCCGTGGCCGGTAAAGGGTGCCGCCGTTACCCAGGGCCGCGGTAAACACGGCCATCTGAAGGGGGGTCACAAGGTTGAACCCCTGGCCGATGGCAATCGACAGGGTCTCTCCAGGCTGCCATGGCACCCCGTAGCGCCTCCTTTTCCATGCCGATGTGGGCACAAGCCCGGGCCGTTCGTGCTCAAGCTCAATCCCCGTAATCTTTCCCAGACCGCACCCCTTTGCATACTGCGCCAGGGAATCAACCCCAAGTTCCTCGCCGGCCTTATAGAAATAGACATCACAGGATTTCTCAATGGCGCCCAGGATATCAAGCTCCCCGTGGCCCCATTTTTTCCAGCAGCGGTAAACCCGGTTGCCGAACTTGTACTGGCCCGAGCAAAACCTTGTGGTGCCGGTGTCCACCACCCCTTCTTCCAGGGCGGCGATGGCCGTGATCATCTTATAAGTGGAGGCGGGGGGATACTCTCCCTGTATGGCCTTGTTGGACATGGGACGATCCGGGTCCGCCAGCAGTTTTTTCCATTTTTTGCTCGAGATGCCGCCGATGAAATCGTTCTGGTCAAAGGACGGGCTGCTGGCCATGACAAGGACATCCCCGTTGGAAGGGTCCAGGGCAACAACTGCGCCGGCCTTATCCACAAGCATGGCCTCCGCGGTCTGCTGAAGGGTGTTGTCTATGGTGAGAAAGATATTCTTACCGGGTACGGAGTCAACGGTCTTGATCACACGGACCAGCCGGCCGCTGGCATCCACCTCAACCTGGCGCCCGCCCCGCTTGCCCCGCAACAGACCTTCAAACACCTTTTCAGCACCATATTTGCCGATGCTGTCCCCGCCCCTGACACCCGGATATTTCCCGCTTGACAGCTCCCCGCTATTGATCTGCCCCAGGTAGCCGAGCAGGTGGGCGGCACTCTTCCTGTAGACATAGTTCCGCCGGGGTTCCACATCCACCTGGACGCCGGGAAGCTCAAAGCTGTGGGCTTCCACCAGGGCAAGCTGATCCCGGGAAATCCCCTTTTTCAGGAGAAGCGGCTTGTATTTTGCGCCCCCCTTGCTTCCGTCGACCCTGGCCTGCAACTCCTCCAGGGGTATTTGGGTAAAAGAGGCCAGGGTTTCAAGGGTTTTTTGAATGGGGCGGGCATCTTTAAGAACGATCTTCAAATTGAAAGAAGGACGATTGTCAACCAGCAAAACACCGTTCCGGTCATAAATCAATCCCCTGGACGCTTCAACACTCTTCAACCGAATGCAGTTATTTTCAGACAGGCGCAGGAACTCTTCGCCTTCGATAACCTGGAGATAAAAAAGCCTTGCCGCAAGCACGGCAAAGGCGATGAGCATGAAAAACGCTCCGCCCATGAGCCTTCGTTTCAGCCACTCCCTGTCGGGACCTTTCATTATCAAAGTAAATCCGCCCTATTCAAGCCCATCGAAGCGCTTCCCTTCAAGCCGCTTTGCAATAAGGGTTACCCCCCGCTCCAGCTGATCCACGACCAGCACCATCAGGGGAACTACAACCAATGCCAACATCATCTGCTTCACCATGAGCACCAGATCCCGGGAGGAAACGGCATCCACCCCCTTGCCCACAACAAAGGTGAAGACAAGAAAGGCGTTCTCCACCACCACGGCAACAGCGCTCATACAGACGAGAAACACGATATTCTCCAGATGAACAAGGGACTTCAGGCTCCGCACCAGGATGTAAATCCAGACATAGGCGGAGATATAGAGCCCGAAGGGGCCGCCTGACACGCTGTCCATGACGCAGCCCAACAAAAAAACGGCAACCCCGGTTCCCGGATGGGAAAACCTCAGACTGAGACTAAGGACGATGACAAACAACAGATCAAAGCTCTGGCTGAAAACGGAAAAACCGGGAAGAATGGACGTCTGGACAACAATCAGCACAAGGCTGAGGCAGAAATAGAAAAAAAACCGGATCATAGGTCGTCTGATTCCGATCCGGTATCCTTGAGGGAAACAAGAACCTCCTCGAGCTTATCAAAATCAACACAGGTCTTGACGGTGATCGCCTGGAACAGCTGGGAGCTGTCCTCCTTGACATCAACGACCCGCCCGACCCTTAAACCCTTTGGAAAGACGCCGTCAAGCCCCGAAGAGATAATCATCTCCCCGGGTTCGATCTTGTTTTTCCTCAGCACGTACCGGAAGGAGCAGAATTCAGACTCGGTTCCCTTGACAATGCCCCGGGCCCTGGATGTCTGGACAAGGGCGTCCACCGCAGAGTTTCTGTCCGTGACCAACAACACCCTGGAGTAGCGCCTGGCAACGGTGATCACCTGACCGACCACGCCCTCGGAAACGAGAACGGGCAGCCCCTTGGTCAAGCCGTCCAGGGCGCCCTTGTCTATCATAATGGTTTTGAACCATGGAGAGGGATCCCTTGCAATCACCTTAGCCGCCACAAGCACTTCCTTTTCCAGATCCTGGAACCGGATAAACTTTCTCAGGCGGCTGTTCTCAAGCTCGAGTTCCTTGCAGCGGTTAGCGATCTCCACCGCCCTTGCCGCCTCCTTTCTGAGGCGGGGATACTCCTTGGAAGCGGAAACCATTGCAAAGTAGTCGTCCCAGACACCTTCCACGGCGGTAAAGCTACGTGAGAAGGCCATTTGAAAGGGGGCGATCAAGGATATGGTGATTCGCTCGACCCCGCTTTTCGGCAGGGCATCCTTGCTGCTCACCGTTAAAACTATGAAATTGACCAGAATGAAAAATACGATTCCGATCAACAGGACCATCTTTCTAGAAAACATGAAATCAGGTAATTACCACCTCTCTCAGAATCTCGATGTTATCCAGGGATTTACCGCACCCAAGGGCAACGGTGGAAAGGGGATCATCGGCCACGATGATGGGAAGTCCGCTCTTCTCCCTCAGCAGTTTATCCAGATTCTTCAGAAGAGCGCCACCGCCGGTGAGGATGATACCGGAGTCAACGATGTCGGCCGCAAGCTCGGGCGGGGTCTGCTCCAGTGCGATCTTGACGGTCTCGACAATGGCGTCGATCTGCTCGGAGATGGCCACGCAGATCTCTTCACTGTCGATGGCCAGGATCTTGGGAATACCCGACACAAGATCCCGTCCCTTGACCTCGATGGTTTCAAGGTTTTCCGGATCGGGATAGGCGTTTCCAATGGTGGTCTTGATGATCTCGGCGGTTCTCTCACCAATGAGAAGGTTGTATTTTCGTTTGATGTGCTGACTGATGGAAGCGTCCATTTTGTCCCCGGCAACCCGGATGGACCGGCTGTAAACGATTCCGGCAAGGGAGATAACGGCCACTTCCGTGGTACCGCCGCCGATATCCACCACCATGTTACAGGTGGGCTCGGTAATGGGAAGCCCGGCCCCGATGGCAGCCGCCATGGGCTCTTCGATGAGGAACACTTCCCTTGCGCCGGCAAGCTCGGCAGACTCCCGGACCGCCCGTTTCTCCACCTGGGTGATTCCCGAGGGCACCGCAATGACAATCCGTGGCCGTACCAGGGTTCGTCTGTTGTTATGCACCTTTCTGATGAAGTGTTTGAGCATTGCCTCGGTGACTTCGAAATCGGCAATAACTCCGTCACGCATGGGGCGGATGGCAAGGATATTCCCGGGGGTTCTTCCAAGCATTCGCTTTGCCTCGGAGCCGACCGCAAGCACCTTGTTTTTTGACCTCTTATCTGTCCGGACCGCAACCACAGAGGGTTCACTGAGCACGATCCCCTTCCCCTTGACATAGACGAGGGTGTTGGCTGTTCCGAGATCAAGGGCGAGGTCACTTGAAAAAACACCAAGAACAGAATCTACTATAAGGTTCATACCACCTCTTTATATGAATTATTGAATCACCAGATGATTATTGCGTAAAACTCGTTATAACTTTCTAAAAGATATCAGCTAACAGAATTACCACATTTTTACAAGGATAAAAAAAGCTTGATTGAACAATGGTTCATTCTTTTTCAAGGAGCATTTCCATCACCAGATCGTGGATCTCCGGCCTGAATTTTCGTATTTTTTCATTACTCCGAACCGGGTGAACCCGGTTGGTTAAAAGAACTACAATAATCGACGCCACGGGATCCATCCAGAAGGATGTCCCGGTAAACCCCAGGTGCCCCAGGGAAGCGGCAGAAAAAAAACGTCCCGCGGAAGAATGGGTTCCCGAAGGGGTGTCAAAACCGGCTGCCCGCTCATAACCGGGCTTCCTCGCAGCAAACCGCCGGATCAGGGCCCCGTCGATCACCCGGGTCGCCTTGAAGGAAACCCCGTCCAGGATCTCCTTCAGTAGCATCCACACCTGGAATGCGGTTCCAAACAGTCCGGCATGCCCTTCAACACCGCCCACGGCCCAGGCATTGTCGTCATGAACCTCCCCCTTCAGCACCCTTTTCCGCCAGGGGCAGTCCTCCGTGGCGGCCACCCCTTTTTCCAGGGGCGCGCCAACGCCACGAAACCCGAGCCGGTCAAGCCCGAGGGGCGCATGGATTTTTTCCCTTACATGGCGATCCAGGCGGCTGCCGGAGAGGATCTCGGTCACCCAGGCAAGAAGTATGAACCCAAGATCGGAGTAGAGCTCCTTCCGGCCTGTCTCATAGACAAGGGGCTCGTTCACAATCAAGTTTCTCAGGCGATCCCGCCTTTCCTCCGGGGGAAACCCCATAAGCGCTTTATAATAAGGATGATAAGCAGGCAGGCCGGACCTGTGGCGCAGCAGGTCGTCAACCGTGACCTGGGCCTTGTCAGTGCCAGTCACCCCGGGAAGAAGCTCGCCAAGGGGTTGCTCCACCCGGAGCCTCCCCTGCTGAACAAGGTCCAGCACAGCCATGGTTGTGGCAAGGGGCTTGGTAAGGGAAGCCAGATCAAAGAGGGTCCCATTGGTGACCGGCTCCCCGGTACCGAGGTCGGCCACTCCAAAGGCCTGGTGGAATCGAATGTCAGCCCCCCTGGATGCCAGGAGTACAGCCCCTGGAAATACCGATTCCCGGACCGCCCGTTCCATGGCCGCGGCAACAGACGTCATGACATCCCCCCTGGTGCAAAGATGAGACGATGGGTGTCGGCATCCAGGGTAACAGGGGCACCCAGGGGCAACGAGAGATTGATTGCGCCGTGGCCGGCATCGAGCCCTGCCAGGATGGGCACCCGGGGATCGTTGAACCGCTCCTGTACAATGTCATGGAGAATAGCTTCGTCACCACAGTGGTCAAAGCCCCCAAGCACCACTCCCCGGACACCGGCCAGGAGACCGGAAAGCCCCATTTGGGTAAGCATTCTGTCGACTTTGTAGGGAGGTTCGTTGATATCCTCCAGAAACAGGATACAGCCATTGAAATCGGGCTGAAACCGGGTCCCGGCCATGGAGGTCAGGGTTGCGAGATTGCCACCGGCCAGGAGACCGGACACCCTGCCCCGGCGGATGGTTTTTCCGTTGACAAGGCCCACCTCGGAAACCGGGCCGGACAGAGCCCGCAAAAGCGACTCGACACTCTCCCTTGACGCTTGGGCAAGGGAGGTCACCACGGGCCCGTGGATCATGGGAAACGGGCATTGCTTCACCCCTTCAGCCAGGAGGGCCGTAATATCGCTGAACCCGACCAAAAATTTTGGTTTTCTGTTCAACAGACTGAAATTCAGATGGGGAAGAATCCTGAGGACGCCGAAGCCGCCCCTGGCGCAAAGGATCGCCTTGATGCCGGAATCCTGAAAAAGATCGTTGACGATCCCGGCCCGGTGGGCGTCATCACCGGCCAGATAGCGCTCTTGAGCACCTAAGCCCGGGGGCAGATGGATCTCAAACCCCATGTCACGAATCCGTGACAGTCCGGCTTCGAACCGGACCGGATCAAATACGCCGGAGGGGGCGCAGACCCCAATGGCGTCACCCGGCTTGAGATAGGGCGGCATGGCGGACACCGCAGGTATTGATGTTTGGTTTACGGTTTTCACGTACCCCCCTTAAAACAGCGATAGCCCGGCCATGGGGCCGGGCTATCGCATCATATGTTACTTTTGTCACTTTTGTCATTTGGGGACATGTCATTTGGGGACAGATTTAAAATCTGTCCCCGTGTCCCGGGTTCTTTGGGGACAGATTTGAAATCTGTCCCTGGGGACTATATCTGTCCCTGGGGACTATATCTGTCCCTTTGCTCTCTTTGTTCTACATCAGGCTCGCATTGATGAGCAGGTGAACCAGAATACTTGCGATATAACCAAGGGCAATCACCGGAGCCCACTTAAGGTGAGCACCAAAGGTGTAAATCCCCCGGGCGGTTCCCATGAGGGCAACGCCAGCTGCCGAGCCAATGGAGAGAAGACTTCCGCCAACTCCGGCGGTCAGGGTGACCAGCAGCCACTGTCCGTGGGACATGGAAGGATCCATCTTGAGGACGGCAAACATAACCGGGATGTTGTCAACGATGGCGGACAACACACCCACAAGTGAGTTTGCAATGGTGGGACCAAGGTCTCCGTACATGAAGGTGGATACCACATTGAGATAACCGAACTGTCCCAGGCCGCCCACGCAGAGGGTTACGCCGTAGAAGAAGAGCAGGGTATCCCATTCCGCACGGGAAATCCTCTCCATGATGTCGAAATCTTTCCGCTCCGTCTGAAGTTCGGAGACATCCTCAATGGTTTCAATGGCGCCCACCACCTCACCTTCCTCATCCTTGAGGGGAGCTGCGGTAAAGGACAGCCAGGTTCCCTTTTCGCCAATGCCGGCATAGAAATCGGACCCGTCATAGGCAGACTCGAGGAAATCGTTGACCATGTGCTTGCCGCGATAAAACTTGTCGATCAGGCTCTTTACGCCCTTTTCCAGCACCACGTCGGCAAGGGAGGGACGCTCTTCCGGATAAAAGGGGCTCCACTGTTTCTTAGTCCCGATCCGCTCGTTGGCGGGCGCACCGGTCAGATCCTCCATGGCCCGGTTCCAGTGGGTAATCACATGCTCCTTGTTGATAATAAAAGCAGGGGTCGCCAGATCCTCGACCAGATCGGTAATCTGACCATGGGTCTTACCCTGGAGCACGGAAAGGGAAGTCTGGGACGTACTCTTTTTCCGTGCGCCCAGAATGTTGTCGTAAAAAAGCATCCGGCCTTCCTTCCGCTTGATATGATAGCTGAAGAAACCGAGATAACCGAGGCCGAGCATCATGCCGGCTGCCGGGGGAAGATGAAGGAAGTTGTGGAAGCTGACCGCCGTAACGATGGTCAAAAGGAAAAGCACCATGATCGCCTTGGCGCCGTACTTCATCTCGACCTTCTCGTCCAGTACCTGGGGAGCGGCCTTTTCAACGGCAAAGTTCATGCAGATGGCCGGCACCAGCCAGTTGACAATGGAAGGAACAAAAATATCGAAGAACTCATGAAAGGCGACTTTGCCCTTCTGCCATACCATCAGGGTGGTGATGTCGCCAAAGGGAGAGAAGGCGCCGCCGGCATTGGCCGCGACCACGATGTTGATGCATGCGATGGCAACGAACTTCTTGTTGTCTCCGCCCACCGCCATGATCACCGTACCCATGAGCAGGGCCGTCGTGAGGTTGTCCGCAACAGGAGAGATGAGAAAGGAGAGAAGGCCTGTAATCCAGAACAGCGTCCTGAGGGAAAACCCCTTTGATACGAGAAACGCCCTCAACGCCTGGAACACGTTCCGCTCCTCCATGGCATTGATGTAGGTCATGGCAGCGAGGAGGAAGAGAAACAGCTCGGCATACTCCAGCAGGCTGTGCTGGATCGCTTCGTGGGCAGTATGGGTATCCCCGACCTTAAGGTAGGCAAGGGCGACCAGGAGCCAGATAAAACCGGCTGCGATGAGCACGGGCTTGCTCTTGCGAAGATGGATATTGTTCTCAAGGGGTACCAGGGCATAGGCGCAGACAAATAGCCCTACCCCCAGATATCCGTAAACGGTTTTTGTAAAATCGATCAATTCCGCATGGCCGGTTCCTCCCCCGGATGCCCAGGCCAAAACCGGGGCAAACAACAGGGCAAGGAGCAAAAATAACATTTTCTTCATATCCTGATTCCTTTTTTAAAAAATATTCCAATGCCCCGGGTCACGGGTAAAGGCAGAAAACCTTCCAGCGTTCATGCTGAAATAAAGAACGCATCTCAAACCGGATCCAATGGGGCAGGCAAGACATCATATAAAATCCGGCATGGGAAAAACCGGATCACAATAAAAAATTAACATATGTTGCATAATGGATCTTCGTCAAAAAAGCAAATTCTTTATTTCCCGGAACCGGTTAAATATTCAAAACCCCACCATGGCACCGGGGTGTCCCAACAGTGACACAGCACCTTAAGAGGACACCGCCTTAGGGGGCAGGCTTAGTTCATTGAGTATATCTTAGGGGTCAGGCTTAGTTTATTGAGCATATCTTAGGGGTCAGGCTTAGTTTATTGAGACTAAACCCAAAGAATTGAGAATTTCACCAATAAACTAAGCCTGACCCCGGTGATACTAAGCCTGACCCCCAGTGAGGCGGTGATAAAAATGAGCTTTATGTTTTTTTTGCTTGACACTCTCAGCAAAGCAGTGCTATAAGCCCTTTCATCGATCGGGGCGTAGCGCAGTCTGGTAGCGCACTTGTCTGGGGGACAAGTGGTCGCAAGTTCAAATCTTGCCGTCCCGACCACTAAGACACCAAAAGGGGTTACGAATTTTTTCGTAACCCCTTTTTTTATGCAGAAACAACCGATTGTCAGCCTATCAGAGTCAACACTCCTCGAGCCCGGTAATGTCCGGGTGGCTCTTCACCGACTTCAGGAACTGGCTCGTCCGCAGATCCAGCCGCCGCTTCAACACCGTCCCAAGCTGTTTCATCATCATGTAGCCGAGGGAATGATCCTCATCCATGAGATTTCGAACCACATCCCGGTTGATCACATAGATTTCAGAATCCTCACAACAGGTGGCGGTAAGGGAATTGGCCCCCTTGTCAAGGAGAAAGGCCCAGCCAAAGGACTCTCCAGGATCAATGGAGTTCACCGTCACGGCAATGGTTTTTGATATTTTCTGTTCAAGCAGGATCTTTCCCGATTTCAGCATGTAGACGTTCTGGGCCGGACTCCCCTCCCTGTAGACCACCTCACCCTTTTTAGCCTTGATGACAATGGTGATGGCCGAAAGCTCATCCAGCATGTCGTCGGTCAGATACTCGAGAATTATATTCTTTTTCAACTCATCCCTTGTTACCATTGAGATCCCCCGTTTGGGGGACAGATTTGAAATCCGTCCCCATTTTCGTTAAATAAGCGCAAAGAGCATCACGATAAAGAGGCCGGCACAGGCCGCAAACAACCCCACGGGAGAGGTCCCGGTTGCAAATGCCGCATCAAGCTTCTTTTTAAAGATTTCCCGCCTCGGGTACGGATTGTCCTTATTTTTGATAAAGGGCACTACGGCAACCCAGGCAAGCCTTGCCGTGGCATCGATGGAAGCCTCGTTCACAGCCCCTGTGAATTCCTTGACCAGCAGCCGGTCCATGACCTTATTCATCCCGTTCAGCATGACTGCAAGCCCGTTGGACAGGCGCACCAGCGGTTTTCTGTAAAACCAGTCAAAATCAAGATTGATAGCCCGCATCTCGGCGGGATAGATTCCGGAAAGAAGCAGCAGGGTAAAGGCCAGGGCCGAATAGAAAAGCAGTTCCGTCTGGGTCACCACATGGGAAAGGGTATAGGGTTCGTAAAGCGCAGGATAAGGCAGAATGGAGTAGAGGGGCTTGTAAAAGGTACCATTGAAGATGCAGAGAAAAGCGGTGATGCCCATGGCGACGAGCATGTGCTTCGGCGCTTCCTTGACCCGGTGCCCTGCATCATGGCCGAAAAATGCAAAGAACGGTATCTTGATGCCCGCATGGTGGAACACACCGGCCGAGGCAAAAAGCAGAACCAGCCAGACAGCGACCATGTGCCCCTCACCTGCCGCCGACATGACCATGGACTTGCTCACAAACCCGCTGAACAACGGAAAGGCCGATATGGACGCCGCCCCGACAATGCAGAACCCCGCGGTCCAGGGCATGGACTTGTAGAGGCCCCCGAGATCGGTGGCGTTGATCTTGCCGGTCCGGTGGATCACGGCCCCCATGGACATGAACAGGAGCCCCTTGAAGAGGACATCGTTACAGGCATGGGCCACGGCCCCGTTCAGGGCAAGTTCGGTCCCGATGCCGATCCCCACAACCATGAACCCCACCTGATTCACCAGACTGTAGGCAAGCACCCTTCTCAGGTCGTTCTCGATCACGGCAAAAAAGATGGGAAAGGCGGCCATGGCGACCCCGATCCAGATGAGCAGCTCCGTTCCCGGATAGGCCCGGGCCAGGGCGTACACCGCCGTCTTGGTGGTAAAGGCGCTCAGGAAGACCGTGCCGCCGATGGTGGCTTCGGGATAGGCATCGGTGAGCCAGGTGTGGAGAAACGGCCAGGCACAGTTAACCCCGATCCCCAGGAAAATGAGCCAGGAGGCCAGGCCGTTGAGCCCGATAAGACCGAAATGGATGGAACCGGTTTCCACCACCATCATGACGATACCGGCAAGAAGCGTCAGCCCGCCGGTCACATGGACCAGCAGATACCTGAATCCCGCAGCGGACGAGGCCTTGGTACGCCGGGCCCAGATCAGCATGACCGATCCCACGGTCAGGGTCTCCCAGAAGGCAAAAAAGGTAAAGAGGTCGCCGGCGAACACGGCCCCAAGGGCCGCCCCGGAATAAACAAACCCGGCCACATACTCCAGGCTCTTCTTGACATGGAGAATGTAGATCACCGTCACAAAGGCGGCAATATGAAAGATATAGCCAAAGGCAAGGCTCAACCGGTCGATCCGGACCAGGGTAAGCCGGTAGTCCAGGAACGTTGCGGTCATTACCGTGTCTGCGGGAATGAGCAGCAGGTTGATCAACCCTGCCACGGGCAGGGCAACCACGTAGACCGAACGCGCCCTGCCCCGTAAAAACGGTATCACAAAAGCGCCGAGGATAAAGATCATGAACGGAGGCAGCACATTATCCATGGTAATCCTCCCGACTCCTGTCTTTTTGTTGAATCTCCTGTTTTTTCCCATGACGATTCAGCAACTCATTCATAATAATCCTCCCTTCTCTTCACCAGGGGACGCAGAATAAACCGGGACACAAGCACCAGGACCACACAGGCCACAAACCCGAAGATGGCGTAGAACACCGGCCAGGTTTCCCAGGGGAAGTGAGCATGCTTATGCACGAAAAAATCAAGAATAAACAGCAGGATTACCGAGCTGAAAAAAATGATGAGCAACCGCCTCACATTTTCAGGCTTGTCAAACAAATGAGTTTTTTCTTTTTCCATGGCCTCAGACCTTTTTCCTTGTCTATAGTGAGCTTAAGAATATCACGGCAAGGTAGATGACGCTTGCCGCAAACACCACCAGAAATACAGGTTTATACCCGGGGACAGGGTCGTGGGACAACTCTTGCTTATCCTCGTTCATGGTCGCTAGCCTCCATTGATTGATTGAACCGCAAGTTTGGCAAGATTCAGGAACGGCTGGGGATAGAAAAAGAGAACCATGGAGATGCCGGCGGTGATGGTCAGGGGAACCACGCACCAGATCGGCGCCTCCGACACCCGGTTTTCAAAGGTCATCTCCGGCTCGCTCAGAAAAAATGCATTGTAGAATACGGGAAAAAAATAGGCGGCATTGAGAAAGGAACTCAACAGCAGCACCAGGAGCAACAGCATCTGCCCCGATTCAATGGTCCCCACCACAAGGTACCACTTGCTGATAAAGCCCCCGCAGGGGGGAAGGCCCACCACGGAAAGGGAACCTATCAGAAAAGCGGTCATGGTGATGGGCATCTGCCGGCCGATCCCCTTCATCTGGCTGATGTTCTTGATGCCGGTGGCGCAAAAGATGGCGCCGGCACAGAAAAAGAGGGTAATCTTGCCAAAGGCGTGCATGGCGATGTGAAGCATGCCCCCGGTCATGCCCGAGGCGGACAAAAGCCCCACCCCCAGGACGATGTAGGAGAGCTGGCCGATTGTTGAAAAGGCCAGGCGCCGCTTGAGCTCATCCTGGGAAAGCGCAATGAGGGAGGCGACCACCACCGTGATGGAGGCGATGACGCAGATAATCCCGTTGATGTGGAACCCGGCAAGGACATCCGTCCCCACGATACCGGTAAAGACCCGGACCACACTGAAGGCCCCGACCTTGACCACGGCAACGGCATGGAGCAGCGCGCTCACCGGCGTTGGGGCCACCATGGCTGCGGGCAGCCAGGAATGCATGGGCATGATGCCCACCTTGGCAAACCCGAACAGGAACATGAGGGAAAGCACCAGGGCAAGGCCCGAATTGACATGGCCGGCCATGATGCCGTGGGCGGCAAAGTCAAGGGTGCCGGTAAAATGATAGGTGATCAGCATGGCAGGGAGGGCCAGGCCGATGGAGCCGCCCAGGATGTAAAACAGGTATTTCCGGCCGGAACTTCTTGCACTCCGGTCCTGGTGATGGGTCACCAGGGGATAGGTGGCAAGGGAGAGCATCTCGTAAAAGAGGTAGAGGGTCAAAAGATTGGCGGAAAAGGCGACCCCGATGGTTGCGGACAATGCCACGGCAAAAAAGGAGAAGTAGCGGGTCTGGCTGTGCTCGTCAAGGCCGCGCATATACCCCAGGGAGTAGATGGAGGTGACGATCCAGAGGGAGGAGGCCACCAGGGCGAAGAGCATGCCGAATGCATCGACCCTGAAGGCGATCCCAAGATCGGGGAAGATCTGGACCACGGTATAGACGATGGTCTTGCCCTTCAACACCATGGGAAGCATGGAGAGCACCAGCAGAAACTTGATGATGGCGGCAATAAAGGTCCAGGACTCCCGCATGTTATGGGTCCTGGAGCCGACAATGAACGGAATGGCGGCCAGGGATACGAGAACCGCAAGAAACGGTTTGATAGATAGCACGGTTTCCATTGTCATTTTAGATCACCCCCGCAGGTATGGCAAAGTGAATGATGTTGGTGACGATCCTACCCGAATAGAGCCCCAGCACCAGAAGCATGATGGACACAAATAGAAACGGAACCAGCATGGCCATGGGCGCTTCCTGGATAACAACGCCGGCGCCACCGTGGCCGGAACCGTGGTGGTGATCGACAAAGGGTTCAAAATAGGAGATCTCGAACAACCGGAAAAAGAGCACGGCATTGACCAGGGAAGAGAAGATCAGGGCCGCGACAAAAACATATTGACCTGCGGCAATGCCGCCGGACACAAGATACCACTTGCTGAAGAAACCACATGTGGGCGGCACCCCGATGATGGAGAGGCCGGCCAGCACAAAGCCCGCCATGGTAAACGGCATGGAGGCAAAAAGCCCCTTGAGATCCCGCCTCTCCTCGGTGCCGGTTTTCCAGAGGAAGATCCCGGCGGCCATGAAGAGACACAGGGTCATCACGGCGTCGTTGACGATGTGGAGAATGGCCCCGGACATGCCCATGCGGTTGCCCAGGAAGAATCCGCCCACCATGTACCCCACCTCCGCGATGATGATGTAGGTGAGCATCCTCTTGTAATCGGTCTGGCCAAGGGCCGACAGGGAACCGAACACGATGGTCGCGATGGCGATCCACACCATGAGATCCCCGGCGTGGAGATGGTTGAAGGTGTAGTCCACGGAAAAGAGGTTAAGGCAGATCCGAACCATTATATATACGGTCACCTTGGTGGTCAGGGGGGCGATAAGCCCCGCCGCCGGGGAAGAGGACTGGGAGTACGCCCCGGGCAGCCATCCGTGGACCGGAAAGAGCGCCATCTTCACGAACAGGCCGGAAAGCATGATGATAAAAGCAAAGAGAACGATGCCGGAGTCCTTCATCCCCGGAAGGATTGTCGCGAGATCCGCCATGTTCAGGGAACCGGTGGCGATGTAAAGGTACCCCACGCCCAGAAGGTAGAAGGTTGCGCCAATGGTTCCGAGAAAAAGATAGTTGAGGGTGGCCAGGGGCGCCCTCGCCTTTCCCAGCCCGATCAGGGCGTAGCCGGACAGGGAGGCGATCTCCAGCAGCACATAAAGGTTGAATGCATCCCCCGTGGCCGTCATCCCGACAAGCCCGGCAGTGAACAGCACATAAAGGGAGTAAAAGGCCCCCTCCTTATCCACAAACTCCCGGTCGATGGTCGCCTTGCTTGAAACAAGGTTGACCAGGGCCACCCCGGTGATCACCACCAGCACAAGCGCGCTCAGGTGATCGATCACATAGACGATGCCCATGGGAGCGGCCCAGCCGGCAAACCGGTACTCAATGGCCACCCCGGTCTTGACCACCTGAACCAGGAGGGCTGCCGCCCCGAGGAACGCGACCGCCAATGCCCCGACCGCAATGGGAAAGCAGGCCCGCTTGTTGATGAAACCCGCTGCCGCGGCCATGAGGGCCGCAAGAAGAGGAACGATGATGACCAGTGCAGGAAGTGTATTGACCATGGGTTTATCAGCTCCGTAAACGTTGGTTTATCTCATCTTCCTCAAGGGTGCCGTACTCCTTATAGACCTTTACCGCCAGGGCAAGGGCAACCCCGAGGGTTGCCACGCCAACCACGATGGCGGTGAGCATGAGCACATGGGGAAGCGGGTTGATATAATCGACGGCATGGACCGCGGCGGCGCCGTGGCTGACTGCCGCGTGGGCAAGATTGCCGCCGCCGACCTGGGGGGCGTGGCCATGGAGAAGGATCGGGATGGTGGCCCCCTGTTTCGCACCGATGGAGACGTAAAAGAGGATCACGGCGGTCTGGAAGATACTCATGCCGACGATCTTCTTGACCAGGTTATTCTTGGCAATCATGGCGTAGAGCCCCACCATCATCAGAATGATGTAGGTCCAGTAGTTTGCCCGGGCGATCACTATGCTTAAAAAGTCCATTTAAAGCCCCTCATCCTGTTTGCCTGCCGAAGACAGGTTGTAGTAGATCCAGATCATCACCGACATGACGGCAAGGGCGACACCGATCTCCACGATGAGAATCCCGTGGGAGCGGGCCATGACCCTGTCCGTTCCCAGGATCGGCGCAAGCGCCCCGTAATTGAGGAAATTTTCGCCAAGGACGAGACAGAGGGCGCCGGTGCCCGCATAGATAAAAACCCCGGCCGCACTCATGATGGCGGCACTCTTCTCCCCGATCTTTGCCACGGTGGTCCGCAGGTTATGGGAGATGGCAAAGAGAATCACCGCCGCCCCCAAAACCACCCCGCCCTGGAATCCGCCCCCGGGGCTGTGGTGGCCGTGGGCAACCACGTAGAGGGCAAAGATCTGGATAAAGGGGATCAGCAGCCGGCAGGTGCTTCGGATGATGATATCCCGGGGCACCCACTGGGAGTCGATGCGCCGGAACACCTCGGAATCCTCGGGCGCGGCCCCGCACTCTTCGATGCGGATGGTCACCCCCGTAGGAACATGGCGAAAATAGATCTCCTTTTCCTCCTCCTCGGGCAGGCGAAGCAGGAAGAAGCAGGCAAGGCCGGCCGTGAGAATCACCGTTGTCTCGAACATGGTGTCGTACCCCCTGTAATCGGCCAACACCGAGGTCACGATGTTGGGCACGGAGGTGTCGGCCATGGTGTGTTCGATAAAGTAGGGAGATAGGTGGGTTGCCGCCGGGGAATGAGGATCCCCGAATTCGGGAAACTTGTTCGCAAAGACGATGAGAAGTGTCCCGCACAGAAATATGGTCAATTTTCCGATGAGTTTCAATCCTTTGTCCTCCTTGTCGAATGAAATACCGCCGCCACACAGAACACCGTGCTCACCCCCGCCCCGACCGTGGCTTCCGTAAAGGCGACATCCACCGCCCCCATGATGGCCCAGAGGAGACAGAGAAGAAAGCTGTATGCACCGAGCAGGATCGCGGCACTCAGGAGATCCTTTACATTGATGGCCGCGATAGCACAGACGATAACCAGAACAAGAATGATCAAATCCAGCTGCCAGATCATATGGGGTTCCCTCCCTTCCTGTCTTTGGTCCACGGCTCCTGAACCGCCCTGACACCGGCATCCACGATGGCGTGGGTGGCCGTGGGACTGGTAATATAAACGAATACCACGATCAGCATGATCTTGATTGCCACCAGGATATTGGCAAAGGTGAAATCGGTAAGCACGTACAGGGCCAGCCCCGCCATGGAGAGAAACACCCCCATGGTGTCGAGCATGCCTGCCGCATGAAGCCGTGAGTAGAAATCGGGCAGCCGGATGATGCCGATTGAGCCGCCCAGGAAAAAGAACAAACCAATTGCGATCAACAGGGCTGAGATAAGGTTCATCGATCCATCTCCTGGTAAAGACCTTTACGTTTATGAAAATACCTGGATGCCGCAAGCACCGCGATAAAATTAAGCAGGGCATAGGCAAGGGCGATATCGATGAACATATCCACCCGCCCGAAAATAAAGCCGATCATGATCAGCAGCACGGTTGTCTTACTGCCGATGGCGTTGACCCCCATGATCCGGTCCTTGAGGGTGGGCCCCACAACGGAGCGGTAAAGGGGAATCGCCATCAACACAGAGAGTACTATCGCCGAATAGAGAATATACGTATCCATTATTCACCAAATATCCTTGCGACCCGCGCCTCCATTTCGCCGGGGAGCGCCGCAGCCGAGTCCTTGTCAATGGCGTGAACCGTAAGATCACCGAATGGAGAGAGGTGAACCGTGATGGTTCCCGGGGTGAGCGTGATGGAGTTGGCAAAGGTCACCAGCCCCAGTTTGTCGCGGATCCCGCTCCTGAAGCGCAGGATATGGGGATCAATGCGATCCATCATGTTGGGACTTAACACCAGGCCCATCACATGGAAGTTGGCAAGAAGAATCTGCCAGATAAGCCAGGGGAAATAGAGAAGAAAGTTGAACCAGAGGCGGAGCATCCCAATGGGCCGGGGATTCGGGATGGATAGATCGGAGACAAACCAGGCCACGATGGCACAGGAGACCATGCCCAGGCTGAGATGAAACAGATCGAATCGTCCCGAAAAGACGACCCAGAAGAGAAGAAGAATTAAAAAACTGATAACGAATGACGATTTGCGTTGTTGTACTTTCACGACCGGAACCTCATATTATAAAAATATTAAGTGCACCGACTGCTAAGACTAAGCCACAAAGAATGAATACTGTTTAATTATTGACTTAGTCAATTTTTCGCAAAAGGTCAATCGTTATTTCACAATTTATTTATAAAAGGCTATGATCCCAGTTCCACAGGCCCGGACGCTGTTTCAGGGTCATTCCCTTGGGAACAGGCTCCTCCAGGGTTGCAAACAGGGTGTACCCGGCCCGCTGGAGTTCCCGGATCTTCGGCGTCAGGTCCAGTCGCCAACCGGGAAATACCCAGTAGTTGCCGTCCCGTCGCGATACCCATCCCTGCTCGCGCATGGGACTTTCAAAGGGGGTGTCCAAACGAATATCGTCCGAAACAATCCGGGATATCGCAAGGGGCCAGTTTCCGGCCACCACCACCCCGAGGGGCAGGGGCGATGTCGCTGCAAGGGACAAGAATCCCTCCTCCCCCAGTTCCGGCGCGGCAAACGCCCCGGAAAATCCCTGGACGCGCAAGCTCTCCAGGGCATGATTGTTGCCTACATTGCAGAAAGGACCGGCCCAGAGCTCAAGCTGCCTTACATCAGCGAAAAATGAACGCTGCCACGGCTGGTTCAGGACAAATCGCCTCGCTCCCTTTGCCAGGGCCTGTTTCACTGCAAGGATGTGGGACGCCTCATCGCCGGGCCACACCACTGGAGAGAGCCACCACCAGGTATCCCGGATCACGCGGCTGGGAAGCTTCTGGAGGACGCCTTCCGATAACCACAGGGCTTTTTCCCCGTCCGACCGGCCCCTGCCGGACCGCCGGGTCAGGGTCATCTGAATGCCTCGCCCTCCCCTGTTACCCCGCTTCCGGCTGTTTTTCGGCTTCACGGAAAGGGATTTTTTCTTCAAGGGCCTGACCACCGGGGACTCCAGCTGTTCAAATTCGTTTCTGAGTTCCCGGATCAGGGAATACACCTCGGGCTCCCGCCGGTCCACGATAAAGACAGGATCGCCCTTCTGGAATCGTGTTCCGCGCTTCGCCATCAGGACCAGCTTTCCCCGCTTGGGGATGGACCGGGTCACCCGCTGGATGGAGTGGCCTTTGCCGTCCTCATATCCGATTCTCAAGAGATCCCCCTTGGACAGGGCCTCCCGGGTCACGAAAAAAGGATGCTTATCGATCTTGACCCGTCCGGCAAACAGCCCCGACCCCGTCTCCACATCGGATTTCAACGGATTCTGGGGACGCTGGGGAAGCAGGTTATAGTGGCTGGACGGCCGTCCCATGGCATATTCGAGGAACGCAAGGGCGGTCCGTTTCTTGTCCGGCTCCTGGCCGTGGTCCCGGAGCATGCGGTAGGCCTTGACCGTATAGAAAACATAGTGGGGGCTCTTTTTCCGCCCCTCGATCTTCCAGGTAGTAACCTCGGGTATTCCCTTGAGCACCTTGGCAAGCACATCCACGGAGAAATCAAGGCATGAAAAGAATCGCTGTTTGTCCCCCTTCTGGGAGTAAACCCGCCTGCAGGGCTGGACACACCGGCCCCGGAGACCGCTCTTGCCCCCGAACCAGCTGCTCCAGTAGCATCGCCCGGACACGCCGTAGCAGAGGGCGCCGTGGATAAACACCTCCAGATCCAGACCCTCTGGCGTCTTCTCCGCCATGGTCTTGATCTCGTCAACGTTCAGCTCCCTTGGCAGCACCACCCTGTCGAACCCGGCCTGTTTCACGGCGTCGAGTCCTGCAGGAAATGAACTGTTGGCAAGGGTGGATAGATGGATCTCGCCCTTGAATCCCAGGTTGCGGGCCAGGCGCACCACTGCCAGGTCCTGGACGATCAGGGCGTGGGGCCGGACATATTCGACCAGCTTGGCAAGGATATTTTCGGTTTTTTCGATCTCGTTAGGTTTGATCAGGGAGTTCAAGGCCACATGGACGGCAATCCCCCTGGACTCGGCCAGGGCGGTGAGCCGTGCCAGCTCTTCAATGCTGAAGTTGGACGCCTCCATCCGGGCAGAGAAAATTTTAAGTCCGCAATAGATAGCATCGGCCTTGGCGGCGATGGCCGCAAGAAATGAGTCAACATCCCCTGCGGGCGCAAGTATGAGTGGTTTTCTGATAGTCATGATTTATATGGAGGTCCTAGGGCGGGAGAACTTAATAAAACAACGCTTTTGATGTAACATAAACACTGCTCCAGCGAGTCACTCGAACCCAATTCCTTCTCTTCTCTTCAAGAATTTTCCGTCGGCCCTCAACATTGAGCCGACGCTCAATGCCGACCGCCTGGAAATGATCCATGTTATAGACCTGGCGACGATCGTCTCCCGATCTTCGATCAAAAGCCGAACGTTTTCTCAGGCCCGGTAAAGAATCTTTGTCTGCGCCTGCCCGGGTCTCATTTCTTCTATCCAACTCTTCCATGGGACACCTCCAAGGTTATGGATACAGCACGGTTCATCCAAAGAAAACACCTGCACTATATATAATATCCGCCCTCCCTGGTGTCAAACGTAAAACACCGGGGTCAGGCGTAATCACCTGGGGCAGAATGAAACACCGGCGTCAGGCTTAACTTATTGGTGCCATTGCTCAATTATTGTAACAACACCGGGGTCAGGCTTAGCTTATTGGCATAATTACTCGGTTATTTGAGTTTAATGACAATAAGCTAAGCCTGACCCCTCTATATCGACCTGACCCCTGAGTTGCTTGGCTAAGTTACTGCCGGGTGCTTCTGGAGATTTTCATGGGCCGGCCAGCCACCCACACCTTTTTGAGGAGCTGCAGAATGGTCGAAGGCATGCCAAGGGGAAGATCCACAAAGGAGTGATCCTCTTCAATGGTGATGGTGCCGATGAATTTGCTGTCAAGCTCGGCCTCATTGGCAATGGCGCCCACGATATCCTTGGGCCTGACCCCGTGGTGGCGGCCCACCTCGATGCGGAAGCGCTCCATTCCCTTTGGCGTTGGAGAGGATGGCCGTTTGGGGGCCGCATCCTTTTTCTGTGACGTCCGCTTCCGGGATTTGTCATCGGACCGGAATGAGTCCCTGCCACGGGCGGGGCCGTTTCCGTAATCCTTTTTTGCCTGGGGCGCCGGTTTTTTCCGTTCCGGTTTCGGCTCAGTGAGCAACAGGGGCCTGTTTCCCTGCACCATCATGGCCAGGGCCGCGGCTATATCCAGGGCCGGGACATCCTGCTCCTGGCGATACTGGTCCATGAGGTCGAAATAGGGTTCAAGCTCCGCCGAGGCGAGGGTGTCGGTGATACTCTGCTTGAAATCCGCGATTCTCTTGTCATTAATCGCCTCGGTGGTGGGCAGCCGCATCATCTCGATCTTCTGGCGGGTGGTTTTCTCGATAACCCGTAGCATCCACCGCTCCCGGGGGGAGACAAAGAGGATGGCATCGCCCTCGCGTCCGGCCCGGCCGGTTCTGCCGATACGGTGGACATAGGATTCCGCCTCATTGGGGATATCGTAGTTGATCACGTGGCTGACCCGCTCCACATCCAGCCCACGGGCGGCCACGTCCGTTGCCACCAGGATATCGATTTTCCCGGATTTAAACCGGTTGATGGTCCGTTCCCGTGCCTTCTGGGCGATATCCCCGTTCAGGGCCTCGGCCGAATACCCCCTGGCCTCGAGTTTTTCCGCAATCTCCAGGGTTGCCGTCTTGGTCCGGACAAACACGATGATGGCGTCAAAGGCCTCGGCCTCGAGTATCCGGGTCAGGGCATCCAGCTTATGGGTTCCCTTGACCATCCAGAATCGCTGGCGAATGGTGTCGGCCGTGGTGGTTTTCACCTTGATGGTGACCTGCTTGGGATCGTTCAGATACTTGATGGCGATCTTTTTGATGGGGGCGGGCATGGTTGCCGAGAACAGGGCGATCTGACGCCCGGCAGGGGTCTGGTCCAGTATCCACTCCACATCATCGATAAATCCCATTCGAAGCATCTCATCGGCCTCGTCGATGACAAGGGAAAAAAGATTCTCCAGGTTGAGGGCGCCCCGCTTCATGAGATCCATGAGCCGGCCCGGGGTGCCGACGATGACATGGACGCCCCGCTTAAGCTGGTTGAGCTGGCCACCATAGGCCTGCCCCCCATAGATGGGCAGCACGTTAAACCCCTTGATACGGGCAGCATAGCTCTTGAACGATTCGGCCACCTGGATGGCCAGCTCCCGGGTGGGAGCCAACACCAGCACCTGGGGCTTCTTGAGTTTAACATCGATGCGGGAGAGCAACGGCAGCGCAAAGGCCGCTGTCTTGCCGGTGCCGGTCTGGGCCTGCCCCAGGACATCGCGGCCCTGATGAACGTGGGGAATGGTTTGGGCCTGGATCGCCGTTGGGCTTTCATAGCCGAGGTCATCCAGGGCCTTCAGGACAGGCTTGATCAGTCCCATTTCGCTAAAACCGGGATGGGGCAAACTTTCAGAGGACATAATTTATTTACCTTGAGAATAAAAAAAGCCGACAAAGCCGGCAGGAAAAATTAGTACAGTAAACCATTAAGGCAAATTTTGCAAACAAAAAAAAACTTTCGTGAAAAAGAGCTGATCGCCACCCATTGTTTGACACACCCGGTTTTACCTTTTATTTTAAAGTGTGTGGAGCATCGGTTACCGTCCACCATGGAGGTTCTTTATGAAAGCACCAAGATATTGCAGAAGAAAACAGGAGAGACGATCCGGAAAGGACAGAAGACACATGAATCCCCCCCGCTATTCAGGAATTGAAAGGAGATTGCTGACCGAGTGCAGGAATCCCGTTGACAGAAGGGAGGAGTACGAAACCTGGCTGGAGTACCTGTCTCCCACTTAGAAGGTCTTTTCGGAACACTTAGGGTTTGACATATCCCGGCAATGATCCTACTCTCTTGGTTTTTGACCCGAGAAAGGCAGGTTGCCATGGATTCGTTGCCTGGGAGCGGCAGTTGCACCCAATTTATCGTTGTCTTGATGATCCTTACAGCCACCCTTTTTTCTCCGGGCGTCAAGGCCAATGCAGATGAAATCACCCTGCGGCTGCTGGTGTGGGACGGCTATGTCTCCCCCCGCACCCGGGAACGATTTTCAGCAGCGATCAAATCAAAATACAACATCGATCTTGACTTTGAGATCACCGACGCATCCGATCCCGATGATTTTTTCGACAAGCTTCGCATGGAAAAAGCGGACATTATTTCACCGGCCCACAATCTTGCCAGGGATTCCCGGTACAATCTCACCACAAACGGGCTGACCCTGCCCATCGATCTGTCTGCCGTTCCCAATTATCAGAAACTCCTTCCCCACCTCCGTAAGCAATCCTGGGCCATGGAAAAGGAAAAGGTCTACGGCGTCCCCGTTGCCCACGGCATTTACGGCCTTGCTTATAATACCGACATTGTCAAAACGCCGCCGACCAGCTGGGAGGTCCTGTGGGATCCCCGTTACAAAGGCCGGTACACGGTCCACCGTGACTACTATGAATTGAACATCTACATCTCCGCCCTGGCCCTGGGCCACGACAGGGACCGAATTTTCCACTATGACCGGATCAAGGGCCCTGCCCTTGAACAAAAGATCGACCAGCTGGCCGCCAATGCCGGTGTCTTCTGGAAAGGATTCGACAGGCCGGAGCACTACCGGGACATGGCGCTTGCGACCACTTGGCGAATCTCGTTTCCCCAGATCGACGACAGCTTCAGGAAGTGGCGCATTGCCGTACCCAGGGAGGGAACCACATGGTGGATCGACACCATCATGCTCAGCCACACCTTAGAGCGCCGCCCCATGGCCCTGCAAATCGCCCACGAGTTCATCAACTACCTTCTTACACCCGAGGTGCAGCTCCTCTCCATCGCCAGGACATTGGGAACCTGCCCGGTCACGGTCTCGGCCCTGGACACCTACATGAAAACCCTGCTGCCCCCCGAAGACGCACCCGCGTTTGAGAAGCTTTTCAAGGGACTCATCCCCTGGAAGACCCTTGCCACAAGGGACCGCAACGCTTTTAAACTGTTGTGGAACGAAGCCCTTGCCAAAACAGGAAAAGAAAACTGATGTCACAGCGCCTGAACATGAACAAGGGCAGATCCCTTAGAACCGATTTCATCCTGGCCCTCTGCCTGACCACCGTGGCCGCCCTGGCCGTCACCCTGTTCATCAACTATTTCTTTGTCTACTCAAAGAACATGGCAGCCCTTGAAAAAAGCTCGGACACAAAGGCGGACAAAGCCGTGGAGACGCTGAAACAACCCCTGTGGCTCTATGACGTCAGCTTTGTAAACATCTATGCGGAAATACTTGCCGCCGACCCGAGCCTGGTCCATGTATCCATCCATGACGAGCGGGACAGGCCCCTTGCAACCATCACCCACCGGAACCGCTCCCAACCGGGCCGCGATATAACCTGGCGCCTGGAACGCTCCATCATACTGAAAGACCGGGAGGTGGGCCGCCTGGTCATGGAGTTCACCAATTCGGAGATAGGCACCCTTACCCGGAAGATGATGCTCTCCAGCACCGTCATCATGCTGATAATCCTCTCTGCCGTGCTTGCCATCACTTGGATGCTGATGACCCGGCAGATCCTCTCCCCCCTGGAGATCATGGAAAAAAACTTCCACCGGATCTCGGCCGGGGACTATTCCAGGCGGGCACCCCTTGAAAAAAACAACGAACTGACCCGCATCTCCGAGGAGTTCAACACCATGGTGCGGCAGGTTCAGCTACGGGAGGAGAAGATTCGGGAAAGCGAAATCAAATACCGCAACCTGGTGGAGAGTTCTTCGGATATCATCTTCAAAACGGACACCAGGGGCGATCTTGTGTTCATCAACAAAAACTTCAACCAGTGGACCGGTTTTGATTCCAACGATTTCATTGGCAAGCCCTTTTCCATACTCTTTTCCAAAGGCTCCCCCGCCATGGATCTCACCGGTTCCGGGCAGCCCCCTGCACCGGGGAACCAGATCCTCTGCGAACTGGAACTTATCAAACACAACGGCGAAAACATCCCCATCGAGCTGAGCATCTCCGTGCAGCTCGACCTGAACAACCACCCCCTGGGCACCACCGGCATCGCCCGGGACATCACCGAGCGGAAGGTCCTGGAATCAAAGCTCCAGCAAAGTCAGAAGATGGAGGCGATCGGCACCTTTGCCGGGGGGATAGCCCACGACTTCAACAACATTATCAGCGGCATCCTGGGCTATGCCGAGATGATCGAGATGTTTGACGCAAGGGACAACAACACTCTCCAATCAAGAATCGCCCATGTGTTGAAAGGCACCCACCGTGCAAGGGACCTGATCCAGCAGATCCTGACCTTCAGCCGGCATTCGGATCAGAAGCAGTGCCCCCTTGACCTCGGCCCCCTCATCAAAGACGGGCTGAACTTCCTGCGGGCATCCATCCCCTCCACCATTGAAATCAAGGAAACCATTCCCGGCCGCCCGTGTACGGTGTGGGCAAACGAAACAGCCATCCACCAGATCCTGATGAACCTTTGCAGCAACGCCGCCGATGCCATGAAGGCGTCCGGGGGCACCCTGACCGTGATCCTTACCGAAGAACGGCAGGCAAAGGAACCGGCCCATATGGTGACCCTTACCGTGTCGGACACAGGCGAGGGAATCGACCCGGCCATCCAGGAGAGGATCTTTGATCCCTTTTTCACCACAAAGGGCACCGGCGACGGAACCGGCCTGGGTCTCTCCGTGGTACACGGCATTGTGGAAGAGCTCAACGGCACCATCACGGTCATAAGCAACCCCGGCAAGGACAGCAGGTTCAAGGTGAGCCTTCCCGGATTCGACCGGGGAACAGGGGATGAACAAAAAAGCGTCCCCGCCAGCATGGCCCCTGCCGTCAAGGGCAGAATTCTTTTCATCGACGACGAAGAGGAACTGGTGGGCTTCAGCACAGAGATCCTTGACCAGACCGGATACGAAATAGTGGGCACCACGAGCAGTGTCCATGCCCGGGACCTGTTTTTCAAGGACCCCATGGGGTTTGACCTGGTGATCACCGACCAGACCATGCCCGACATCACTGGATTTGACCTGGCCATGGAATTTCTCGAAAAGCGCCCGGATATCCCCATTATCCTGTGCACCGGCTTCAGCATGCCGGACCTGAAGGAACAGGCCCTGGCCGCGGGTATTCGCGCCTTCGTGAAAAAGCCCCTGGGCGCCCGCCGGCTGGTTGATCTTGTGGGGCAAATAGTGTAAAGCAGGGCGTTGAAAAATCGTCAGGCCAATTTTAACAAAAAAAGGACCGGGAGAATTGAATGGCAAAGGTATTGATAATTGATGACGACAGGGAAGTGTGCGCCATGCTCACGGATCTGATCTCCTGTCTCGAGCACACGGCCGACCATGCCCTGACCCTGGAAAAAGGGCTTTCAAAGGCTGTATCCGGGGAATTTGACGTGGTGTTCCTCGATGTCAAAATGCCGGACGGAAGCGGGCTTGACATCATCGGCTCCATCCTTGCCATTGAGTTTCCGCCGGAGATCATCGTGATCACGGGCCAGGGGGATTCAAAAGGGGCCGGCCAGGCCATCAAGAACGGCGCCTGGGACTACATCCAGAAGCCCCTCTCCCCCAAGGCCATCCTCCAGCCCCTGAACCGCATTCTCAAATACAGGGACGGGATACGATCCATTTCCAGGCAGGCGGCCCCGCTCAAACGAAAAGAGATCATCGGGTCAAGCCACCGGATAAAAGAATGCCTGGACACAATTGCCAAGGCCGCCAAGATCAACACCAACGTTCTTATCACAGGGGAGACAGGCACGGGCAAAGAGCTGTTCGCCCGGGCCATCCACGCCAACAGTCCCAGGGCGGACAAGCGGTTCGTGGTTGTGGACTGTGCGGCCCTGCCGGAATCCCTTGTGGAAAGTTCCCTGTTCGGCCACGAAAAGGGATCGTTCACCGGTGCGGACCGCTCCACCCGGGGACTTGTCGGCCTTTCGGACGGGGGCACCTTGTTTCTGGACGAGGTGGGGGAGATGAACCTCAACTTGCAAAAGGTGTTCCTGCGGGTTCTCCAGGAACGGAAATTCAGGCCCGTTGGCAGCAAACATGAAATCACGAGCGACTTCAGGGTCATTGCCGCCACCAACCGGGATCTCGCCGCCATGGTCCGGGAAAAACGGTTCAGGGAGGACCTTTTCTACCGGTTAAAAGCTGTTCACCTGGAGCTTCCGCCCCTGCGGGAACGGCTGGAAGATATCGAAGAACTGGTACGCCACTTTGCATCCGCCGTTTACTCGGCCCAGTCAATGGCGCCCAAGGAACTCTCCGCAAATTTCATCGCCACCCTCAAGAGCTATGACTGGCCGGGCAATGTCCGGGAGCTTGTCAACACCCTGGAGGCGGCCGTAAGCGAAGGCTTTTACGAACCGGCCCTTTTCTCGAAGCACCTGCCCTCCCATATCCGGATCAAAAGCATCCAGTCCGCCATTGCCCCCAAGGCAGCCCCGGAAGCGGAGCGGGTGATTGAGGAACGGGGGATTGAGGAGCGGCCGGAGCCCTCTTCCGGCCACCTTACCTACAAAAAATTCAGGGAGCAGGTGCTTGCCCGTGCCGAAACCGCCTATTTCCAGGATCTCATGAAAGAGACCCGGGGAGACATAAAACAGGCATGCACCCTGTCCGGCCTTGGTAGAACCCGACTCTACGCTCTTTTGAAAAAGCACAACATCAGCCGCATGGGCTGGGACCAATAGTTTTAAACTGCTCTATTCTCTGTCATGACCGCTCCCGTGGCAGCGATATCGGCTGCTGCGGTGAACAGGACATCCGTGGAACTGTTCAATGCGGTTTCAGCCGAATCCTGCAACACGCCGATGATGAACCCCGCGGCAACAACCTCCATGGAAATATCGTTGGGTACGCCGAAAAGGCTGCATGCCAGGGGAATGAGAAGCAAAGAACCGCCGGCCACACCCGAGGCGCCGCAGGCAGATACCGAGGCCACCAGGCTGAGAAGAAGCGCCGTGGCGATATCGACCTGGATACCCAGGGTATGCACGGCCGCCAGGGTCAGTATGGTGATCGTAATGGCCGCCCCGCCCATATTGACGGTGGCACCCAGGGGAATGGAAACCGAGTAGGTATCGGCATTGAGTTTCAGGCGTTTACAAAGATCCATATTAACTGGAATGTTGGCGGCGGAGCTCCGGGTGAAAAATGCGGTGACCCCGCTTTCACGCAGGCAGGTAAACACGAGCGGGTATGGGTTACGGCCGGTTTTAATAAACACGATAAGGGGATTTACAACCAGGGCAATGATCAGCATGGAGCCCAGCAGGACCTGAAGCAGATGGGTATATCCTGCCAGGGCGGAAAAACCCGTTGTGGCGATGGTTTTTGCAACCAGTCCGAAAATCCCCAGGGGAGCAAACCGGATCACCAGCCTTACAACACTGGACACGCCCTCGGAGATGTCGTTAAGGATTGTTTTCATACTTTCCGAAGCATGCTGAAAAGAGAATCCAAGGGCAATGGCCCAGGCCAGAATCCCCAGAAAATTACCCTCCACCAGTGCATGTACGGGATTATCAACCATCTTGAACAGCAACGTATGGAGCACCTGACCGATACCGTCGGGGGGCGTTGCAGTTGTGTTGGTGGCCACAAGGGTCAGTTGTGTCGGAAAAAGAAAGCTCATTGTAACAGCGACCAGGGCCGCCATAAACGTGCCTGCCAGATACAAAAAGACGATGGACCGCATGTTCGTGTGGGCGTTTTTTCTCTGGTTTGCAATTGACCCGGCAACAATGACAAACACAAGTATCGGCGCCACGGCTTTAAGCCCGCCGACAAACAAATTACCCAGGAGTCCGGCGGATTGTGCTGCCCCAGGGGCCACAACTGCGATGGTAATACCGGCAAGGATGCCGATCATAATCTGCATAACCAGACTGCCGGAGGCGATTTTCTTGAAAAGACCTGCTGTTTTGTTCACTTTCCTGTTCCTTCTTTTTTACGTTATGGGTTGACACAGCAGCCGCTACTTTTGTCCAAAAACAGCCGTTCTGTCAATAAGATATTTATTTTTTTACGTAAAATTATTTCCTAAAGACGTCAAACCACTCCTAATCGGATTTAATGATTTGCAGTCATCTTGTACCTGGACCCCATTTTATAAATCATCCCCATTGCCTGTTCAGAGATTCCGGCCACGGACCTTACCGTTTTCTTTTTCATCCCTCAAAAAAACGGTTTTCAAACAGGCGGGTTTCAATATAACGTTGCAAGATTCCTTGTTTTATGGTTTTATCATGACCCATGAAAAAACGAAGTAACCCAGGTTCTCAAAAGAGACTCCCCAACAACAAAAAAAAAATGTCAATGGCCCCCGGAGCAGACAGGGATCTAAAAAAGATTTTTAAAAAGATCGGCGTCCCCGACCCTGTTCCCTTTAAACCCGACCCATTCCAGCTGGAAGCAGTGGAGGCGATCAGCACATCGGACTGCCTTGTCACCGCCCCCACCGGAGCCGGAAAAACCTGGATCGCCGAAACCGCGACCAAAACCTTTATCGACAGGGGAGAACGGGTGTGGTACGCCACCCCCCTCAAGGCCCTGACCAACTCCATCTATGCCCAGTTCGTAAAACAATTTGGCAAAGACCAGGTGGGAATTCTCACCGGGGACATCAAGGAGAACCCGGACGCCCCCCTGATCATCGGCACAACCGAAATCCTCAGGAACCAGCTCTACGATTCCATGCACACGGGCGAAGACCTGGGGGCGGATTTCATCATCCTGGACGAGGCCCACTTCCTGGGCGACCAGGAACGGGGGGTTGTATGGGAGGAGATCATGATCTATCTCCCCGTGCGGATTCCCCTGCTCATGCTCTCGGCCACCATCGGCAACCCCGGCCACATCTCCGAGTGGCTCTCGGAGATCCGGCAGAAGCCCTGCCGGGTGGTGCATGCCCAGGACCGCCCGGTTCCCCTGTTTCCCATGTTTCTCCACCCCTCCGGCACCCTGTGCCCCCTGCTCAGGCAGTCGACCGGCAAGAAAAAAAACGTGCTCCACCAGCGGGTGACCGACTTTCTCAAGGCAAAACCAAGACCCCAGATCGCCCCGCCCGGACGGCTGCCCGATTTTTCAGAGATACTCAAGGTCCTGGACAAATTTGACCTGCTGCCGGCCATCTTTTTTCTCAAATCCAGGGCCGACTGCGACCAGGCAATCAAGATGTGCACCGGGGAGATTCTTGCAAAAGATCCCTCAAAAAAGGCCAGGCTGACCCACAGGATCGACCGGCTTCTTGCCAACAGCAAACACCTGGCCCACCACGGCCAGCGGCAGATCCTCGAACATACGGCAACGGCCTCCCATCACTCGGGCCAGCTTCCCGGCTGGAAGGTGGTGGTGGAAACCCTGATGGCCGAAGGGCTCCTGGACGCCATGTTTGCCACCTCAACCGTGGCGGCAGGTGTGAACTTTCCCGCAAGGAGCGTGGTGATCCTCAATTCCGACCGGTTCAACGGCACGGATTTCCAGCCGCTGACAGCCAGCGAATTCCAGCAGATGACCGGCCGGGCCGGCAGAAGGGGAATGGACAAGATCGGGTTTGCCGTGGCCATTCCCGGCAGGTTCATGGATCTCCACCACACGGCCAAGATGGTATCGGCCCCTCCCCTTGACGTTCGAAGCCAGATCAAGATCAACTTCTCCATGGTGCTCAACCTCCTGCTTTCCCACTCCCCGGATAAGGTTCGGCTGCTCTTGGACAACTCCTTTGCCTCCCACATGATCACCCAGGGGAAACGGGGCAAGTACGCGCGACAGACCTTTGGCCTTGGACTCGAGTTTTTGTGGGACGACTTCCTTATTCACCTGGATTTCTTAAAGGAACAGGGGTTTGTCGCCGAGAATGACACCCTGACCGATGACGGCATCTGGGCGGCCAACCTTCGCATGGACGCGCCCCTGCTGGTGGCCCAGAGCCTGAGGCTCGGGCTTCTTCCGGAACGCGATCCCATCATGCTTGCCGCGGTCATGGCCTCCTTTGTCAGCGAAAAAGAGTTTGACGACGAAAGCCTGGTCAGGAGAATGCTTCCCAAGCGGTTGACGAAACAGTTCCTAACCCTTAGAAGAGGGCTGAAGCCCTTTGCCTCGGAACTGCTGCAACAGGGGTTTGACGCCCCGTTTCTATATCTTCAGCCCGCAGCCGTCATGGCGGCCTGGGCAGCGGACGACCCCTGGGAGGCCGTGGTAAGCCGCACCTCCTATGCCGAGGGGGACCTTGCCCGGCTGATCCTGAGAACCGGGGAAAACCTGAGGCAGCTGGCAGGGGTGAGGGATACCTTTCCCGTCATCGCAAAAACCGCCCGGGAGGCCATGGACATGATACTCAAGGAACCCGTGGTAAACGGCCAGTTTGAGCCCGAGCCCGAGATCGAGCCCGAGCCCGAGCCTGAGACCGAGACCGAGACCGAGCCTGAGCCTGAGTCTGAGTCTGAGACCGAGTCCGAGTCCGAGTCCGAGTCCGAGTCCGAGTCCGAGTCCGAGTCCGAGTCCGAGTCCGAGTCCGAGTCCGAGTCCGAAAAACAGTAAACAAAGATACAAAAACATACAGGAGCAAGAACAGACAATGTCAGAAGATACCAAAAAAGTGATCTATTCCATGATCCGGGTGAGCAAGTTCCATGGCAAGAAACAGGTGCTCAAGGATATTTCCCTCTCCTATTTCTACGGCGCCAAGATCGGCGTCCTGGGCCTGAACGGATCGGGTAAGTCCAGCCTTCTCAAGATCCTTGCCGGCGTGGACCAGGAATATAACGGCGAGACCATCCTCTCCAAGGGCTTCACCGTGGGCTACCTGGAGCAGGAGCCGCTGCTTGACAGCGACAAGACCGTCCGTGAGATCGTTGAGCAGGGGGTCCAGGAGACCGTGGATCTCATCAACGAGTACGAATCCATCAGCGAAAAATTTGCCGAGCCCATGTCCGACGAGGAGATGGACAAACTTATCCAGCGCCAGGGAAACCTCCAGGAGAAGCTGGACCACCTGGACGCATGGGACCTGGATTCCCGTTTGAACATGGCCATGGACGCCCTGCGCTGCCCTGAAGGCGACACCAAGGTCTCCGTTATCTCCGGTGGTGAGAAACGCCGGGTGGCCCTGTGCCGGCTCTTGCTGAAGCAGCCGGACATCCTCCTTCTCGACGAGCCCACCAACCATCTGGACGCCGCCTCCGTGTCCTGGCTCGAGCAGCACCTGAGCCGCTACCCCGGCACCGTCATCGCCGTTACCCATGACCGTTACTTCCTGGACAACGTTGCCGGCTGGATACTGGAGCTGGACCGGGGTGAAGGCATTCCCTGGAAGGGCAACTACTCCTCCTGGCTGGACCAGAAGCAGAACCGGCTCAAGAACGAGGAGAAGCAGGAGAGCAAGCGCCAGAAGACCCTGGAAAGGGAGCTGGAGTGGATCAAGATGTCCCCCAAGGGCAAAAGAAGCAAGTCCAAGGCCCGAATCAACTCCTATGACGATCTGCTGAAACAGGACACCAAGGACCGGGAAAAAGATCTTGAGATCTTTATTCCGCCGGGACCCAGGCTCGGGGACAAGGTCATCGTGGCCAACGACGTGACCAAGGCCTTTGATTCCAAGCTCCTGGTGGACAAGATGAGCTTCATCACCCCCCCGGGCGGCATCATCGGCGTGGTCGGCCCCAACGGCGCTGGAAAATCCACCCTGTTCAACATGATCACCGGGAAAGAGACCCCCGACGCCGGCAACATCGAGCTTGGCGATACGGTCAAGATCGCCTATGTGGACCAGGAGCGGAACGTGCTCGATCCCGAAAAGACCATCTGGGAGAGCATCAGCGAGGGCAACGACCTCCTTCTCATCGGCGGCCGGGAGATCAACTCCAGGGCCTATGTCTCCAAATTCAACTTTTCCGGTTCCGACCAGCAGAAAAAACTGGGCACCCTGTCCGGCGGCGAGCGCAACCGGGTCCATCTGGCGCGGATGCTCAAGGAGGAGGCCAACCTGCTTCTTTTGGATGAGCCCACCAACGACCTGGATGTCAACACCATGCGTGCCCTGGAAGAGGCCCTGGAAAGCTTTGCCGGCTGCGCCATCGTGATCAGCCATGACAGGTGGTTCCTGGACAGGATCGCCACCCACATCCTGGCATTTGAGGGCGACAGCCAAACCGTCTTCTTCGAGGGGAGCTACTCGGATTATGAGGCGGACAGGAAAAAACGCCTGGGCATCAAGGCCGACCAGCCCGAACGCATCAAGTACCGGCAGCTGACCCGGTAACCCTTGTCCCTGGAAAGCGACATACACGCAAGGGAGCCGAAGCTTGGCTCCCTTGCGGCCATCCACACGGCTGTGCTGCTGTTCGGGCTTTCGGGGCTGTTCGGGAAATTTCTTACCGTCAGCCCCCTGGTCATCGTGTTCGGCAGGACCGTTTTCGCCTCCATGGCCCTGGCCCCCATGCTCCTTAAATCCGGGATCACCCCCTTCGGGACGGACAAGCGCCGTCTCGTGATCTACATGCTCCAGGGCGCGCTGCTGGCCCTGCACTGGAGCACCTTTTTCCTCTCCATTCAGATCTCCACCGTTGCCCTGGGACTGCTCACCTTTTCCAGCTTTCCCCTCTTTGTCACCCTGCTTGAGCCCCTGTTTTTCAAGGAGCGGCTCAGACCCGTGGACATGGGGATCGCGCTTCTTGTGTTTGCGGGACTCGTCCTGGTGCTGCCCTCGTTTGATTTTTCACAAAAGCCCGTCCAGGGCGCACTGTGGGGAACCTTTTCAGGATTCACCTTTGCCCTGCTGGCCATTTTCAACAAAAAGAACCTGGCCTTTGACGCCCCCATGGGAGTGGCCTTTCACCAGAACGCATTTGCCGCCCTGGCCATTGCGCCCTTTATCATTGCAATTTCTCCCGGAATGCCCACGCCCGAAGAGATCCTGCTCCTTGCAGGGCTTGGCATCGTATGCACCGCCCTTTCCCACACCCTGTTCATCTCCTCCCTGAAACAGCTCAGGGCCACCACCGTCAGCATCATCACCACCCTGGAACCCCTTTACGGCATCCTGCTGGCCGCCCTCCTCCTCAACGAAATGCCCACCCCAAGAACCCTTGCGGGCGGCGCTATCATCATCACGGCCACCACCCTTGCCACCCGGTCCCACAAAAAAAATCGTTGAAATTTTAGCGGTTTTCTGATTGTCTGCATGATAAATAAATGAGAATTGCGTAAAGCGAACATTGTTCACACACAATAACGGACTCTCAGGATGATTTCAATGAAAAAGCTTTCAGAGTGCAGGATCCTTCTGGTTGACGACACAAAAATCAACATCGACATCCTTGTCCAGACCCTGAAATGCCACTACCGGCTCGGGGTGGCCCTGAACGGAAAAAAAGCCATTGAGTTTGCCCTGAACAACCGGGTCGACCTGATCCTCCTCGACATCCTCATGCCGGAGATGGACGGGTTTGAGGTGTGCAAACGGCTGAAGAACAACCCCAACACCCGGGAGATCCCCGTGATCTTCATCTCCGCCATGGATGCCGTCTCCCACAAGACCGAAGGGTTCAAGACCGGCGCCGTGGACTACATCACAAAGCCCTTTGACATTGAAGAGGTCCAGGCCAGGGTAAAGACCCACCTCTCCCTCAAGATCGCCACGGAAGCCCTGAAGAACCAGAACGCCATCCTCGAGGAGATGGTGCAGGAGCGAACCCGGGAACTGGAACATAGCCAGATCGAAATCGTGGACCGCCTCTGCCTTGCGGCCGAGCACCGGGACGAGGACACGGGCAACCATGTCAGAAGAATGGGCCGGTACTGTTATCTTCTTTCCAGAAAAACCGGCATCCCTGTAACAGAGAGCAACAACCTTGCCACCGCCGCCACCCTCCATGACGTGGGAAAGATCGGTGTGTCCGACACCATCATGCTCAAGCCCGCCCGGCTCACCCCGGAAGAGATGGAGATCATGAGGACCCACTCGAAAATCGGCAAAGACCTGCTGTCAGGCAGCCGCTGCAAGCTTCTCCAGACCGCCGAAACCATCGCCCTCACCCACCATGAGCGGTGGGACGGATCGGGCTACCCCCAGGGCCTCAAAGGCTATAAGATTCCCATCGAGGGCCGGATCGCCGGCATCTGCGACGTGTTTGACGCCCTGGTCTCGAACAGGCCCTACAAAAAGGCGTGGCCCATGGACCGGGCCCTGGAGGAGATCCGTTCCCAATCGGGCCGCCACTTTGACCCGGAACTGGCCGAACTCTTCCTCACCCTTCAGCCGGAGCTCGAGGCGATCCTCCAGGAGCTTGGCTGAGCCTTTTTCTTTTTTTTACCTGCCACAGGCAAAGATCAGCATAAGATTTTGCCGGAAAAAAACCGATGGTGAATTCACAGGCGCAGCCTTCCCCCCTCGCAACCATATAGAAAATTTTGAAGTCAACCCGATTCCCATGCCTGGCCTCACTACCATTTTTCTTTTTAGAACACTATCACCTTGCAATATTTTTAATATAGTTATACCTAACAGCTAAAATAGACTTTGAGCCAGAGATCCAAAGATAAAGGCTTCCCCGACAAACAAGATATTGGATAATCCTATGATTCATGTCAGCCAGAAAAATCTGGATAAATCATACAGGCATTTCAAACAGGAATGCAAAAAAAATCATCCCACTTCCAATGCAAAACTATTATTGTTCATATATGCAATCGAATGCGGGATAAAAGCGTTGCTGCTGAAACGCAAAAATATTAAAGACACATTCAAACTCCAGGCTCGTGAGGGAACCGGCAATCTTAGCCATGATCTTAGAGGACTTTTAACCCGACTTCGTTCTCCCCACCGTCTTCCGGAAAACTTTAAATTCATCACCCGGGTCAAAACACCTGAAACGGTTTCTCTGCCGGATTTGCACCAGGCGTTGAGATATGGCGGAACTTTTTCCGATTCTGATGAAAAAAAGAAGCTTGAAAAGAAATTAAAAATAATAGATTCCTGGTTGCAGGAGGAACTGGCATTATGAAACTATTAAGCTGGCTGGATGTTAAAAGCTACATCAGAAAAAGAACAGACAACTTCAGGACACTGCCTGAGGGAATAGACAATATTCGTTTTTATTCTGACGAAATTGTCATTGAACAAAGAGAAGAAAAGAGTGAGGCCATAACAAAGGCATTTCAAGACTGGTTCCCCAATCCGGACATCTATCGCCCGGAAGATAACAAGATCTATCTGGATATCGGAAAAGCCGCACTGGACATCTCAACTGAAAACGACATATCATCAGACCCGGTTGAATTTCGGGAAAGACCCCGATTTGACCATTTATACTTTTCCAAAGTGTTTCTTTCCACATTATCGAAAGTACCTGAACCGAAACACAAATTCATTGCATTTCATTCTTTTAAGGGAGGCGTCGGCAGGACCCTCCACCTTGCAGCTATGATCAAATCCCTTAATGAAGTTCTCAAAGAAAAAGAAATGCATAAAAGGATTCTGGTCATTGATGGTGATCTGGAAGCCCCGGGTATCACCTTCTGGGAAAAAAACAGACCCGGAGGCGCCGCCGATATCGGATTTACCCAGTTTTTAGAAACCATTCAATACTCAGATCCCGAAACCGGATATACCACAGATGAGGTAATCCAATACTTTGCCCAAGAGATTCTGCGGTTCGAGCATATTGAAGACAATTTAAGATTGGCTGTTCTGCCTGCCTTCAGTGATCCTCTGGAACTTTTCCAGATCAATGTCAGGCCCGAACATCTTTCACAGGATGACAATCCATGGAAACTAAGAGAATGTATTGACAGACTTGCAGAACAAATCAATGCCGATTATGTTTTCATTGACCTTAGAGCCGGAATCAGTGAATTAAGCGCCCCCTTTCTGCTGGATCCATATATCGACCGTTTTTTGGTGACGACCCTCTCAGAACAATCTCTTTTCGGAACTGAGTTAATATTGGAAGAGATGACCAAAATAAATAGAACAGGTCCAGTGCCTGAACGCAACATGCTGCCGGACATCATAATCTCAATGGTACACCCGGATCAGGATGATACCCGTTTGCTGACAGCCGAAACAAGGTTTGAAAGGCGATTGTTTGAAGATGAAAATACGTCAGGCCAGGGAATAGTGGATGAAGAATTATTGTCGGAACCGATTTCCATTCAATCGACACCGTTTAAATCAGAATTACTTAATATCAGGTCATGGGAAGAGGTATGGGACAATGCCGGATCTTTGATTGATTTTTTTAAAGTGTATTTTCACGGCCTGGAAGAACCCGAAGATGAGGATGAAGAGATTCCGAAAGATGAAGGGGAACAACACCCTCCCGTATTGAAGCTCAAGGAATTATGTTCACAATATGTATTTGCGGAAAAAACGGACTCTGAAGATTTTTTAAAAACCAATTTTTTTAAGGAATTTCCCCGGCAATACTTCAATACTCTGCCCCTTGTGGTATCATTAGGGACAAAAGGAGCGGGGAAAACATTCCATTTCATGCGCATGACAGGGTTCATGTCCTACAAAACTTTTTGTGATCGCATTGAACCTGATAAAACAAAGATAGATGCTGATTTTTTCCCCATTCTCCGATCCAGTGAAATTGGAGGGGATTCTACAGCCATCTTGCAGCTCAAAGAAAATCAGCCGCGGTTTGATCATTTTGATTATGACGTATTCAAAACCGATCTTGAAATTTTCCGTGATGAACCCCATACCGAATCCGAATGGAAAAGGTTATGGGAAAAACAAATCATCCAGGCCATATCTGGCAATCAGCCAGATATAACCAACTTCAGACAGCTCAATGATTCTTTAAAGCACAAGCCGGTCATTTTTCTTTTTGACGGGCTGGAAAATCTTTTTCCGGATATTCATTATGACAAAAATCATCAGAATGCCGTATCAGCTCTTCTTAATATCCCGGGCAGACTCAGTGAAATCCGGAATCGTAATATTGGATTGGTGATTTTCCTGAGGCAGGATTACCTGGGCAGTGCAAAACGCGAGAATAAAGGGCAATTTGAAAAGAAATATGAGGCTTATAGACTGTTATGGGACAAGACAGCATTCCTGCGTCTAGTCTTCTGGCTTGCCACAAAATCTGGAGCCATTGAACAAAAAACAGATGCGGATCCGTCAACCATGGACAGGAAAAAGCTTTCAAAAGAACTGAATAAACTTTGGGGACTTAAACTGGGAAAAGACAACTCAAAAGAAGCCTATACAATTAACTGGGTATATGGAGCCTTGTCCGATTTTAAGGGATATCTCCAGGCAAGAGATGTCGTTCGTTTTCTTGAGGAAGCGGCAAAGGCATCAGAAACAGCCAGCACCACCCAATGGAAAAATCGCCTGCTGCCTCCGAGAGCCATACGCTCGGCCATGAACGGATGCAGCCTGGAGCGTGTCAAGGAACTGAAACAGGAATCTAAAGTTTTTGAAACCTGGGCTACGGCATTGCAGACCGAAGATGAATTAGTTATTCCCTTTTCAAAAACCTTACTTGGAAATGACAGCAGCAGTAAGCTTGTTGAATTAAAAAAACTGGGGGTGGTATACGAGGATGTTGCGGACTCAATGGAAAAATTCCGATTTTATATCCCTGAAATATACCGTATCGGCCTTGGCTTTAAGTTTAAGCGGGGGGCCCGACCCAAAGTACTCAACATCAAAAGGAAAGCCATCGGGAAAGGCCTTTTATCTTAAGTAAGGACAAACTTTAAAACGATGTTACGTTCACGGTTGACGCCGGCCAGTTCCAGATCTTCGCCTCCTCGAAAACCGGCACCACCAACCATGGGTATGACGAGGCTGACCGTCGGGTATTTAAAACCGCCAACAGCAGGGAGACCACCTTCTACCCCCATGACGTGATATGCGGTTACTCCTTCCACGGGAATCCATGCTTCCGGCTGTTTCCAGAGCGCTTCCGGAAACACCTGATCCATGGGTCGCCCTCCTTTTTATAATCCAAGTTTTTTATTATATCCAATAAAAATACCGGATAAAAACAGCATAAACGACATTTTAAATGATGATAATGATAAATAGGTAAAAATGATCGACCGGAAGAATCAGACGGCGGATTCGGGTCAAAACAATCTGTTGATTAATTGTGCCATCTGTTTTATAAATCTAAGTTTCACTGACATTATATGAGGAAAACAACAGGTTACATGACACCCAAAAATATAGACCGGCGAACGGTAAAAGAGATCGCAAAACGCCGTACATTTGCAATCATCAGTCATCCGGACGCGGGCAAAACCACACTTACGGAAAAACTTCTCCTGTTCGGAGGGGCCATCCAGCAGGCAGGGGCCGTTAAATCAAAAAAGGTGGCAAAGGCCGCCACCAGTGATTTTCTCTCCATTGAGCAGGAGAGGGGCATCTCCGTCTCCTCCTCTGTTATGAAGTTCAACTACAGGGATTTCGAAATCAACCTTCTGGACACCCCGGGCCATAAGGACTTTTCCGAAGACACCTACCGGGTTTTAACGGCCGTGGACTGCGCCGTGATGATCATCGACTCCGCCAAGGGCGTCGAGCCCCAGACCAAGAAGCTCATGGAGGTGTGCCGGATGCGCAACACCCCCATCATCACCTTTATCAATAAGCTTGACCGGGAGGGAATGGAACCCCTGGAGCTGTTCGAGGACATCGAGAACAAACTCCAGGTGGAGTGCACCCCGCTTACCTGGCCCATCGGCATGGGCAAGCGGTTCAAGGGGGTCTACAACATGGAGAAGCAGGAGCTGGGACTCTTTTCCCCGGGCTATTCCCCAACGGACGGAGACGGTATCGTGATCCAGGATCTCAGTGATCCCGCCCTTGACGAAACCCTGGGTTCCCAGGCCGACGAGCTCCGGGATGACATCGAGCTGATCCAGGGCGCGGCAGACCCCTTTGACATGGATTACTATCTCAAGGGCAGCCAGACCCCGGTCTTTTTCGGCTCCGCCATCAACAACTTCGGGGTAAGGGAGATGCTGGACGCCTTTGTGGAGATGGCGCCCCCGCCCGGCAATCGAAAAACCGCCACCCGGGAAGTTGCCCCGGAGGAGGAGGCCTTCTCGGGCTTTACCTTCAAGATCCAGGCAAACATGGACCCGGCCCACCGGGACAGGATCGCCTTTTTCAGGATCTGCTCGGGCAAGTTCACCAAGGGCATGAAGGTGAAGCACCACAGGATCGGCAAGGATATCACCCTTTCCAACGCCACCATCTTCATGGCCCAGGAGCGAAACAACGTGGAGGAAGCCTATCCAGGTGACATCATCGGCATCCACAACCACGGCACCATCAAGATCGGCGACACCTTCACCACCAAGGAACCCTTGAAGTTCCTGGGCATCCCAAGCTTTGCCCCGGAGCACTTCAGACGGGTAATCCTGAAGAATCCGTTGAAAACCAAGCCCCTTCAAAAGGGTCTTATCCAGCTTGCAGAAGAGGGAACCATCCAGGTATTCCGGCCCAGCATCAACAACGACTACATCCTGGGCGCCGTGGGTGTGCTCCAGTTTGACGTCACCATGGCGCGGCTCAAGGCCGAGTACAACGTGGATGCAACATACGAAGCCGTGGACCTGTCCGTGGCCCGCTGGATCACCTGCGACGACAGCGAGATGCTGAAACGCTTCAAAAGGGAAAACCAGTCAAGCATTGCAACGGATTCGGAAGGATGGATCACCTTTCTCACCACCAGCGAGTACCAGCTCGGCTTTGCCATGGAGGCATGGCCCGGCGTCGAGTTTCATAAGACCAGGGAGTACAACTAACGACCATCTTTAACCACAGCAGCAGCAGCAAAGGAGAACACCATGGCAGAAAAGCGAATCTTCAACTTCAATGCAGGCCCTGCAGCCCTGCCTCTTCCGGTTCTTGAAGAGATACAGTCCTCGTTCCTCAACTTCAACGGCTCCGGCATGTCCATCACCGAGATCAGCCACCGCTCCCCCTGGTTTGACCAGGTGATCAACGATGCTGTTGAAAGAACAAAGAGACTGCTGAACCTGGACGACCGTTTCCATGTACTCTTTGTCCAGGGCGGCGCGAGCCTCCAGTTTGCCATGGCTCCCATGAACTTCCTGACGGACGGCAGGTCAGCCGATTTTGTTAACACCGGCACCTGGTCCACCAAGGCCATCAACGAGGCAAAGATCCTGAACAAGGAGTACTCCGTGGCGGCCTCCTCCGAGGACAGGAACTTCTGCTACATTCCCAAGGATATCAGTTTCAACCCCGATGCGGCCTATGTCCACATCACCAGCAACAACACCATCAAGGGAACCCAGTGGCATACCTTCCCCGACACCAACGGGGTTCCCATCATGGCGGACATGTCCTCGGACTTCATGAGCCGTCCCCTTGACATGGACAAGTTCGGCATGATCTATGCCGGCGCCCAGAAGAACATCGGCCCGTCCGGCGTGTGCATGGTGATCATCAGGAAGGATATGCTGGATATGGCAACGGACGAGATCCCCTCCATGCTCCGGTACTCCACCTATGCCGCGAAAAACTCCATGTACAACACCCCGCCCTGCTTTGGCATCTACACCATCCAGCTGGTACTCAAATGGCTGGAGGAGACCGTGGGCGGCCTTGAAAAAATGGAGGCCCACAACCAGGCCAAGGGCAAACTTCTCTACGACCTCATCGACAACAGCGACTTCTACCGGGCAACGGCCGACAAAGACAGCCGGTCCCTGATGAACGTCACCTTCCGGCTGCCCACGGAGGAACTGGAGAAACTTTTCGTGGAAAAGGCAGCTGAAAAGGGCCTTGGCGGCCTCAAGGGACACAGGTCCGTTGGCGGATGCCGGGCATCCATTTATAACGCAGCGACCATGGAAGCGGTACAGGCACTTGTTGAGTTTATGGAATCCTTTGCAAAGGAGAACTAAAGAATGAAAGTCCTTGTAAGCGACAAGATGGATGAAGCAGGAATTGAGATTTTCAAGAATGAAGATGGAATCGACGTCGACGTAATCACGGGTCTTTCACCCGAAGAGCTGAAGCAAATCATCGGGGACTACAATGCCCTGGCCATCAGAAGTTCAACCAAGGTGACCAAGGAGATACTCGATGCTGCACCAAACCTGAAGGTCATTGGAAGGGCTGGCATCGGACTCGACAACGTGGATATCCCGGAAGCCACCAACCACGGCGTTGCCGTGATGAACACCCCCGGGGGCAATACCGTCACCACGGCGGAACACGCCATCTCCATGATGATGTCCCTGACCCGGAACATCCCCAGGGGCACGGCCACCCTCAAGGAGGGACGGTGGGAGAAGAAGAACCTCCAGGGCCGGGAGCTGTTCAACAAAACCCTGGGCGTCATCGGATTCGGCAACATCGGCTCCATCGTGGCAAACCGTGCCCAGGGGCTCAAGATGCAGGTGGTCATCTATGATCCCAACATCTCCTCCGAGCACATCGAGAAGGCGGGATTTGAGAGCGTCACCCTGGAGGAACTCTTCAAGCGAAGCGACTACATCACCATCCATGTGCCCAAGATCGAAAGCACCACCCATCTTCTTAATAAGGAAGCTTTTTCCATAATGAAGAAGGGGGTAATGGTGATCAACTGCGCCAGGGGCGGCATCATCCAGGAGCAGGACCTCTATGACGCCATCCTGTCCGGAAAAGTCGCGGGAGCGGCCCTGGACGTGTTTGAGATAGAACCTCCGGGGAACCATCCCCTCCTGGAGCTCGACCAGGTCATCGCCACCCCCCACCTGGGCGCATCCACCCAGGAGGCCCAGACCAACGTGGCCGTGGCCGTGGCCAACCAGATCATCGCCTATCTCAAGAAGGACACCATCATCAATGCGGTGAATGTCCCGTCGGTCACGGGGGAACTGCTGAAGAAGCTCAAGCCCTACCTTTACCTGGGCGAAAAGATGGGGCTCATGCAGTCCCAGCTGGTAACAGGGCCCTTCAAGGAGATCTCCATCGAGTATGCGGGCAACTTCTTTGAGCTTGACCTCAAGCCCGTGACCCTGGCGATCCTCAGGGGCATCCTCACCCCGCTCGTCAAGTACGAGGTCAACTCGGTCAATGCCGGATCGCTGGCCAAAAACATGGGCATCAAGGTAACCGAGACCACGAGCCAGGAGACCGAGAACTACCTCAACCTCATCCGGATCTCCGTCACCACCGAGTCCGGGACCAACCTGGTTGCCGGCACCATCTTCGGCAAGGACGACCCGAGGATCATCCGCATCAACAAGTTCCGCCTGGAAGTGATCCCGGAAGGCCACCTGGCCCTGATCCACAACATCGACAAGCCGGGCTCCATCGGCAGCATCGGCACCAGCCTCGGCCAGCACGACATCAACATCGCCAGGATGATGGTGGGACGGGAGGATGACGGGGACAGGAACATCATTTTCTTAAGGACCGACACCCCCATCCCGGACGAGGTGGCCACGGAAATCAGCGATCTTGGACTTGTCAACTCGGTGATCACATTTGAACTGTAACCACAATTAGCCATGTGGGACATGGGGACGGATTTCAAATCCGTCCCCCTACCCACGGGGACGAGCCTCTGGGGACAGATTTAGCCTTGATGGGGACAGATTTCAAATCTGTCCCCGTTAAACACAAATCCGTCCCCATACACCTCCGGGAGCCCGGCAGTTCCGGCCCCCGGCATAAAACCGTTAAAACAATCAAAGGCTGCGTTTGCAGCTTTTTTTTATTAGCCATTGGGACAGATTTCGAACATTGGGGACGGATTTCAAATCCGTCCCCGAACCATGATGGGGACAGATTTTTAAATCTGTCCCCGATATTAGCCATGGGGCCGGATTTTAAATCCGTCCCCGACATTCGACATTTAAAGATTAGAGACAATGAAACGAAGAGAAAGAGAGATACCCTACAACTATACATCGGCGGACGACGACCAGGTCATCCGCCATCTGTTTGGCAAGGAAATGCTCCAGGATCTTGAGGTGCTCAGGGAAAAGAGGAGAACCGGACGATCGGCAAGGCTCTTGTTCCGCTTCATGGGCGACATGTTCATGATCGAAAGAAACCCCTTCATCTTCCAGGAATTCCTTGACCATCCCCACCGAAAAAACAGCTTTTTCAAGAGCGTCAAGAAGGATTTGACCACCATCGAGCAGGGCACGACAGACCCCAGGGTCGTTCAGGTGATCAAGGAGTGCAGGACCCATCTCTCCTCTCTTTCAAAACGTATCAAACAAGTTTCCAAGGACCGGAAGAAAGTGGTCAAGACCCTGGAGGCCATTACAGGACCGGACAGCGTCTATGTGGACCCCTTCACCCTCACGGCCCACACCACCGACGCCACGGACTGGCGGCTATATCCCCCCTTTGCGGTAGTAAGACCCTCGGACGAATCCCAGATGGCGCCTCTTGTGGACGCCATCAGGGAGCTGGGCCTCAACATCATCCCCAGGGGCGGCGGCACGGGCCTCACCGGCGGCAGCGTTCCTTTGAACCGCACCTGCGTGATGATCAACACGGAAAAGCTCAACACCATCCATTGCATCCGCCATGAAAAAGACGCATCCGGCAAACCCTTTGCATGCATGGACCTTGACGCAGGCGTCATCACCGAGGATGCCATGGCCTTTGCCAAGGGGGAAAGCCTTGTGTTCGCCACCGATCCCACAAGCTCCTGGGCCTCCACCATCGGCGGCAACCTGGCCGAAAACGCGGGCGGCAAAACAGCCGTACTCTGGGGAACCGCCCTTGACAACGTCCTCTCCTACCGGATCGTCATGCCCAACGGCAAGCTCCTCACGGTGGCGCGCCAGAACCACCCCCTGCGAAAAATCCTCCCGGACGACGAGGTCATATTCGACGTCAGGGACGACCAAGGCGCCCAGGTAGACCAGGTGGTCCTCAAGGGAGACGAGATCCGGAAACGGGGCCTTGGAAAGGATGTGACCAACAAGACCCTCAACGGACTGCCCGGCATCCAGAAGGAGGGTTGCGACGGCATCATCACCAAGGCCACCTTTATTCTCCACCCCCAGTATCCCCTGAAGAAAACCTTTTGCCTGGAATTTTTCGGCCAGGACATGACCGAGGCCGGCAAGGTGATCACCGACATCTCCAAGATTTTCAGGAACCGGGGCCAGGAAGCCTGCCTCATCGCCCTGGAGCACTTTGACGAAGAGTATATCAAGGCCATCGACTACAAGGCCAAGGCCGCAGGCACAGGCCGCCTCAAGGCGGTGCTTCTCATCGACATGGTGGCACAGACGGATCAGGAGCTTCTCAAGGGTGAAGAAAAGCTGGAAAAGATCCTCAACCGCTACCAGCGGACCGAACTCACCCCGGCCCGGGACGAGGAAGAAGCGGAACGTTTCTGGCGGGACCGGAAACGCCTCGGGGCCATTGCCAAGCGCACCAACGCCTTTAAGCTCAACGAGGACATCGTCCTTCCCATCGCCTCCCTGGCCGACTTCGCAAGCTACGTGGACGTCTATAACCTGGAGGAGAAGCGGTTCACCCAGGAGACGCTTGTGGAGAACCTCATGGCCTATCTTGAGACGGCGGAACCCCTGGAGGACCCCGACTGGCTCGTGGCCAAGGTAAGCCACGCAAAGACCCTGGCGGAAAAGGCCAAAATCAAGATCGCCAAGGCCTCCAGAGACAGCCTGGACCGGGGCACCTATGCCGAGGAGTTCCACCATTCCCTCCTGGAGATGTTAAGGGGTTATACCCTGGTCTCCGAGACCCTCAAGAAGATCTATGAAGAGACCCTTGCGCGGCTCATCGTCATCGCCACCCACATGCATGCCGGAGACGGCAACGTCCATGTGAACATCCCGGTCCTCTCCAACGACAGGGAGATGATGACCCGGGCAAGCAAAACCGCCGACGATATCATGGCCAAGGCCGTGGAGCTGGAAGGCGCCGTGAGCGGCGAGCACGGTATCGGCGTGACCAAGTTTGCCCATCTTGACCCGGCCATCGTGGAAGAGCTTTCCCAATACCGGCTGAAGATCGACCCCGAAGGCACCATGAACCCGGACAAGCTCTCGGAGCCGTCGGTGATGGAGCGGATCTTCACCCCGTCCTTCAACCTCTTGGGCCTTGAGGCCAGCATTCTTCGCTACGGGAGCCTTGGCACCCTGGCCGCCAACATCGCCAACTGCGTCCGCTGCGGCAAGTGCAAGACCACCTGCCCGGTCTTCTTTCCACAGAAGAACCTCTTCTTCCACCCCAGGAACAAGAACCTGGCCGTGGGCGCCCTGATCGAGGCGTTGCTATACGTCACCCAGCGGACCCGTTCCACCCAGTTCAGGCCCCTCCAGCACCTGGAGCAACTGGCCGACCACTGCACCATCTGCCACAAGTGCCACACCCAATGCCCGGTGAAGATTGACACGGGCGAGGTGTCAGTGCTGGAAAGGGAGATCCTTGCGGAACAGAAATTCAAGCACACTCCGCTGCCAACACGGCTCAGCCTCAACTATCTCGGCACCCGGAGCGAGCTCAAGAACGCAGGCATGCGCAAACTCCTGGTGGGCATGGGCGGCACCCTCCAGCGAACCGCGTCCCGGCTGGTGGACACCCTGCCCGACATCAAGCAGGCCCAGGAGATGAGAACCGTTCAGATGCTCAAGGCGCCCATGCCGAAAGTCCCCGGCAGGACCATGCGCAGCGCCATGCCCTCCTGCGGCCCCAACCAGGTGATCCTGGCGGAACCGGAAGCACCCGCCCTTCACACGGTATTCTACTTCCCCGGCTGCGGGTCCGAGCGCCTCTTTTCCGACATTGGAAAGGCCGCGGTCTACCTTCTCCTGAAAAACAGGGTAAGGGTTATCCTGCCGCCCCCCTATCTCTGCTGCGGATTTCCCGCCAGGGTCAACGCCAAGACCGAGCAGTTCAACCGGCTCACCCTCAGGGACACCATCATCTTCAGCCAGATCCGGGACATGTTCAACGACCTTGACTTCGACGCCTGCATCATCAGCTGCGGCACCTGCAAAGAGTCCCTGGAGAACCTTTCCATCGACACCATCTTTGACTGCCGGGTGACGGACATCGCACGATACGTCCTCACCGTCAACAAGACCCTGGGCCTGAAGGAGAACTACCTCTACCACGCCCCCTGCCACGACTCCCTCGAGGCCAGGGGCGCGGACCTGCTACTCTCCCGCTCCCAGGGCGCCATGGACACGGTCCCCCAATGCTGCTCCGAAGCGGGCACCATGGCCATGTCCCGGCCCGACATCTCCAATGCCATGCTGGACAGGAAAAAGGAGATGATCCAGAACACCAGGAACGGCCAAACCGAACCGGTAAAAATGCTGACCAACTGCCCCTCCTGCCTCCAGGGCCTGGGCCGTAACCAGGATACCGGCATCACCCCGGTCCACATCGCCTGCGAGCTTGCTGAGCGTTCCGGCGGCGCCAATTGGGAAAAGGAGCTCAAAAAGCTGATGAAAAACTCCGAGGTAATCACGTTCTAATGAACTTAATACTCCTCAAAGAAGAAGACTTTACCTCACCCGGCAGGGTGAAGGTCAGCGGCAGACGGTTCACACACATCCAGACCGTGCACCGTGCCGCGGTGGGAGATCAACTGGTGGCCGGGCTCATCAACGACAAGATGGGAACGGCCACGGTGACCCATATCGGCACCACATCCATTGAGATGGATGTGGTGCTTGACCAAGCGCCCCCGCCGGGCCTGGACCTCACCCTGCTCATTGCCCTGCCCCGCCCCAAGATGCTCAAACGGATTCTTCAGACCGTGACAAGCCTTGGGGTGAAGCGGATCTACCTGATCAACACCTGGCGGGTGGAAAAGGGGTTCTGGTCAAGCCCGGTCCTTGAACAGGAAACCCTGGAGCGACACATCACCCTGGGCCTTGAACAGGCCAAGGACACCGTCATGCCCCAGGTGTTCCTCCGCCGTCTCTTCTCCCCTTTTGTAAAGGAGGAGCTTGAAACCGTCTCCCGGGACACCCTGAAACTTGTGGCCCACCCCAAGGGCGGGGTGCCCTGCCCCTGCCATCCCGGACAACCAGTTACTCTTGCCATGGGGCCCGAAGGGGGATTCATCGACAGGGAGGTGGAAACCTTTGAAAGATTCGGTTTTGAAAACGTCAGCCTGGGTGAGAGAATACTCAGACTTGAAACAGCAGTCCCGGTCCTCATCTCCCGGCTCTTCACCTGAAAAAGATAAACCGTAAATAATCGGCGGGGCTTAGTGCCGGTTACAACACTACAACACCGGCCCCATTTTATTTCAACCCTTGACAGGGAACCGGGAATATCATAAGAAGCAAACGTTATGAAAAATAAAAACAGGACAATCACAGCAGCGAGCAGAGAATATTATTATTATCGGTATTATATCCGACTGCCCGAGGTGCGCTTATCCTGACATAACGTAACAAGCTGAGATATAAGCCGCGGGCAGAAATGCTTCGCGGCTTTTTTATTTTTAAGGGTCGCAGAAGAAATTTTTCCTGCGGCCCTTTTTTTTTTCAAAACGGGAAATCCGGTCTTCGGAATCGGATTTTACGTTTTTCCCAAAATCATGAAAGGAGCTATTATGAGTGTACTGACTATTCTGAAACAGCGCGGTTTTATCGAAAACACCACCCATGACACGGAGCTGGCCGAATACCTGGAAAACGAGGGAGCCACCTGTTACATCGGTTTCGACCCCACGGCTGAGAGCCTCCATGTGGGACACCTGATTCCCATCATGTCCCTGGCCCACATGCAGAGACACGGCCACCGGCCCATCGCCATGGTGGGGGGCGGCACCGGCAGGATCGGGGACCCATCGGGAAGAACCGAAATGCGGCAGATGATGACCCTCGATACCATTGAGAAGAACATGCAGGGCATCAGAAAGCAGCTCTCCTCCTTTCTCGATTTCAATCAGGGCGGGGCGATACTGGCAAACAATGCGGACTGGCTGGCAAACCTCGAATATATCCCCTTCCTCAGGGATGTGGGACGGCATTTCAGCGTGAACCGGATGATCAAGACGGAGGGCTACAGGAAGCGCATCGAGTCCGAAGAAGGCCTGAGCTTCATCGAGTTCAACTACATGCTTCTCCAAGCCTATGATTTCTGCAATCTCTTCGACAACCACGGCTGCCGTCTCCAGATGGGGGGAAGCGACCAGTGGGGAAATATTGTGGCGGGGGTGGAGCTGGTCCGTAAGATGCGCAGGGAGACGGTGTTCGGCATCACCTTCCAGCTGATAACCAAGAGCGACGGCACCAAGATGGGCAAGACCGCAGGAGGCGCGGTGTGGCTGGATCCGGAAAAGACCTCCCCCTACGAGTACTTCCAGTTCTGGGTGAACACCGATGACAGGGATGTGGCCCGTTTTCTGGCCCTCTTCACCTTCCTTCCCCTGGAAGAGATCGAAATGGTGAAAAACCTGGAAGGTGCGGAACTCAACAGCGCCAAGTCCATCCTCGCCTTTGAAGCCACCCGCCTTGCCCACGGCACACAGGAGGCTGAAAAGGCCCTCACCGCCGCGGTGAGCATGTTCGGGGCAAGGGAGATAAGGGCCGATATTCTTCCGTCCAGCACCATCAACAGGGTCAAACCCGAAGGAGCGAACAATTCCCTGCCCACCACCGCCATGGACGAAACCGAACTTTCTGCCGGGATTCCAGTCTACCAGCTCTTTCACCGGGTGGGTCTGGTAAAATCAGCCGGTGAGGCAAGGCGCTTGATCGCCCAAGGGGGCGCGTACATGAACGAAAGTCACGTAACAGCCTTTGACCTGACCGTGGACACCTCCAATATGGAAAACGGGGAGATCGTACTCCGGGCAGGCAAGAAACGGTATCACAGAATAACGATCGCCGTGTAATCCGCTAATCCGGGGACACCTTACGTATGTCACAGCAGTTCTGCCAAAATCACGTAAAGTGTCTCCGTAGAATTCGATTCTTTACAAATCATGCCCCAGGTGTTCCTCCGCAAGCTCTTCACCTGAAGGAGATATTTGGAATTATTTATTTTTCATGGGATTTATTGTTTTTTTATTCTTTCCATAACCAGATAATCCATCATTCTCGCGGGAATAAAACGTTTCATTAAAGACGCCATCTTTGCATCACTGCCGACGGCATAACGATGTTTTGGTTTTTTAGAGGTAAGCGCGTGCTCAACTGCTTTTGCGACTTCAACCGGCTGCACACCTTTTCTTTGATGTATATACTTCTTTGCCGACTCAAGAAGCGGAAAATACAGCTCTAAAATATCCTTGTCCTTGAAATTACACCTGTCTTCATGGGTTTCAGCACTTTTGCCCCAGATCTCTGTTTCAACAACTCCGGGTTCAACAATGGAAACCGGAATATTAAACAGGCTGAATTCCAGTCTCAACGAATCCGTGAGACCCTCTGCCGCATGCTTGGAAGCGACATAACTGCTCTGGCCGGGTACGGCAAAGAAACCATAGGCCGAGCCGATATTTACCACTCTTCCACCCGCCTTCCGGATAAGGGGAATAAATTGCTTCGTAACCGCCATCATGCCAACCACATTTACGTCAAATACTTTTTGGATATCACTCACCGGCACAAGCTCAAGGGGTCCGCCAAGGGAAATTCCCGCATTGTTGACAAGTCCGTGCAGACCATCCCCGGTTCGTTCTTCCACTATTTTAAAAGCATCTGAAATCGAAGTTTCATCGGTTACGTCCAACAAAACCGGAGTCATTCTGTCAGATGATACTGATTTCAAGATTTCCCCATCTTCTTTTTTTCGAACACCGGCAAACACTTTAAATCCAAGCCGGTCAAGATGAATCGCGCAAGCTCGGCCAATACCGGTTGAGGTGCCTGTAATAACAATACTTTTGTCGTTACCATTCCTATTCATGGTTGCGGATGCGGACTTATTCATATGAAGCTTCTCCTCTCAGGTTTAATTTAACTGATTTATTTACATAAGCTGGACCATGGGCCGGAAACAGGTGTAATGGCGTTACGAGGTAAATAGTCTTACCCGATTAATATGGTTGCAAGCATGAACCCGGTTACAAGTCCCGCAGCGGACCATCTGGGGAAAGGGGTTACAAGCAATTTTGTCAATGAAATGGTGATACCCAATGCCAGGGTCGCGACCAGGCCGAATTTAACCGGCACTGACGCATTGAGGGATAAAACCGCATACTGAAGCAGGACGACAATGGGCATGTGTATGAGATAAATATCATAGGAACACTGGGTCAGCAGCTTTCCCATGGACCCTTGTGTGTTCCACCGTGTTATGCCGATATTCATAAAGACACAGATCCAGAAAATCACCAGAAAAGCCCGGATGCCGCCTATGGCAATGGACACTTTCGGTTGAATGGCGGTGGGGTTCATCAATAGTAAGATCATGGCTACCAACAAGGCAAAGGTGAAAAGGATTACCGGAATCAACCAAACCCAGAATTTCCCCGGTAACGGCTTCAAAAGCCAGCCACGTTCATGGGCATAGATTCCCATGACAAACACCCCTGCATACACCGGAAGCCGTGTGGGCTGATAGGAAAGCAGACACCCGACACGGGCCCATTCCCAGTCAAAGAAATAAAGGTTGGTGACAGCGGTCGGCAAGAATATAGCCACGCCGAAAACACCAAGCATTGCCAGGATTTTTCCACGCCCCTGGGGAATCATAGTCGGATGATCTTCGGAACGGGTTGCCGGTCCGGGAGGAAACAGGATCTGTTTAATCTGATAACCAACGGCGGCGATGATACAGAAAACAAGCAACATGGAAATAAACCATAAATGCCACTGGCAAAGGGAATTAACATAAGGCATTGCCGCTGCCTTGTCAGGAAAGTGAACAACACTGAAATCCGACAGACTTTTCATCTGGATAAGCCAGTATGAAAAATAACTGAGAGGATCCGGCGTATTCAGGGCATAGCGGATGTAAGTGATAACGGGAGTGTAGAATAACCCCAGCAGTATCAGCGGGATGCCCAGTCTCTTGAATTTTGATATGACAAAAGCGCCGCTGCCCTGTTTTCGGATACTGGGCATAACAAAAAACCCCGAAATAAAAAAAAGCACCGGAATCTGAAAGCTATTGAGAATCAGGACGAATATATTCACCAGTTCGTTCCGGTTTGGATCGACAACGCCCCACCAGGGAGCAATGGTGCAGTACGAAATAGATGCATGAAAAATCACGACAAAAAGAACCATGAGGTATCTGAGATTATCCAAAAACAGGTATCGTCCCGGATAGGTATGAGGCTTCTCCATTAGATTTTTTCTCCCTGATTGCGCCTGAACGGTTTTTTGGTAATGGTGCGGATGAATACGACGGGTACAACATGGGTTGCCCGGGAAATCCGTATCAGATAAGAACTAATTAAAAACTAAAAAAAACGATTTGCGGCTTGAATGCCGGATGGGGAGAGTTTTTATGAACGAACAGGATGGAATGGGAGATGCAGGACAGGGATGGCCGGCGTTGTTAGTGGCATCGCGTAAAAATCAGGCCATTTTCACCGGCCCAGGGGAAGTTCCGCGATGGTTTTACGAAGCCACCGGTTGGCGGGGTCCCCGTTCATGCGTTCGTGCCAGTAAAGCATGATGGAAAGGGGTGGGAGATCGATGGGCGGGGCAAACAGCCGGAACGCGGAAATATTTTCAAAGGCGTAGGCCAGCCGCCTGGGCAGGGTCACTATCATGCCGGTGGTCTCCAGGATTTTCGGAATGATCAGGATGTGGGGCACCCGCAGGGCCACATTTCGCTGATATCCCATCTTGGACAGGGTCTTTTCGATAATCACGTCCCCCTTGGCCCGGGGGGAGAAGATGGCATGGGGCTGGGCCAGGTACTCATCCAGGGACAGGGTATCACCGAGGGCGGGGTGGCTGTTGTGCACCATGCACTGGAAATCGTCGTCAAACAGGTGTCTCCTGAAGATACCCGGTCCCACTTCCCGGTGCCCCACGGCAAGTTCGAACTCCCCGGTTTCCAGGCCCACCTGGGTCTTGTCCGAGGGCATGGGGGAGATCTCGATGCGAATCCCCGGAGCTTCCCGGCTCAGGTGGTGCATGAGGGGCGGCAGGATCACCATCTCGCAATAATCGGACATGGAAAGCCGGATGTTTTTCTTTGCAGTGGCCGGATCAAAGGGGGCCGGCTGCTTTAAAAGGGTACGGATTCCAGCCAGGGACGGTTCCAGGGAAGCGTAAATCTCCAGGGAACGGGGCGTGGGGGCCATCTCCCCCCCGGTGCGCACGAACAGGGAATCCCCGAAAAGCTTCCTCAGGCGGCCCAGGGCGTGGCTTACCGCGGATTGGGTCAATCCCAGTTTGTCTCCGGCCCGGGTGAGGTTTCGTTCCTGGTATACCGCTTCAAACACCGGCAGCAGGTTCAGGTCGATGCCGCCCAAATGAATCATATTCATCTCCTCTATGATAGATATTAATTGGACTCACTATACACCATCCCCTATAGTTATCAAAACGGATTATAGCTTTGCGCATATGAACTGAGCCCGTTTCTTATTAAAATAGGGAAAGCTGGTATCAATTCGATTGCGAACGTCTATACACAGACAAGACCAATATATATGGGGGAATTATGGGACAAAATATGTATGAGAAGATCTGGGATGCCCATGTGATCCATGAAGCCAACGGGCAGACGCCCATCGTTTATGTGGATCGGCATCTAATGCATGAGGTGACCAGTCCCCAGGCCTTTTCCGGGCTGCGGGAAAAAAACCGGAAGGTGAGACAACCGGATTTCTGCCTGGCCACCATGGATCATGTGGTCCCCACAAAGGATCGTGACAAGCCAATATCCGATCCCGTGGCCAAAAAACAGGTGGAAACCCTGGCAGCCAACTGCGAGGAGTTCGGGGTGAGATGCTTTGACATGGCCTCGGAAAAGCAGGGGGTAATCCATGTGATCGCGCCGGAACAGGGATTTGTGCATCCGGGGATGATCGTGGTTTGCGGGGACAGCCATACCGCCACCCACGGGGCTTTCGGCAGCCTGGCCTTTGGCATCGGCACCTCGGAAGTGGAACATGTGATGGCCACCCAGTCCCTGCAGCAAAAGCGATCGAAAACCATGCGGGTCACCTTCGAAGGCAAGCTTGCGGCCGGTGTGTATGCCAAGGATCTGGCCCTGGCCCTTATCGGGCGCATCGGCACTGCGGGCGGTACCGGCTATGTCATGGAATTTGCCGGCGACACGGTGGGGGATCTTTCCATGGAAGGGCGCATGACCCTGTGCAACATGGCCATCGAGGCAGGTGCCCGTGCCGGCATGGTGGCCCCGGACGAGAAGACCGTCGAATATTTGAGAGACCGGGATTTCGCCCCCCGGGGCCGGGAGTTCGAGAAGGCGGCGGCTTACTGGCAAACCTTTGCCAGTGATGAAGACGCCGTGTTCGATACGGAGCTTGTGATCCGGGCGGATGAGATCGCCCCCCAGGTAACCTGGGGAACCTCCCCTGAACAGGTGACGGATGTAACGGGATCTGTGCCCCACCCTGACGGGCAAGGGAGTGAGGAGGCGAAAAAAGCCTGTGAAAGCGCCCTGGAATACATGGGACTTGAGCCGGGAACCCCGGTGGCGGATATTTCCATCGATTACGTGTTTATCGGTTCCTGTACCAACGGCCGCATCGAGGATTTTCGTGAAGCGGCGGCAGCGATTCGCGGCGGCAAAGTCCACCCGAAAGTGACCGCCATTGTGGTGCCCGGTTCCGGCCAGGTGAAAAAGCAGGCGGAAAAAGAAGGGCTTCACAAGATCTTTACGGATGCCGGTTTCGAGTGGAGGGAGCCCGGATGTTCCATGTGCCTGGCCATGAATGACGATGTGCTCCAGCCGGGACAGCGGTGTGCGTCCACGTCCAACCGGAACTTCGAGGGACGCCAGGGCCAGGGGGGACGAACCCATCTGGTATCTCCGGCCATGGCCGCCGCCGCCGCCATTGCCGGAAAATTCACGGATATAAGATAGACGAACAGCGAATAACGGGTCTTTGGACCGGGAGATATGGGAATATGGAACCTTTGGTGAAACACATGGGAATAGCGGCCCTGATGCCGCGCATCAATGTGGATACGGATCAGATCATCCCCAAGCAGTTTATGAAACGTACGGAGAAGAGCGGATACGGCAAATATCTGTTCAGCAACTGGAGATACAGGGAGGACGGAACCCTGAACCCCGATTTCGAGCTGAACCGGGAGGAGTTTAAAGGCGCTTCCATCCTGGTGGCCGGGGACAATTTCGGCTGCGGTTCATCCAGGGAGCACGCCCCCTGGGCCATCAGCGACCATGGATTCAAGGTGATCGTTTCCACAAGCTTTGCGGATATTTTTTTCAGCAACTGCTTCAAGAACGGAATCTTGCCGGTCCGGGTGAGTGCCGACGCCCTTGCAAGCCTGTCGGATGAGATCGAGGCAACCCCCGGCGTCTCCTTTGACGTGGATGTGGAGAAACAGGAGCTTGTCACCCCCGGCGGCACCGTGATCCGCTATGACCTGGACGGATTTCGCAAAGAAAGCCTCATGAAGGGCATGGACGATATCGACTGGACCTTGAAGCATGCGGACAAGATTCACTTTTTTGAAGAAAAGCAGCGTCAGAAGGCCCCCTGGCTCTGGAATTGCTAAAATCCGTACCACCGGGAGCCCCTGTCCAAATGATCAAACCGACAGGGACTTCCCGTTGTCGTCCCGGGTCAGGCTCAAAATAAAAGGCACGGATATTTTTTCCGTGCCTCCCTGTTTCACAATCAAATGCCATTCATATGCTGATCACGGTAGGATCTTACACTTTCCTCATCCACCAGGTCTCTTATTTTCTGAACACAGGTATTGTCAGCACACGCCTTTGGCATGATCAACGGTATTATTTCCATGATCAGACGCTTCTGATCTTCATCACTTAACTTCAGCACAGCGGCCTTTATTTCCTCAAATGTCATATTTCCTCCCTTGACACTTCAAATTTCATAAAACGATTACTCAGTTTGCGGACAAAAAATCCGCACCCCCATATGGCCTTAATCATTTTTTCTGAGGTACATAGAAAGGCCACTTGTGAAAGAACCACTCATTCCATAGAAGAGGAATAATCCACCAGAAATTCCATACCAGGGATTCGCCGTGGAGGAACCTGTGGTCCCAGTGGGGATTGCCAAGCGCCCAGGAGCCAAAGTTAGAGTAATAGTAAAAAATGTAGTTAATGATGCAAAAGAACAGAACGCCGCCGGTTCTGAACCAGAAGGCCCTCCAGGAATCAACGTCTGAAAAGGGAACCAGATCGTCAAAATAGTGATGCCAGATGAGGAAAGGAATCAGCGTAAAACCGGCGATTTCAGCAGCGTGGTACCAAAGGAAACGAATCCGCTCCGGATGCTTGTCAATATGATGAAGCATGTCTCCAAGCCAGACAGGAGCTATTTTAACGCAGATGAAAGCAATGGCGTAACCGAGGATGACGTTGATCACAAAGGAGATCAACCCCTTCCAGGGCTGGGGCAGCGGAATCAGGGTCCAGGGTTTCATGCGCCATATATTGGGGGTCAAAAAAAGTATGATGATCATCCATTCCCACCATCCAAATACCCAGTGAACATGGCTGATACCGGAAATGCCATCCCACCATGGGAAATTGAGTCCAAAGGAACTTCCAATACTTTTGCCGAACACAAGCCCCCAGAAGGGCACAATGAGAACCGAGTAGAAAACCAGTGTCAGCATGGAACACCAGCCTATTTCGGCAAGTCCGGCCTGGGGCTGGGGAAGATCGCTGGGACGGACAGGCCATTTCCCAAAGAGTATGGTAACAAACGGATAGCTGTAGAATCCGATGAGAACAAAGCAGACCACGGCGCTCTGGGCAAAATGCTTTGTGAGAACGACGTCCTTGAGTGTCCCCGCATAAACCAGTTCGTTAAGGTTGCTTTGGCTCAGAAAATTAAAACCAAGCCCAAGAATCCGATAAAAAAAGAGATGGATCACAAGCCATACGAGAATCAGATTGACAATGGTTAGAATAATCCCCCTCGCAGGCTGTGGGATATCCTGGAAAGGCCAGTCCCCGCAGAACATATGCTGCCAGATTCCCACCAGGATCATCATGGCGAGATACATGACAAAGGGATAAGGAAAAGATCCCACAGGGCCGCGAGGATCACTGAAAATGAACCATGTAATCCATGCGATCAAAAAAAATACAATGAATGAGATAATTCCGGTGAGGGGCTGCCCCCATCGGGCTTTGAGTTCTCCTGACATACCGACCTCCTTGAAACAAGTTTCACCAACAGCCCATACACTGCTGTTATTATAGCAAAAACAAGCATATCGTTTGTTTTTACATGAGCCAAAGTTCCAGGTTTGAAATTTCCGACCGGCGATTGACATGATCCGGAAAAACTTTTTAGCTGCAAGAAGGACGTATTTCAAGAGAAGTGAGGCACAACCCAATACCTTATCAAAAGGTGTTGGGTCAGAATACAAAAGATCGAATTCACTGTCAACAGCGGTTTATCCGCATATCCGGCCCCATACGCAAAACATCCGGGCGGCCGGGCCTTGTGTTAAGGCCCAAACAATCCGGCCGGACAAGATAGCCTGCCCGGCCGGATTGTTTCAGTTGTCAGTGAAGATCTTTTTCGCAGCCGGGTTTAACAGCGGCGTTTTCGGCTGCCGCCATGACATGGCAGGGCAAAGGGGATTGGGGACATACGGCATGACCGCCCTGCATATGCACTAGGCTATCAGCTTGGCAAGAAGCACAATACTGATCCCTATGACAACAACCGCAATATCCTGTATTCTTGATTTGGTAAGTTTCATTTCTTTCCTCCCTTTTTATTTTTATAATCTCTTTTTATTTCATAAAAGTAAGAACGATGAACAGCGCAAGAGCCGCTTTGGAGCTTGCCACAACAAATCCCAGCAGAAAACCGGACCACCCGGCGGCCTTGAGATCCGCCAGCCTTGTGGTCAGACCGATACTGGCAAATCCCAGGAGAAACGCCCACTCCATGAAAACTTTTGCCTGGCTGACCTCGGCTTTCGTAAAAAAGCCCATGGTATTAAGGCAGACCACCAGGAGAAAACCAATGACGAAGACAGGAAATTTGTCGGCAATAAGCTTCATTTTGTTGATGCTTTCCACCTTTTTCCCGGTATCCGCCTCTCTGCCGGCAGCCATTATGGCGAGCATCACGATCACGAAGGGTAGAAAAAGAACCCTTCCAATGTTGTATATTCCGGCGACAAGTCCGGCCCCTTCACTGTAACCGAACCCTGCGGCCAGAACCTGTGCCGAGTTGACGATGCCAACACCACAGAAAGCACCGTATTGTGTGTCACTCAGATTCAGGAGTTTTCCAATGGGGGGAAATAAAAGGAGTGCGAGCAGCCCGAACATCAGGACAACGGCAATGGAGTAGGCCATATCCTGGTTTTTGGCCTTTACGGCAGGTGATATGGCAATGGTTGCAGAAACACCGCACACGGACAGCCCGGCAGCCAGGCACGCTAAAAGGGAGGTGGGTACATTGAGTTTCCGGCCGATCCACATGATGATAAGGGCCGTGCCAAATAAAAAGATCGCAATGTAAGCCAGGGCCGGGGCGCCAACGGTAACCAGGCCAGCCATGGAGTACTTGGCACCCATGATTACAATCCCTGTCTTGGTCAGGATTGTGGAAAATCTCAGGCCCGGTTCAAACACTTTGGGAACCCCCACTGTGTTTTTAATCAGTATGCCGATCAGGATGGCCAGGATGAAATCCTTTAATTCAAGGTAGGTTTTGAAAAAATCATACTGGTGAAGAACCGGTGCAATAAAATATGCGCCAACGGCTATGGATATAATCATCAGTACCCCCGGGATACTGTCAAACGCTTCCTGTAGAAGGGATTTGGCCTTTTTCATAACCGGGGTAAAATCACTGTTAACGATTGCATTACTATTATCCATTTGCGTAGCTCCTTAGATAATTTTAAGAATGGTAAAACATCTTTTTCAGCTATCCGATTAATTCAGAACCTTTCAACCGCCCGGCAGATTCGTTCATCATTAGCAAAAACCTTTCAACCGTCCGGCAGGTTCGTTTATCATCAGCCAAACCTTTTCGCCCTCAGCCTTAAGGGACCCGCCCCTGACCGGCTGTAACGGGGATTCAATTTGCAAAGAGGATGCCAGGTTTATGAATCTGCCATTATGAAACCCATGGTACGGATAAAAAATGGAGTCGCAGGATTGGTAACGAGCTTCCCCTACAGAGCCGGAACACCCATTGGAACAGTTGCGTCACCCCGGAACGGTTTCCAGCCGGGAGGCTGGAAAACAGCACCATAAAAATGGGCTTCCCTATTCTCCGTAGATCGATTGAACAGAAAAAATGTTCCCCGCAGGGAACATTTATCGGTTCCCATGCTACCAAACGGGTACATGATTTTGCCTATGCTCCGGTAATGGTTTTATGTTAAATTCAGATATCTGCGAATTTATAGGAACGCCGCTTCCTGCAGACAGGGGAAAACGGATCAAACAGGTATGTAAAAAGCCCTTACTCCCAATTATGGCACATTGTGTGCTGTGGATTTATGCAAAATGTTCAGTATCGTATGTTTTTATTAGAATCCATTGTTTAAAAGGCAAAAGGGCGACAGATGGCAGACACAACCGGTAAAAAAGAGAACCGGCGGACCAAATCCGCTTTATACAACCACATACTGCTTGCAACGGATGGATCCGAATCGGCAAAAAAAGCCGAAGAGAATGCGCTTTTAATGGCAAAGGCCAACGGGGCAAGGCTGACGGTTGTTCATGTCATGGATGACAGCCTGTGTCATTACGGGCGTATTGATACGCTTGTTCCGGCGGGTGCAGGGGAGGATTTTAACCATTATGTGATTTCGGAACAGGAATCTGAAGCCCGTAAAGTGATACGCAGGTTTACCGTGCTTGCGGAAAGCAGTGGAGTGAATTTTGACCTGAGTGTCAGGCTTGGAAATCCTGTAACGGAAATCGCCGCCGTATCGGATGAACTCAGTTCGGATCTGGTGATTATCGGTGGAAAAAAGAACCCCGGCGTCCGGGGGGTAAAATTTACAGGTACTGCCGACAAAGTGGCTGCCGAATGCAGATGCAGTATCATGATCATTATATGAAGAAGAGATTCAAAAAAAGGGAAGGTATGGGATTTTTCATAAGCATGCCGGGAGGGCTGACATACATCAAGGCCCGGGAAGCCGCGGGTGTGATCCCAATAGTCGCGGCCCTGGGCCGGGACGGTAAACCCTTTTGCAGGGGGATGTTCATTACACGAAGCACCAGGGAAGATATCTCCTCCGTCCGGGACATAAAGGGAAAGAGATTCGCCTTTGCCTCCAAATATTCAACATCGGGTTCCCTTGCCCCGTTTTTTCATTTTTATAAAAAAGAGGGGATAAACAGTTCTGACCTGGGAAATTACGAGCACCTCAAATATCACGATTCAGTGGCCAGGGAGGTTCTGCGGGGAAATTTTGATGCCGGGGTTGTCCTGGATACCGTTTTCATGCGGTACCGGGATAAAGGCATCAGGGTTATTGGCAAAACAGAGCCGTTTCCGGAATTTTTAATTGCAGCCCGTAAGGCGGCAGAGCCGGAAGTCGTTAACGCCCTGAAAAATGCACTTCTTGAATTAAGCCCGGACAATCCGGAAGACCGGGCCATGATGGAACCCTGGGATGATAAGATAAAGTATGGATTTACCGGGGTTTCCGATTCCGATTATGAAAAGATCAGGAAAATGATCTCTTATCTGTCAGGCAGGGGAATCATGCCGGGAGTTCTTGAATGAAGATTTTTTTCGGGATGCAGAACAAGTTCATTACAGCCACATCCCTGTTCATAGTTATTTTCACTGCCGTTGTCGGATATTTACTGGTAAATCACGAGTCCAGGCTGTACACGGAAGATGCTGTCAACCAGGCAAAGACCATTGCCGGAATATCCGGGGTAATCTTTACCAATGCCCTTGTATACAAAGAGCTTGGCCTGGTGGAAGACATTAACTTTACAGACTACCTGGACTACTATGTCTCGGATTTAATGCAGAAGGACAGACGCATCGCCTATATGATCGTACTCGATCCATCGGGTAAAGTACTTTCACACAGCGATATCAAAGAGCACGGAAAGATCTACACGGACACCTTGACAAAGCAAGGGCTTGAAGACACCCGGACAACAGTACGGGAAACAATGGATGAGGAGAATGGACTGATAGCGGATGTGACGGCGCCCCTGAGAATCAGCACAAAAAACTGGGGGGTGTGCAGGATCGGTTTTTACCTCAGCGGGGTGGAGGAAAAGATCAACATGCTGAAAAACGGTATTATTTCAATAATGTCCCTGGTGCTTATCTTTTCCCTGATGATCATAGGTATTGCCGGCAAAGCACTTGCAACCCCTCTTGTGAAACTTGCGGGGATCATGGATCAGATTACGGAAAAAAGGGATATCAAAATTCAAGTTCCCGAATTCCCCCTCCGGCGGGATGAGGTGGGGATGCTCCAGAACAGTTTTTCCTGGATGCTCAGAAAACTGAGGGAAGCCGCCGCGGAAAAGGAAAAAACAATGGATCGGATGATACAGGCTGAAAAAATGGCGACTGTAGGCAATCTTGCGGCGGGGGTGGCCCATGAGATAAATAATCCCCTGGGCGGTGTGGTTCTCTGTTTTAAAAACGTGGTCAAGGGAGATCTGGACCAGGAGGCAAAGGAATTGCATATTGACGTTATCAATTCCGGCCTCGGCAAAATACAAAACACGGTTGAAGAGCTTCTTAATTATTCCCGGAAATCTCCCATCCGGATTGAGCAAACATCGGTAAATGATATCATCAAGGGCACCCTGAGACTGGTTGAGAATGCATTCTGCAAAAAGGATATTGAAATTGTAAAGAAGCTTGACCCGCTGATGCCCATGGTACCCCTGGATCCCAACAGGATAGAGCAGGTTTTTATGAATATTATAATCAATGCGGGTGATGCCATGGGGGACAGGGGCACGCTTAAGATTACAACAGGGACGGACCAAGGCCTCTGCCTGGTTTCAATCAGCAACACCGGGCCGGAAATTCCCCCGGAAGTTCTTTCGAACATTTTCGAACCCTTCTTCACAACCAAGGATCCCGGTAAGGGCACCGGCCTGGGACTTGCCGTATGCAAGGCAATCGTTGGGCAGCATGGCGGAATGATTGACGTCGTGTCGAAGAAAGGAAAAGGCGTGGAATTTCAAATCCGGCTGCCCAGGGAGGGGATATAGATAATATGACTTTCAAGATACTGCTTATTGAAGATGAGCCTTCCATGCGTGTCGGTGTAAGCCATGCCCTTGAAAGCGCAGATTACAAGGTCACAGCCTGCGAAAGCGGCAACGAAGGCTTCAGCCGCCTGCAAAAAGAACACTTTGATTTAATCATTACCGATGTAAGGCTGCCCGGGATGAATGGCATGGAAATACTGGCAAAGGCAAAGGAGCTCCGCCCGGAAACCGGGATCATTCTCATGACCGGTTTTCCCGAGATTGACACCGCGGTCTCCGCCATTAAAAAAGGAGCTTTCGATTATATCGGCAAACCATTTTTAGATGATACCCTTCTGATTACCGTGGAGCGGTTCTTCAGTTTCCTGAAGCTTAAACTTGAAAATATCCGGCTCAGGGAATCAATCAGTGAAAAAAAGCAGTTTGAAAATTTCATAGGCGAGAGTCCGGCCATGCAGAAGGTATTCGCACTGATATCCACCATCGCACCGGAGTCTGTGACCGTCCGCATCCATGGCGAAAGCGGTACCGGCAAAGAGCTGGTGGCCGGCGCGCTTCACAATCTCAGTCCGAGAAGGGACAGCCCCTTCATAAAAATAAACTGTGCCGCAATTCCGGAGAACCTGCTTGAATCGGAGCTTTTCGGGCATGAAAAAGGCGCTTTTACGGGTGCCGACCACAGGAAGAAGGGAAAGTTTGAAGCGGCAAACGGGGGAACGATTTTCTTTGATGAAGTAGGGGATATGCCCTTAACGCTTCAGGCAAAGCTTTTGAGGGTGCTCGAGGAGAATGAAATTACCAGGATCGGAGGACACGACAGTATCAAGGTCGATGTAAGATCCGTTTTTGCGACGGCAAAAAATCTTGAGGATGCCATTAAGGAGGGTTCTTTCAGGGGGGATCTCTACTACAGGATCAATATCGTTCCCATTCTCCTTCCGCCCCTGAGGGAGAGGGGGGAGGATATCACCACACTGACTGAGCATTTTCTCAATATATTTACTGAGAAATACAATAAAAAAGGATTAACGGTCCTGCCGGAAGCATACCGGGCCCTTTTGGCCCATGATTTTCCAGGGAATGTCCGGGAGCTTAAAAACATCGTGGAAAGGGCTGTGCTTCTTTCAACGGGCAGTACGATCAACTCCTTTGACCTGCCAAGGGAGATGGGGAAACAAGATGCCGCTCCGGGTTCCGACCTCCGGAATGAACTCCCCCTTGCAGAAGGGGTGAGATGGTATGAAAAGCGGAGAATACTCGATGCCCTTGAAGAGATGGAAGGAAAGAAGATCAAGGCGGCTGAAAAACTCGGAATAAGCCGCAAGGTGCTATGGAAGAAAATAAGAGATCTGGGAATAGATTTATAAACAGTGACGAAAGGACAATCCATGAAAGACCATTATATCCCTGAAGACAGGTTTCCCATACGGCTTACGCCCCATGTAACCCTGGTGGGCAACTATTTTTTCAATCTTTTCCTGGTCACGGGCAGGACCAAAACCGCCCTTTTTGAGACAGGGATCTCGGGGTGCGTTGATGAAGTGATCCGCCAATTGGAAGGTCTGGAGGTATCCGTGGACTATCTGATCCCCAGCCATCCCCATACGGACCATATCACCGGGCTGCCGGGACTAATGAAACGCTTTCCAAGGGCGGAAATACTGGCGGCTGCGGGCGCGAAGGAATTTATCAATCATCCCAAGGCCGGACCGCTCCTGGTCAAGGAAGATGTGTTCATGTCCAGGGGGCTTGCCGGCATGGGCATTTCACCCGGCCGTCCTGCCCTTGAAGCCGTCCCGGATCTCCAGGACGCCCAAGCGATCGAAACGGCCCATGGCCTTGACCTAGGGGGCGTCACCCTGGAACTCAAAACCGTGAAAGGCCATTCTCCGGGCAATCTCATGGGCTTTATCAGGAAAGAAAAGATCCTGTTCTGCTCCGACAGCCTGGGCTTCCATTTTCCCGGCAGGGGATTCTGGCCCCTGTTCTTCACCGGGGCCAAAGACTATCTGTCCACCCTTGAATTCATACAGGGCTTTGATCCTGACATCCTGTGCCCCGGCCACCAGGGGCCCCTGGAAAAAACGGCTGCAAAAAAAGGGATACTATCCGCCATCGACATCACCCTTGACACCATCAGGCGGATAAAGGACACCCGCTTATCCGATGGGGATCTTGCCCGGGAAATGTTTGAGCAGAGCTATAAAGACGAATTCACCCTTTATACCCAGCGAAATATCCAAAACTGCACCAACCTTTTGATCAAACGGGCCAGGGAAAGCCTGATTTAAAAGCTGTAGGTGAGATTCAGGAAAAGGCGGTCACTATCCCCGATCTCCCTGAGCATGGGCAGGCTGCCCGAATCGTAGAATATAAGCCCTGCCGTCACCATGAGATCATCGGTGAGATCATAATCCCCTCCCTGGATTCTGAGGTATCCGCCTTTTCAAACCCCCCCTTTTGAGCCCCCTATTCCAGTACCCGGATCGAAAAAAAAATATTGACCTCCGGCAGAATCCATACTAAAAGGGCTCCCATGAAAAACTCATAAGACATATCAACCCGTTTGAATCCAATAAACGGAAGCGCTGAAGAACTCCTCCGCAGAAAGGACACCTGCACCCGGATCAGGAAACGTCATGACCGGGCATGAGTTCCAGCGTTCCATCCAATGATTTTCTTACACTTAAAGAAACCGGTATTATTGCGGCCATTCCCATGGGGCATGCCGACGGATTAAATAAAACCGGAAAAAATGAGGTTTTTCATGAACATCCAAGACTTAATTGCAACAACACGGAAACCGGAAATTTATGCCAAGGGTACCGCAGTCATGTGGGTTGATGAGTACATATCCACCCGGCTGCTTGAAACCCACCTGAGCCAGGACACCGATCTTGCCAGCAGAAAAGAGACCACCATCTCTTCAACAATAGATTGGATACTGGACAAGGCGCCCGGCGACAATCTGGATATCCTCGACCTTGGTTGCGGACCGGGACTATACACGGAAAAGCTTGCGGAAATGGGCCACCGGGTAACGGGCATGGATTTCTCCGCCAATTCCATCCGGTACGCCAAAGCATCCGCCGCAGGGAAAGAACTGAATATATCCTACGTTAAGCAAAACTATCTGGAGCTTGCCGAAGAGAACAAGTACGATCTTGTAATGATGATATTCACGGATTTCGGCGTTCTGCCCCCGGCGGAACGGGAAATCCTCCTTGCAAACATCCACCGAGCCCTGAAACCGGGAGGAAAATTCCTTTTTGACGTTCTGAACGACAATTATCCGGTAGGGGAATCGGTACCAAAGGAGTGGGAGGCGGCAAAAAAAGGGTTCTGGAAAAACAGCCCCTATCTCTCACTTTCGGAATCCTTTTACTATGAAGAGCGGAAAGTGGCCCTGAACCAGCATATCATCATTGATGAGACAGGAGGAATGGATGTATACCGGTTCTGGATACACACCTTTTCCCATGCCGATCTTGACGAAATACTTGCTTTGCATGATTTCTCGGGCACGGCATGCCATGACAATGTGCTCCCCGGTTGCGGCATGTACCGTTCCAAAGACGTAACCTTCTGCATCACTGAAAAATAAAACCATCGCCCCATCGCCCCATCCCCTGTTTCAAACAGGGGATGGGGCAACCATAGATGAACCCTTCGAGCAACGGCAGATCGGCATTTCCACCTTCATGATCTTCATGGTGAAAATATTGTATTTTTATTCATCTATGGTATTCTGTTCCGGTCAGTTCGAAAAACAGGTCTTTCGCGAAGAAAATCCGTCTGCCAATTACAACTCATTTCCATCATAACGACGAACAACCACCCCAAGCTTTTGCCTCCGCTTCTTCAACCAGGACTAAACACCAGAGGATGACGGATTTCGCGTATTTACAATCAGACGTATCCCCCACAAACAGGAGGTCAGCATTGAGACATGAATACGAATGCGTGATCGTTGGCTCAGGCGGTGCAGGGTTGTATTCCGCACTGGAAACAAGCGCCGGTGCGAAAACGGCGGTATTATCAAAACTATACCCTGTCAGGAGCCATACCGGCGCGGCCCAGGGCGGGATCAGCGCGGCACTGGGGAACCGGGAGGAAGACAAGCCGGAATGGCATGCCTTTGACACGGTCAAGGGCGGCGACTATCTGGTGGACCAGCAGGCTGCCATGATCCTGGCCCGGGACGCGGTGCAAGCGGTCTACGACCTGGAAAACCGGGGACTGCCCTTCAGCAGGACAAAGGACGGCAGAATTGATCAACGGCGTTTTGGCGGGCATACCAAAGAATTCGGCAAAGGACCGGTTCGCAGGGCCTGCTATGCCGCCGATCGAACCGGTCACATGATCCTCCAGACCCTCTACCAGCAATGCATTAAAAACAAGGTGGCCTTTTTCGATGAGTTCCAGGTAATTGATGTAATCCTGGACGGAAAGACCTGCAAAGGGGTCATCGCCATTGAACTGGCAACGGGAACCCTCCACACATTCGCGGCCAAGGCGGTTCTCTTTGCCACCGGCGGCTTTGGCAGGATCTTTAAAATCACCTCCAACGCCTTTGCCAATACGGGGGATGGCCCGGCCGTGCTTGCCAGAAAGGGGATTCCCCTCCAGGACATGGAATTTTTCCAGTTTCACCCCACCGGCATCAAAGGCCTGGGCATCCTGATCACCGAAGCGGTCAGGGGAGAAGGCGGCATCCTGCGGAACAGCGCAGGAGAGCGTTTCATGGAGCAATACGCCCCGACACTGCTGGATCTGGCCCCAAGGGACATGGTCTCCCGGGCCATCATGACGGAAATCGCCGCAGGCAGAGGGATGCGCGGTGACAAAAAGATCGATGACTACGTAGATCTGAATGCCACCCATCTGGACAAAGGGGTCCTGGAAGCAAAGCTGCCGGATATCACTGATTTCTGCAAAACCTATCTGGGGGTCGACCCGAACCATACCCCCATTCCCGTGCTCCCCACGGCCCACTATGCCATGGGCGGGATTCCCACCGATCTTGACGGCAGGGTGGTGGTCGATGAAAAAGGCGGCATCATTCATGGTCTCTATGCCGCGGGGGAATGCGCCTGCGTATCGGTGCACGGCGCCAACCGCCTGGGCACCAACAGCCTGCTGGATCTGGTGGTGTTTGGCAGGCGTGCCGGCATCCACATTGAAGAGTATGTCAAAAACATTGATTTTCCCGCCATCCCTTCCGATGCTGCGGCAGAGGCAGAGGCCCAAAAATGGATCGACCGGCTGACAGACGGAAAGAAAGGTCCCCACGGCGGTCACATAACAGAGGAGATGCAGACGTGATGATGGAAAAGGTCGGTATCTACCGCAATGAATCCGATATGGCCCGGGCCGTAAAGACCATACAGGATCTGCGAGACCGCTATGGGAAGGTGCGGGTGCAGGATGCCGGCAAACCCTTTAACACCGACCTGCTTGAGCTCATCGAGCTGAAAAACCTGCTGGACCTGGCCCTGATCACCGGGGTATCCGCCCTGAACAGAAAAGAGAGCAGAGGGGCCCATTCCAGGCAGGATTTTCCGGACCGGGATGATGACAACTGGCTCAAGCATACCCTTGCGACCCTTGAAGGCAATCAGGTGAACCTGGCATACAAGCCGGTTGATACCTCCATCTGGGAACCCAAACCCAGGGCGTATTAGAATTTAAGGAGCGGCAAATGAAGATCATTCTGAAAATAGAACGATTCAATCCTGAAACAGATAAAGAATCACGATTTCAGGAGTACACGGTTGAGGCGGCCCCCACGGACAGGCTGCTGGATGCGTTAATCACCATCAAGCAATTCCAGGACGGCACCCTGGGATTTCGAAAAAGCTGTGCCCATGGGGTGTGCGGTTCCGATGCCATGCGGATCAACGGCAAGGACCGGCTGGCCTGTAAAACCCTGGTTCAGGAAGTGGCGGACGGGGACGGTGCCGTGGTGGAAATTCGACCGCTGCGGTATTTGCCGGTCCAAAGGGACCTGATCGTGGACCAGGCGGATTTTTTCGATAAATACCGATCCATTAAGCCCTTTTTGATCAACGACGATCCCTTGCCGGAAAAAGAGCGATTGCAGTCCCCGGAAGAACGGATGAAATTCGATGATGCCACCAATTGCATTTTGTGCGCATCCTGCTATTCCGCCTGTCCAGTCCCGGAAGAAAACAAGGATTTTCTGGGACCCGCCGCCGTGTCACAGGCCTACCGGTTTATCGCGGATTCCCGTGACAAGGGATTTAAAGAGCGGCTCCCCGATCTGGACAGGCCGGACGGGGTATGGGCATGCCAAAACCATTTTAAGTGCACCGAGGCGTGCCCAAGGGGAATCAAAATCACCAAACGGATCAATCAAACCAAGAAAATGATCCAGGATCACCGCAAAGCCAAGGGAGAATCCATAAATGATGACATTAGCGATTAAGAGACCTATTGTCGATCACAAAAGAGGCTTACGATCTATGCCTTTTGAAAACAAACCGATCAACCCACTACCCCAAAATTTTGTTCCTCCTAGTTCAAAACCTTATAAAGTTCAGACCGGTGATAGTTTCACCAGTTTAGCGAAATTGCACAGAATGGAGGTTTGGGAACTTATATATGAAAATTTTCGAACCCGTGATCCGGCGGAAGTCAACTGGTACCTCAGGCATCATGTAGGTTGCACAAAAGTAACACTTGACCAAAAAAATTATATGTTCTCCTCGGATGCATCCCCAGGTATTATCCATATCCCTGCGCAAATCATTGAACTACCTCCTACTTACATAGAAGGTAAGGTTCCCTCTGCCTTACGTAAAGTGTGGGCCGGTATTGGCAAAGGTCATTCTGGAGACTTTTTTTTAATCGGTGCGCATGATTTAACCGGATTGCTCTACAACCTGGGAGATGAATTACCTGATGTACGTAACGCAACCATAAATATCAACGGTTGGAAGCTTGGACCCGGTCTTGGTGGGAGTATCAGTGCTGTCTTTATCATTGCTCATGGATATGAAGATGCTCACGAGATGAGTGGCGTTACCGGTAATTTTGACTTAGATCTTGCCTTAATCTCGAAATTAAGTGATGTAATAAAAGGAATCAAAGGTCTTGGTAAGGCAATAGATACTATTCAAAAGTATAAAAAACTACGTTATCTAACTGAAACGACCATTAAAAATCTGAGGATAACCAATCCAGGCGTCTACACGATACCGATTCCCTTTGCAGGTATCGGTGCTCATGTCTGGTTAGGGTATAAATTTGGAGACATTCGAATTTTAAACAATGGGAAAGGCATATTTTAATGAGAATACGAATCTTGACTACGTTACTATTATATAGTTTTTTCACGATCTATTCCGATAGCAATCAAACGCTTATGGCATGTGATAAAGCGATGGTCATGGCGGGCATTGAAAATTGGATAAACAATATAAAAGATTATCGAGTAGAAGCGCTGGTAACGCTTGATCAACAACGAATGCACTCAACCATAACAGGTAAAGTTCCAGATCGATTACGTATTCGTCTTGTGCCGGGATTTCAGAAAGAAGTCGAGTGGATGACAATATTTGATGGAAAACACCAATGGGTGGAGGTAAAAGCTGCCAGGAATATAGAAGTATTTAAAGTTAAGCTTCCAGGATTGGTAGATAAACAGAGACCATTTGACACAACCTTCTATATGATGGGTTCCGGGTTGATGAATGGTGAGGGTTTTCCTGAAACCATTCGCAGCTTTATCAGAACCTATGATCTGTCGGTAACATGCCTGAAGGATAGAACTCTACTTACAGGTACAATCAACGCCAACAAATTCAAAGAATATGCAAGCAAACGTAAAACACGATTAGACGAAACGGTTGTTAATCGTTTTATGAAGCAATTCCGGTTCATAACCATTGAGTTTGATCCTGTAGATTTTCATGTAACTATGTATCAATTGGGCTCCGATAATAAAGACCCCCAAAAGCAAAACATGTATAAAGTAAAAATTAACAATTTGATTGTCAATCAAGGTTTGCCTAAAACAACATTTAAATATTTGGTGCCCAAGGATGTTGAACCCTTAGACATTACCGAAGATATTAAATCCCGGCTGTAGACGTGATTCTACAGAATCAGAAGCTGTACTTGATATCAAGGAAGATTCTGTCATTTTCGCCGATGGATTGAAACACCGGCAGATCACCGGAGTCATACAGCATATAACCGGTTCTGACGGTGAGGTCATCGGTGACATCATACACGGCCGAAAACCGGTGTATGCCGCCGTCCCGGGATTTATCCCCGTAGAGGATAGACAGGCTCTCAAGGGTCAGCTGCTCATTGAGGAAATCCCGTTGAATGCGTATGGAGGTGACCATAAGATCTTCATCGGCACCGGCGTTTTTTGCGGAACGGTCATGCCCGTGGATGTGGGTGTTCATTGTTTCAACGGTTATCATGGTGTCAGTAAAACCGGTATACTCAATTCCTGCCAGGATCGCGGTTTTGGAATAGGAATCCGGCACGCTGTGAATCCCGGGGGGATCTGTGCCAGTGTCAACACTGTCTGAGAATCGAACGCCCTTGAAGAATGCAGCTTCAGCCTTGAACAGGAAGTCTCCCCTGGCCAGGTTGACATCTGCTCCGATCATCTGCTGGTGGGCGTGACGCAAGACAAACGAACCGGGGGAACCGGATAAAAATTTCAGGTAGGGCGTGTCCTCATAATAGTCGGCATAGTAGAGGGCGAAATCCCACCCGGTAAAAATGCCTTTTACTGACACGGCATATTCTGTGTTTTCCAGGTTTTCAGTGGGCGTCTCTTCAGGCGGGAGGGGGGTATCGGAAGAATAAAAATCACTGCCGTATTCCGGCAGTTTGTTCCACCGGTGTTCATGCACGGCAATTGCCGTGAAGCTCCAGTCGCCTTCATAACAGTCAAGTTTTGTCATCCATACCGGCAGCCTGCGATCCTCCAGATCGGTTTTCCCGGGTTCCCTGAGATTTTCCGGGTTCAGGATGTCTGTCAGGCGAAGACTGTCCGACTTTCCCCATACAACAATTTGCCTTCCCGCTTTCAAATCCAATTTATCAGTAAGCCGGCCCTGGAGATAGGTGTCTTTTAATTCAAGCTCATGTTCGTAGTGATCCAGCACCTCATCGGTATAGTCATCCCTGCCGTTGATACAGTATGCCCCATCGAACAATCCAAAGCCGGACACCTTTATTTTCCACCCATGGGGCAGCCGGCCATCCAGCTCCAGGAAAAGCTCAGACCTGAAGGAGGAGAGGCCCCGCCAGTCCGTATCCCCAGGTTCCGGCCGGTGGTGGGCTGTGTTGTAAGAAGAAGAGAACTTCAAGTAACCGCCCGGATCAAGGAAAGACAATTTCGGGTTTGTTCCAGAACCGGTTCCCGGGTTCTCCGGGGCATCATTATCAAAGGAATCACTTTCAAAATCGCCGGAAGGAAAGTCATCTTCAAACCCCGTGTCCGCCTGTTGATTCTCAGCGACTACCCCTACTACCCCTGTGGGGGAGGTCAACGCAAACCCATCCGAAAACAGGAAAACAGGCGCGGCAAGTATCAATGCAGTAATAAGTACCGATTTCAAGTTCATCCCTACAACCCTTTTTCAAGTCTTCTGAGTGTAAAAAAGTCATCAGACAGGTCCTGGTTAAATTTAATGTCGCTCAACAGCAATTGGGTTTTGTGGGTGATGCTTTTACCGGCCTTTTTAATCACCCTTACATCCTTGTGCACAAGAATCCCATCGACTTCTTCGAGGTTGCTGAAATCGGTTATCTTTACATAATTGCCTTTTGCCGGCCATGCCTTGATCCTGGAAACCAGGTAAATATCCTGCCGTACGGCCAGGATCAATTTTCTGTAGCCGGTCTCGTCAATCACCTTCTCAGACCGTGGAAGTGACTCGATCAGCCAGACCTTTTCATCCTTGAGGGTCATCTCTTTCAGTATCCGGTAGTCATAGTCCTCAAGCTCCCTTGAGGCCATGTCGGAATAGTTCAGGTCGGACCCCATGAAACTTCCGTCCTTGTCGCCCGTGGCGATTCTTTTGGGCCGCCCCAGGGACGGCAGATAGAGCCACTGGTCGTCATCCTGGTCGGGATTGTCATAGTCAAATGTCAGGAATCCGGAATTTCTGATGTTTGCGGGCCGGTCAATGATCATGAGCTGTTTGGAATCCTCTCCGTACTCCTTGGAGAATGTCTTGAAATACTTCTTTCGTTTTGCTCCTTTTTTATCCGTGAGGATCATGAGCATATCAGCGGTGCGATTATCGCCATCATCCACGGCCTCGACCTTTTCCATGATTCGCCTGGCTTCAGGTTGATCGGCGGTAACGACTCCCGGCATGAGTAAAAGCAAAACGGTTACGACCGCTTTCAGTAGAAACATTTTTCTTATCATGATGACTCCCCGTTGATGGTTTCAAGTAAAAGCGCCTGTTCATGAAAACGTGTAACCCTCCCCAGCCCAGCCAGGGCTATGATGATTACCCCCGGTTGCATCGGCGGGCTGGAGAGGAGGAGGAAACGCGTTACAGCATCAGAACTCGTATGCCGGGTTTTTGGTGTCAAAATCCATATCCGAAAGGCCGACATTCAACCTGATATCCTTATAATGGTACATTTCATAAAGGTCGCCATACTGATCATAGCTTTCGATCTTGACTATCATCATTGTTTCCGTTGATATATATACGTTTGATTTTGTGCAGTAATATTCAGGGATGATCACCTCTGTTCCCGCATCCAATTCATCAGAGGGGTCTATATCCTTATTCAGCAAATAGATTGAATACATGGCTATATCATACAGGCCGGCCAGGTCCCATAGGGTCTCCCCGTCTTTTGCAATATGAGTAAAAGACGCTTCCTTGACAGGATTGGGAAAAAGGGTTTCAATTTGATAGGCCTTTTCTCCCCCAAGATCAACCACCCCCATATAGCGCGAGGAGATATCATCGTTTTTCACTCCCTTTTTCAGGTCCTTGAGCACCGCTTTGGTTGTTGGGCCAACGCCTGCCATCATAACGGGATGATGCTGGTTTTTCATGGCCATACTGCCCAAGGGCTCCATCTTTCCGCTTAAAAAACTCCAGAATCCGCCCCTGTGGGCGATTATCTTGTTTCCGTTCCGGCCTGCACGATAGATCAATTCCTGCCCCTTATTCGGTTCCCCCACCCATTTCATGTAAATGTCACCGGGTTTTCGGAATTTTAACTCAATGGTTTCAACATCGTTCAAGGCTCCATCAATGCGCTCCTGCTTGAGCATGACAGCCGTGTAGTCCCGGACCGAGCCGTATTTCTCCAGAAGCGTACGGGAAAGACTCTCCGGCTCCGAAAGCTTCCGGGGCAATTCAGACCCAACGCCAGGCAGGGCGGATATCAGGGTAAAGCAAAATACCGTTATCAGATAAATGCCCGTGAGAGTGAAAATTTTCAGTGATTTTTCCCTTGTCATTGTCATTGCCATTTTCATTTTCATGTTCCTCCTTTATTCAATTGATTTGATGACGGGTCCCTGTATTTGTGACACGCTCTTTGCCTCTTCTTTCGCGCTTGCCAGAACCATCAGGGCGGGCGCAAGAACAAAGTCCGCAAGCAGGGCCAGGATGACGACAATACCTGTAAACAGTCCGAACCGTATGCTGTGGTTCAACGTTGCCGTGGTTATGACAAAGAAATTGGCGGCCAGCACCACGGATGTGATAAGGAGCGCCCTTCCGGTGCCAAGCAGGGTTTTTTCAACTGCTAACACCGGATTTCCGGTACTATCGTAGTATTTCTTGTAGTTGTACATAAAGTGAATCGTGTCATCCACCACAAGGCCGATGGCGACACTCCCGATAAACAATGTGTTGATGTCAAGATTGATGCCAAAGGCGCTGATAAGCCCCATGACCATGATTATGGGCAAGAGATTGGGCGCCATGCTGAGCAGACCGAGCTTAATGTCGCCAACCAGAACCAGCATCAGAATGGTGATGATGCAGAAGGCGATATAATAACTTTCCATCATACTGTGGAGCGCCGCCGGGATGGTTCTGGCAAGAAGGGCGGAAAGACCCGTTACGATTACCTCGGCACGACCTTGAAACTCTTTTTCAAATATCATCTCGAGATGGTCGACAAAATCTTCGTAGAGGACTGAATCCACCCATTTGGTATTGATGGTGACCCTGGCTTTGCTTAACCTGCTGTCTGTTATTTTTTCAAGGTCTTCAGGCTTGCTGTTTTGGAACAACATGAGTTCCTGGGCAACCTGGGCCCTATCCCGGGGAATGGAATAGTAATCGGGATCATTGCCGTGGAGCGCCTGGTTTGTCTCTTTTACCACATCAACAATTGAAAAAACTTTTCCCACATGGACATCACCGTTTTTAAGGTCCATGATCCTATTGGAGACCCGTTCAAGGCTTTTGAGGATTGCCGGGTCCTGAAGCCCGTCCTCTTTTTTGGTATCAACAATTATCTCCACGGTGATGGACCCTTCAAATTTATCCTCCACATGCCCCAAGTCTTTTCTGACTTCATGGTCCGGCGGAAAATAGGTCAGGAGATTACTTGAAAATTCAAGCCGGGAGATATACACCATGGAAACAACAAAACAGATCAGTGAAAAAATGACTATTTTAATGGGATGGCTGGTTGAAAACCCCGCAAAACCGAGAAGTATCCTGTCCATGAACGAGACTTTGTCTTCTCCGGGATTTGCCTTTTTCCTTACCACGGGAACAACGGCGACCAGTGCGGGCATAAGAATGATGGTGTACAGCAATGCAAGGACAACACCCGCGGCGGCATAAATTCCCATGTCGGCGATGGTGGATATTTCCGCAAATGAAAAGGAAAGAAGTCCGGCCGAGGTGGTAAGGCTGGTCATGGCAACGGCCAGGCCCGAGTGGCCCAGGGCATAAGCGATGGCATCCTCTTTGCTCTTTCCCTCCTGGTACTTTCTGTAAAATATGGCCAGGACATGCACGGAGTCGGCAATACCAACCGCAATAAGGAATGAAGGGATCACCGTTGTCATCATCGAGATGGGCGTACCCGTCAGAACCATCAGGCCAAGGGTTGAAAACATGGACATGTTGACTACGATCAGGGGTAAAATAACACCTGAGATCCTTCTGAAAAGAATCACCAGAAAAAGAATGATCATAAGGGTTGTCAGACCGGAAAACTTCTTCATATCCTTGTCCGTGGTTCGGTTGAACACGTCTACCACCACCGGTCCGCCTGTGAAGGATATTTGAAAATTTTCGTTTTCGTACCTTTTGATCAATCTGTTCACAGCATCAAAAACCAGGGCGTTTTCATCCGGGGAGAGCGCTTTCGGTGCATTTACCGGGGCCGTTCCCGAAAACATGCCCCCATCATCGCCCATTGAATCATCCGACATATCATCTTCATTTTCACGATTATGGGCGGGATCGTATGCGGAAGCGTCGGTTTTAAGGATGATGGCAGTGCTTTTACGGTCTTTTGATAAAATGTGGTTTGTATAAAGGGGGATATTCCGGGCAATATTTTTTACGGCGCCAAGGTCATAGGTTTTTTCCGGCCACCCCTCAAGCAGTCCGTCCACATGAACCGTGTCCCCTTCTCCCCTTGTACTCCTGATGTTCAAAAGGCTTGTCACTTCCTCGATGTACGGGACTTCATCCTCAAGCGACCGATGGAAGCGTTTTAATTTTTCGAGAAAAGAGGATTCAAAAATGTCCGGCGGTGTGATCATGATCAGAATAAGGGATGTGTCGCCAAACTGACTTTTGAACTCATCGTATTTGATCCGGGCGGGATCCTCCGAATGAAGCATCTCTTCGGTTGAGGTATCAATGGATAAATCCGCCACCATGGATGCCAGCGCCCCAAAGACCATAAACATGACAAAGAGTGTTTTCAGCCGGTTTCTGTAGATCACCCTTGCAAGATTCTCAAATGCTTTTTCAATGCTGTATCTCATTTTCGACATGGTACCGCCTCTGAAGCAGGTTTAAAGGTTTAATAGGTCAAACTCGTACAACCTCTGTCGCCGTCTGACTTAAGCGTTGATTTTCGCACGTGGTGGTGAGCCCGAGACCTATGGTCGGCATACGATGTTCTGTTTTGCATTTAGAACACGCATGTCTTAACAGAACCTATATAGGGGAAGAACTAATTTAAAACTAAGAGGGGGATTTTTTTTGCGCGGACGGATTTTATGAATAACTGACCATTTGGTGATACAGCTCCACGGTATTTTTATTCAAAGGACAGTCCAGATTGGAAACGATATTGTGCCGGCATCTGTCATAGGTTTTTACAATCATGGGGGTGTTTCCAATTTTTGAGTAAAAGTACATCAGGTTTCGATACACCTCTTCTGAAAAGGGATCGGATTCAAGATATTTTTCCGAATAGAGAATACACGTTTCAAATGCCGTCTGGTTTTCATAGATTGCGATGAGCTCTCCAATGGCCGCAAGATAGGTTCTTTCCAGTCTTTCCTTTTCATCAAAACACCATTCAGCATAGGGATCTTCTTCAAACAACGGCCCTTTATACATGGAGACGGCAGCGTGCAGATGCTCAAGTTTTGTATCGATTTCACTGCATGCCCCGGCACTCTTTATCTCTGACAGAAACTGATCAATATCCACAAAACCGTTCCGGGTGATATCAATTCTATATGCGTTCTTTTCCCTCAGCAGGTAGGAGGAGCCTCTTTTCAGATGGGGTTCAAGGGTCTTTCTAAAGGACGGCAGGGCCACATGCAGCCGTTTACCTGTTTTTTCGGGACTCTCCTCCGGCCAAAGAAATTCCATGAGAACCTCTTTTGGCGTATAGCCCCTGCTTCGCGCCAGGATCAGATACTTGAAGATTTCCAGCGCCTTTTTGCTTTTCCACTGTTTTTTCGTGATTTCATTTTCACCGACAAAAATTCTCAGCCGCCCAAGGCAGTACACCTTCAGCGGCGCAGGGGTGTGAGCGCATACGGCGGGGCTCGGCTCTCTCTTATGGTTCACGGTAACCGCTTTACCACCAGGGTTCAAGATCAGGGAACTGTCAACAGCTTTTCCCGATTGCACAGGCCGATTAGCCACCTCTTTGTCCGGCTTGTCCAAAAGTTGTGCCGCCGCAAGAATCTCCGGGACCCGCATCACCTTTGAGAAAAACCAGTTTTCATATCCGGTTTCCCGGGACAGTTCCAGTGCTGTCCGCGCCATGGCCCGTACCTTCTCCGTTTCCCCCTTTTTCAGGTAAAGATATGCGTAAAGATACTTTATAAGGCAAACTTCAAAGACAGAGTGGGAAAGCAGTTCTTCAGCCCGGTGGAGCAAGGCCTCCGCATTGTCATACGCTCCCATTTCAATCAAGGTCAGTGCGGAATAATAGGTGATTTTTCCCTCTTCCACGGGGAAATTGTGATTTTTCACCAATGCCGTTCCAAGATGAAGCGACTCTTGTGCTTTGTCGTGCATTTCCTCAAGCAGGTATATGACGAAGAAAACAATCAAGGCCACGGCTTCTCCCCATTTGCAGCCGCCCCGTTGAAAGATGCGATATGCATTTTCAGTGTCCCGTATGGCTTCTTCTATCTTTTTCAGGCTGAGATTGTGCAAGGCCGAGCTGATCAGGAGCCATGCCTTCTGGGTATCCTGAAACCCGTCATCACTGACCAGTTGCAGTCCCTGGGTGACCCGTTCCATGCCAAGCCCGGTTTCTCCCGTATAATAGCATGCCAATGATATGAGATGATAATAGAACGCAAGTATCTGGGTCGAAGAAAAGGAATCCAGGTTCATCTTCGCAAGTTCCGCAATTTCCACGGCTTTCCGGCTTTCACCTGTAAAGCAGTAGCGAAAGCCTTTATTGAGATCGATCCAGGCTTCCCACTCTTTGTTCCGCCTTGTCTCGATCCAGGAATCCAACAGTTTTTTTGCCTCTGAATAATGCTTATCCGCAATATCGATCTTCCCGAGATAGGCGGATATGAAGATCAGGTGGCCGTGGGTTTCAATCCGCAACTGCTCAGGGAGGGCCGGCTGATCCAGCAGTTCATAAAGGGCGCTTTCGGCACTCAGGAAATTGCCACGCAGATAATAGGACCGGGCAAGGTCACCCAGCGCGAAAAAGGCGCTTTCAGTCATTTCCGTTTTACGGTAAAAGGAGTACGCTTTTTTTCCAAGCCGGACCGCTTTGTTGAATTTGCCCGCTGACGTGCAGATATTGGATTGCAGGGAGAGCAGCAAGGGATCACGTTCCCGGTAAGTTTCCGGGAACCGGTTCAACAAAGAAACCAACCTGCTGAATTTGGTCTCCAGGCACATTTCCCTGCCAACAGAGTTCAAAACGGTTATGGCTTCACCATAATTTTCCGCAGCCAGATAATGGCTAAGCGCGTCTTCATCTTTTTCCGTCTGCCTATAACAGGACGCGATCCGGTTATGGCGTTCTTTCAGGCCGTCACCGCCATGTTCATGCCTGAGTTTGCTTTTGAGAAACTCCCTGAACAGATCATGAAAGGCATAACAGGACCGGTCATCTGTCAGGGAGGAGGTGAAAAGGTGCCTTGTGTCGAGGGAATCAAGGATGGCCGCCGAATTTTCTATTCCAAGATATAAATTGCAAAACTCAACATCGAGACGGGAAAGGAGGGATGTTTCCAGGAGGAACCCTTGTATTTCATCCGATTGCAGCAGATAGACATTCTCGCTCATGAACTCGTAAAAGATCATTTGATTTTTTGAAAGATCATTTAATGAGGTGTCTATCTCATCTGCGGTGCGGTTGATGGATGAATGATAGAAGAGCATCAGGCCTGAGATCCATCCCCCGGTCTTTTTCCGCAGGGTATCCAGTTTTTCCCTGGAGATTTTAAACCCGAACAGCTGGAAGAACAGGGTGGCTATTTCAGGGGTGGTAAACGAGAGATCCTCCTGTTTTACATGGAGGACCTCGCCCCGTGCACGATAGGTTGAAAGCGGCAGATCGGGTAAGGTGCGGCTTGCCAGCACAATATGAAGCCGGGGAGGCCCATGGTTTATCAGAAACACCAGGGCGTTTTTTATATCGGTACATGAATCCCCATGATGAAAATCATCGAACACCAGGAGCGTACGTCCCGGTTCCGCCACGGCCATTTCATTGACAAGGCATGACAGCGCCCTGCGCTGACTCGCTTCTGAAAGGGGCGTTCGGTAAAGAACGTCAAGGGTCTTTTCTCCGAAATCGCGATCCTGTTTTCGAAATCCGGCAATGATGTAATTTAGAAAGGTGGAAAAATCATTATCATCCTGTTCCATTCGGTACCAGATGATCCGGTCCGCCATCCCGCACGCCTGGGACGCAAAGGTACTTTTACCATACCCGGCCCCGGCCGTAACCAGAGTAAGCCTGTAATCCGGCATCTCTTTCAGGAGCGAATTCAGGCGCTTGCGCACCATGGCGCCGGATAACCGGGGAACGGTAATCTTTGATGATAAAATCTCAAAGCTGTGAGCCATATCAAGTTCTTTTCCATATTCAAAACGAAATTCAATGAATAAAACGCATCTAAATACTTCAGAGGAACATGACACAAACGCAGGTTATAACAGCTTTTTCCGAATCACCCCGGGAGGGGAGTTATCCATTAAATGGGCAGCTCATCAACAACATCAGCCGCCGTATCGATGGTTTCGTCCATCGGGTTGCCCACCACCGGCAGAACGGATATGACCGCGCCCGTAACCCGCATGGGTACGGTGACCAACTTGGTTAAAACACATCCTGTAAGATTCAGGCCCGCCACAAAAAGGATCAAAAGCAAAGCTGTTTTTTTCATCGTCCAGCGTTTCCCATCTATATCAAAGGATCAAAAGAAATCCCAGGCAATATAGCAGCTTTACCATAAAAATAAAACGAAACAACCGTTACAGGTTGTCTGTAGCTAAATCCCTTGTGAAATTATGAATGGCCGCGTTAACATCATCAGGTTTCTCAACCGGCGACAGGTGTCCTGCATCACGGATGCCGACATGAACGGCCCCCTTGATGTTACCGGCCAGGAATTCACCGTATTTGGAAGGGGTCAGATTATCCTCATCAGCTGTCATAACCAGAACAGGAACGGATATTTCCTCCAGCCGTTCGATAACATCAAAAGAATTACAGGCTTTGAAATCATTGCCGATTACTTCGGGCGGTGTTTTTGACAACCCGTCAATCACAAATGCCATTTGCCGTTTATCCGTCTTTTGGGAGACGGCAAATGCACCTATGGAATTGACATAACCGGGAAAATCATTCTCGATCATATCAAAAATCATCGGCATGACTTTCAATTTCGCTCCGGAATTAATTACGATTCCAGCCTTGCAGCCCGCTTTTCCATCAAGGAGGAGTTGAAGGGTAATGGCGCCTCCCATACTGATTCCACAGGGTATCGGGGACGGTATTTGCGCATCGTGCATAACCCCGGCAACGATTCCGGCATATTCTGCAATGCTCGCCATTCCGGGGGAGCTGCTTCTACCATGCCCCGGCAGATCGATTCCAATGACATTGATCATATCCGACAACCCTTTGATCTGGTGTTTCCAGAAGAAAGAGGAATCTCCGGCACCATGAATAAAAACAAGGGTCGGTCTGTCGGAGGAAAGCGGCCAGGTACCTGTTAAGAAAGTGATGCCGTTAATTTGTTTTTCAATCATCCGGTTCTCCTTAATTCAGGGCAAAAAAAAACAATTTTTTCCAAATTCAAGCGTCCTGATCTTACGAAAAAACCATCGTACATGTATATGCCCGATTACGCAAATATTATGGCAAGCCATGCAGATTTACGGCAGCTATGCCATAGAAACAGCGATAATTTCGGAATGGGATTATTTTCAGGAAAGGATTTACGGATGAAGCCGGGAGACTATCGCCGTCAGCAGAAAAGACAATTTGTTTCATGAAAAGCCCCCCTTGTCCGCTAACTGTTTGAAACAGATAGCGGACAAGGGAATTGATCCGGATAAAAAAAGGGGGCCTGCCAGGATCAACCGCTCTGGCGGAGGGCATATACCACGGCAGCCCGCAGGGCCCGCTCCCTCATGCAGTTGCACTGGGGCAGATCCAGCTTCATTCGCCGTAACAGGGGACGTATGGTTTTGGGCGGCGTTGCAAAAAACTGTCCGACGATACCGGCCACGGTCCGGAAACGGCGTGTGGCCACTTTGTCCTTCAACCCCTTCAAGGCCCTTGCCAGGGTGATCTCTTCATGGGTGAAATCCGTACCAAAGGGGAAGTCCTTGAAATAGCCTTCCGCTTTCAACGGGGCCATGATCTTCTGCAGCCGTTCAGGTGTATTATGGCGATAGGCTTCGGGAATTTCATAATCGGCCGGAATCTTGCCGGCTTTCTTGGCCTGATCCAGCAACTCCCCCTGGAACCGGGAGTCCGCCACCTTCAACATTTCCGCAATCACATCCTTATCGCATTTTCCCCGAAGGTCCGCGATCCCGTACTCCGTGACCACGATATCCCTCAAATGCCTGGGAATGGTGTTATGGCCGTAGTTAAAAACAATATTGGAAGAGACGTTGTCACCTTTTTTCTTGGTGCTTCTCACCATCATGATCAGCCGGCCGTCCTCCAGGGCATGGGCCATGGAGACGAAATTGTACTGCCCCCCCACACCGGAGACAATACTGCCGCTCTCAAGGCCGTCGGAGACAACCGCCCCCAGCAGGGTGACCATCATTCCGGCATTGACGAACCGGCCCTCACGCCGCTGAAGGGACTTGAGCTTCTCATCCCCGTATAGCTGATTCACATAGTCCACGCCGGTCATGGAAAACAGTTTTCTTTCGCTTTCAGGCATGTTGTTGAGGGTATCGTAAAAATCCTTGGGACCGATGAAAAAAGATCCGTGGCAGACCACCCCTTCCTTCAGGCGGAACCCGAGGTGTCTATTGAGGAGTTCCCGGGTCTTTTCTTCCCTGAGATCAGGGGAAAAGCCGGCACCATCAGAGACGAGCCGGTCATCCTTGTACTCAAGGGCTCCGGTAATGATACCGTATTTCACGAGCAGATCGAAATCCGCCCGGGTCAGCCGTTCATGGATGATGTGGTGCTCCACGAAAATATCGTACATCTCCGGGGTGATTGTTTCGGTGATCACCCCGTCATTGAGCAATGCCTGGATGCCGGCATGGTCGTAGACCTTCCGCTTGAGAATCCCGTTCTTGTAAAGCTGGATAAAGACATCCACCAGCATTTCCGTAGCGCCGTACACGCCCTTTTCAAAGGGGCCCGTCCCCCCGATCTTCTGAATCAGGTCATTGTACCGCTCCGGGATATTGAACCCGGACAGGGCCTTCAGATAGGCCTTGTTTTGCCTATGCCGCATGACCATGCTCGAAGCGATGGCATCCCCAAGGGAACCGATGCCGATCTGCAGGGACCCATTGTCCCTGATCATGGAGGAGACATTGAGGCCGATCATATGATCGGGCAGGGTCACCGAGGCCTTGGGAACGGCAAACAGGGGAAAGTCATACTTTGGGTCATCCAGAATGACATCGTAGATACTGGATTCCATTTCCGCATCCCCGTACATATAAGGCAGGTTGCTGTTCATCTGGCCGATGATCATGCATTTGTTCCCATTTTTCCGACTTTCGATCATCTTGGGAAAGCCTTCCACGGTCAGGTCCGGGTTGCAACTCATGGAGACCAGGCTTTTATCGCCGTCCGGATGGGGGGCGATGAGATTGGCGATAACATTAAGGCCGTTGTCAATCAGATCCCGGATCACATGGGTGTAATTGCTGCTGATGTAGTTCTGCTGGGCATGGGGAGAATTCATGTACCCCCCGGCCTTGGTAAAAAACTCAGACACCCGGACATTTGGAGGCAGCTGGTTTTTTCGCAGGTCCTTCATGTACTCAAATTCCACAAACCCGTCCCAGAGCCGTTTGACAATGGGTCCCATGAGCCGGGCTTCCAGGGTGGAAGAGGGAGCGGGCTTTTCAAGGGAGAGGGCCGTAATAATGGTAAGGTCTATCTCTGGATTCCGCTTGGCCCTCAGATAAAGGGCATTGGCGACATGGTTGGGTTTACCAAGCGCCAGGGGAATACCGAATACGATTTTATTCCCCATGGTTTCAAAAATACGATCTACGCAAGCTTCAACATCATTTACGAAGTTTGGTTGTGTTGCTGCCATCACTGATCCCCTTTCCAGGCTGTCATGACCCGATGCATAATTTAATCATCTTTTAACACACACTGGGATACTCTTGTACACGAATTGGGAAAGAGAAGAAATCGTTAAAGCACCGATTTTTAAACCGGCGGCACACCGGTTCTGCCACCGGTAAAACACCTATGCCGAATCTGTCATGACCTGATCGTCGCGCCCATGTTGCTGATCGGGGAGTTATCCATAGAAGGCAGGGATCGAATCATTGATTGGTCTGCACCCAGGTGACAGCATACTTCATCAGCTCGGCGGCGGATTTGAGGTGCATCTTTTTCTTGATGCTTTCATGGTAGGTACCAATGGTTTTCACGCTCAGGCTGAGCATGCTGGCGATCTCACTGCGCTTGATCCCCTGGCCGATGAGCTGGAACACTTCCAGTTCACGGTTGGACAGCACATCAACGCAGTTATCCCCTTCTCCCCCGGCGCCGGTCACCATCTTGCCCAGCAGGGCATCCACCATTTTGGAACTTAAGTACCGCTTGCCCCTGAGCACCTGGCGAACGGCGGACACCACATCCGATGTCAGCTCCTGTTTGGTGATATAGCCCAGGGCCCCTGCCCTGAGGACCCGTTCCGCATACAGGGATTCATCATGCATGGAAATCACCAGGATGGGCAGCCCGGGGTGATTTTCACTGAGGAACTCAATGAGATCCATGCCGGACCGGTCTTTGAGGGTGATATCCACGATCATCAGGTCGGGCTGGGACTGCTTGAGCAGCTCAATGGCGTCGGACACGCTTTCGGCCTCCCCTGTGACCTTCAGATCCCGTTCTTCGTCAATGAGCTGGGCCAGGCCTTTCCTGAAGACCGGATGATCATCTATAATAAATATTTCTTTTCGATCCTGCACCGGATAAGGATTCCTCCTGGGGGGTTCTCAACAATCTTCAACCGGGCGCCGATAAGGTCGGCCCGGTGCTCCATGATCACCAGGCCAATCCCTTTCCGTACAGGATCGGCTTTGCCCATGCCTTTGCCGTCATCCTCTATCTCAATCACGATATCCGGGGGATTCTCCTCAAACCGGATGTAAATGTTTCCGGCATCCCCGTGCTTGGCCGCATTGTGAACCGACTCCCGGATAATATAATATAGATGGGTCAGGGCGGCGGTATTTGTAAACCGGATCTCCTGTGTCCGGCCCAGCACCCGGCAGGTCAGGCCAAAGGCTTTTTCCACCTCCCGGCAATACTGCTGCACCGCAGTCATGAATCCTGTGTTTGCAAGGTTCACCGGCACCAGTCCCTGGATCATGGCACGGGTTTTCTGAATGGCCTGGTTTACAAGGCCGGTGATCTCCCTTGCCAAATCCGCGTCGGCATGGCCCTGTTTTTCCAGCCGCCCGGCCAGAAGCGCGGACATGGCCTCGACCCCGGCCAGGTGGGAGCCCAGGTCATCGTGGAGAACCTGGCCCATCTGCCGCCGTTCTTCCTCGCTGATCCGGGAAATCTCCCGTTCCAGATATTTCTGCTTTGAGATATCCGTAATCGAAGCCACACTCTGGCGGGACCCCTGGATCAACGCCACTGTCAGGATGCATTCCTTGATCTCATCATTGGGCACGATCACCCGGCAGGGGTAACTGCGGGGGGGGTTGGAACCACCCTCCTTCCGCCGCAGCCGGTGATTGTTCATCACCTTTGCCCGGTCTGCCTCGGCAATGAGTTCCGGGAATTTCATCCTGCCTTCCACCTGGGATTTTTTAATGCCTGAAATGCGTTCCAGCTCTGAATTGACCATGGAAATGGTCATATCGTCTTCAATGAGCACTGTCGCGGTTCCGGTATTTTCAAAGATGGTCTTGTACCGAATCTCACTTCCGTCCATGATTTTTTCAGCCTGTTCAATTGAATCCATGGCCCTGCCTGTTCCTTCCAGTCCGCATCATTTTTGAATGATGCATTTTAGCAACAAAAAAAGGGGATTGCCAGCCCTATTTTAATGCCTTATTTTTATAACCAAACTTGACAGGGAGCCTGTTGCTCTATATATCAGAGCCGAAACATCAACCAATATTACCCATACACGAGGTCACAATGACAAAAAAGAATAAACAAACCCAAAAAGCCGATTCCCAGCGAGCCATGGCCCTCAAGGCCCTCCCCCCCCACATCCGGGAACAGCTCACAGAGGAGGAGGTGGAACTCTTCCTGACCGGAGAGGAATGGCCGGAATCCATGTTTGAAAAGCTCGGAGAGTTCATCACCCCGGAAGAGTAACCAGGTGATCGAAAGATAAAGAGAAAAAAGGAGCAAGGATGGCATCCATCGCAATGCTTGTCATAGACATGCAGCAGGGCGTATTTGACGCGCTTCCCCGTTTTGACGCAAAGGGAGTTATTGAAAGAATCAACCGCCTGGCGGAACGGGTCCGGGCCGCCAATGGAACGGTCCTGTTCATCCAGCACGACGGACCAAAGGGAGATGTCCTTGAGCCCGGTACCGACGGATGGGAATTCCTTGCGACCCTGAACAGGCGCGAAAATGATCCCGTGATCAGGAAAACCGCCTGTGACGCGTTCCTTGGGACAGGCCTTGCCGACACCCTGGACCGGCTCAAGGCCACCACCCTGATCATCACGGGATGCGCCACGGACTTTTGCGTGGACACCACCCTCCGGTCGGCAACATCCAGGGGGTTCGACGTCCTTGTCCCCACCGACGCCCACACCACCGGGGACCGCCTCCACCTGGACGCAAAAACCATCATCGCCCACCACAACTTCATGTGGGAGAACCTTATCCTGCCGGAGCATCCGGTAAAGGCCGCCCCGGCGCGGGAGATTCAGCTTTAACACCATGTTTGAACCGAAAACGAACCGGACGAATTCGAGGCACAGGGCTTGAACATTTACCAGTCGCCCAGATGGCCCCACATCCTGATGTTCCTCTTCACCATGATCATTGCGGGCTCGTTCCCCGTGGTCGCCTCCATCACCACGGGAATTGATTCCGTGCTCCTCACCTTCTGGCGATTTCTGGCGGCAACCCTGATCTTCGGCGCCATGCTCCCGTTTGCGAAAAACGGCAAAAGCATACCGGGGGTGAGGGACATGGGACGCTACGCCATGGTTGGCGGCAGCTACGGGTTCTTTTTTGTCCTGATGTTCCAGTCCCTGAAAACCACCTCACCCCTGAACACCAGCACCATCTACACCACCCTGCCCCTTTTCACCATGATCCTCGGCACCGTGGTGGGAGAGCCCTTCCGGGTTCGACAACTCTGGGTGCTGGCGTTGTCCATGGTGGCCACCCTGTGGGTGATTTTCCGGGGGGATGCCCGCCTGATGCTGGGGCTGACATTAAACCATGGGGATCTGCTCTTTTTCCTCGGCACCCTCTGCCTTGCCGTGTACATGCTCTCCATGAAAAAGCTCCAGCGCAAGGAGTCAAAGATCCATTTCACCTTTTACAGCCTGCTGTTCGCCACCCTGGTGATGATGGTGACGGCAATATACCGGACCGGCTCCCTGGCCGTGCCCGGGGCCGACACCTGGCTTGGCATCGCCTACCTGGCCGGCCCGTCAACGGCAGTGACCTTCTGGATTCTCCAGTACACGGCCACAAGGCTGAGCCCCACCCGGATCGTCGCCTACACCTTTTTGACCCCGTCGGCCGTGGCAGGCCTTGAATGGGGTTTGGGCCTCTCTTCCCCCGAGTGGTCCGTGCTTCCGGGCATCGGCCTTACCCTGGCGGCGGTCTGGCTGCTTCAGCTCGATTCCGTTTCCGGCAACAATGAAACCGCCTGACCCTCTCTTTCAGGACACCGGACGATATTTAATACGGTGTCCCCTGAATTCAGGCTTTCCTGCCTGAGAACAGATTGATGACGTCCTGTATGATCATGTAGAGGGAGGGAACATACAAAAGGGTCAACATGGTGGCCGCAACCAGCCCAAAGCTTAAGCTCACCGCCATGGGAATGAGGAACTGGGCCTGGAAACTCTGCTCCAGCAAGAGGGGAAAAAGCCCCGCAATGGTCGTAAACGAGGTGAGAATCACCGGGCGAAACCGGCTCTGGCCCGCGGCAAACACGGCCTCTTCCATCTTTTCACCTTTTCTCACCCTTGAGTTGATGAAGTCGATGAGGATCAGGGAATCGTTCACCACAATACCGGACAGGGCTACGATGCCAAAGATGCTGATCATGGTAATCTGGAGTCCCATGACAAAATGCCCCGCAACGGCCCCCACAAGGCCGAAGGGGATGGCGATCATGATGATCACCGGCTGGATATAGCTTCGAAACTGGCTTGCCAGCAACAGGAAAACCCCCATTACGGCCATGAGGAATCCCTTTTTCAGGCTGTCCAGGGACTCCTTGGAACGCTTGGCCTGGCCCTCCAGGTTAAAGGAGACCCCCGGATACCGTTCCGTAAGCCCGGGCAGGAATTCCGCCTTGAGGCTTGCAACGATCTTACGGGCGTTGGCCGTTGCCTCGTCAATGTCTGAGATCACCGAGATCACCCGTTTTCTGTCCGAGCGGTGAACCACGGAGTAGCCCTGCTTCTCCTCCACATCGGCCACCTCAAACAAGGGAATCTCCCGGCCGTCCTGGGTGCGGATGCGCATCTCATCGATGCTCGATTCCTGCTCCCGCTCCACCTGGGAGTACCGGACCATCACCTTGATGTCGTCCTTTCCCCGCTGGACCCGCAACGCCTCATCCCCATAATAGGCTTGGCGCGTCTGGCGGGCAATGTCCGCCATGGTGACCCCCAGGGAGCGGGCCCCCTCCCTCACCCGCAGCCGCTTTTCCATCTTGCCGGGCCTGAAATCGTCGGTTATGTCAAAGGTGCCGGGATAGGTGGCGATCTCATGCTTAAGCTCTCCGGCCGCCTTTCTCAGCTGGTCAAAATCGTCCCCTGCCAGCTGAATCTCGATGGGATTCCCCCCGGGCCCGCCCTCAAGGCTTGAAAAGGTAAGGGTCTCGACCCCGGGAATCGTGCCGGTAAGGTCCCGCCAGGCCGTGATAACCCGGGTGACCGGAAGTTCGGGCCGCTCTTCGGCACTATGTATCTCTATCCACACCTCTCCGCAGTGGCCCCCCTGCTGGCCGACCTTCCAGTCCCTTCTGGGGATCACCCCCACCAGGGCAAAGGTGTGCATCAGGAGCTTCCGGTCGCCATCCACGGCGTCCTTGAAAAGATCGTTCAGCTTTAAGGCGGATTGTTCCAGGTGTTTGATGCTCTGCTCGGTGGTCTCAAACGGGGTTCCCAGGGGGTAACCTATCTCCGCGATCACCCAGTCCGAATCGCCCTTTGGAAAAAAGACGAAGGGAACATGGCCCCCGGCCACAAGACCCAGGCTGATGATAAGGATTCCCAGCCCCAGGGTGAGGATGAAATAACGGTTTTTCACGGCATAGACAAGTCCCGGCAGGTAAATGCCCTTGATGAACCGTGCAAGAAAATTATCCACCCTGACCCGTACGGATTCGTGCCAATGAAAAAGCGCCGGACCATTGCCCCGAGATCCGCCTAGGGCGTGGTCCAGGTGGGCCGGAAGAATGACCAGGGCCTCAACCAGGGAGATCAGCAGGATGGCGATCACGGTCTGGGGCATGATGGCGATGAACTTGCCCATGATCCCGGCGATGTGCATGAGCGGCAGAAAGGCCACGATGGTGGTGGTGACCGCCATGACGACAGGCCCACCCACCTCTTTCATGCCGTCAATGACCGCCTGTTTTGACGATTTCCCCCGGGAGTAGTGACTGAAGATGTTCTCTCCCACGATGATGGCATCGTCCACCAGAATGCCCAGGGTCATGATGAACCCGAAAAGCGACAGCATGTTGATGGATGCCCCCAGGAACTCCAGGATCAAAAAGGCGCCCATGAAGGAGATGGGAATCCCCGACGCAACCCAGAAGGCCAGCCTTAAATTCAAAAACAGGGCAAGGACGATGAAAACCAGGGCGATACCCTGGATTCCGTTTTTCAATAAGAGATCGATCCTGCCCTGGACCATCTCGCTCAGATCCTGCCAATAGGCAAGCTGGATGCCTGCAGGCTGCTTGTCTTCATTGGCGGCCAGGTACTTCTTGACTGTTTTGGCAATGGCGATGACATCCTGGGTAGAGGTGCGGTTCACCTGGACAAGGGCTGCGGGCATGCCGTTGAACCTTGCCTTGATCTCGGTGTCCTCAAACCCGTCCACCACCCTTGCCACCTGGCCCAGGCGGACAACGGTGCCGTCCTCCCGTGTGATGACAGGGATGGCTTCAAACTCATCCCCGTGGTAAAGCCTGCCCTTTGCCCGGACGATGAACTCCCGGCCCTTTGTCTTGATCCTGCCCCCGGGCAGGTCCATGCTGCCGCTGCGAACCGCCCTTGCCACATCATCAAAAGAGAGGTTGAACCGCCTCAGGCTTGCTTCGGACACCTCCACGGATATCTCATACTCCCGGGTGCCGATGAGTTCGGCCATGGAGACCGTGTCCGTGTCCACAAGATCGTCCCTGATCTTCTCAGCGGCCTGGCGCAGCGCATCCTCGCCCACGGTGCCGAAGACGGCCACGGTGATGGCGGGGTTCTGGTTCTTGATCTCGATGACTACCGGATCTTCGGCCTCCTCGGGAAAGGAATCGATGAGGTCCACCTCGGTGGAAACCTCATCCAGCTTCTCCTGGAGATCGGTACCCGGCTCTATCTCCAGGGTGATGGAGCCCCGTCCCTCATAGGCGTTGGAACGGACCTTGGTTACATCCTCGATCCCCTTGAGCTGCTCCTCCACCTTGATGCAGATCCCCTCTTCCACCTCTTCCGGGGAGGCCCCGGGATAGTCCACCGAGACGTTGATCATATCCACGGCAAACTGGGGAAACAGCTCCCGGCGCATGTCAAGCACGGTATAGAGACCCGCCACAATGAGAAAGATCATGATCAGGTTGACCGAAACCCTGTTTTCAACGGACCAGCGCCCCAGCCCCTTCATGAGTTGTTCCCCTGGGGCTCGTTTTTCTGTTCAATCAGCTTCATGCCGTCCACGGCCTGGGCCAGGGGCGACAGTACGATCTTGTCTCCCTGTCCAAGGCCCCGGGAGATGAAGATCTCCTCCTTGAACCTTCGCAGCACCTCCACCTTTCTCATGGCAAGCTGGCCGTCTTCCAGGACGAAAAGGGTGTTTCCCGGCCGCAACAGATGGCGGGGCACGACAAAAACCGGATCGTAGCGGCTGCCGCTGATGGTGCAGCGGACAAAGGTTCCCGGCCGGAGGGAGACCGGGCCGCGGGTTTCGGGTTCGACCTCCAGCACCATGGGAAGGGTCCGTGTTTTCTCATCAATGGTCGCCTTGACCCTGGCTACCTTCGCCCGCCACTCCTGGTCCGGATTGCTGCCGGTCATGGTGACAACCGCCCTGGGCAGATCGCCCTTATCAAATATGGGATCGAGCCATTGCATCTTCTCCAGGGGGATTCTCACCTCCACATCCAGCCCGCCCTGTCGGTAGACGGTGCCAAGGGGCTGGCCAATGGTGATGAACTCTCCCATCTCCACCCGCTTTTTCAGCACCCAGCCGTAAAACTCAGATCGAATTTCGGTCTTTTCAAGGGCAAGCTCGGCCCGGTCCAGATCAATTTTCGCCATGGCAAGGGCGGCCTGTTTCTGTTCCATGGCCGAATCGGTGACCGACAGGGAATTCTGAAAACCCTGGAGGGTCATCCTGGCCTGGATATCCTGCTGCTCGGCCTGATCAAGCCTTGTGATGGATGCAAAATCCTCTTTATTGAGGGCCCGGATCCGGGTCAGCTCCTTTGTGGTAAGCTTGACATTGGCCGTTGCAAGGCGGATGTCGGATTTGAGATTGTCGATCTCCTGGCTCAGTCTCCGGATATCGGCATCGGCCTGGCGAATTCTGACCCTGGCGCTTCTCACATCCAGGAGAAAGGTTCGCTGGTCGATCCTGACGATCACCTCGTCCTGATCAATGGCGCCCCCCTCCTTGAATCCTTCATGGATAAATACCACCCGTCCCGGTACCTCGGCGGTGAGTTTGAGGGTGTCCCTCGGTTTTACCGTGCCAAAGGCGTCGATGACCATGGTCCGGGTCTCGGCCCTGGCCTCGGCCACCTGCACAACGGGAACTGAATCGTCAATGGTTCGCCGTTCCGGCTCAGAACGGATGGCTACGAGAAAAACGGCACCGAAAACGGCTGCTGCCAAAACCACGATGGATCGAACGCCTCTAAATAGTTTCCCATGCTTCATGGAGTCATGCCTCCGGCCTTGCAACGGGTTTATGAACGACAAACGAAATAAGGAACAGCTGTTACATAACCTTTATCCCGTTTACCAAGAAAAAATCAAGGCTTTTTCTTAAGCCCCCATGCCGGGACACACGGAGAAAAATTTGCACGAATTCCGCTCCCCATGCTATCATAGACAAACAGGAATAAGGAGGATACCTTATGGAATTAAAAAAAATCCTTAACCCGGTTGACGGGTCAAAACATTCCCAACGTTCCACCGAATATGCCTGCGAGCTTGCAAGCCTCATGAACGCCGAAATCATTCTTCTCCACTGCCATCGGCGATTCCCGGTGATCCTTGCGGAGCCCTATTTCCAGAACGCCATCAACCAGATCATGGCGGAATCGGAACAGCTGATCGCCCCCTTTGTTGAAATTCTCGAGAAACACCCGGTGAAATTTGAGACGCGAATCCTGGAGGGATCGGCAGGGTTGATGATCCCTGAGGCAGCCAAAATCGAAAAGGCGGACATGATCGTCATGGGCTCCAGGGGATGCACCGACCTTGAGGGATTGATCCTGGGAAGCGTAACCCACAAGGTGCTCCAGCGGGTCGACTGTCCGGTGCTGGTGATCAAATAAAATAAAGGGGTCAGACTTAGCTTATTGGCGTTTTTGGAAAAAACGCCAATAAGCTAAGTCTGACCCCGGATACATCTCTAAAGTCTGACTACGGATACACTTCTTATAAGGATTTAACCTTCTCGGTCAGCTCGGGCATGAACTCGAGGATATCCTCGACAATACCCACGTCCGCAACCTGGAAGATCGGCGCCTTGGGGTTCTTGTTCACGGCAACGATAAAGGGATTGCCCTTTACGCCGCCCATGTGCTGGAAGGAACCGCTGATACCCATGGCCAGGTAGACCTTGGGTTTGACGGTCTGGCCGGAGGTACCGACCTGACGGGATTTCTCCAGCCACTTGGCGTCAACGATGGGCCTTGAGCAGGAAACAACCGCGTTCAAGGACTCTGCAAGCTCCTGGGCGATCTCGATATTATCCTCTTCCTCGATGCCTCGGCCGACAGATACAAGTACGTCTGACTTGGTGATGTCAACATCGCCGACCTCGGCTTCCACGATCTCGAGGAAACGACGCTTGGCTACAAGATCTCCGGCATCCGCTGACTTGTCAGCAACGGCGCCGCTCTGTCCGCCTTCCACAGGGGCAAAGGAGCCCGGCCGTATGGTGATCACGGCGCCTGCGGCAAGGTCACAGCTCACATGGGTGGAGACAGCGCCGCCCAGCTCCTGGCGCACGGTTTTCAAAAGGGAACCCTCAACGCCTTCGAAATCAACGACATCGGCGACATAGGTGGAATCCATCTTGATGGAGAGACCGGGGCACAGGTCCATGCCAAAGGTGTCATGGGGGGCCATAACGATGGCGCCTGCATCGAGGACGGCCAAGAGCGCCTTTCTAACCACTTCGGCATTGGGATAGGCCAGGGCCTCGTTATCGATCTTGATCACCTCGGCGTAGAGGGAGGTCAACTCGTTGGCAACCTTGTCAAGATCCGCGCCGGAACCGGTAACAACGGCTGTGAGGGTAGCGGCCGCGTCAAGTTTCTTGGCGGCTTCGGGATATTCAAAGGCAATATCGGCGGCAACGCCTCCCTGATGGGGTACATATGCAAAAATCTGGGTCATGATCAAAGTCCTCCCTTGCTTTTGAGTTTCTCAATGAGCGTTTCAATGATCTCGTCAGTGGAGCCCTCGAGCATCTCTGCGCCATCGCCAAGGTCGGGTACGAAGTAATCTGCCCTCTTGACCTTTGCATTGGCCTCTCCTATCACTGCGGCATCCACGCCGAGATCAGCTGCGGAGCGAACCGGGATTTCAACCTTGGCAACCTTACGGATACCGCGGATACCCACGTAACGGGGCTCGTTGATACCGGTCTGGATGGAAAGCACACAGGGAAGATCCATCTCGTTCATCTCCTGGTTTCCGCCTTCGATCTCCCTGCCCACGGTTACTTTACCGTCACCCACCTCAACCTTGTTAACAAGGGAGGCATAGGGAAGATCAAGCATGGCTGCAAGCATTCCGCCAACCTGGCCTGCGCCCTCGTCCGCCTGGGCACCGGTGAGAATCAGGTCGTAATTACCCTTCTCGACCTCAGCCTTGAGGATGGAGGCGATCCCCTTTCCGTCCGAGCCTTCAAATGCGTCATCACTGAGAAGCACGCCATTGTTAGCGCCCATGGCCATTTCACGCCTCAGTACCTCTTCGCTCTCATCATCGCCGACCGTAACGACAGTAACGCTGCCGCCCGCGTTGTCAACGATCTGAATGGCCTCTTCAACGGCATAGTTATCCCACTCATTCACAGAGAAAACCAGATCGTCACGATCAAGATCATTGCCATCACTGTTGAGCTCAAATTCGTTCTCAGCAGTATCTGGAACCCGCTTGACACATACTAAAATCTCCATTGTTACCTCCAAGTTAAATTATTATCACACACGAAGCCATTAATTCCTAATTTATGCAAGATGCTCCTCAATGAGTTCCGTCAGATCCAGGGCCTCGATCTTACCTTCCTGGCCCGCCACCTTGATGGCATCCTGGATGTTGACGAGGCAGAACGGACAGGCGGTGACGATCACGTTTGCACCGGCTTCCGCAGCCATGTTGACCCTCAGGACACCCATGCGAGTCTCCTCTTCCGGTTCGAAAAAGAGCATAAGCCCGCCGCCGCCGCAGCAGAAGGAGCGGTCCCGGCTCTTTTCAAGCTCGACCCGGGTCAATCCCTCAATGGCGTCCAGGGCTTCCCTGGGATCTTCGTACAAGCCGTTGTGGCGTCCCAGGTAACAGGGATCATGGTAGACATACACCTTTTCGGGATGAAGGGCCGGCTTGAGGTTCAAGGCGCCGGACCGAATCTTTTCAGCGATCACCTCACTGATGTGTTGAACCGGGGGAAGGCCGTTGTAATCGTTTTTCAAGGCGTTGTAGGCATGGGGATCGGCGGTGACGATGTTCTTGACACCGGACTCGAGGATCTCCTCGGTGTTGTGGGACTTGAGATCCTGGAACAGCATCTCCTCACCAAACCGGACCACCTCGTTTCCACTGTCCTTTTCCGCCTTGCCTAGGATACCGAAATCCACACCGGCCTTGCTCAGGATCGTTGAGGTTCTCCTTGCGATCTCCTGGATATTGTCGTCAAAAGAGGTGATACTGTCCACGAAGAAAAGGGTATCGGCCGTGTCTCCGTTTCCAACATCCTTGATCTTGCAGGCTGCGGCAAACTCCTTGTCCTTGGTCCAGTCGGCCCGTTTCTTCTCCATGGTGCCGTAGGGATTGCCCCTCTTCTCAAGGGCCTTGAGGGGTTTCTGCAGGGACTGGGGAACCATGCCCTCGTCCACCATGCCCCGGCGCATGTCAACCATCTTATCTATATACTCGATGCCAAGGGGGCACTCCTGCTCACAGGCGCCGCAGGTGGTACAGGACCAGATCTCGTCCTCTGTATAGATGTCCTCCACCAGCATATTGCTCTTGTAGATCTCGCCGGTCATGGGATAGTTGTTGAACATCAGATCCCTTGCCTTGATGGTGATGAACCTCGGGGAGAGGGGACGGCCCGCGGCATTGGCGGGACACTGGTCCGAACAGCGCCCGCAGTCGGCACAGGAGTAGAAGTCGAGCATGTGCTTCCAGGTGAAGTCTTCAAGCTTCTTGACACCAAAGGATTCCAGTTCGTCCAGCTCCTCATCGGTCACGCCATACTGTACGGGCTTGATGTTTCCCTTGTCCACCCGCATGAAAAGGACGTTGAAGAAAGATGTGATTACATGGAAATGCTTACCCATGGGCAGAAAGCAGAGGAAAAAGAAAAAGGTGATGTCATGGATAAAGTACATGGTGATGTGAAGACCCTGGAGGGTCGACTGGGAAAGATCCATGACCATTCCCCTGAAGAGCCAGCCCAGGGAAAGGGGCGCCAGGAACTCGCTGTGGCCGGTCTGGACCGTTTCAAACGCGGCGTTTGAGGCCTCAAACATGCTTTCCGAGATCATGAGGGTGGAGATGATGCCAAGGACAAAAACCGCCTCTGCGGTATGATCCTTGCCATATTGAGAAGGAACCGAGTAGCGCTTGGGCTTGACAATCCCCCTGCGCACCGCGGCAACCACACAGGCCACGAGAACGGCTGTGGCCGCGTAATCCTTGAAGACATTGTAAATATGCCCGATGATGCCGTCAAATCCCGGCAGGACAAACCCGTCGGACAGGCCGATGAGAACGAGGGAGGTGGACCGGAGCGAAAGAACAAGGAATCCGGCAAAGATAACGATGTGAATGATACCGGCTGTTCTGTACCTTGGCTGGCGGTACTGCCCAAGCCACAACACAATAAGGTTCTTGATACGTTCCGGAATTCGGTTAAGCCTGTTGTCCGGTGCCGCCCTGACCAGGGGGGCCAGTCTCCGCGCCATGATGTAAGCGAACAGTCCTACTCCCACCACAGGTATTAAAACCGATAATACCGCGGCCGGGAAAAAACCAAAGAATTTAAAACTTGCTGGTCCAATTAGGGAAGACATGTTTTACCTCTTCGTCAAAAATAAGTTTATGGTTGACATGCACTCTTTCAGCTGCATTGGATGCAGCTTCAAATCATTAATCGACTATATCCCATGCGTCAAGGAAAAAGACCATTCAGTATTTATATGGAATTTACCGGGCTTCGATACCTCCCAGGTAAAGATCCACCAGGGGATCCGCCATGGATACCAGGTCATATTTTCCTTCTGCCGCAACCCAGGTGTTGATAACCCCTTCAACGGCGCCTAGAACAAAACGTTTGACAAGCCCCATAAAAAGATTCTGTCTCAGGATACCGTCATTCTGCCCCTGCTCGATGATCTCGGTCAGGAGATCGAAATAGATATTGGAGAGATCCTTGATGTGGGGGGCCACGTCACGGCGGTACCTCACCTCGGACTGAAAAATAACGGCCATGTCCCTGTCATCCTGGAACTCCCTCAGATGGCAGCGGATCAATTTCCTGAGCTTGATATCGGCCGGGTCGGTTCCGTCCACGGCCTGGCGCATGATTTCAAAAAAGCGGCCGCTCTTATAGTTCATAAACTGATAGAGGATATCATCCTTGTTTTTGAAATAGAGATAGATGGTACCGTCTGCCACACCCGCCTCGGCCGCAATCTGGGATATGGTGGCCTTGTAGAATCCCAGCCTCGCAAATACGATACCAGCGGCATTCAACATCGAGTAGTACTTGTCAGATCGTTCTTTTCTATCTTTCCGCAAAACAGCTTACCTCGTTAAAATCAAAAAAATGAATCCATATTCATTATGTACCAAACATTTTTTTCATCTGTCAAGCTGATTCATCATCTTTTTACGCCCCCGAACATTTTTTAATATTCGCCATGTTTTGGACAGTTTACAGCACCGGACCCGTCCGAAAAGAGTTCAAACGCCCCTATTCCAAGCCCCAAAAGTACGGATGAGCTAACATTCATTTTATTCTCCTTGATTTTTTCACCATTACCTATTATGAGGTATACTGTTAGTCGAAATGTGATATATATAGACGGTGGAAACAAACCATACTCAGTCGATATCAAAATATGAAAGCGGTTCATGAAAAAAATCAGCCCGGACGGCTGCGTTTATACCTAAAAGTCGGATTGCCCTTGTGGGGAGAGCATGCTTGCGACCCACGTTTACACATAACCCGCTATTATCACAACGTTTTTTTCAAGGGAAGACTTTTAATAACAAAATAAGGAGATTATATGACAGACCCCATACAGTATTCCCCAGAGCATAATAAGGCACTCGAAGTCGGCAGACCCCCAACTATCAAAAAGCTCTTCCCCAACTCCAAGGCGTTGCTTGTAAGCGGAAAATACATCGACAGGGCCATGCTGAAAAAAGGGAAGGCCATGACCGTCGCCGCCAACGCACGAAGCTCCTTTGTGATGAGAGGCGCCCTCATGGCGGCCCAGCGTGCCGATGCCGCCATCATCATCGAGATCGCCCGCTCCGAAGGCGGTAGAGAGGCCTATTGCCCCACAAGTCTCTGGAACATGGCCCGCCAGGTGGACGCCATCTGCAACGAACTGGGCATCACCATTCCCGTGGCCATCCACGCCGATCATTTTGTCATCAAAAAACCGGATGAGATCCCTCAGGCCAAGATTGAAATTCCCACGCTTTTTGAAGCGGGCGTCACTTCCATCGCCATTGACGCCTCCCACATGCCCGACGACCAGAATCTTCTGGCCAACATCGAGGTCAATCCCATGATCCCGGACTGGGCAGGACTTGAGACCGAAGTGGGTGAGATCAAGGGCAAGCTTGGCCTCTCCACCCCTGAGGAAGCCCTGTTCCTCATCAAGGGACTCAATGCCCACAACATCGTTCCGGACTGGATCGCCCTGAACAACGGCACCACCCACGGCATCGAGGCAAGCGGCACCGGCATCAACGTCAAACTCACCCGGGAGATCCACGAGGCGCTTGCACCCTACGGCACCGCCGGCGCCCAGCACGGCACCTCAGGAAACGACTCGGACAGGCTTCGGGCGATTATCTCAGAGACCAGCACCACCAAGGCAAATGTTGCAACCGCCCTGCAGATGATCTCCTGGGGACTCAAGGTAAACGAGTACGGCAACGCCATCCTTGATGAGAACGGTGACGTCATCAAAAAGAAGGACGAGGGTCTCAGCGAAGAGATGTGGCAGGAACTGCTTGCCTACGCAAAAGAGCGGGAAATCAGCCCCGGCAACTATAAAAAGCTCAACCGCCCCTTTGAGAACAAGCTCCTTGCCCTGCCGAAAGAGATTCGGGACAGGATGGTAAAAGCGGTGGAAGAATTTACCTACGACCTTCTGACAAACGTGTTCAATGCCGAAGGGACCGGCACCATCGCCCTGGAAGATATCCTCGCCACCGGTTCCCATGATCCCGGCCCGAAGGCCAAGGCCATTGAAAACCCTGAAGACTGGACCCGGGAAAAGATTATTGAGAAAGCAGCCATGATTACCTCTGACAAAGGCCCTGACGGAGACTATGATGAATAAAAAAAACTCTTCAGTTTTGATTCTTCAATGCCGATAGGTCTTACAGGTTAAGGAGAATTGCAATGCAGATTCCATCATACCAGATACAGAATGTTCTCAAGGTTTACAGCCGACAGCTGAGCCAGGGAAAAATTCTTGCCAGAAACCGCACCGCCGGCAGAAGCCAGCCAACTGCCGATGATGTCAGGATTTCTGCGGAGGGAAAGCGAACAGCGATCATCGAGAAGGTCACCAGTAGCATTGTCGACAGGATTACCACGGTCGGCCCCCAGGAGGAGATGGAATACAAAATTGCGGGCCAGGTTGAAAAAGAGCTTGGCCAGAAAATCAATTTCACTCAAAAGAAAGAAGAGAAGTTCTCCTTTACAACCATTGACGAAGATAACGTCAAGACAACAAAGACCCTCTCTGTTGAGGATTCGAAATTTGTCATTCGGCGCCTGACGGAACTGGCGCGTCAGGCCGCCGACAACAACATGGAGTCATAAAAAGAGGACACAATGAAAATTTCCATCCCAAATTCATCGATTGTCAAACAGACCTACGGCAATCAGAAAACCGCTGCCCCCCACTCTTCCGACAAAAAGAGTGAGACTGGAGGAACCCGAAACGTAGATAACGTCAATTTCTCTTCGGAAACAAAGGATCTTCAGAAAATTCAGCAGTCAATGGAGAAAGAGCCTGCAGGGAGAGCGGAACGGATAGCAGCCCTTAAGGAGCAGATCGAGACCGGGAAGTACACGGTCGATGCGGACAAGATTGCCGAAAAGATGACGGGTTTTTTCCTTGACAAAATTGCCTAGGCAGCATCTCCCTGGAGTGCAAATTTTTCCCCCTGTTCAGGGGCCGGTGGTCCTCGCCCCTGATACCGCAACACCCAACCGCTTGATTTAACTACGCTTCACCACCGCACGACATCATTTTACATCATTGGCCCGCTTCTTGCTTCACTACTCCTTAGCAACGACAAAGGAGATTGCAATGATATATCAGGTGAATTCAACCCTCGCAGGCCTTGCTGCGGAGGGCACAAAAAACGATGTGACGCGGAATACTACAAACGGGGCGTTCCAGCAAATCCTTGGAAACGCCCTGGGTACGACAGGAGCACCGCCCATGCAGACCACCCCCTCCGCTGCTTCCCTGGAAGAGGTTCCATCCACGAGGTGCGACGTAAGGATCGACCCGCCCCCATCCCTCCAGAACATGACGGATGAGCTCCTGGACATGCTGGACATCTATTCAAGCCGGCTCGAGGACCCCGACGCCTCCCTGAAAAGCCTGGAGCCGATCCTCCACGAGATCAAGGCCAGTGCCGGCAAACTCCTTGAACAGACCGAGAAAACCCCGGACACCGATGCCGAGCTCAAGGAGATTGCCACCCAGAGTGCCATGATGGCAAACAACGAATTCCTGAAATTCCAGAGGGGAGACTACCTGTAGACAGGGTCGGCCCCTACCAGGTTTTTCTCACCTTGACGCCCTGTTCCTGGAGGACCTGCTTGATCTCATTGACAGTATAGGTCCCGAAATGAACCATGGATGCAATGAGTGCGGCATCCGCCCTGCCCTGGGTCAGGATGTCGGCAAGATGGGACGGCTTGCCGGCTCCGCCCGAGGCGATCACCGGGATATCAACATTATCTGAAACGAGCCGGGTAAGATTCATTTCATACCCGTCCTTTGTTCCGTCGGCATCGATGGAGTTGAGGCAGATCTCTCCCGCCCCCAGATCCTGGGCCTTTTGGGCCCACTCCAGGGCGTCCATGCCCATATAGGTCCTTCCGCCGTTGATGACGATCTCATATCCGGACGGGATGCCCTCCTTTTGCCCCACATGCTTGACATCCATGCCGAGCACCACGCACTGGTTCCCAAAGGCGCGTGCCCCCTGCCGGATGATATCGGGATTTTTCACGGCGGCGGAGTTGACGCTCACCTTTTCGGCCCCGGCCAGCAGCACGGCCCTCATATCCTCAAGGGTCCGGATGCCCCCTCCCACGGAAAAGGGAATAAAGATGGTTTCAGCCACCCTTCTCACCACATCGATCATGATGTCGCGCTTCTCATGGGAGGCGGTGATGTCATAGAACACCAGCTCATCGGCACCGGCTTCATAATAAAAACGCGCCATCTCCACGGGATCACCGATCTCGACATTGTTCTGGAACTTGACGCCCTTGGTCGTTTTCCCCTCCCGCACATCGAGGCAGGGGATTATTCGTTTACTCAGCATGGTTTCCACACACAAAAATTCTTTAAGATTAATAATCCCGGCTCACCACTCTTTTCAAGATGAAACTGGGTGGCGAACAGATTGTCCCTTCCCACGGCCGAGGCAAAGGTGACCCCGTAATCGGTTCTGCCGAAAACAGCCTTGTCATCCTTTGGCACCGGAAAATAGGAATGAACAAAATAAAACTCGTCATCCGCTTTAATACCCTGGAACAGGGGATGGTCCTGAACGACCTCAAGCCCGTTCCACCCCATGTGGGGCACCTTGAGGTAGCCGTCACCCGAATCCATCTTTTCCGGAAAGGCCTGCACCTCCCCCGGAATCAGGCCAAGGCACTGGGCATCGTTCTCCTGGCTCCTGTCCATGATAATCTGGCAGCCGACACATATCCCGAGCATGGGAGTTCCTGCCTCAAATGCCTGTTTCATGGCGCCATCGATGCCCCGTTCTTCCATGCCGGTCATGGCAGAGCCCGCAGCCCCTACCCCGGGAAAGATAATTCTGTCGGCACCCGCTATTTCAGCCGGATCCCTGGTCACCTTGGCCGTATACCCCACAAAGGAAACCGCCCGGGCAACACTGGTCAGATTTCCAGCCCCGTAATCAACAATCGCAATCATAAGCCTTCTTTGCCTCCTCCCATAGGGAGTCCTTCTCAGTTCTTGAAAGATCCTTGAGCCCCTCGTTCCGTTCGGCAAGAAGGGCCTCCATATGCCTGAACCGCTTTTCAAACTTGTCTGTGGAACGCGCCAGGGCCGTCTCCGGATGAATACCGGCAAACCTTGCCACATTGGCCAGGGTAAAGAGGATATCACCAAACTCCAGGGCGATTTCATCCTTGTCCCCCTTGGCAAGTGCCTGGGTGAACTCCAGCCATTCCTCTTCAACCTTTTCAAGCACCCCGCCCATGTCGTCCCAGTCAAATCCCGACCGGACGGCCCGTTCCGAAATTTTGTAGGATCGCAACAACGCCGTCATACCCTTGGGCACGGAATCCAGGGCCGATTTTGCAAGGTCTTTGCCGGCCGTAAGCTTCTCCTCCCGCTTGATGCTCTCCCAGCGCTGATAAAGCTCTTCTTCGCTCTTGAGCCCGAGATCCCCGTACACATGGGGATGGCGGCGAATCATCTTTTCGGCGCTCCTGGCAATGCAGTCAGAAAGATCGAAATTCCCCTTTTCCCGGTAGAGTTCGGCAATGAATACCAGCTGGAACAGCACATCCCCGGTCTCGTCGCACACACCGTCGACGTCACCGTCCTCAATGGCCTCGAGAAGCTCGTACACCTCCTCGGCAAGGCATTTCCACATGGTTTCCGGGGTCTGTTTCCTGTCCCAGGGGCAGCCGTTCTCCCCCCGGAGGGTCTGTATGATGTTTATAAGGCTGTTCAAGCCTTCTTCAGTATCTCGCTTCTCTTCTTTTCCCAACTCTTTTTTATTCCTTCAAGGTTTAGGTGTATTTGGTTTCTCATATCCCGGGACACAAACACGGATATCGCTTCGGAAACGATGGCAATGTGGGGTGAAAGCCGGGACTGGGTCACGATGGCCGCCCCCTTGGGCAACATGGTGGTAAGGGCTATAAAAAGGACGGAAACGATGAGCAGTCCCTTTGCCGCACCGAAAACCATGCCGCACAACCGGTCCACCCATCCCAGGAAAACGATGTTCAAAAGGTAACGGATCAGCCGGGCGGTCAGGTTGATCGAGATCAGGATGGCGCAGAACAGCAGAAAAAATGAGATGATATTTCGATAACCGGGGGTCTCCACCCAACGGGCGAAATAAGGCTCAACCATGGGATAATAGGTGTAGGCGCCATAAAATCCCGCAAGCACCCCCACGATGGAAGATATCTCCCGGATGAGTCCCCTGAAGAGTCCACGAATCAGACAGAACGAAACAATGACCACGATCACAACATCAAAAACATTCATATTTCCACCGTTTATTTTTATCCCTGAAGGGTTTAAGTATCAGCTGCCCAGGTTTTCAGTCAAGATTTTTTATTGACCTTTTGGTCAATTGCGTGCAGTCTTGGGGCCATGAAGACCATAACATTGAATGACATTGATCTGGCACGGGAACTGTTCGGCCAGCACAACGACAACATCGCAAAAATAGCAGAAGCAGCCGGAGTAAGGATCGACGCCAGGGGAAACGAGCTCCACGTGAGGGGCAAGGAGGACGGCATCCGCCTTGCGGAAAACATCGTCACCCAGCTCTACGACCTTATTAAACACAAGTATATCCTCAACCCGACTGACATCGAGTCCGCGGCAAAGGCCCTTCGCCACGACAGCTCCTGCGAACTGAAAAACATCTTTCTGGACACCGTGTTCACCACGTCCAAGAACAAACCCATAACACCGAGAAACCCGGCCCAGAAGAATTATATCGACGAGGTCCGGAAAAACGACATCGTTTTCTCCATCGGGCCTGCCGGTACCGGCAAGACCTATCTTGCCATGGCCATGGCCGTGGCCGCGTTCACCAAGGGAGAGATCAACCGGATCGTGTTGACCCGGCCCGCGGTTGAAGCGGGAGAGACCCTGGGGTTTCTGCCGGGGGACCTTGCCGATAAGATCAACCCCTACCTGAGGCCCCTGTATGACGCCCTCTACGACATGCTCAGCTTTGACCGGGCCAAGGACCTCATCGAGCAGGGCACCATCGAGATAGCTCCCCTGGCATTCATGCGGGGAAGAACCCTTAACAACTCCTTCATCATCCTTGACGAGGCCCAGAACACCTCTTCCGAGCAGATGAAGATGTTTCTCACCCGCATCGGTTTCAGCTCCAGGGCGGTGATCACCGGTGATATCACCCAGATCGATCTCCCCCAGGGCAAAAAGTCCGGCCTTGTGGAGGCAAAAAGCCTGCTCCAGAAAATCGACGGGCTCAAGTTTGTCTATTTTACCAGGGAGGATGTTGTGAGGCACAGGCTGGTATCAAGAATCATCCAGGCCTATGAGCGCTCAACAAAAAAACAGCGGAAAAAATGATACCTGAAGACAAAATTCGTTCTTTTAACCGATTCATTGGAACCAAGACCTCGGTGCTATGGGTCATTCTCCTGGCAACGACCCTGATATCCACCATTTTTCTCTATCCGGAAGAAGGTCACCTCAACGTCTCTTACAGGCTTGGGGATGTGGCGGACAGGGATATCAAGGCTCCCATGGATTTTTTCATCGAGGATACCGAGGCAACCGAGCTCAACAGGACTGAGACCGGCCACTCGGTCCTCATGGTCTACGATTTCGACCCGGCCCTGATTAAAAAAATATCCGGCCGGGTGGACAAGGCCTTTGAGATTCCCCAGAAATATTTCACCGGCCAGGACCAGGAAGAGCCGCCCCCCCTTTCAACGGTCATGGCTTCAAGGGAAAAATTTGAAAATACCATGGGCATCACCCTTGGCAGGGGCACCTTTACCACCCTTTACAAGAACCGCTTTTCCGAAAAGATCCCCGAGAGAATCCGGGCCATCATCACCGAAATCCTGACCAACGGCATCGTTGCCAACAAGGAGATTCTCCTGAAGGAGGAGGGCAAGGGGATTGTCCTGAGGACCATCGGGACCGCCAGCGAGCGGGTGGTCAACAATTTAAAGGCATTTTACGGCCCCGACCAGGCAAAGACCATGGTCAGGATCGTGGGCGACCCCCTGCTCCGGGAGATCGACTACAACCTCTCCAACCTCATCGTGGATCTCTCCCAGCAGCTCCTGATCCCCAACATCACCATGAACAGGAGCGAAACCGGTAAACGGATCAAGGAAGCCCAGTCAACGGTGAAACCGGTGCTGTACAAGATCAAGGCCGGAGAGATGATCCTGAGGGAAGGGGAACGGGTGGACGATATCCGCCTTGTCAAGCTTAAGGCCCTGGAAAGCCAGACCCAGGAAAAGGATTTTTTCATGTCCCAGACAGGCACCGCCCTGATCATTCTGATTTCCCTGGCGGTGGTATATCTATTGCTGCTCAGGGACCGGAAAGACCTGGAGCGCCACCATAACAAGAACATCATCTTTTTGGCGTCCATGCTGACGCTGTTTCTGCTCATTGCACGGCTTGCCGCCCCCTTTGCCGGATCGGTCCAGCCGGATCTGCCGGCCTCCATCTCGGATATCTCCATCTCCCTGGGGCTGCCGCTTTCAGCCGGCGCCATGACCGTCTGCCTCTTCCTGGGATTCGAGGTGGCCATCTATTTTGGCCTGGTCCTCTCCCTTCTGGCGGCCATGATCTTCTCAAACAGCATCGAGATTTTTATATTCTTCTTTTTCAGCTCGGTGACCGCCGCCTTCTGGACAAAGGAGTGCAGGGAGCGAAAGCGGTTCATCACCGCCGGGGTGAAGCTTGCCCTCTTCAACACCTGCCTTGCCATCGCCCTGAACATCTACTCGGCCCAGCCGGAGCTCAGCATCATCACCAAGGATATCATCCTGGCGTTTTCCGGCGGGTTACTGGCGGGCATCATCACGGCGGGCCTTGCCCCCATGATCGAGATCCTCTTTGACTACACCACCGAGATCAAGCTGCTTGAACTCTCGAGCCTGGACCAGCCCATCATGCGGCGGCTGATGATCGAAGCTCCGGGCACTTACAACCACAGCATCATCGTGGCAAGCCTTGCCGAAGCCGCGGCCGCGGCAATCGGCGCAAGCATCCTAAAGACCAAGGTGAGCGCCTTTTACCACGACATCGGAAAGCTCCAGCAGCCCCTCTACTTCATCGAGAACCAGACCGACGGCAAGAACCGCCACGACAAGCTCTCTCCCTCCATGAGCGCCCTGATCCTGATCCAGCACATCAAAAAAGGTGTGGAGATCGCCAAGGAGAACAAGCTGGGCATGGATATCGTGGACACCATCAAGCAGCACCACGGCACCAGCCTGATCCGCTACTTTTACAACAAGAGCGTCAAGCTGAACGGTGAGGATGCGGTCAAAGAGAGCGATTTCCGCTACCCGGGGCCCAAGCCCCAGACACGGGAGGCGGGCATCGTCATGCTGGCGGACGTGATCGAGGCGGCCATGCGAACCCTGGAGCGGCCCACCCCGGCAAGAATCCAGGGCCGGGTCCAGGAGCTGACCAACGCCATCTTTTCCGACGGCCAGCTCGAGGAGTGTGAGCTGACCCTGAAGGATCTCCACCAGATTGCCAAGAGTTTCAACAAGATCCTCACGGGCATCTACCACCAGCGTATCGAATACACCGACAAAACCCAGGAAAAACGGAAAGAGAAGAATGGAAAACCAGAAAATTCTGATTCAGATTCAGACAGAAACAACAAAGATATCAAACCTGCCGATAAATCAAAAACTCAGCAGAATCTTAAGCGCCTTGGGATATGATGACCATGAGCTTTCGGTGATGATCACCGACGATCCCGGGATCATGGAGCTGAACCAGACCCACCGGGGGCTCGCAAAGCCCACCAATGTGCTCTCCTTTCCCATGCTTGAGGGGGAATTTTCCGCTGTCACCCCGGGACTTCTCGGGGATCTTGTGATCTCAGTCGAGACTGCGGAACGGGAGGCCATTGATGCCGGCATCACCCTGGAAGAGCGCATGTCCCAGCTCATGGTCCACGGCGTCCTCCACCTGGTGGGCTTTGACCATGAACTGGGTGACAAGGAGGCTGTTCAGATGGAAGAAAAGAGCCTGGAGCTGTTACGGCTCATTGAAAACAACCCGGACCTTGACGCATTTTAAAGGGAGATTTAAATGGCACAACTTGCCGTGAACGTAGACCACGTAGCCACATTGAGAGAAGCCAGGGGAGCCGCTTACCCCGAACCCGTCGCCGCCGCCATTGCGGCTGAAACAGGAGGGGCCGACGGCATTGTCGTGCATCTCCGTGAGGACAGGCGCCACATACAGGAGAGGGATGTCCGGATCATCAAGGATGTGATCAAGACAAAGCTGATCTTTGAGATGGCCGCCACCAGCGAAATGCTCGGCATCGCCCTTTCCGTAAAGCCCCACACCGTGACCCTGGTGCCGGAAAAACGGGAAGAGATCACCACCGAAGGGGGACTGGACCTCATCACCCACCATGCCGCCATCAAAGAGACGGTGCAGGCCCTCCAGAACGCGGGCATCAAGGTGAGCATCTTCATCGATCCGGACCTGGACCAGATCAAGATCGCCCACAGGATCGACGCCGACATGATCGAGATCCACACCGGCGCATTTTGCGACGCAACCACCGAGCAGGATCAGGACAAGGAATTCATCCGGATCGTGGATGCGGCAAAAATAGCCAGCAAGCTCAACCTGGGGGTCAATGCCGGTCACGGCATCTGCTACAACACCATCAAGGCCTTTAAGGGACTTACCGAGATCGACGAGTTCAGCATCGGCCACAGCATCGTCTCCCGTGCCGTTCTTACCGGCATGGACCAGGCGGTAAGGGACATGCAGGCCCTGATCAAGGCCCTGTAATCCAGCCATTCACGGAATCCGGCCCATCCGGCCGGATTTCATCCGCCATCCGGTCACAGCCTTCCCCAGGGACGTCCCCGTTTGCCTGAAGCACTAAGAGCGCTGCAACTGTCGTGAAAGGAATTCAAAAATGCGACCTATCCTAAAAACCATCCTGCTATTGGCAATGGGTTCAATTATCCAGGCCTGCGGAGTCAAACAAGTGGAACCGTTCAGGAACGATCCCCTGATCGGGAAACTGATCAACACGTCCACAGGGGAAATCATGGAGATGGATGCCCTGGTGGACCGCTTGCTTAGCGCCGACGTGATCTATCTTGCAGAAAAGCATGACAACCCCGAGCACCACAGGCTCCAGAACGAGATCATCAAGGCCCTGACAGCAAAGGGCAAACGCCCCCAGCTGGGATTTGAGTTCTTCTCCACAGGCGACACCCCGATCTTACTGGATTTTTTGGATTCCCACCGGGCAAAGCACCCGGATGCGGTTGAAAAACAGGTGGAAACCATGCTCAGGAAGCAGCTTGGCTGGGACGACAAATCCGACGACCTCTGGCCCTACTACTTTGAGCTTTTGAGCCTTGCAAGGAAGGAAAACCTCCTGGCTGCGGGCCTGGACCTGTCGGACGCCCAGAAGCGGCGCATCACACGAAAGGGATCTGACAACCTCACAGAGATTGAAAAGCGGTCGATCTTCTCCACCCGCCTTGACGACAAGACCTACCGGGATTACATGTGCGATATCTTTGCGGATGTCCACTGCGGCATGAAAAATCCCAGGATGCAGTCCAGGCTCTTTGACACCTGGATCGCCCGGAACGACACCATGGCGCATTCCATTGTCCAGCTCCATGACGCCGAGCCGGACAGGCCCGTGGTGGTGATCATCGGCGGCGGGCACACGGAACACAACCTCGGGGTGGTGGACCGGGTACGCCATATCATCCCGGGCATCTCCCAGTTCAATGTGGGATTTGTCGAGATCGCCCGCACCCCGTCAGGGGTTGAAGACTACCTGGCCCCCCTGGAGCTTGAGGGGTATGCGCCCTCCCCGCCCTTTGATTACGTCTGGTTTACCCAGCGGGTCAGCTACCAGGACCCCTGCGAAAAATACAGGAAAAGGCTTGAGAAAAGCCGGCTCCACAGAAAAGAGTAGAAAATGGAAATATCGGAAACACCGGAAGCACCGGAAGCAAAAACCCTTGAGATTCTCTACAAGGACGAAGACCTCGTTGCCGTAAACAAACCGTCGGGCCTCATGGTCCACAAGAGCCCCCTTGCCACGGGGGAGAAACGGTTCGCCCTGCAGATGGTCAGGAACCAGACCGGAAGCCATGTGTTTCCGGTGCACCGGCTGGACAGGCCCACCTCGGGGGTGCTGCTATTTGCAAGAAACCGTGAAACCGCGGCAGGCATGGCAAAGCTGTTTGAATCGGGCCATATCCAAAAGAGCTACCTTGCCGTGGTCCGGGGATATGTGGAGGCCGAGGGCACCATCAACCATCCCCTGAAGGATATCAAGCACAAGATCGATTCAAGAAAGCCCGCCACCCAGCCCCGGAAGGATGAGGCGGTCACCGGCTTTCAATGCCTTGCCAAAGTGGAACTGCCCGTTGCCGTGGACAGGTACCCCACCACCCGCTACTCCCTGGTGAAGCTGTGGCCGAAAACCGGCCGCCGCCACCAGCTGAGACGGCACATGAAGCACATCTTCCACCCCATTGTGGGGGACACCGTTTACGGCAAGAGCGTCCACAACCGCTTCTTTGAGAATCACCTCAACTGCAAGGGGCTTTTGCTGACAGCAAGGGAACTGAGTTTTATCCATCCGGTAACAGGGGAGCCCGTCACCATCTCAGCCCCCCTGGAAAAACGATTCAAGGCAATGATCACCCGGCTGGGCTGGGACCGGGCCATGGAGGACACCGGCCCTCAACCCCTATCATAGGCACTTGCCCGGAAACATGCGGTTACACGCTATCGTAAGCACTTGCCCGGAAACACGCGGTTACACGCTATCGTAAGCAAAAAACCTTGAAGGGCTGACCGGTTCCTTTGGGCTCCACCTCGATGGCAAAGCCCTGGCCGGGGGCCCCGACCATCTTCAGGCTTGCCCTGAACTTGTCGCCGTTGCTGTCCTTGAGCACATAGGGCCGGGTTTTCTTTCCCGCCACAAGGGTCTCCACATTCTGGAGGGTAAGCTTCTTGCCCGCGATCTCCTTCCAGATCACAAAGCGGCAGTCCCCATGTTCCGGCCGCCAGTTGGAACATCCAAACCCACGGGTTCCTTCTATGATGGTTCCGTTGCAAAGGGGGCAGCGCATCTTACCGGCACCTTGGGTGGTTTCACTTTTGGGTGCGGGAGGAGGTGCGGGGGCCGCTGGTCCCGGCCCGGACCGTTCAACGGCCGGGGCGCTTCCACGGTAATCAGGCCCGGTCGGCCCGTTGCCCGGGGTTGCGGCTCCGTTGTTGTTGAAATCCAGGGCAACCTTCCACTTTCCCTCCTCGTTAACGATCTTAAGGGAGGCGGAGAATCGTTTCTTTTTCTTGGAGACAAACCCCTTGAACGGACCGGACTTGCGGTATTGCAACAAGTTTGCCGCCATCTTGGCGGATATGCTCTTGCCCACGATTCGCTTGAAAATCACAAATTCACACCCCCTGTCCTCGCAGGAGAAAGCCTTCCGGTTTTCCCGGACCGCCTTGCCGCAGGCGGGACACAGCCCAATCACTGCCGCCGGAGCCCGCTCGGCCCTGAACTGCTTCACGTTGAGCCCTGCGGATTTGAGTTCCGCCACGGCATCGGTGACAAAGCCCTTGATATGGTCCAGAAACCGGATATCCGCTCCCTCGCCAAGGGCGATGGTGTTGAGTTTCATCTCCCACCGGGCCGTCTCCTCGGGGGAGGTCAACACCGAAGAAACCTTGCACTTTCTCAGCTGGGTAACCAGGTACACTCCCTTGTCCGTGGCAATTAGCTTCTTGCCCGTCCGTTGTACATACTGCCTTGAGATCAGGGTTTCAATGATCTGGGCCCTTGTTGACTGGGTGCCGATACCGATATCCCCCCGGTAGAGGCGTTTGATCTCCTCCTCATCCACATACCGCCCCGGATTGGTCATGTCCTTGAGGAGCAACGAATCCGAATAGTCCGGCGGCGGGGTGGTCTGCTTCTCCTCCCGGTCGATCTTCTCGGGTGCGCCCTCGTCCCCCTCCATAAGGGGCGGAATGATCTCGGCCTCGGCCTTGTCCCGGGTGCCGGTCTGATACACCCGCCGCCAGCCGGGATCGAGGATCACCTTGCCCCGGGTCTGGAAGGTTTCCTTTGCAAACACGGTCACCACCCGGGTGCTCTCAAACCGGCAATCCGGATGAAATGCAGCAGCAAACCGCCGCACCACCAGATCGAACAAAAGCTTCTCATCCCGGCTCGCCCCCTCGGAAATGGGCTTGAACGGTATCAGGGCATGGTGATCGGTGAGCTTTGCGTCATTGAACACCCGCCGGTTGGAAAGGTTCACCCGCTTGGGATCAACGGTTGCGAACACATCGGGATAGGCCCCCCCAAGCTTTCCCAGCACCGTGTTGACAAGGCCAAGGCTGGTGGTGCCAAGCACCTTTGAGTCGGTCCTGGGATAGGAGAGGCACTTTCTGTCCTGGTACAGGGTCTGGGCAATGGCCAGGGTCTTTTTGGCCGGAAACCCGAACCGCCTGTTGGCCTCCTGCTGAAGGTCGGTCAAGGAAAACAGCAGGGGGGGCGGCTCGCTCTTCTTCTCTTTCTTCATGGAGAGCACCACACCGGGGGAGGTCTCGGCCTGGAGCCGATCCAAAAGCGCGTCCGCCTCCGGCTTCTTGGTGACCTTGGTTTCCTTGTCCTTGAACCAGCGCCCGGTCCAGCGCCCCTTGTCCCCGGAAAACAGCACCTTGAAGTTCCAATAGGTCTCGGGAACAAAGCGCTCACGCTCGTTCCGCCGGTCCACAAGCAGGGCCAGCACCGCCGTCTGGACCCGGCCCACGGAAAAAAGATCCCCGAGCCGAACCGTCATCAGCCGGGTCAGGTTCATGCCCACCAGCCAGTCCGACACCTGGCGGTAATACCCGGCATGCCACAGCCGGTCATAGTCGGTCATGGGCTTCAGCTCTTTCATGGTGTCCCGGACCACCTTGGGCACCAGGGCCTGGCTGGTCCAGAAGCGCATGATCCGCTCCTTGTCCCCAAAGCCCGACTCAAGGAGGATGGTCCGGGCGATCACCTCCCCCTCCCGTCCCGCATCCGTTGCAATGATGATCCGGTCAAACCGCCGCTTGGTAAGAAGGGTCTTGATGGTCCGAAACTGCTTCAGGGTTTTCTTGATGGGCTTGTACCGAAACCGTTCCGGTATAAGGGGCAAGGTCTCCACCCGCCACTTTTTCAGGCCCGCATCATAATCATCCGGCTCAAACAGCTCCACCAGGTGGCCCACGGCCCAGGTGATCACATGGGCATCCCCCTCAAAATAGCCGTCCTTCTTTGCCTTCACTCCAAGGGCCTTGGCAAAATCCGAGGCCACGGAAAACTTTTCTGTCAATATCAATTCTGTCATGGCCTTTTTTTACGCCATTTCCACGATTATTGCCACAGATTAAACCCATGGTTTGAATGAAATTCATACCACGGATTCTTTGGCATCCTTCATTTCCCGCTTTACACTTCATGCAAATTAAAATGATTTTTTGACGGGCAGGAGAATATTTTAAAAAATACTGTGAGCAGCACTCCATTCGGTGTACTTTAGAATTTGCGAAAAAAAAAAGACTCCGG
>JAAEMK010000028.1 GCA_024225635.1 Desulfobacteraceae bacterium | reverse complement strand
CAAAAATACTTAAACTGATTAATTTATATGAATTTGTACGTTTTTAAAACTATTTTAACATCGAATTAAATGTGATTTGCGCAATTTTTAATTTTGAGACGAATTGATGTAAAAGCGTTTTTTAAGCAGAGATAAACACTTATGTTTTTGACTATCTTAAAATTTTTATCTAAAGTAATTATATGAATTTGTACCTTTTAAAACTATTTTAACGTCGAATTAAATGTGATTTGAACAATTTTTAATTTAAAAGCGAAAAAAATTTTAATCTGATCTATTTACGTGAATTCGTACGTATTATAGAGTATCGTTTGATTGATTGATTGATTGACCAAATACCATTCAGTTCGATGCTAAAATTGTTTATCAAAATCAGACTGAAAAGCATCGAATCAAATGTAATTTGAGCAATTTTTAATTTTGATTCAAAAATACTTAAACTGATTAATTTATATGAATTTGTACGTTTTTAAAACTATTTTAACCTCGAATTAAATGTGATTTGCGCAATTTTTTATTTTGAGACAAATTTATGTAAAAGCGTTTTTCAACCAGAGATAAACACTTTTTTTTTTTTACCAACGTAAAATTTTTATCTAAAGTAATTATATGAATTTGTACCTTTTAAAACTATTTTAACGTCGAATTAATTGTGATTTGAACAATTTTTAATTTAAAAGCGAAAAAAATTTTAATCTGATCTATTTATGTGAATTTGTACGTATTATAGAGTATCGATTGATTGATTGATTGATTGACCTAATGCCATT
>JAAEMK010000027.1 GCA_024225635.1 Desulfobacteraceae bacterium | reverse complement strand
TCAGTCGCACTGTACCGTGATTCAGCCGGATTCAATCCAACACTCGCGTACGAAATTGGATAGAGCTTGCCTTTTTCGTCCTTCTGATTCAACACCGCACCTAATCCATGACGCGAGCCGTCCACCTCGATGAAAAAGGGCTTGTCGGGCTCCGTGTGATGTAGGATGGGCGCCGAGCACAAGAGACTCTGCACCTTCTGGAACGCCGCTTCTCTTTCGGCCGTCCACTCGTAAGCAACGTCCTTGCGCAAGAGCTGAGTCAGAGGAAGGGTGACTTTAGCGAAATCCTTCATGAACTTTCGATAGTAGGAGGCAAGTCCAAAGAATCTCCGCATCTGTTTCACGTCCGTCGGCGCCGGAAACTCACGCACGGCCTTCACGTTGTCTGGATCGGGAAGAAGGCCGTCTTTGTTCAGGATGTTGCCCAGGTACAAGAGCTCCTTCTTCAGGAATTCACACTTGTCCGGTCTCAGCATCATGCCGGCGTCTCGGAACCGCTGGAGTACCGTCTCGAGGGTCTCTAAGTACTCTTCAAAGATATTTGTCGCTATGAGGATGTCGTCCAGGTACACGAACACGCGGTCC
>JAAEMK010000026.1 GCA_024225635.1 Desulfobacteraceae bacterium | reverse complement strand
GGTTAATGTCCCGTAACCGATAGGGAGTCAGGTCTGGACGAAAAATGGACTGCCTGTCGAAGGTCTTTGCGAAAGGTTATGTCCTGAAACCGGTAGCGAGTTGGGTCTGGGAAGTCAGGTCCGGGAGTGGCAAAGTCGCAAAGGTTAAAGTCCCGTAACCGATAGGGAGTCTGGTCTAGACAAAAAATGGACTGCCTGTCGAAGGTCTTTGCGAAAGGTTTATGTCCCGAAACCGGTAGCGAGTTGGGTCTGGGAAGTTGGGTCTGGGAGTCGCAAAGGTTAATGTCCCGTAACCGATAGGGAGTCAGGTCTGGACGAAAAATGGACTGCCTGTCGAAGGTCTTTGCGAAAGGTTTATGTCCCGAAACCGGTAGCGAGTTGGGTCTGGGAAGTCAGGTCCGGGAGTGGCAAAGTCGCTAAGTTCCTGTGTCTTAGTCAGTTTGTCTTTGCTGTTCTGGTATGTCGCAGCAGAGGTTCATGTAAGGGGTTCACGTATGTCGCGACAGAGGTTCATGTAAGGGGCGCACATATTTCGAGGCAGAGGTTCATATAAGGGGTTCACATATGTCGGCAGAGCTTCATGTAAGGGGTTCACGT
>JAAEMK010000025.1 GCA_024225635.1 Desulfobacteraceae bacterium | reverse complement strand
CGAAGACGACGACGCAGGACGACGACGACGATGCAGGACGAAGACGACGATGCAGGACGACGACGACGATGCAGGACATGTCATCTCACCCAATCGTCCAAACATCTGCTGGGGTGGCCGTCTCTATGATATGTCCTTTCAAATGCTGTGTCGGCGTCAGCATAATGCGGAATCCTACGAACGTCCAGCTTAACAAAACGTAGGTTTTCCAGACTGGCCAGTGCCAGCGGGAAACGACCTTCGCGGAACCAACTGTAAATAAAGACAATAATCACAGGCCACAACATTGGTGGTCCCAGTCTACTCTAGTCAACCACCTTTGCAAATCGCACGGCCCGTATAGCGGTGCACGGAGAAGAGACAGTAGATTACTGTAGATTACGGTGCATCTGTAGCAAGTACAGAGAACAGAGATTACGGCACATCGCCAGCCTACCGTTGTATGCTAATTTGCGAAGTTACATACCTATTCAATGCACTGTCTCGTCTCCGTGGCGTAGCCTACGAGGGTGTACGGTGCAGAATTTTCGCCCCATGATGAACCACGTATAACGACCTTCTAGCGAAGGCTGGGGCAGTATCCTAGTATCTTCACGCAAGTAGGAGAGTGGCAGCTTCAGTTCCGGTCCTTGCCGCCGGCGGATTTCCAAAACTGTCCAGAAATTTGTTCGGAGAGTCACCAGAAGTCGTTTAAGCCATCGCCGACCCGAATCGGACAAGTATATCTGTTTCGCAACAACTTTCGCAACTTTTGGT
>JAAEMK010000024.1 GCA_024225635.1 Desulfobacteraceae bacterium | reverse complement strand
GGATGCCAAGCATTCTCTCTGGAGTCCACGCCTGCTTCAGCGCCGTGGACACCTCAGCGCTGCAGCAGCTGAGAGCGTCGTCATTCTTCTTCTCGGGTATGTCCACACCCGCCAGCGCCTCCTCGACAGCTTGCAGGCGTGCCTGACCTCGCGTGTTCATGCTGCGTGCAATCTTGATGTGCTTCTCGAAGTCCTGCAGCACCGCCTCGCGACGTGTCGCATATCGCTTTGTGCGAGCCTTGATGAAGCGCGCCACATCTGTCGGCACCAGCGGCTCAGCCGCTGCGCCACCACCAGACACGGACAGCCCTGCACTCGTTGTGCCGCTAGCCTTGCTGTACACCGGCAGCGTCATGGACACGCGCACACCGCTGAGCACAGGCTGCACCGTGTGCACCACATTCAGCGGCACAAACGTGACACACCAGCCATCAGGGCTCGTCGCGCTGGGCAGTGCAGCAGCACGCTCAGCTGCTACCAGCTGTCCGCCCGTGTGCGCTTGCTCTGGCGGGCACAGCACCAGTGTGCCCACGTGTCGCCCGGCGTGCATGGCGTCGTTGTGGGGCTGGAAGTGCCCCCCGGGGCCATACGCCAGCACCTTGCACAGCACGTGGGCGGGCTTGTCACATGCCGCCTGGCTGGTGTCTGGCACGGCGGCAGTAGCATCAGCAGCGGCGGTAGGGTCAGCGGCGGCAGCAGCATTAGCAGCGGCAGTAGCATCAGTACTAGTATCAGCTGCAGCAGCTGCATCGGCGTCGGCGCCTGGCGGCGTGATGGTGGCGGTGCCCTCACGCTGCAGCGCTGCCAGCTCAGCCGCAACCTCCGGCGACGCCAAGAACGCATCCACAAAGGCGCCCACACCATCCGGCAGCTGCACAGCTATGCGACTGCTGTCGCCGCCGCCGCTGCTGCTCGACGATGCGCCCGAGTCGGCGTCAGATGACCCTGCACTGCACAGCGTCCAGCTTTGCCGCATGCTCGTGTCCACCGTGTAGCACTTGCGCGTGGTGTCGTACACCATGGTGGGCTTCCACACCAAGTCACTGCCAGGAATGCCATTGGAGTGATTGGGATCATCAGGCAGGTGCGCCAGTGCGTGCTTCATGGCCTGCTCGTGCGCGGCTGCCAAGTCACGTGCGGAATTACTGCCGCCAGCAGCAGCAGCAGCAGCAGGGAAGTACTTGCTCGCGAGCATGACATCTGCAGACACAGCATGACCAAATGAATCAAGCACTTTGACCATGCATGATCAAGATGCTCACTCTCACTTTTACACGCGGCAGTGTCGGGGCCTGTAGGTGCAGTTTGTGTGCTCATGCTTGTGTGCGTTCACTGATGCTTGTGTGGTGTGCTTGTGCGAAGCGATCTTGAAGTAGCATTGCCCTGTCATGCAAGAATATGAATCAAAGGAATGTGTCAAATAAATACGAAATCCAGATCCTTTATCCACACATCTTGCACAGGTATCGCCGGCCAGGGGGGCTGCACAATCGCGGAATCTGCCTTGATATCAGTGCATCCACTGCAACTCTCACGACTCAACAGCGGTGCCTCATCAAGCCACGCACATGGGCAGGCGCTTAAATAGTATTCCGTACTCTCGTCATCCAGGACAGTGCCGTGCTGCAGCTGCACTATTTGCTGCTGAGTGTGGGCCGGCTGGACTCATCCAAATACACGTCTCCGCAGGCTTCTCACAGTACTCATGCCGAGTCAGCTCGGGTCAGCTGCAGACGGCCACATACAGCGGGTGCCTGCCGTGCACATGGCGCATCGTGCAAAGCGCGTGCTGGCGCAATGTCGCGAATCATGCTCACTACGAGGCGGCAGGTGATGCTCTGGCCGCAGCACTACTCAGCAGCATCTATCACCACCCAGACACATACCGAGAATCAACCGCGACGGCAATTG
>JAAEMK010000023.1 GCA_024225635.1 Desulfobacteraceae bacterium | reverse complement strand
CAAGCCGCGCAGGCGCTCCTTGGCCTTGCCGTTCTTGTACCGTTTCGACTTGACCAGTGTCCAGCCGATGTCGTCCTCATAGTCTCGGCAGCTGAGCGCGACGTCGCAGTCGTTGTCGCGCGCCATCTTTGCGTAGCCGCTGCCGCCACCATCGCCGTTAATGCTGCCGCTCCTCTTGGCGTTCGACTCCTCCTGGCTGCTGTAGGGCACCGGAGTCGACCTCGATTTCTGTCGACGGCCCCACCAGCCAGCGACCTCGTAGTTGTCGTCGCCCTGCTTCTTGCGCACGTTGAGCTTGAACAACTTCTCTTCTCGCCTGCCGAAGGCGAGCGTCTTCCCGCTGCTCGTCTTGATCTGGCAGCCGTTGCAGGCGAACTCGACCGTCTTGCCTCGGTCCAGAGCAGCTCGTATGGATATCAGGTTACAGCTGAGCCCTGGTACCAATAAAACGTCGACCAACGTGATGTCCATCGTCGTCGACTTCCGTCCTCCAGTCTCGACATCGAGTCTGACTCGTCCCTGTCCGAACGCCGGCAGGACTCGGCCATCTCCGAGTCGGACCTTCCTCGGCTGCTCGAACGCGCGGTAGTTGTCGATGACACTCCTCGACGCCGCCATATGGCACGACGCGCCGGAATCAACGATCCAATCGTCGCAACAGTTGTTCTCGTAGACGTCCGCGTTCGCGAAGATGAGTCTCTCATCAGCCGGCGTCGCCATTTCGCGTTCGCCATCTCTCGGCTGATTCTCGTCAACGACTCTGCAGTATCTCGCGATGTGTCCGAGACCGTTGCACTTGAAACAGCGAATCGGCCAACGATTTTCGCTGCCACCTCTGCCGCTCGTCTGGTTTCCGCCACGGCCTCGTCCTCGTCCGTAGGCGACGAAGGCGCCACTCTCCGCCAGCGACTGCTGCTGCCCATCTCCTCCTCGGCGCTGCTGCTCTTCCGTGGCGATCGCCTGGATGACTTCGTCGAGGTTGAGAGCCTCTCCCTTCATCTGCAGCGTCGTCCGCAGTACGTGGAACGACGGGGGTAACGATCCCAGCAGCGCGGCGATCTTGACTGGCTGCGGCAGCTCCAGTTCGACCGCCAGCAACTTGTCGCAAAGCTCAGCGAAGATCTTCAAGTGCTTCTCGACGTCACCACCCTCCTTCAGCTCGAGCTTGTTCAGCTGGGCGAGAAGGTAGTAGACGTTCGTAGCATTCGTCTTCTCGAAGTAGTCCTTCAGCGCCTTGTAGGTGTCGAAGCTGGTCTCCTTGGCGGTGATGAGGTGCTCCTTGGTGCTCCGACGCCATCTTGTCTTCTTTCTTCTCGTCTTCTCAT
>JAAEMK010000022.1 GCA_024225635.1 Desulfobacteraceae bacterium | reverse complement strand
CGGAGCAGGAGAAATTGGAACAAGTAAGTGACGACGACGACGACGTCACCGACGACGACGACGACGACGACGACGACGACGACGACGACGACGACGACGACGACGACGACGACGACGACGACGACGACGACGACGACGACGACGACGACGAGGACGACGACGATGAGGACGACGAGGACGACGACGACGACGACGAGGGCTGCAATACCACTGCGACGACGACGACTGTGAAGCGCGACGTTGGGACGACGACGACAACTGCGGCGCGGCGGCGTTCAACCGTTGCGACAAAAGACGGTCAAATGGCGAGTTTGTCCACGTTTTCAGGAATCCTCGGACGACGACAGCTCCGGCGGCGACGACGCCGAGGAGAAGTTCGTCTTTCGCTTCGAGCGATTGGAAAAACCCTTCAGAAGCAGACACTGGGCCCGAATCTCGCACGTGGATCACGCTTGGTGAGAGGAAGGAAGATGATGATGGCATCGTGGTTCGTGGTGAATTCTGATCATAGTTGCGGCATTGTAT
>JAAEMK010000021.1 GCA_024225635.1 Desulfobacteraceae bacterium | reverse complement strand
TAATTATTGAAGGAAAAGATGAACCAGATTTAACAACATATTTTAAGCTGTGTTTATATTGGTTATTGTGGCTACATAAAACAAACTCAACACAAAAAATGGAACATGTATATAAGTTGCTAAATCATTTGTAGTATAAGCTGGGATTTAATTTTAGAAAGGTTTGGATATCATTATTTTTTTGCACAATTAATATTCATTGTATAATTTGTATTACTCTGCAAAATGCGAATGAATATTATGTACAGAATAATTAATTCGATTGCATATATTTATATTTATAAAATTGAACAGACACAAAAAATTAAAGGACAATTATATGTATTATAATTTGGTTATTTTATTTATGTGTTGGATTTACCTGTTTTGTGTCCATTAACCAATAATTATAACTATATTACGTAAATATTCCGCTGAATTTTTCTCCAAATTTTGAAGAATGATACAATGATTATTTATTGCGAAAAAAATAATGATATCCAAACATTTCTAAAATTAAATCCCAGCTTATACTACAAATGATTTAGCAACTTATATACATGTTCCATTTTTTTGTGTTGAGTTTGTTTTATGTAGCCACAATAACCAATATAAACACAGCTTAAAATATGTTGTTAAATCTGGTTCATCTTTTCCTTCAATAATTA
>JAAEMK010000020.1 GCA_024225635.1 Desulfobacteraceae bacterium | reverse complement strand
TGGTGTTCCCCACAAAAAGTAGCCACTCCATTATGCAGCTAATGCTGCTTTCTCTTCGAATGCGACAGGACTCATGCCATCGTTCGCAGAGTGTCTTCTTTTTCGGTTATAAAAAATCTCAATGTAGCCAAAGATACCTGATCTCGCTTCATCGATCGATGCGTAATTTTTGGCGTAAATCAGTTCCACCTTTAAGCGGCTATAAAACGACTCCATCGGTGCGTTGTCCCAACAGTTGCCTTTTCGGCTCATGCTGATTCGGCAGCCTTTTCCCCTGAGTCGATCAATATATCGCTGAGAGCGATATTGAACACCACGGTCAGAGTGTACGATCAGTCCAGGTTGAGTTTTCCGGCGTTTAAAAGCCATGTTCAAAGCCGCCTCAATCAGTGATGCTTCCATCGAATCCCCGAGGCTCCAACCGATAATCCTTCTTGAGAACAAGTCCATCACTGTCGCCAAATACCACCATCGACGACCAACCCAGATATAGGTAATGTCGCTCGTCCACTTCTTGTTCGGCCCTTCTGCATGAAAGTCTCTCCACAACAGGTTATCCGAGACATTATGCATCGTTAAGCTGTGACGTGAGTATTTGAACCCCTTGCCATTCCTGGCTCGGATGCCCTGTTCAGCCATAATCGAAGCAATGTAGTTCTCTGAGCAGGGAAAGCCCAAGGCATTCAACTCCTTTGTGATCCGTGGAGCACCGTAGATTGCCTCAAACTCCTCGTAGGTCTCTTTCACACGCCGGGCGTACTCGGCCTTGCGTTGTGTGCGAGAGCTATCAGGCCGGCTCAGCCACTTGTTAAACCCGGAGCGCGATACGCCCATAGCACTGGCCATCAGCGACTTGGGATAGTGGCCCAAATAGTCTTTCATGATCGCGTACTTCACTCCTGGTTTTTGGCGAAGTACGCTGAAACCTTTTTTAGAAAATCCATCTCCTCCTGAAGTCGTTTATTCTCCCGCCGAAGTCGCCTCAGCTCTTCGCTCTCTTTCTTGGAGTAGTCGACCCCGTCAACGCTATTGAACTGCTTGTCGGACAACCGAGTGAACTGCCGCTTCCAATTGGCGATCTGCTGGGCACTGACGCCGAGTTCTTCGGCAACCTGAGCCTGGGTCACGCCCGGTTTCTCCGACCGTTTAACCGCCTCTCTTCGGAAATCCTCTGTATATGCTGGGTTTCTTTTTCTGCTCATTTTCATCACCTTTCTACGAGTTAGTATAACTATAGAAGGTGACTACTAATCATGGGGAACTCGGGAGGTTAACGCCAGATCATCCGGCGGGGTTCGGCCGTGCCTGACCATGCTGCTGTGCAGGGTGGAAGCAATGCGTCGATTGTGCTCGTCACGATATCGCGAAACCGGGGAGGAACGATCATGCAATTCCCGAAATCGCGCTTCCATGAGCAATCCCTGTGAGCGGCCCCAGTTCAGATACCCGCTCAGGGCCATGGGCAGGTAGTCATAAAACTCTTTCTGGGGTTGCTCGAAAATCCTGACAAATAACTGCTCCACTTCCTGGTTGCATTGGCGAACAACCTCATCAATCACATCCACGGCGGAAGAAAAGTATTTATAAAAGGTGGGCCGTGACACCTGCGCCTGCTTGAGTATCAATGCCACCGTTGTCCCATAGGTGCCGTGCTCACCGTAGACTTCGCGGGCCGCATCAATGATACGCTCACGGGTATCCGCGGTTTTTCCGGCAGGCCTTCCCCGCCGTTTCTTCTGCCCTGCAGCAGGCTCCATACAACTCACCCTTAATATC
>JAAEMK010000019.1 GCA_024225635.1 Desulfobacteraceae bacterium | reverse complement strand
TGGGGGCCTTATAAACTTCGGCGACAGGTGCCGCCCCCCTCCTCGTCATCACCACCACCCCCTCCTTGGGGGGCTTTGCTGGTTTTTTTTTGGGGGGGGGGGGGCAAAGCCAGGGTCAAGTAGTGGGGTCCGGGGGGTGTTTCTTGTTTGCGGATTTTTCGATTTTGGACATCAAATACTGCATGTTTCTTGTGCAATTCTATCATCAAATGCAAAAAATCCATTCGTGATTTATGCATATTTCGTGTGCGAAGTCAAACAGATAACAAGAATGTGACAGACAGTCCAATTAGTCTACAAGTATACCATAATCTTGTATGAAAACAGCGCCGCAGGCAAATTTTTTTGGCAAAAAAAGAATGAGACATCCAGATTTGCGAATTTTCACGAAATTCGCGTAGAACAGTCTAAATTGTTGAAATTTTTGTGGCATTTCGGGGCGGGGGCAACTGCCCCCCCCCCTGGCTACGCCCCTGCATACGTACGTACCTACACACACATGTATAGTGACATTTTCGTTG
>JAAEMK010000018.1 GCA_024225635.1 Desulfobacteraceae bacterium | reverse complement strand
GGCGGAGGAATCGGCACCCATGGACGACCTGTCACTCCTGGTGGCGGAGGAATCGGCACCCATGGACGACCTGTCACTCCTGGTGGCGGAGGAATCGGCACCCATGGACGACCTCTCGCTCCTGGTGGCGGAGGAATCGGCACCCATGGACGACCTCTCGCTCCTGGTGGCGGAAGAACCGGTACCCATGGACGACCTGTCACAACTGGTGGCTGAGGAACCCGGCATCAGGCCCACCGTCACCCCGGATGAAAACTTTGAACAGTACAAATCGGAAATCATCAACATCATCATCCGGCTGAAAAACGAAGGATTGAGCGTGGAGGAGACCACCCGGAGATTTAACAACGAGGGAATTCTGAACCTTAAGGGTAAATCCCAATGGAGCAGCAAAGCCATTGCCCAGATCTACAAATTCATCGAGGCTGTAAAAAAATAGCTGAAGACAAAGAATAAGGGGGATTATAAAAGGAGCAAGCTGAAGCTTTGTGCAGGCGCTTGCTCCTGATTAGTTCTTCTATTTTGCCCCGGCCGCCTTGGCAAACCGTGTATCAACGAATTTTTCGAGATCGACGAGGCTGGTCATGATTTTCATCTGGTCCATCATGTATTTCTGGATGATATCCAGGTCCTCGAGAACCGGAAAGAGCTCTCCCGTACCGATGCGGTCCGCAGGCTCGGTCAGCACCCTTTGGATCACGGCCTTGTCCTGGGAAAGGAACTCGGCGCCGATGGCCGCGGCAGGTTCCGGCTGGGCGTCGATGGCAAGTCCGGATTTAACAAAGCTTGTGGTCAACTCCTGAACAGCCTCGGGATATTTTTCAATAACCTCGTCCCGCATGACAAATACGCAGCAGGGATGGGCCGGCCAGAGATCCTTTGAAAGGTAGAATTCCTCTCCAAGACCCGATGCGATCACCTGGGAACCAATGGGCTCGGCAACGATAAACCCGCCGATCTCTCCATCGTCATCATACTGGAGGGCCTCGGGCATCTGGAACGGCGCCACCACCTCCAGGGTCACGTCAACGTCCTTCTCAACAGCCCTGCCCGGCTTCAACCCCTTTTCCGAGAGAAGCCTGTGGAACAGCATGTTATGGACGGAAAGCTGATAGGGAATCAATACGGTCTTTCCGGCAAAATCTTCGATCTTCTGGATGTTTGCCTTCTTGTTCTTGACCAGGATACTTCCGGAACGATGTGCCAGAAGCAGGAGCTTCATGTTCACACCGGACTTGAAAAGATCCATGGCCGTGGGTGCGAGGATGAGCGCACCGTCGAGGGCCTTTGTCGCCAGGGCGTCGGCCACCTCGTTCCAGCCGTTTTTGAGAACTGCCTGAATATTACAGTGCTCAAATTTTTCCATACCCTTTTTCAGCTTGAGATCCGTGACCCCGAGAATCAGATGATCCGTTATTTTTAAATGCCCAATCTTTAAAATTGGTTTGTCCGCCATTATTTCCACCTCCAGGTTTTGATCCGAGCCGTAAAAGAAACCTCATTGTAATGATAAACAGTAATAATCTTTGTCACTATAAGGGAAATTTCTTTGTTGTGTCAACAAGAATCTCCTTGCCAGGCAAGGTTCTCACGGCTGCCCTGCCCTGTCAAAGGTTGGCCCTGACAAGCTCCATAAAGGCATCTATCCTTGTTTGAATCTGGCTTTCGGAAAAATTTCTGGAATCACACATGTCGGCCTCCATGACCAGAACCGGCACCCCGGCCCTCTCCCGGACAATCCGCTGGATATCATACTGCCCCAGGGAGTAAGGCTTGCAGCTCCGGTTGGAATGCATCACAAGGCCGTCGGCCTTATAACGCTCCACCATGGAAAGAACCTCCTCGGCCATGGCATCCACCCCGGTGTTCAGATAGATCCTCGAATACCCCTCCACCATGGAATTGAAAAAATCGTTTTCATCCAGGAAACGCAGGGAGCTGCACCAGGCGGAGGTGTAGGTGTCGGCCACGAGACAGGCATTATGGCCGGCAAATGTATCGGAAAGCCACTTGGTGCGGTACCACACCGGAAGGTTGTCCCACATGAGCCGGATCTCCTCCCTGGGAACGGCGGAAATGCCGAGGCTCACCCGCTCGTTCATCTCATCCAGCAACGCCTGGTAATAATCCACAGCCGTCCTGGTGCCCCGGAGTGTCACGATGAGGGCCAGGTGAAAAAAGGCGTCAAAGGCGCTGATGGGGGCGGGCCTGTTAATGGTGGTGTCAAGGACCGCCTGCCACAGCTTCTGCCCCTTGACCGAAAGCCTGCCCACCTCCTCCAGGCGGTCGAAATCAAAGGGTTTGCCGCAATGGGTTTCCAGGAATGCCATGTAATTATTGAACTGGTCGGCCACATAGCGGTGCTGGGCCTTGGAATAATCGGTGTGGGTAATGGGGGTGTCAAGGATGAAGAGGGGCACATTGAAATACCGGGCCTGGACTTCATACCACTTGAGAACCGTTCCGCAAATGTTGTTGCAGCACACCAGCATGTCCGGCCGGGGCAGTCCTCCGATGGGCCCGCCGTTTATGGTGGCGCAGGCGATATCCGATCTTGCGTAGGAGCAAAGATCCCGGGAATACCCCATATCCTCGGCCCTTTCGCACAAATCGTCCCCCATTTTGGTGGCGCCGATCATGGCGCCGTGGTTCTCCGGATAAACCGGGATCACATCCATGGCGATCAAGGGTTCAACCGGCCCCCCGCTGGTGATCCAGGCCACCTTCCTGCCATTCTCCTCCGCTGCTTTGGCATCGATATAATAGGTGGTCATGATATCTTTCATGGTCTTGACACACCTTATCTTTCTTCTTTCTTTATCCCCGTCCCTTGCGTTCTCCTTTGTGCTCATCTGATCTCCCCTGTCCATGACTTGTTCTAAGCGTTACGGCATCCTGAGGAATGCCCGGCACCGTTGCCCGGTAATCCGCTCGATTGATGAGCGCGATCATGTTTTACAGCATCTCGATGAATGCCTGGCACCGTGTCTCAAACTGGCCGTCCGCGACCAGGGAATCCTCCAGCTCACAGAGCATGCTGGGCACCCGGTTCTCGTCAAGCATCTGTTTGATGTACGGATAATCAAACCCAAAGGGATCGCAGAACTTGAGGCAGAAAAACATGACCCCGTCCGCCCGGCTCTCCCTGGCCATCCGAACCAGGGCCTCTCCCCTGGCCCGGAGGCCCGAATGCTTTGCGGGACAAACGATCCGGCCCTGGTAGCGGCGGGCAATGGCCCTGAAGATATCCCTGTCCGGCTCGATGATTCCCTGGAAAAACCGTGATCCGGTGCAAAGATCATCCATGACCACACGGCTTCCGGTCTGTTCGATCACATTAAAGAGATCGGGCATGTTGCAGAGGCCGCCCGCGACAATGATCCGCTTGCCGTAAAACCGGGATGCGGGGTGTGCCGCTTCCAGGGCATCGGCAAGGGGGGCGACCAGGGAGAGGAATTCTTTCCTGTCCATCACCATGCCGGCCTTGACCATGGCATGGAGGTCGGTGCCGGCCATGGCCTCGGGCACCCTGTTCCGCAGGTCATGGATCCTCATCACGGCGCTCCGGATCTGATTGCAGGTGGAGACCGCCTCCCCAAGGTCCTCCCGGGTGATCTCGATTTCAAGCTTTTCCCCAAGCTCCCGGGCAAAGGTTTCCATGATGGCGGTCATGTAGTCAAGGGAGGCCAGGGTGGTGAGGTCTGCCGGAAGCACCAGATCCATGTGAAACCCGTTTTTCACGTTCATCCGCCAGATATCGGAAAGCCGCTGGATGGAATCGCAGGTGTGGGGAAAGACGATCCCGTCGATATAATCGAGCCGGCCGGCCAGGGCCTCCTCCAGGACGCCCCGGACCAGGGTGCAGGAATAGGATTGCAAATGGGCGTCCGCCCGGGTGATAGGGCTTTCCGTGCCAAGTATCCTGAACCCGAGCACATTGGCGGCCAGCAGAATCTCCTCGGGCGCATAGCTGCACAGGGTGGCGACCACCCTGCCCCGGGTCCGCTCCTTCCATTCCCCGGCATAGGCGGCCGGATCTGCCGCAACCTCATGAAATCGTTTGAATTGTTCCATTATTTTCCTCGTGAAGAACCTAGGGTTAAATCCATGGAAAAAACCGCATTTGCCGTGACCTCGAGACAAAACAGCGTCTAACGGTCTTTATATTGAACGCCGGTCGAGATGTCAACCGTTACTTGAAATTGCCATGGTTTAATGGTATGCGTGATCCAGACACCAACATGGAGAAGACCAGTTTAAAATGAAAAAGACCAACACCCTGAACAGGCTGAAGAAACAGGAACGGGAAAACAGACAGGAGCTCATCATCGAAGCGGCAAGGACCGTGTTCGGGGAAAAGACCTACGACAGGGTGAGCATGGCGGAGATCGCCCGCAAGGCGGGAATCGCCAAATCCTCCATATACACCTACTTCACCAACCAGGAGGAGCTCTATGTGGAGATCACGGTGCGGGATACCAGGGATTTCATCAAGGCCCTGGCGGACCACATCAACACGACGGAAGCGCTCACCATCCAGGGCGTCATCGATCTCTTCCTGGACTACTATCTCCTCCATGAGGCCCAGTGGCGGATGACCACCCACTTTGCCCTCCACGGCAACACGAGCATCGGATCGGTGGAAAAACTTGACGGCATCGCAAGGGAGGTGATGGACCTGCTGGAAACCCTGTTTAAGCGCCTGGGCTTCCAGGGAGATACCCGGCTTCTCTCCCACACCCTCTTTTCCAGCTTGAGCGGCATCCTCATCGCATTCAAGAACTACCCGGGAAGAAGCGACCGGGAACGGCAGCGCCACATGAAGCGCATCGGAACCATGGTGGAAACGCTTTTCACCGCCCTGGCTGAAACTGAAACTGAGAAAAGCAAAAGCCCGGTTCACCGCCCCGGCCGGGAATGAAAAATGATAAAGGAGACTGTAATATGATCCTTGAGTCCGCGAATATCACCAGACAGTTGATTGGTGCGCTACTTGATTTGACCGATGAGCAGCAATCCCTCATTCTACGGGAAATAGTAAAAAATGACATACCGCATTACCTGATCAGACTGGCCTCCGAACTTTCCGGGGAGGAAAAGAAAGCGCTCCTGAAAACCATTGAAAAATACAACTTCTCAATTAAAAAGCCGGAAGACACAGGCATCCTTAACCTTGAAGAAAGAGAACATAACCGGATAAAGTGTACTGTGGATGTTGAGTGCCGTGCAAACGGAGAGTCATTTCAAAAACAATCAATGGACATAAGTCCCGGTGGAATGAAAATCACGAACCCGGAAGCTCTTTTGCATGAACAAAAAATTGAATTAAGTTTTTCCCTTCCAGGGTATTCCCCTGTTTTTCAGTTAACCGGCATGATCGTTCAGCATGCGCCGGACAGTATTGGCATTAAATTTATCGACCTGCCACCAAAAACGGAAACCATAATGGGTTCCATACTTGCAAAGATGTCTGAATAGGCAAATTCCGAAGTAGAGGATGCCCGTGCATCCTCCGTTATTCTTTTTTCCCCTGCCCGCCGGATTCAAATTTCTTTTTCTGTTGTCCGCGTTTTTTGTCCATCTCCTCCAGAATCCTGCCCTTGTCGGTTTCTCTATCCTGTATGTAAGTCCGAGAGGAGTTCATACGCTTGCTTTTTTTCCGGTTTTGCACACCTTTGGTATCTGCTTCCCCATTATTATCATAGACCCATGTTGCGGCATGGGCTGTTGAAAATTCGAGGAAGCAAAGCGGTAAAACGGTGATCATCGTCCAGACAACTATAATTGATATTTTTTTCATTTTTTCATATCCCCGACAACGTTTACCTAAGCCTGCCAAAACCTCCGGTCCTGCCGCTGCCGCCGGTATTGGATTCAAGCTGAACCGCGAAATCGGCAAAACCGGCAAGTTTGTTTACCTGTGAGGATTTCCCCACACCGCCAAATACATGAAGCGCCACCTCGCATCTTTCTTCCTGTGTTCCGAATCCCTCACCTTCTTCCGGTGAAGTAAAAGTTCCCGAACGTATGGTATGCCTGTCATTCAAAAGCTGAACCCCGGTCACCTGGGGAGAAGGGTTGACGATCCAGTAATTTTCACATTTGTACACCTTGCCGCCGGTGACAGGATTTTCAACCTGGCTGCAGGAAGCATCGACAGGATTTACGGCTGTCGAAACATTGCTTACCAGTGTGAAATAATCTTTCAGTGCTGTCCAGTTATCATGATCCGGCCATTGTATACTGCCTGAAAATTTCTTATCAGCAAATGTGGGGTTATATTCTTCCCTTATTGTATTGTCGCAACGCGTATCTCCATTTTGAGCACTTTTTGAGGCATTGGCGTAGTATATATTGATATCGTTTACCCTGGAACCGTTAATTCTTTTTTCATCGATACGAACAATCAGGGTGGAAAGATCCCTGAAGATCTTATTACCGGTGACAAGACGTGAATCATCTGAAAGATCCTTGTATGCCAGCCAGATACGTTTTTCATTTCCATTTTTGACATATTGCTTCCACAATACGACAAGCGGCCTGTCATTTTTAGATACCGTATCCCGGTAGGCCGGTTTCATGGAATCCGGTATGAAATCATTCACACCGTCACTGAATGCACTGTACCGCATGAACGATATGCCGTACCCTTCGAATTTTCCGGAATGGGCAGAAGATTCATGCCATCTGAAACATATGCCGGAAGCGGCATAGTCAAGCTTGGAACCCCAGACCTGCTTTACCTGCACTGCATAGCTGAGATATCCGCTGTCTTCGCCGCTTTCCCATTTTTCCCTGAATGCTTCATTTTTTTTCAAAGGCAGAATGTAATATGCAATATCATTTTCCGGGTATCCAAGGGACACAACCTTTCCGTGTTCGCCAACAGCAAAAAGACCTGTTTTCTCGTTTGACCAGACGCTGTAAAGGTCTCCCAGCCCGGGCAGATTGTCGGTAGGGATCTTTTCCCATCCCGACCCGCCGTTAAAAATGATCGTTCCGTCGTCCCCCACGGCATAGATATAATCTTCGCCGATTCCATAAATGCCGTTCAGATTATTTTTTATGGGAATTCCGGTTTGTTGCACCCATTTTCTATCTTTATTTATTTTTCCGGAGGTATTCCGCCACATGGAACCGTTTTCACCCACGGTATAGACATTTTCAAAAGAGCTTCCCCATACACCTGCAAGTTTTTGGGAGAAGTAAACAGGATCGGGAAAAAATTCATGAAATATAAAGCCTTTCTCCACCCAACCATAGACCCAGTGCCGACCGTTCCAAAACCTGGTTTGAAATCTGCGGTTGCCGCATAATATATTCTGGTCCCACCTGCGGCCATAATAATATTCCGTCGCCCAGAGAGATCTGAAATTAAGCCCTTCGTAATTCCAGTAGATTTCGGCGTCTTGAAGTCTCCTTTGGGGAGAACAACTTCCCCAGTTGTAAGGGTTGCTCCGGTCCTGGCCGTATGCGTCAAAGTGGTTCCACCTTGTGCCCCATAACGCATACAAATTTTGTGAAGACTTATAACCATAATGCGGACAGTCATGCCACCTGCCGGACTGGTAAACCATTACCTTGCCGCCATCGCCTGCAACAACGAACTTGCCCTTGTCGTTTCCACAGGAACGCTGGTCATCGGCAATGCCCCAGATGGCATTCAAATCCCCGGTCCAGCCCCGTGGATGGGTCAAGGTCCAGTCCTCGCCGTCATAGTGAAGCAGAACGCCCCCGTCCCCGACGACATAGACATTATCGGCGGCCGTCCCCCAGACGCCCCGGAGCGTATTTTCCGTAAGGCCGTGTTCCATCAGAATCGCAGAGTAATCCGCGTCGGGATCCACGGTATTGAAATTCTGAAAGGTAACATAATCATCATGGTGTCCGAAAACCGTGTGTATGGACAGGGGGTCTTTCTCATCATAACCGGGCCTTGCCATTCTTTCCCGGATACCTTTATCAAGCTCCTCTTTTGACTGATCCCAGTGATCAAGATTAAAAAAAGTATCATGATCACTGACCGGGTGGGGTTCTTCCGGGTGGGACAGGTCAAGGTTTTCAGTTGTACCTGACGGATCAAAGGTCTCATTCATAACAGGCACATTAAATTCTATTGTTCTTTCCGAAGAAAGAGGGCCTGATCCCGCATTTCCTTTACAGACAAGAGCAGTCTGCTGATTCAGCACAAGATATCTGTCTGAATTGATCTGAAGCGGCATTTCTCCGTCATCCGTCGTAATGCCGGACAGTTTGACCGAACCTTGTTTCCTCTCCCTGTAATAATAGGTATCTCCATCCACTTCAAACTGGCCGTTTCGTTCGGGAAAAATATCCTTATAATCAGCATACCCCAGTGAAGAAAGGACAAGATCACCATCCCTGGCGACCGTTTGAGGTTCGGACGGCTTAAAAGCAAAACAGATCCACTCCTTGACCCTTGCCCCCCCTGGAAGATTCTCAACTTTGAATGAAACCGTATCGGAATCCTTTTTTTGCTGCCCCTGGGTATAATTTACAAACACCGAACCGATCTTCACGCTTCCCGTAGCGGGAAATTTATAGCCCGGAGGAAGAGTACCTGGTGCGGTTGCGTCTATGGTAACGGGGTTATCGGACTTGTCATATTCCTCGTCTGTTCGAAACCAGTAAGGGTATACCTGGATCGTGAATCGCCCTGCAACATTACCATCCCCATCGCTTAACGCTACGGTTTCGTCATCAAGGGTTGCCAGCCTGTCCACCCTGGCGGTAAGCTTGTCCCATTCGTCGGATTCAGTCTCACCCGCATGCTTATACTCACCGGCGGCATAGCGATATCCGCCCTGGGCAAGATACTCAGCCTTTGCTCCAAGATTCACCCGTGCCGTTCCGGTGATGGAAGAACTGAACAAACCAACCATGGATGCGCAAAGGGCAACGAGTACAAGTATTACCGACACGGTAAAAATCACCGAACCGTTTTCCCGGTTATTCACTTTATCAATATGCGCCATAATGCTTATCGCTGTATATCGGATATACCGATGTTCTAAAGGTTCTGGATATTTCATTGAAAGAAACGGTGATTTCCGTTTCAATTTCATACAGTTCCCTGATGGAGTCACTCCCGGCAACCCAGTTGCTTTCATCCGTATCGGGATCTTTTTTATATAATATCTTAAAGGCGTCAACCCCGTCCATCAGCACATTGGAATCAAGCAAAATGGAGGAGGTACCGCTGTTGTACGAGATTGTTTTCCCGTTTTCCGATTCTCTGTTAAAATAACTCAATGAAGTATCGGAATTTGACACTATCCGGGTAAGGGGACGCAGTTCGAGATTCATCCTTGTTAAGGCAAGCGCCACCTTCTGACTGGTTTCCGAATTTTCCTTTACGAAAATATAACTCTCCACCCCCCGCAAAAGGAATGTGCTGATAAAGAGCCCGATAAAGCCCATCAGAACAAGGGAGCATATAACTTCAAGAAAGGTAAATCCCCTGTTATTTTCTTTATTTTCAGATGAGATAGATAAAACGCCCACGCCGATTCCGACCCCGTGTTTTTTTTAATTACTGTATAATGTCACTATCCGAGAATCACCTTTCGAAGCCGTAACCTTAAGGTACCACGCCTGTGATGGTACCTGCACTTTCTCGGTTGTCACTTCTCCCTGCACAAATTTTGTAAACGAAATAAAGCGTGCGTCCGTAGCGACGCCGTCAACGGCATGATTCTTGATATCATCCTTGAAACCGGAAAGGGAAAACCCGCCTGAATTCAAGCCTTCGGCATATTTTGCATTTATATTCGCAACGGTCCGTTCCACCGCCCCCAGGTTCGACAGTGTGACAAGGGGATCGGGACTGCTTTTCAGGGAGGAACCCAGCATGGCCACCATGAATGACGCAACAATACCTGTCAATATGATGATGATCAGCACCTCGATCAGTGTAAAACCGTTTTTTCCGGTCATATTCATTGCATTTCATCCAATCAGGACTGGTTTATTAATGCGGCGCAAACAGTACCGTCAATGATAAACCCGGCAATTCAGCCGCAAAGGTCTTTTATGGGATATATCCGGTTTCAGGTGTTATTATCAGCGATTGGGTTGCCCCAGATGGATGGGAAAAGGTTATGCTCGCATTCGCTTTCAAAAGCTTGTCTTCATCAAGGGGGACCCCGCACGGCCCGCCGTCATAACCGTAAGGCCTTCCCAGCCGGTCAAAAACAATGGTTCCCATGGTCATGCTTTTTAATGCAATTCCACTGGAAAACGGGATATTGAGTTTCCCGTCCGGATCACTTCCGGGAATCACAACCTTCCCCTGCCCGCTTCCGACCGTCGGGTTGCAGGTACCGGTACAGTGAAAGAAAAAGCAGCAGTTGGAACCCCGGCTGAATCTTATCCCCCATATTTCATCAGGACGTCCTGAACTCATGGCCCGGGCCTGGGCGAACCGCAGATAACCCTTGACGGTTTCAGTCTGCCCGGCAAGCTCGGCTCCGGTATCCGTGAAACGCGACACCGCAACAGCCGAAAGTATCCCCAGAATCATCAATACCGCTATGATTTCAATCAGGGTAAACCCCTTGCGGCATCCAAGCAAAGAGAACTGTCGATATATGAAATTTTGATAGGGCATCGGTAAACGGCGCAAAGGAGACGAAATTATGAATTTAAAATTAAACTTAAACTTCGCCCCCTTTGCAATTACAATTTTTCTTTTTAGCCTTCAGTGTCTACGATCCCGTCGTTGGTGTCGTTGGTGTCGTTGGTGTCGTTGGTGTCGTTGAGGATTCTTCTTTTGCAGAAATTGTAAATGTCTTTGATTTATTTGTCACACTACTTAACCAAGATGGTCCCTCGCCCTCACCATCCTTAAGAGTAATTGTCACTACTCCAGTATCTTCAACAAAAGAATATGATGCAGTGAAATCACCCAGATCGTCTTCAATGTCCTGGGTTGCGGTGCCGTCCGTCCACGCACCTCCTGTAATTGCGTTGGGTTGCTTACTGTTTTTCAGCAGAAATTTTGACCATGACAATGTGACATTGGATGCCGCCGCCGCCAGGGCTCCGGCAGCGGCTTTATCCCTTGCTTCGGTTTGCATATCAAGATATTTCGGAACGGCAACCGCAGCCAGAATACCTAGAATAACCAGCACGGCGATAATTTCTATCAGGGTAAAACCCTTTTGATTTTTAATAATGCAATTTCTTTCCACAAAGACCTCCTGTTTTCTTTTAAAACACTTTTATTATTATAATAACCTTATTAACAATTACCACCAATCATTTATTATTGCACCCTTTTTTTAATAATCTAATTTACCATCTTTGTCAGATCCCACATGGGCAGGAAAATAGCCAGGGCGAAAAACCCCACCACTGCTGCAAGACCGATGGTAAGAAGCGGCCCTATGGCGTCTGCAAGCCCTTTCATGCTGTACTCCACCTCGGCGTCGTAGTGAATTGAAACCTCCTTGAGCATGTCGTCTAGGTTTCCTGTTTCCTCGCCGATTGAGACCATATTTACCACCATGGGGGTAAAGTATTTTGCCGATCCCAGCGGTGCGGAGATACCCCGTCCTTCGGCAAGCTGTTCGCCTATGCGGTCAAACTCCCTAGTTATGGCGGCGTTTCCGATGGTACTGGAAAGAATCTTCATGGCGTCAAGGATACCTATGCCGCTTGTCTGAAGAATGGAAAAGATACTTGCAAACCTGGACATGGCCGCCTTTATGAATAGCTTTCCAAACAAGGGAAGCCTTAGCAGAAACGCATCCCTGATGAATTTCCCGTTCTCTGTTTTCAGGTATCGGCTCATGATAAATATCATGATCACAAGACCGCCGGCAACGATCATCCAGTAATTGTGAAGAAAGTTATGCAGGCCGATGCATATGACCGTGGGAATGGGAAGGTCAAGACCGGCGCTCTTGAACACCTCGACGAACTGGGGAATGACAAACATAAGCAGGATAATAAAGGCGATCCCCAGAAAAATGCTGACCATCATGGGATAGCGAAGGGCCGCTTTTATATCCGATTTTATTTTGTGTTCATGTTCCATGATATAGGAAAGCCGGTCAAGGACATCGGTAAGAGCCCCTGTGACCTCTCCGGCTTTCACCATGCTGCAGTACAGCCCGTCAAAAACCCCCGGATGTTTTTTAAAAGCATCGTACAGGGTCGAGCCCTCCTTGATGTCTTCGCACATGGTCGAAACAATTCTCTTCAGCCGGATATTTTCAGTCTGATTTTCAAGGATCTGCAAAAGATCGATCATGGACACACCGGCCTTGAGCATTGTCCGGAACTGCTTGGTAAACAGGACAAGTTCCGGTGCTTTCACCGGGGTCAGCCCCTCATTCAACCTGTCCAAAAAACCACCGGAGTCTCCGGCGCCCTTCTTTTTTACCATAACCGATACGGGGATATGGCCACGGTCACCAATGATCGACTTTGCGGCATCCACGGTACCGGCGTCCACCTCTCCGGTAATGGTGTTGCCGCTCTCGTTTATCGCCTTGTATTCGAATATCATATTTTATACCATTACGGCTGAGGCAGCCTCTTCCACGGTTGTCTCTCCCCTGAGTATCTTTTGGGCCGCATCATTTTTCAACGGACTCAGCCTGCCGGTCTCGAGGGTTGCACGGGTGATCTCTTTTGCCGTTTTACTCTGGGTGATCAGCTCCTGGACCAGGTCATCCACAACAAGCAATTCATACAGCCCGACCCTTCCCTTGTATCCGGTCTGCATGCACTGGAAACAACCCTTGCCCCGGACAAACTCTACTCCCTTGTTTTTTTCCAGCCCCCAGAACTTCAACACCTGCCCGGGAGGAGAATAGGTCTCACGGCAGTGGGGACACACCCTCCGGACAAGTCTTTGGGCGACAACGGCAAGCATTACCGATGATATCAGGAACGGTTCGATCCCCATATCCATAAACCGGGTTACGGCGCCCACGGCATCGTTGGTATGAACCGTGCTGAACACCCGGTGGCCCGTAAGGGCTGCCTGAACGGAAACGTTTGCCGTTTCGACATCCCGGATTTCACCCACCATCACAACATCGGGATCCTGCCTGAGTATGGACCTCAGGCCGCTCGCAAAGGTCATTCCCGCCTTTCTGTTCAACTGCACCTGCCGGACCCTTTCCATGCGGTACTCCACGGGATCCTCCAGGGTGATGATATTTACATCCGGCTTGTTGATCATGCCCAGGAGTGAAAAAAGAGTGGTGCTCTTTCCGCTGCCCGTCGGACCTGTCGCCAGGATCATTCCGTAGGGCTTGTGTATCAGGGATTGAATTCTGTTTCTATCCGCTTCGCAAACACCGAGGTCCTCCATGGTTTTAGCGCCACCGCCGGTTTCCAGAAGCCGCAGGACAAGATTTTCTCCATGAATCGTCGGCAGGCTGGAGACCCTTACATTGATCTCCTTATCATGCAGCCTGACTGAAAATCTTCCGTCCTGGGGAATTCTTGTAACAGCGATATCGAGGTTCGCAAGGATTTTAAACCTTGAAATGATCGGCATCAGCATGGACTTTGGCGGCGGAGGCACCTCATGAAGTTTTCCGTCCACCCGGAATCTCATCTGAACATATTTGCGTTCGGGGCTCATGTGGACATCGCTCGCTCCCTGGCGGACAGCCTGTGTGAGGATGGAATTAACAAGCTTTATTACCGGTGCCTGATCCGCCATGTCCTGCAGGGAGCCGACTTCGACATCCGCGCTCCCCCCGGATGGTTGAAATTCACTGTCGACCTCATAATCCATCCGCTGAATACCATCCAGCACTTCATCCATGTCGGAATAGGAGCCGTAGATTGTACCAACCAGAAGATTAAACTCCTGCTCCGTGCAGATAACCGGTTCCACCTCGCAATTGGAATATACTTCAACCGCATCAAGGGCGATAATGTCAAAGGGGTCGAGCATTGCCACATTGAGAAGCGACCCCTTTTTCAGCAGGGGCGCGGCATAAAATTTCCGCGCGATATCCACTGGATATATTTCAGCAAGACTTGTGTCCACCGGGTATTTCTCGGGTATATATTTTTCCATGTCAAGCTGCCTGCAGACAACATCCACAATCGCCGCTTCCGAGACAAACCCATTGCGGACAAGGTATTGCCCAAGCTTAAGACCGCTTCCTTTCTGGCCTTTCAGTGCATCCAGAAGTTCCGGCTCCGAAAGCGCACCGCCTTCGACAAGCATTTCACCGAGTTTTTTTCTAACCTTCATTAATCATCCTATCTTTTAGCTAAATGGCCGACGGTCCTCTTCACTTGACAGGCGGTACGGCAAGAAAAAAGGTATTATCCCGCCATCGCCTGACCTTGCAACTATTCCGCAAATCCCCGGGAAGCGCTTCGATCCTGCCGAGTGCGGCCTGGCTGTCGGGAAAAAATTCATTAAGAACGACTGCATAGCGAATTCCCCGATCTTCAGTGCTCCAGAACGGTAAAACCCTTGTGATTATATTTTTTGCCCCCCAAATCCGCCTGATTTCAAACGCCTTGTCGAGCCTGTTCTCCACACCAAACTGTGCTGAAATATACCCGGAGTTATAAGGTACCAGGGTTTCAGGGAGAATGGGAAACCTGATCTTCATGTCGGCAAAAACGCGGCCTGCGCGGTCCGTCCTTTTTTTATTGACCTCCATTACCGCCTCAACATATTTTACTTTGTATGTGCCGTAAAGGCCATATATCAGATCACCAAGGGTTTCACCTTTTTTAGTCACGACTGAACCCAGAAACCGGGGAATTCTTATAGGTGAGACAAATGCTGCAGCCATCGGCGGCTCTTCAATCACCGGCTTTTCTACAGGAGGCGCTTCAACCGACGCTACCTCGACCGGAGGCGCTTCAACCGACGCTACCTCGACCGGAGGCGCTTCAACCGACACTACCTCGACCGGAGGCTCTTCTACCGGAAGCTCTTCTACGTTATCAGGCAAAGCCGGAACGCTGTAATATTGCGGAATTTCCATGGTTTTTCCGGCGACTTTTTGCTTATCCAATCCTGGGATATTGTTCACGCCGGAAAAGGCATAAAAACGGGATATCAATTTATCCCTGAAATCTTTTCCATGGGACTCATCTCCGCCGATTGCAAGATATCCCGTAATGCCGGAGACAAGAAATAAAAAAAGCAGCAGCCAGGAAAACCGTTTGCCCCTTTTTTTATGCAGGGGTGGAGCGGCAAGTGACCGCACCATTATCCAGTCAGCCGTTTTACGGTCTTTGATAATCATTGCCAGCATAATTTTGTGACAAAGATTTACAATTTTCCTTGGATACCCTCCCGTGCATATATGTACGGCCAGCAATCCTGAAAAGCTGAACAGTTTCCCGGTCTGTTCAGGGTGTCCTGATTTTGCAATCCTGTACCGGATCATTTTTCTCGTGTCTTTAAAGCTGAAAGGGCCGAGCTGAAACTTCAGGTTGATCCTGTCGGTAAAATTTTCATAGCTTTCAAGGATTTTTTCGAATTCACGCTGGGCGAATATCACTATCTGTAAAAGCTTGTGCTCGTTTGTTTCATAGTTGAGCAGTTCCCGGAGAAGCTCCAGGCAGAATGGAGGAATCTTCTGTCCTTCATCTATTATCAGAACAACGGTTTTCTTCTCCTCGACCCCTTTATGAAAAAGCTGCTGCTTTATCATCTCACGAACCTGGGAATCGTTCTTGCCCTCAAAATCCGCATCACTGCCAAGGAGCATGGCCCCCGCGGTCTTGAGGAATTCGGATGGCGTCTTAAACGCCGGGTCAAGGATAAGGTGGGATTCAATACGATCATCAGATCCGAGAATACGAATCAGCTGCCTGCAAATTGTTGTTTTCCCGGTTCCCACATTTCCGCAAACCACGTTAAGGCCGCGTTTCAGGCGAAGGGATATTTCCAGAGCCTGCAGGCATTTCCGGTGCTGCCGGGACATGAAAAACAGCCCGGGGTCGGGGGAGTTGGAAAACGGCTCCCTTTCCATTTGAAGAAGTCTGTAATAATCCATTTATTTGGTATCCGGCTGACGGTCTTTTGATTCTTGCGCTGCGGCCCGTTGCTGTTTCACATCCTGAAAATTTTTTGAATCAAGAATGTGGGGGGTTATAAAGATCAGGAGATCTTCCATGGCATTGGTCTTGCTGCTGCTTTTAAAAAAATAGCCTAATCCCGGCACATCCTTCAACAAAGGCACTCCCGATCCGCCATCGGTTTTCATCGATTTATTCAGGCCGCCTATTACAGTTGTCTGGCCGTCGAAAAGGACCACTCCGGTTTCGGCATTTTTTGTGATAATTGTCGGATTTCCCGCAACCATATGTGACCAGTCCAGTTCATCCTTTGAAGTGATTATTTCAAGTTTCAGGATCTTGTCGTTTATGATGTGGGGAGTGACGTCGAGCTTTATCACCGCCTTTTTAAATTCAATCTTGACTTCATCATCCTCAATGGTCTGGAAGGGAACCTCCTTGCCGCTCTCGATCACGGCCTTCTGGTTATCGAGGGTGGTAATAGACGGGTTAGATAGAATATTGAGTTTTCCCTGGCTCTGGAGCGCCTGGAGCTGGAGGGTGAGCATATATTTTCCCGGTTCCTCGAACATCATGCCGAGATTCATGCCCTGGCCCTTAAGCACCTTTTCCGAGGCCAGATTAATAGCGTTTCCAATGGGAGGCAGATGCATAACGGGAGTTCCCTTGGGAACATATTCCGGGTCACCGTATGTGCCTTCAGCCTCCGACGTCAAAAGGCCGGTGTCAGGTGTTCCCATTGGACCGCCCACCCAGTTGCTCCTTCCGTTTCCATGCTCGCGCCCCAGGCCGCCCCACTGGACACCAAGCTCCCTTGCCGTATCCTTGTTGGCCTCCACGATCTGGGCTTCGATAAGCACCTGAAGCACTGGTTTATCGAGCTCTTTTATGATCTTAACAACCCTTTCGATATCGGCCGAGGTACCCTGAACCATAAGGGAATGGGTATGCCTGTCGATCATTATCCCCCCCCTTGCAGGACTTTCATCCGGGGCTGATTCGGCCCCGTCACCACCGGCTGCGCCCATTGCACCCCCGCTTTTCCTGATCATATTCCAGAGGTTGTCCCTGAGGGGTTCGAGATCCTCATTTCCGATATAACGAATGGGTATTATTCTGGTCTTGAGGGGTTCAAGTTCCTCGGCTTTTGATTTCATGGCAAGCATGGTCAAGTCGTATTCTCTTTTCTTGAGTTCCATGGACTGCCGTGCTTCCATAAGCCCGACATTGTTATTAATATCTTCTATGGAAATTACACGGATAATGTCTCCTATCCATTCATAGGAATACCCGAAAGTCTTCAACACGCTTTCAAAAGCCTGATCCCACGGCACACCATCGATATTCATATCGGTATTACCGGTAACATTTTTACTGATAATGATGTTGACATTCGCAGCCTTTGCAAGGGTCCTGATAACCACATCCACGGGAACATCATACATCTCCATGCTGACCTTCACCACGGGCAGGCTGCGGGGAGGCGGTATCTCCTCTTCGATGACGGGTCTTTTCGGAACCTTTCCATCAGGTTCAGGTCCCCTGCCTTCAAAATTTTCCGGGACGGCCGGGGCTGCCGTCCCGGTATTCATCTCTTCAACCGGGCTGTATCCCTTCAGTTTTTCAGCCTTGATTTTCCATTGGTTAAAGTCATCCCCGGTTTTGACATCTTTCTTTACACACCCGGCCATAAGAAGCAGTGCAAATATTATCAAACCGAATCCGGCAAGTTTTCTCTTTTTAAACCTGTTTAAAATCATTATCTTTCCGCCCTCTTATATTTCCGGGATAATGTAAAATTCCGTATTGATCTCATTTTCGCCCAGGCACGGCGTGAATCAATTATCATCCGCATTCCTGTTGTTATTCGGCAAGTAATAACACAATTTCCCGATCATTTTTTGCAGCAATCACTTTTTTCGGGGTGATTTCAGTTACCCGGTATTCTCCCAAATACTCTCCGGATTCATACTCCATGCCGTTTATAATGCAAAGGATTCTGTTACCGGCCTTTATATAGCCGGAATATATATACTGGATAGACCCGCTCTCATCCGCTTCATCCATCTCCCCTGGCAATTCTTCCAAAGGTTCAACCGTTTCCGGCATCTGGAAAGGGTTGCCGTGCCATTGTTCCTGGGCAAGTTTCAATGTATGGATATCGGTCCGGGAAAGGCTTTTTTGCATAATCTGCTGTGAAAGGGCGGTTGAAAAACTGTCGATCTCTTCCATTTCAGCCTTTGAAGAAGGTCCTTCCTTTGCAGGATCAAGGAATCCCGTAAAATTAGCGGCGGCAAATATGCAGGCGGCAATCATGACCACAATGATTATTTTTTCACGTTTACTCATAGAGTTATTCCACCAAAAGCCATATTTTCATAAAAAGAAGATTTGATCCGTGAACCGTCTCTATCCGGATATTTTCCATTTCTTCCAGGCATGGAAGCCCGCCGAGACCGGACATGAAATCCCGGAAAACCGGAAAGTCTCCTTTAAGTTCAATATTTACGGATATCCGCCTTGCCTTCCTATCCATGGTATTTACATCGGGGATGACGGATACGACATGGAGTTTGCCGCTCCTCCTTGCGATATCTTTGATCATCGAAGGTATCTCATCGACTCTATTGACCGGAATCGCTTCTTTATCTGGCCATGGAAGGGTTGTTGTCATCCTTTGGCCCTCCTTTTTTTTCAGAGCCAGATAAAAAGGGTAAAGCGTTTGTTGAACCTTGAGCCTGTATTCCGTTTCCGTGATTTTGGATTCAATCTTCCGAAGAGATTGGTAAGCCGGATAATTGAACAGCATCAAAAAAACCAGAACAACGGCAATGGCCCCTCCGGCGATAACGTACAAGTTGACGGGAAGCTGAACACTCTTGATTTTGCGGTCTGTTCCGGCCATTAATTACCTCCCGCCGAGGCGGTAAAACGAAGAATTCTTTCCCCCCCCATGGTATCAAAAGATTTATCTTTAACCGAAGCGTTCTTTATAAGCGGTGAGTCGGACAGATTCAGAATAAACTTCGCAAGCGTCGATTCCCGGGTAAGTTCCTCTTCAAGCACAAACCCTTCAATCAGTATTATTTTGTTACCGGCGGATTTTTTTTCAGTTCCAGATGCTTTTATGGAAAACCTTTCCAGATAAACACTTTGGGGTGTCAGTTTTGTAATTTCGCATATCAACGCCAGCGGGGAATATGTTTGAATATAACGCTTTAGTCGGGTTTCTCCCCGGGCAACCTTTGCGGCAAGTGCGGAAACGGTATCCTTGTCGACAAGGTGAAAATAGGTTGCAAGTTTTGTATTCAGGCCGGCAAGCTCCTTTTCCCTGAGGGAAAGCTCATGGTGCTGCCATGCATAATACCCACCGCACAGAGCCATTATTGAAATGAATGCCAAAACCACCGTATAGTTAACTTTTCTGAGATATTTCTTCTCTGCCTTGTCTTTCTGGGTGTTAAGAAAATTGAATTTTTCCGCATCCTGAAAAAGCGCCATGCACAGAGCCGGAGAGAACTGATCCCTTATCGCCATTAATTCCGGCAGTTCAACGCCACATTCAATGGGACTGCCGGCCCCGAAGGGATCGAAAGGGACAACCGGATGGGATACCTGGGCTGCAAAGATCTTCATGATTCGCTCAGACCCGCAGGGCAGCCCGGAAACATAGATCTTTTCAACAGGAAACTTATTATAGTTTGATGCAAAAAATTCCAGGGTCCTGTCAATCTGTTTTGCAAGCCGGTCTATTACAGGCATGACCATTTCCCGGATCTGCTTTTCATCCGCGCCAAGGACCTTTTCAAGCTCCCGGGAAGAAACTCTTTTATATAAATCGGCAATAAAATTTTTTTCAATCTCTTCAGCGCTGATATAACGGATATCCTGGAGACCTGTAACATTTTCATCAGGGAAGACGGCCGGACTCCGGTTGGTCGCATCCGTTATGGCCTCGACCATACTCATGTACCCCGTCTTGATGTCCCTTGAAAGGGTAAGGAAGCCGTCCGTATAGATATCGATACGGGCCCAGTCCCTGCCGATAAACAGCATGCAGGAATTTTTCCGGTCTTTCCCGTCCTGAAAGATACGAAGATAATTCTGGAAGGCCAGGGCGACCACGTTCATACCGGTAAGGGCAAATCCGGCAGCTATGAACAGTTTTTTTCTGCTTTCAATTTCCTTTTCAGGTGCGGTGTAGGCGATCACTTCCGTTTTCTCAACACCGTTATCAATGATATCGCCTATTATTTCATAATCAAAAACATACAGGTTATCATCAAACTTCGAATCTTTTTTAAAGGTCCAGTACACGGCATCCGCAATTTTGTCCCTGGCAACCCGGGGTATTTTGATATGCCGGATCTCAACATCGACAGAGGGAATAAGGCTCCAGATTCGTGCTTTCTTATAACCACCGACAAACTTTTTTAAAGCACGGCCGAGAAATGCCGGAAAATTTGAATCATTAACGGTCAGGCCGTTTTCAAACAAAAGTTCGCGGCAGTCAAGAACCTCCCATTTTTTATTGCCGTTGGGAGAAATAACCACAATAAAGGCCCGGTCTCCCCCCAGCGCCACCCCTACATTCACGGTTCTCTTTTTATGCGGGCTGTTTTTCCCGAGCAGCCCCGCCACCCTCTTCTCCCGGGATTCGGAAGAGAGGTTATCCGCAATACCGGAAACGAAGCCGTTACTATCCGCACCACGAATTGTATTGAGAAGACGCTCAGTGGAGGATGCCTCATCCTGTTCTTGAAATTTTATTTCAGGCATTAATGGTAATTTTGCTCCCGTTATTTTCGAGGTTTAGCTACGATTACAGGCAATAACCGGAAAAATTAGCACAACACCATTGTGTTTGCAATAGTGTTGCATTTTCCGTTTATTTGAATTTCAACTTAAATATTCAGGATATACCCGGGTGAACCCCTTTTATCATGGATGAGTTTTTACGTAGATGTAATTTAATTTAAACTGTTCCATCCGCCCATCTATTGTGTAACCTCTTTTGGGTAACCTCTTTCCGAAATCTGAATTTTTTTTCACAGTTTTCACAGTTTTCACAGGATTTCTGTATTTTTTTATTCTCTGCACTCCCCACCTCTACTTCAAGGGCCCATATATAGTTCCGGTCAGACCAATTGATACCGCTACTTATTTTTATAGGGTAAGGTTGGCATCACGTCATTTGACCGGCACTATAACATGCCAAAACAACGACATACAATAACAAGCAATCATGGCACAGATATTGTACTGAAGAGTCAACACATGGATAGATCGATGTATTACTTACCACCATCCCAACCAGGAGCTAATCGTATGGTGCACCCCCTCAAAATCTTCTGACCGTGCTCCCAGCACGGGTTGTTTCATATGTTGTTGGGAGCTTGAATCGTTGCCGGCATAAGGCAAAGCCACGAGGCCGAGGGACGGATCAGAACAGCGACCGATCCTCTCATAAGGCAAATTTACGAAAACAGGAGACACAAAATGAAAAAAATATCCATAATTCTATTGACGGGTTTGTTGTCGGTCTTTCTAATGTCCATGAGCGCAATGGCTGTTCCCTTTGGCGATGGTGGAGCTTCCCTCCAATCCGCGTTAAACAATATTACCCTGGGCCCAAATCCCGGCGTCAGCAGCACAAACGTGCTTACGGACTATCTTCCTGATCCTGTGGATTCTTACTGGAGCGTTCATGCATCGGGAGGGAGCGTCAACACCTTGATAGTAGAGATAGCCGCATGGGCAGACGACAATGCATTTGGAATCTATGATCGTAACAATCCAATGAACCGGGTCCAGATTTTTGCCGGCGGAGCTATGGGCGGTTCCCAGGCCCTCATGTCCATTCTTGCCGATGGAAGCGTTTATATTAACTTTAGTGATACAGGTATAGATTTTGCCGGAAATAGCTTTGGTTACTATCTGGATTCCCGATCAAGCCATCCTGGATGGACAGGGGGGCTATGGTATAGCGACACGAATTTAAATGTCGATGGTGCGGATCATATGGCCGTCTATCAAGGTAAAGGCATTGATACCGTTCAGATACCTCCTTTCGCACCAGGCCTCTGGGGTACCAATGAGTATGTTCTCGCTTTTGAGGATCAGCATACCATTGAATGGAGCAATACCGAACCTGATTTCAGCGACTTTGTCGTCATGGTGGAATCCGTCGAGCCCATCCCCGAACCCTCGACCATGCTCCTTTTCGGCACCGGCATGGTCATTTTCGCAAGCTTCGGGAGAAAACTCAGGAAAAAATAAGACAACGAACTCGAATCGATCAAGGCTTCCCGGATGTGGATCTTCTAACGGCCATTCTCAATGGAACATATGATGCTCCTGGAATAGCAACGGCATCTGGGAAAGACAAAGAATTGGCAGGGTCATCACGACGACCCTGCCATTTTTTTTCCGATATCCGGATTCCCAAGACCGATTGACGGCAAAGGCATTTCCCTGCCTCCCCCTTTAAGGGCGCCAGGGCTTATTCCGCTATTTTGCAGCGATCCGGTGTGAGAAGGCGATCATCATCTGGTTTCTGTCCTCCATCTGAAGCACCGCCTCAAGGCCGCCCGCATCTATGTTGATGTTCAAGGCCTCCTTGGTCATCCTCAGGCCCAGCCCGTCCTTTGACGCCATGGTCTCGGCAAGGGCTTTGGCCGTTGGAACAAGTTCCTCTTTTTCAACCCTCCGGCTTGCAAATCCCAGGGAAACGGCATCATCGGCATTCATCCAGTTGCCGGTCAAAAGAAACTCGTTGGCCCTGCCCGACCCGATGAGCCTCGGGAGAAAATAGCTCGAGGCCATGTCCGCCCCGCCAAGGCCGATGTTGATGTAGGCTGCCGAGAACCTGGCATCACCGGTGATGATACGGACATCCGAGGCCATGGCAAAGGAGAAGCCAAGGCCTGCCGCAGCCCCGTGAATGCAGGAGATGATGGGCTGGGGCGCCTGGCGCATGGCCAGCAGAAGCCGTGACAGCCTTGCCTGGGCATCGTAGGCCTGGACACAGGTCATGGCGAATATTTCAGGCCCCAGCCCCTCCATGTCGAGCCCTGCGCAGAAGCCCTTGGCACTTCCCCCGTCAAGGACGATCACCCGGGTAGCTTCATCCCCCCGTCTCTCCTGCCAGAAGGCGTGGAGTTCCTCCATCATGACCGAGTCAACGGAGTTGTACTTGTCAGGCCGGTTCAGGGTGAGATAGCCCACCGCCCCTTCGGTTCTGTATTGTATGGTTTCCATGGCTCCTCCTATATCAGGATGCCGCCGTCACAGGCAAGACAGGTTCCGGTTGTATAAGAGGACGCATCCGATACGAGATAAAGGGCGGCTCCCGCCATTTCAGAAGGTTCGGCATGGCGGCCCATGGGAATCTGCTTGACCACAAAGTCGCGGATATCCTTGTTGTTGATGAGGGCGCTGGCAAAATTGGTGTCGGTGAGGCCGGGAAGAAGCGCATTCACCCGGACTTTAAAGGGAGCAAGCTCCTTTGCAAACACCTCGGTCATGGAAACAAGGGCGGCCTTGGAGACCGAATAAACCCCCTGCATGAGCCCGGGTCGCTTGGCGTTGATGGAGGCCACGTTCACGATGGCCCCGCCCCCTGCTTTTATCATCAGGGGAGCGGCCTGCTTGATCATGAAGAACGGACCCTTGAGGTTCACATCGACGATCTTGTCCCACATGCCTGCATCGGCGTCCAGCATGTTGCCGAAATGGGGGTTGGTGGCCGCGTTGTTGACCAGGATGTCCACCCTGCCGTACTGCTCCTCCAGGTTTTTGAAGAGCTCCTGGATCTGCTCCTGATACCCCATGTGACAGGCAAAGGCCTCGGCCTCCCCCCCCTTGTCCCGGATCTCGTCCGCGACCGCCGAGACCGCCTCGAGCTTCCGGCTCACAAGAATACACTTGGCGCCGTGCTCCGCATAGGCCATGGCGATCGCCTTTCCAATCCCCCGGCTGCCGCCTGTGATTACTGCAATTTTTCCTTCCAATGAAAAGTCTACCACCGCACTCTCCTTTTGTGTAAGGTTAAACGCAATTTATCCACACAAACGCATATCGCTTACACGTCCGGGTGTCAAGTCAAATGGGTGCAGGCCTTCCCCATTGCGCTTTTGTCAGTACCATGGGAACCGGCTCCATGGAAAGCATGCCCATATCCCTTTACAAGGACGGCAAATATTGATAGACACAACCGTTCCTAGCGACACCATCCTCGTTAGACCAACTGAAACAATATATTTGTCAGCTGATCAGCATAAAGACGGATACCATGCCGACCGGTTACATCTATTTTAGGAAGAAGAGATAAATGGAAGAGTGGATCGACCAGATGCAGGGGTTTATCAACACCCCTGAACAGTTAAAAGACATGATCAACCTGACCGGCCCGGAAGAGGAAGCCCTGGCCCGGCTCAAAACCCGGTGGGGAGCCACCCCCTACTTTGCCTCCCTCATGGACAGGGACGACCCGGACTGTCCCGTTCGAAGGCAGATCATCCCCTCGTTGAAAGAGCTTGAAAACCAATACGGGATGAAGGATTACCTGATCTTCCACGAAAACAGGGCACAGGACAGCAACAGGCCGGACTGCATCGCCCAACAGTACACCGACAGGGTGGCCTTTACCGTCATCGACCGATGCGCCTCATACTGCCGCCACTGTTTCAGGAGGGAGGTGGTGGTGGACCGGGAGCTCAAGCTCAGGTTTGACGTGGACGAGGGATTGAAGTGGATCAGCCAAAACAAGGAGATCAGGGACGTGCTCGTCACCGGAGGGGACCCGTTTCTCCTGTCGGACCAGCGGCTGGAATACCTCATCGCAAAACTCAGGGAGATCGACCATGTCAAAATGATCCGGTTCGGAACAAGGACCGTCATCAACCTTCCCCAGCGGATCACCCCGGGCCTCATGAAGATCCTAGGACGTTACCACCGGGTGCCCATCTGGGTCAACACCCAGTGCAACCACCCCAAGGAAATCACCGAAACAACGGCCCGGGCGGTGTTTGATCTTCTCAAATGCGGTGTCAACGTGGGAAACCAGGCGGTACTGCTCAAGGGGATCAACGATGATGTCCCGACCTTCAGGGAACTTCACCAGAAGCTTCTCACCGTGAGAATCCGGCCCTACTATCTTTTCTACTGCGAGGCCGCCCCGGGCATCGACCACTTCAGGACCCCTGTCGAAAAAGGCTCCCAGCTCATCCGGGACGCCCTCCAGGGCCACACCACGGGCCTTGCCCGTCCCCACCACGTGATCGCCACGAACATCGGGAAAATCCCCCTCATGCCCGACCACTACATGGAGGGAAAAACGGACACGGAGTATCTATTGAAAAACTACAAGGGTGAGAAGACAAGCCTGCCGGTCATTCCAGACTAGCCACAGCATTTGCAAAGACAAAACCAAAACACCGGGGGAACCGGATCTTAAACAGGACATCCCCGTCCACGTTTCCCCCGGCACCCCACTTCCGAATAAGGCTTTAAGTACCTGTATAAAAATTTCTACGCATATAACAAAAATGCATCTCGTTGATATTCTTAGTATATTAAGCGTAACCATAGGTAAGATTCTCACGCCATCTACTTATCCCGTTTTCTTTCACCGGAACCACCGGAAAAACGGGCAAAATGAAGCAGGGCCGCAAAAAGTTCACAATTTGCACACCATAAACACCGCCTAAATATCGACAATATTCAATATTGTTTCAAGTATAGACGGCATCGGCACACAATATTTCAGGCAATACATTTTCCCCTGGCTTTTTTTAATGACAACAAATCTACAGTCATATACGATACAGACCTTTAAAAACTTAATATTTGAGAGCGTACGGGTGGCAATGCCAAGCCTGAACCTGAATAATGAAATTTATTCTATCTCAAGCCGGCAGCACCCAGTCAATCTTTCAAATCCGATTATATTGTTTAGAAACAAGGAGTTTTAAGTGAGTATCGAAAATTATTTAGATGTCACAAAAGGCGATTTCGATCATGATTTAGAACTAAGTGAGCTTTGGCAAAAAAATGCTCAAAAAAGACTTATCGACGCACTGGAAAAAACAACACGTCAGGCTTCCCTCTACAAATCAAAACGATCAAAGGCCCCCAATCTTATTCAACCTCTTCATGACACCATTTTTGTGGCTGCGCCCCGTGGAGCCGGCAAGACTGTTTTTTTGCATAATTTAGAGAAAATGTGGGAAGAACGTGAACAAAAAGAAACCAGAGATGCTGACATTTACTTTTGCAGCACCATAGACCCAACACTTCTGGTTGACAATGATAATTTTGCCAATGTGGTCATAGCGCACTTGTATAACGAAGTCGATAATCATATCAAGACAAACCAACAGGATCAAAAAAACGCAATAAACAATTTCTACAATGATTTAAGCAAATTAGCAGACTCCCTCAGTCAGACGGAATACATGTCTGGGGAAATAAGCGGTATTGACCGAATTATCAGCTATCGTTCCGGCATTCAGTTAGAAAAACACTTTCATAAATATGTTGAAAGCTGCATTACGATTTTAAATTCCACAGCGATCGCTCTCCCGATAGACGACGTTGACATGTCGCTAAACAAGGCCCCTGATGTATTGGATGTTGTGAGGCGTCTGCTTTCCTGTCCCTACATTATTCCCATTGTCAGCGGTGATGAATCTCTATATGAACCAATCATTCGAAATAATTTTCTGAATTGTGGGGCTCCCAAGAACAATGATATTCTTGAATCTGACCAGGCAAAAAACTTGACCCAGGATTATATGACCAAGATTTTCCCCAGCAATTTAAGGGTCAGTCTGCTTCCTTTAGATGCGATCATTCCAACTCTCTGGATAAAAGATGACAAAGATAAAGAGATTCAAGTTGCACAATATTTTGAATTATTCCAGAAAAAATTCTGTCCCTGGGCAAACGGAGAAGAAAAGAGTTTTGACTGGCCCAGGCCCCGAAACGCTCGGGAATTGGCTCAACTCTGCTATTTATTTCCACCTTCCAGAATTAACAAAGAAGAAACGACGCAAGACCAATGGTATGAGTATCAGCTTTTGGCTGATTCATCTCACAACGGAACCGCCTATTTGGTGGCGCATAGCGAACAACAACTGGTTCACCTGCGGTCAAACACAGAACCCACCTACCCCCTTCGCGAATTACCTGCATTCAATGTCGTAAAACAGGCTCATCTTAAAGAAATTGATTGGAAGCAGTATTCTTTCTATAATGTTTTAAAAGGCGCCATGAACTCCCTCAAAGCCGACACTTCGAACCGGAACTGGCTGGAAGCTCAGAAAATATTCATCTCCGAATTTACCGATCCACAAAACATGATTGCCAGACCCATGCCTACAGTTGAGTTTTATTCATATAAGATTTCAATTAGTATTGACAAAAATAATATAGAAGGCCCTAACACAGCATTATTACTGGCATTATATACACATTACTCATATTATGGAACGTCACGTCAAAGGTCAGCCCAGCTTTTTTTTGGCCGTGCTTTTGAACTGGTGACAAGCTCCCTGCTTCTGGCAAAACCTGCAGAAGACAAGAATTCAGAAGCTCGAAAACAATACTGGAAAGACTTCCTTCTTGGACTCCTGCACAAAGCTCCTTTTCATTCTGTTTATTCACTGGCTCCCACCAAAACATTTGATTTCAAAGAACCTAAAGAAAAAAATCCTCATAAAGAATCCGGTTATTCCAGAATCATCGAGCAGCCAGCCGATCTGGATAAATTAGCTGAATCCATAAAAAAATGGGAATTGGCTCATAAAGAAATCCTGGAAAAGGCCCAAGAAAAAGGACTAACCCACCTATTAATTTATGTTATGAATAAAGTTTTCACCCAATTGCATTGTATGCGTGCAGATGGAAATTTGAAAAATGATTCTTTAGCTTGCAGCATTAAACGTTTTGAATATATCATGATCAATGCTTTTGCTTCCTTTTTAAAACCAGCCCCGGTGGTTCAGCAAAATATTGCAGCAGATGCCCAAACTGCAACCATCATGTCCGATAAAGGAATGAAACAAGATGCTTCATTTAGAGACAATATTGCAAAATACATCGGATTAAAAGAATCAACCGCAAAAGGCATTCAATGGAGTGAAGTAGAAGGAGATTTTACAGACTCCAAGTCCCTTCTCCGTGCTATTTGGAGGCACCCCGTTTTTGAATTGAAGGATAAAAACACTGCGGATATCTATTTCTCCAGTTTTTCATCAGCCCCACAAAAAACATACAAACGCCTAATAACAGGGCCCATTAAAAGGAAATTAAGCAGATATACGGACGCTGATCTGGATAAAATGAGCCTTGAAGCGTTAAATAAACTTCAAAGCGACCTACTTCATGAAGCAGAGAAACGTTACGGTATTGAGTCCGCACGACAATACTATATGACAAAAAAAGGCGAGCCGACAGTATCTTACAGAAAACTTTTAGAAGCCATCAAAATAAAAACATCTCAAAAACTTAAAAAATCAGTTCAAAAGGGCACTGTAAAGAATCCCGAACAGCCTGACGAAGATGAAGAACAAAAAAAAGCGCAGGAATCCAAAAAACCTGGTCCTGAGGATAGGGTAAAGAATCCTGAACAGCCTGACGCAAATGAAAAACAAAGAAAAACAGGGGCTGAATAATGTTATCACTGGATACAGAATGGCTGGTCCCTGTTTCATTGATGCGTTCAGACCGCTGGCTGGCTTACTATTTAAGCTGGAATTATTGCCAGGAACCAGAAAAACTGAAAGAGATCGCCTTAAAATCGCTGGCAGATTCTCAGCCGTTTCAACATCGAAAAGAAGATTTGCGGTTTGCCATCGAAAAATGGATCGATTTCAATTCTCAGGAGCGGCTTTCCCTTGAGTATTTGGATGTCATCCTGGAAATTTTTCTCATTTGGAAAGGGGACTGCTTTGAAGTAAAGACCGAACGATTGGAACATTGGGCCGCCTTGATTTCAAAGGTGGACCCCGTATGGATTATTGCCAGAGGCTACAGCAATTTACTGAAAGAAAACATCATAACCGTAGAGCAGCTGGCGGAACTTGGCGAGAGGCAATGCGCTACGGCATTTTCCCGATATTATAAATTCAAGAATTTCGCTGACAACCATGTCCATTTGGGCGGTCATGGAGGACACTCTCTTGCTTTATTTGACCTGTCCCTATATCTCAAGCACGCGGTAAAGCCCTGTGACTGGCCGGTATTACCGGAATTCAGCCTGTTTCATAGCGGGGAACACAACTTGAATGATTTACCCCATGTCATCAACCGCCTATGCGGCTGCCTTATGAAGTCGATAATGACCCAGAAACAGGAAGAATCGCTTTCGTGGCCGGAATGGAATTCTCTGTTTCTTTGCCGTCCGGCAAACGATGGTTTGCCCACAACAATCAACCTGACGCCAAAAGAAACCCTTTCGCAACGCTTACTGGGTTTTGCGCTAAAAGCGGATACGCCTGTTCATCATAGATGGCTGATGCTTGCCACCGCCCTGATCCATGAAGATCGATTTCAAGAAAGCATGGAATTCCTGTATGGAATACGTGCATACATCCACAGTTGCAACATCTTACGTGCCGGAATGATTGTCTCTGGTGTCGGTTTGGGACATTTTGTTGATACTTTTAGGTTCAAGTTTCGAAAAGGTGTTTCTATAGCAAAGCTTGATTACACCGATTATGCCCTTGGTTCAGACAATAAAAATAACGTTTATCGGGAATTCAAAGTATCTCCGGGAATAATCAAGAAAAATCCACTCAGGAGACTGGCCATCAATCTTTCCAAGCACAACCGGGAAGACCATACCCATTTTACTTTTCACTTCACACGAGAACCCGGTCGCTCACCCCGTACAGATCATCTTCAAAGATACAAACGGAATATCCTTAAAAAAGAAGTTCGAAGAATTCAACGGTTTCTTACCTCTACCGACCTGCAACATGTGGAGCTGCCCAAGGAGTTGGAGAACAATACCCGATATCATGCCAATTTGATAAATCTTGTACGCGGCATCGATGTAGCCGGGAATGAAAACGGATTGCCCATTGAAATATTTGCTCCGGCTATTCGAACTCTAAGAAATTCTGCTTTTGGTTCCGACAGCACGTTATACAAACGCACACGCCGTCTGCACCTGAGCATTCATGCGGGAGAAGACTACAGCCACCTGATCAGCGGTCTGCGGTCCATTGACGAAACCGCCCGCTTTTGTGACTACCGAATGGGAGACCGGATAGGGCACGCACTGGCATTGGGAGTGGATGTCAACCTGTGGGCAAAACGGCAGCAGCGAATATACCTGCCGGCGAGCGAACATCTCGACAACCTGGTCTGGTGCCACCACATGGCAACGCATGTAATCCAGGAAGTCCCCCGATTCTGCTCGACCTTATCCTTGCTGGAACAGAAAATTCATCGCTGGTCACATTATGTCTATGGTGAAACGGTGTCAGCCAATACATTGTTCCAGGCCTGGGAACTGAGACGGAACTGTCCACTGGACTGGAACATTGAGCGGATGGAATTAAACTCCTGGGTACCGGATTACAGCATGATATCCAACAATCCCGACTCTGAGCCGGTTCGATTATGGAAACGATATCTTTACAGCTGGCAGTACAAAGAGCGGGAAAAGAATGCACATACATCCGTCAGTATCAAGTTATCCTCCACGAACATGTGCGGATTAAACTCAAAGAGGAATGGCGACTCTGACACAATTTCACCCATTGAACTTGAATTGCTCTCCGCAATTCAGGATCTGCTGATCCAGCGATACTCCCAAAAACAGATCATTCTCGAAGCCTGTCCTTCTTCAAATATTTATATAGGCCGCTTTAAAGAATTCAAGGAACATCCATTGTTCAGATGGTATCCTCCCGACGAAGACTGGCTGCGGACAGGAGAAAGATACAACCGGTTCGGCTTGAGAACAGGGCCTATTCAATTTTGCATAAATACGGATGACAGTGGTCTGATGCCGACCACCATTGAAAATGAACATAGATTGATCAAAGAAACCGCCATATCTTCTTATCAGATCAGCAGTGAAAGAGCTGAAACATGGATCAATTGTATCAGAAAAATCGGAGTGAATGCTTTCCGTGCAAACCACTTAAAATGGCTTGAAACAGAATCTATATATGAAAGCGTCAGCTGAGGTATCCGCAACGGACTATAGGCTTGAGTATAAGGGGGGCGAACCAACGTCCTCTTATTCATGGGATTATACAACTGTTTCAGACTTCATTCCGGACTAGCCATGGCATCGGCAAGGACTCTTGCCGCATCAAAGCCGCCATCCCCGCCGGAGGCACTCCCCAAAGGGAGCACCTCTTTGCTTTAGAGCGTGTCCAGAAACGCCCGCACTGCGTTGCCGTCGGCAAGGGTGAGGGCATGATCAGACAATATTTCGCACTCTTTTTTACTAAGGGTCCGAAGGTTCTTTTTCACTTCAGGGATACTTGGTACGTTCATGCTCAGCTCATCCAGGCCCATGCCGAGGAGCAGGGGGGTGGCTTTGGTTTGTCCCGCCAGTTCCCCGCACATACCGACGGGAATCCCTTCCTTGTGGGCGGCATCCACGGTGAATTTCACCATGCGGAGCACCGCAGGGTGGAGATTATCGGAAAGCCCTGATACTGCGGCGTTTCCCCGATCCGCGGCCATGACGTACTGGGTGAGGTCATTGGTGCCGATGGAGAAGAAGTCAGCCTCCTTTGCCAGGAGGTCGGCCATGGCCACGGCCGAGGGAACCTCGATCATGATACCAATGGGTGGAAGGGTGCCGATTTTGACGCCCTCTTCCGTCAGCTCGCAGGCGGCCTCCTGAATCAGGGCTTTGGCTGCCAGGAGTTCGGCCGGGTGCGCCACCATGGGAAGCATGATTTTTATGTCAGCCTTCCGGGAAGCACGGATCAGCGCCCGGAGCTGGGGACGAAACACATCGGGCCGGTTCAGGCTGAGGCGAATTCCCCGTTCCCCGAGAAAGGGATTCTCTTCGTTTTTCATTTCCATGTAGGAAAGGGGTTTGTCCCCTCCCGCATCCAGGGTCCGGATGATGACGGGGTGGCCGCCCATGGCTTCTGCCGCGGCCAGGTAGGCTTCCACCTGTTCATCTTCCGTGGGTGCCGTGTCCCGCTCCTGGAAAAGAAATTCCGTCCGGAAAAGGCCGACCCCTTCCGCGCCGTGCTCGAAGGCACGGGGGGCATCCGCCGGGATACCTATATTGGCGGCCACGTGCAGATGAATACCGTCCGTGGTGATACCGGGTTCTTTAGCTTGAGCCTTTGCGGCCTCCTTTTCGGCAATCCAGACGTTTCGCATGGCGGCAACCCGGGCGATGCGTTCCCCATCGGGTGCAAGTTCAAGGGTTCCATTGTCTCCATCCAGTACAACAACGGTCTCCTGGGAAACGGCTGTGAGGATGCCGGAAGCGCCCACCACGGCGGGAATGCCAAGGGAACGGGCAAGAATGGCCGCATGGCTGGTGCTGCCCCCGACTTCGCAGCCCATGGCGAGAACCATGCCGGGATCGAGTCCCGCCACATCGGAGGGAAGCAGGTCATGGGCGATGACGATGGCGGGTTTTTCAAGCACAAGGCTTGGTGCGGTTTCCCCCACCAGATGGCGGAGGACCCGGCCGCCCGCGTCCATCACATCGGCGGCGCGCGCCTGCATGTATGGATCCTGGAGGTTCCGGTAGGTCCCGGCCATGTTTTCGATAGTTTCGTTCCAGGCGGCATCGGCGTTGATGGATGCCTTCCGGATCTTTTCCATGGCTGTAGCCCGCATCTCCGGATCTTTAAGAATAAGCTGGTGAACCTTGAAAATAGCGGCGTTCTCCTTGCCGGCCGTTCGTTCAGCTTCCTTTGCAAGGGCGGCAATATCGTCCATGGCAAGGGCCAGGGCCGTATCCAGGCGTGCGGTTTCTCCATCGATATCCGTAACGGTTCGGGTTTCGATTTCAGGAAGGGTGGATTGATAAAGGCGGACAGGCCCTGCGGCAACCCCAGGGGATGCGGGGATTCCGGTTGCAATGCCGTCTTTGATTAATCCACTCTTCCGGGGTGAAACGGCTTCCGGTGCATAGGAAAGGTCCTCTATCCGTTCACCGAAATGATCGGCATGGAGGGCTTTGATGGCGGCTATGGCATCCGGGGCATCCGGTCCCTGGGCTGTAACCGTGATCTCTTCGTCACACCGTACAGCCAGGGTGGCCACCTGGTTAATGCTTTTCGCGCTGGCGGTCTTCCCCCCTTTTTCGATGGTGATGGTACTCTGAAAGCCTCCGGCCACCGAAACAAAATTCGCTGCGGGACGGGCATGGAGGCCCATGGGGTTTTTCACCGTCATCCGGGTTTGGAGCAGTTCACCTTCCATCTCCTCCGGGGGAGCAGCAACCTGGGAGCCGGGCACCGGGTCGCCGGTGACGGGAAAGAGCTGTTCCGCTTTGGGGATAAGGGCGGCAAGGGCTTCGGATGCCACCTCGTCCAGGGAGGCGCCCACGCTTGCCTGGACAGCTGCGGCCACGGTGCCTTCCACAAGGGGGGCGGCACAGAGCCTGATCTTTTTTTTGAGCTCGTCGTCAATGAAATCCAGGGCTGTCTCCGCGCTCATAAGGGCGCTTCCCAGGTCCATCATCACCAGGATACCGTCATCGGCAGCCATATCCAGGGTTTCAAGGGCTGCCATGACCTTCATGGGGTCCGTGCCAATGGGATTTTCTTCATCGTCGATTCCCCCTGCCACTTCAATGGGAACCTTGCCCTGGGTCATCTGCTCCGTCAATTCCTTTACCCCGTCCGCAAGCAGTTTGCTGTGGGATACAATTAAAATGCCAACCATGATGCCCCTCTACGCAATAACGTTCAGTAAAGCTTTCAGCATCAGGGTGGAGGAAGTGGCGCCGGGGTCCTGGTGCCCGATACTTCGCTCGCCAAGATAGCTGGCCCGGCCTTTTTTAGCCTGGAGGGGAATGGTGCCTTCAAGGGCTTTTTCCGCGACAACAACAGCGTCGGCTGAAAGCTCAGGTGCGGTTTTACCTGCTTCCACCCCGCCCTTGATCCCTTCAAGGACCGGCGCCCATACATCGTACATGGTCTTGTCTCCCACTTCCGCACGGCCGCGCTGGAGAATCCCGCCCACACCGTTTTCAACAAAGGTGAGAAAGTCTTCGGCTGCCAGGGCCTCTTTTCCCATAAGGGCCATGCCGGCCTTCATGAAAAAGGTGCCGTAGAGGGGGCCGGAAGCGCCTCCCACGCTGCTCATAAGGGTCATGCCAACGGTCTTGAAGATGGTGCCGAGGTCTTTATCGGCCACAGTGGGGAGTTTCTCCTTTACCTTGGAAAAACCCCGGTCCATATTGATGCCGTGGTCGGCATCCCCGATGGCGGCATCGAGTTCGGTGAGATATTCGCGTTTTTCCTGCATTACGCCTGCGGTATTATCAAGCCAGGTGATAAGTTGTTCTTTTGAAATGGTCATACATTTACTCCTTACAACAAAAAAAAACGATCCGAAGCCATGGCTTCGGATCTTATGCTATCTTTCGAAAACCGGAAGCTGATTCATGCCGGTCCTGCTACATCCCCCAGCGGAGGCCGGGGGCCTTGACCGGTGCATCCCAGAATTTCAGCATCTCATCGTCCACCTTCAGGAGCGTGATGGAGAATCCCTGCATATCAAGGGATGTGATGTAAGGGCCTACAAGATTCCGGACAATGGTGAGCCCTTTTGCTTTGCAGACTTCATCGAGCTTGCGGTAGGCCCCATAAAGTTCGGAAACCGGGGTGCCTCCCATGGAATTAACAAAGGCAATGACCTTGTCGCCTGATTCAAACGGCTCATCGGTCATCTCCTTATCAACCCACTGGCCGCTCTCCTGATCCAGCTCCCTGAGAACACGGGTGTAGGCCGGATCATCGATGATGGTGGTTGCCATGTGCTCCACCAACTCGTCAACCGGTGCGATCTTCATCCGGTGGGTACCGGGCTCTCCATGTATGCCGATGCCCATTTCAATCTCGGTTTCCTCAAGATCAAAGGTGGGCTTGCCGGCGGCAGGCACCGTGCAGGAGGTGAGCGCCATGCCCAGGGAACGGCCGTACTGGTTTACCTTTCGCGCAAGTTCCGCGCACTGGTCAAGATCGTATCCTTCCCGGGCGGCTGCGCCGACAATCTTCTCCGCAAGAATCGTGGTTCCGACGCCCCGGCGTCCCGCGGTATAAAGCGAATCCTTTACAGCCACATCATCATCGATAATGATGCTCTGGGCTTTTATCCCTTCGGCGTGACACAGTTCAGCCGCCGTTTCGAAGTTCATGACATCACCGGTATAATTTTTGACAAGAAACAGCACGCCGGCCCCACCGTCAACGGCCTTTGCGCATTCATACATCTGATCGGGAGTCGGGGAGGTGAAGACTTCACCCGGGCATGCGCCGTCCAGCATGCCTTCACCTACAAATCCACCGTGCATGGGCTCATGACCTGAGCCGCCGCCGGATACAATAGCTACCTTCCCGGCAACCGGTGAATCGGCGCGGGTTATGTAGTGAGGATCTATCATCACTTTGAGTTCCGGATGGGCAATAGCCATTCCGGCAAGTTGTTCGCGGATTACATCATCGACCTGGTTGATAAGTTTTTTCATTCTGATACTCCCTTGAAAAGTTCATAATGTTACATTTTGACCCTCGAGAGTCATACTCAAAATATGACAGCATGTCGATGATAAAATGCCTGGCAGCGATATTGGCGTCTTCGGAACGGATTTTCATTTTCGAAAATGAGCCTTAATTTCGATCCAATGGGTTCAAAATCAGCCTCTGTTTACCGGAGTATCTATTGGGGGACTACAAGGGCGGGGAAACCAGGCTTCCTAACCTTACAGGCCGGCCATGGCGTTTGCGAGGACAAGGTCGTCTTGGGTGGTGATCTTGATGTTTTTGGCCGACCCTTGGGCCATGAACACCTTGTGTCCCAGGTGGGTCACCAGGGAAGCGTCGTCGGTTCCGAAGAATCCGGTTTCACGGGCATGGTCGTGGGCCCGGACAACAAGATCGAGGTCAAAGCACTGGGGGGTCTGGACCTGAAACAGGGCGTTCCTGTCCACGTTTCCCCCGGTAAACCCCTCGGAGTCGGATTTCACCAGTGTGTCCTTTACCGGAACCACCGGGATGGCGGCCCCATACTTTTGGGCGGCCTGAACACAGCTTTGGATCATGGGGGTGTCCACAAAGGCACGGACGCCGTCATGGATGAGAACCAGGGAGGTTTCGGGAAAGCGAGCAAGGTCCGCCACCAGGGAAAGCCCGTTTCGAACCGACTCCTGGCGCTCGGCGCCGCCCTGCACCAGGAGGACTGCCTGGTCAAGGCCGTGGGGGATGAGGATCTCGTCCCGGCAGAACCCGAGGTCCTGCTCCGGTACCACCAGAACAATGGCGCTGATGCCGGGATAGCCGTGAAAACGGTTGAGGGTGTGGACCAGAACGGGAAGGCCGGCCAGGTCCAGGTACTGTTTCCGGACCGCTGATTCCATGCGGAGGCCCTTGCCCCCGGCAACGATCACGGCAAAGATTTCAGTGTCAGGCAATTATATGATCCCCATGAAATAAACGTCCTGGTATCCCGGTGGCTTTGTGACGAAATTTTTCCGGCATATGCATCACCTGAGGTAGGAAAGCTCCGAAGGAAGGGGCACTCCCTTGCCCATGGAGTCTTCTCCGTAGTTGACCCTGGCAAGGACCTCCAGATCGGCAAGGGCCCGTGAATCTCCCTTGAACTCCACCTGCTGGACATCCTCCTTCTTGATTTTTCCCCCTGCCCACTGCATGTCGAGCACACTTGCCGCGTCAAAGCTGTCCTCTCCCACGCACATGGTCACCTCTCCGCCATAGTGCTGGACGATCTTGGCCACAAGCAGGCTGGGCCGGCTGTGGAACCCCCTCTCCCGGGGGATGCCGACGGTGATGGAGGAGCGGTCGATGCTTTCGTTCAACACCTGGGAAGCGAGCTCCTTGCCCGAGGAAAGGAACTGCCAGACGTAGAAGAGCCCGTAATTGACGGCCCGGTCCAGGAGAACATCGGGATTGATGATCGATGCCAGGGACTCGCTGACGGTCTTGTAGGTATCCTTGTATTCAACGTCATGGAGATGGCGTTCATAGAAGTGAAGCAGGCGTCCCATGACCTGGAGGATATGAAATGCAATGGAAAAGTGGCTCCTGAGCTGTTTCAGCTTCCGGTTGCCGTGGAAAAAACCACCATGGATCACATAGGAGTCAAAGGAGCTCTGGAGATTGTGGAGGAGCATCTCGAACCTGCGGATGCCGACCTCGTTCACCTTTGCCGGAACCAGCTCCCTGATGGCCTGGAGGTCATAGGGCTCGTAAAAGGAAAACTGCTCAAAAGAACCGATGATCTCCAGAAAATCGCTTGCAATGTTAGTCAGGTTCTGCTGGAGGGGATCCCGGTCATCCAGGTCATCGATATTATGCTCCAGCTGCTCGCCTGTCATGATCCCAGGAAAAAACCTTGGATCATACCCGAACCCGGGAACCTCGATGCCGAGCTTGCTTGCCTCCTTAAGAATCACGGGCGCGGCATGCTTGATGGAATTCTGGATCACCATGAGGGTCTCATTTGACTCAAGCTTAAACGATTTCGTATCCTTGAGTTCATAAAACTTCAGGCGGTTGAGAACGTGCTTCTGGGAGTAGCCGGCCAAGGCAAGGTGACGCATTGCCGCGGAAAGCTCACGGTAGAAGACCCACTGCCGGTTGTTCTTTGCCCCGTGGAAATCGAGGAAATCCTCCAGCAGGTGGGAAGCTGTGATGAGCTTGGAATACAGCTTCTTGGTAAGAACGTAATTATCCGAATCCACATCCGCGATGAAGCGGATGCACTTCAGATACTCAAAAGAGAATAGATTTACCTTTTCTTTGAACGATATGTCACAACTGATTGCCATGGTATGGTCACAAACCCTACATCATGTCCTGTTCAGTCTCCTGAACCGCCTTGTCCATCCGTGCGGCAAGTTCCGCAGGCAGACCTTCGATATCCACATTTAAAAATCCCCTGACAATGGTTGAGATCGCCTCGTCTTCGTCAAGGCCCCTTGCCATGAGGTACTCGATCTCACGCTTGTCGATCTTTCCGACGGCGGCCTCATGGGAGAGTTCAACCCCGGGGGTGTGACCGGACAGCTCCGGAATCGCATGGAGAAGCCCGTCCTTGAGAATCAGCCCCTTGCACTCCAGGTGTCCCTTCACCCCGGGTACGAGACTCTTGAGATGCCCCCTGGAGATGATGGTCCCGCCTGCGGCAATGGCCCGTGAGATGATCTCGGCCCGGGCGCCGGGCGCCTTGAGCTCAACCACCGACCCCACATCCATGTAGGAACCTTTACCGGCAACCAGGATGGAGTTGAACCGTGCCGTGGCATCCTTTTCAAGATAGGTCACGGGATTGGATTCAAGGGAGCCAACCGGCTTGAGGGAAATATAGTTGGAAATGAACACCCCGCCCTCTTCCACATGGACGGCGGTCCTCGGCCGGACGCAGACATTCTCGCCCCAGTCGTGGATCATGGTGTATTTCAGGGTCGCTCCTTTTTTAACGTAAAACTCGGACAAACCGATATGAAGTCCGGATTGAAGATGCTCGGAGGTGGAACACCCGGCAATGATATGAACCTCGGACCCCTCTTCGGCAATGATGAGGTTATGGACGTTCTGGGAAAATCCATCCTTTGCAATGTGCAGGCAGGTCTGGAGCGGCTTTTCCGTCTTCACCCCCGGCTTGCTCCGGATGCAGAAACCCTGGAGGGGTGCTTTTTTAGCCGATTGGGTGAACTGATCCTTTTCCGGGTCAAGAAGGCGCCACAGATATTTTTTAAGCCCGGGGTCCTTTTCCAGGGCCTGGGCGATTCCGGAGATCTCCACCCCGTCCGTTGAACGGCTGCAGTGGACAATGGATGCGTCCTTCTGGATAAAGGAACCGGACCGAAGGGAGGAATGGGTCTCTATGCCCACCTTCAAAAACTCCCGGGCATCGTCCCCTTTTATCTGGTCAAGGTTCTCCCGGTAGCCATGCTCCTCGGCTTCGGCGCTATAGTGGGCAAGGTCCACACGATTGGATTCATCTATGCTGAACATCCGACACACTCCTCATATCCGTACTCCCGGATCCACTTGAGAATTTCCCTGGCATTGCGCGAGCAGCGCAGTTGGCCCTTGTAGAGAACCTGGCCCTTATCAGCCGTGATGTAATCCAGAATGTGGCCGGTATGGGTGATGACCAGGGCAGACTTTGATTTGGCGTTGACGAGGCTTTTCTGGCAGGCGGGATGGTTCTTGATGCCCCGGTTCAACTGCTGGTTGATATTATCGCCCAGAAGGACGATGGACTCGAGGTCCACCCCGGACTCGGGCTCGTCCAGAAGCAAAAAGTCGGGATCCTGGGCGGCAAGCTGGAGGAGCTCGCTTCGCTTGATCTCGCCCCCGGACAGGTTGCTGTTCACGTCCCTGTCGAGAAATCCCTGGAAATTGAGGCGCTGGGACATGGCGTCCACATCCACCTTTCTTCCGTTACCGCAGATTTCCACCATACGGCGGGTGGAAAGGCCGTTGATGGTGGGGGGACGCTGGAAAAGGACACCGACACCGAGCCTTGCCCTTTCATGTACCGGCATGTGGGTGACGTCCTCACCCTTGAACATGATCCGCCCCCGGGTGACCTTATATCCTGAGAAGCCCATGATGGTCATCATCAGCGACGTTTTTCCGGACCCGTTGGGCCCGAACAGGATGTGGGTCTCTCCCGGAGGAACGTGGAGGTTGACGTTCTGAAGAATTTCCTTTCCGCCAACCTCAACCTTAAGCTCCTCAATAAGTAGCATAATCGATCCTTATAAAAACTGATCATGACTCAACTTCCGGAGATCGGCTTTAATCAACAGCCGACTCCGGAAATTAAGCGTTTAAAAGAAAAAAAATACGGCCGGACCAGCCAGTAAGCCGAATCCTGTTCCCTGGCGCGGTTACCCGATACCAGGGCGACGATCATTCATCTGGGATGCACGTTGCCGTACACCTCAAGCAACCTACCCGGAAGCTCGGACGGGCAGCCCTCAAACACTTCCCTATTTGGTCTTGCACCGGACGGGGTTTACCAAGCTTTTCCAGTCACCTGGAAAACTGGTGCGCTCTTACCGCACCGTTTCACCCTTACCAGACACCCCCGAGGGGATACCTGGCGGTCTACTCTCTGCTGCACTTTCCTTCACGTCGCCGCGACTCCACGTTATGGAGCGTCCTGCCCTGCGGTGTTCGGACTTTCCTCCAGATCTTTCGATCCAGCGATCGCCTAGTCTACTCCGACCGTATTTTTTTCCGGTTCAGCATAATATAGAATTCTATTACACTGGGGGCACAAAATCAAAGAATTGGCCCGCTGTACTTCAATATATAGCTGAGGGGGAATATTCATGAAACATCCTCTACACAAATGATCCCGAACCTGGACCACGGCCAGGCCGCCGCTGGTGGAGGAGATCTCGTTGAACTGCCGATAGAGGCCTCCATCGAGCTTCACACCGATCTCTTCCCGCTGCTGACGGTATTGTTCCAGCAGTTCCCGGTCATTTTTACCTTTTTTATGGATCTCTTCCTGGTCTGCCCGGTTTTGTTCAGCCAACTGGGTAAACTCGGACGCCTTCTCGTCAACAAGGGCCTTTTTGGCCTCCTCATCCTCAAGATACTGAATCAGACTGGTTTCCAGGGCATCCTTACGCTTCCTGTTGTCATCCACCTCGCGTTGAAGCGCCTGATACTCCTTGTTCGTCTTCACCAGCCGCAAGCTTTCGTTGCTCTTGACGATGCGCTCGCCAAGCATCTCAATTTCGGATTCGGTCTCCCGGCAGAGGGTCGCGACCCGATCATGGGCCTCTTTTTTAACCCCAAGGGCGGTCTCGAACTTTGCCAGCTTTTTTTCCAGGCCGGATTTTTCCTTGTCAATTTTATTGAGAAAAGACTCGATACGAACAGTCTCGGTCTCAGCCTTTTGCAGCTGGACCAGGATATCGATATCCCCCCTTGTTATCTCCTGCATCTTGATTTCCCCTGTGGCCGCCCATTCTCCCGTGGCCGCTGGGAAAAAAACCAGCGCCGGGCAGCACGCTAATTTATACCATTATAAACGGGTCTGTTTCACCGTCAAAACCCCTGACGTCGATCTCAAACCCTGCCGTTTCGGCTGATGATACAAGGCGCTGAACAAGGAGCTCCACAACGATGTGCTCGGACGCGAAGTGACCGACATCGATGAGGGCAAGGCCCGCCTGTTCAATTTCCCTTGCTTCATGATACTTCATATCCCCTGTGATAAAAACGTCGGCCCCCGACCCGAGGAACGCCTGCACAAGAGAGGCGCCGCTTCCGGTACAAACGGCAGCCTTTTTTACCATGCGGTCTTGGCTTCCCACGACCCTCAGGCCCGGAATGCCAAGACTCGATTTTATCCTGTCCGCAAATTCAAAGAGCGGCATTGGCTGGTCAAGCGCACCCATTCTGCCCAGATCCGGCGTGTTTTCAACGATTCCCGGAATCGAAGGCTGAAATTGGGATACCCCCACCAGGCCTATTTTTTGTGCAAAATGCTCGTTCAGGCCGTCCAGGGCCTTGTCAAGGTTTGTATGGGCGGAGACAATGGAGATCCGGTTGGCCGCGGCAACGGCGACAGCCGACCCGGGCATGGAACCGAAATCGAAGGAACGCTGGGGCCGGATCATAAGGGGATGGTGGGTCAGAACAAGATCAGCCCCCCACTCCACCGCATCGGCCATGACCTCGACTGTGACATCGAGGGCGACAAGCACCCGCCCTGCCGGCCAGTCCTTGTTTCCAACCTGAAGCCCGGAGTTATCCCACTCCTCTGCAAGATCAAAGGGAGCAATGGCATCCACCAGTTTCAGCAAATCCTTTGTTGTCGGCTTCATACGACCCTCTTAGAATAAAAACAGAAAGAGCGTGGCATCATTCACCACGCTCTTTATCAACCTATAAAAAACTGATTGCAACGACACTGCCATATATCCACCCTCTGTCCAATTAAGATCACCATTCAGACTGACATGGCCTGACAAGATGGTGGGCCCACCTGGGATCGAACCAGGGACCGACCGGTTATGAGCCGGTGGCTCTACCAACTGAGCTATGGGCCCTCTGTACATCATCAACGAACTGGGGCAGTATATAAGATATGTCGTTTATGTCAAGAACTAAATTTCAATGAAGCTCTTTAATTTCCGGCTTCGGGTCGGATGACGCAGTTTTCTAAGGGCCTTAGCCTCGATCTGCCTGATCCGCTCCCGGGTTACGGTAAAATCCCTGCCGACCTCTTCCAGGGTATGGTCAGCCTTCTCACCAATGCCGAACCGCATGCGAAGCACCTTCTCCTCTCTGGGAGTCAGGGTCGCAAGAACCTTTCGGGTCTGCTCGGCAAGGTTGAGGTTGATGGCCGCCTCGGAGGGAAGCGAGAACTTCTTGTCCTCGATGAAATCCCCAAGATGGCTGTCTTCCTCCTCCCCGATGGGGGTTTCGAGAGAGATGGGCTCCCTGGCGATTTTCAGCACCCGGCGCACCTTATCAAGGGGAATCTCCATCTTTTCCGCAATCTCCTCGGGAGAAGGTTCCTTACCCATCTCCTGGACAAGATACCTGGATGTCCTGATAAGCTTGTTGATGGTCTCGATCATGTGAACCGGAATACGGATGGTCCTTGCCTGGTCCGCAATGGCCCTGGTGATCGCCTGGCGAATCCACCAGGTGGCATAGGTGCTGAACTTATACCCGCGCCGGTACTCAAACTTATCCACGGCCTTCATCAGCCCGATGTTACCCTCCTGGATAAGATCGAGGAACTGGAGCCCGCGGTTGGTGTATTTCTTTGCAATACTGACAACCAGGCGCAGATTCGCCCGCACAAGTTCGCTCTTGGCGTTCTTGGCGATCATCCGCCCCTTGTCAATCCCCTTGATGATCTTCTTGAGGGGAGTGGCGCCCCCCTTGACATTATCCTGCCGGATGGCAATCTGGATAGTGATCGAGGAAAGATCCTTATGAAGAAGCGCTGCCCGCTCAGGGGTGATATCGGAACGCTCCGTTGCCCAGGCAACGAACTCGTCGACATCATCAAGCATACCGCACATCTCGTCTCTTTTGGACTTGAAAGTGGCAGAGCACTTTTTCAACAGGTCATCCATGGTATCAAACCAATGGATGTTTGCCCGGATGGTTTTTTCGATATTGTCCACGACCTCGCTCTCAAACCGCCACGCCTTGAGCAGGTCATAGATTTTCTCGTTGTTGCCGCGCACCTCGTCCCTCAGCTTACGGACGGCCTGGGGCTCAAGCCCGCCTGAAAGAATCTGATCCCGATTATCCTGGTTGACGGAATGAATCGCATTGATCTCATCCAGGGAGGCAAGAAACTTCTTAAGCTTGGCAGCCTCGTCCACCATGCCGTCACCCTCATCCACATCCCTGAGAATGTGCTTGGGCCGAAGCCGGTTTTCCTCCATGGTGCCCTGGGGTCCACCCATCCTGCCGCCAAGACTGAGGATAAGCTCCACAGCGATGGGACTTGCCAACAGCCCGCGAAGCACCTCGCGCTCTCCCACCTCGATCTTTTTTGCGATCTCGATTTCACCTTCACGGCTCAACAGGGTAACCATCCCCATCTCCCGCAAATACATCTTGACGGGGTCGGTGACCGTTCCAAACTCCATGTCGGCCGCCGTGGCCTTCCCGGTGGTGGATTTCTTCTCCGTTTTTTTGGCGGGGGCGCTCTTTTTTTCACCCCCGGCCTTGCCGGCCGGAGCGGACTTGGCACTACTCGTTTTTTTCTTCCGGGTTTTAACCTTGGGCTTCCCACCCTTATCCGTGTCGACCAGGGTTATGCCAAGATTCTTGAACATAACCATTATATCATCAATCTGATCCGAAGATTTCAAATCGTCAGAAATGGCCTCATTGATTTCGACATAGGAGAGAAAACCCTCTTTTTTTCCTTGTTCGATCAGTTTCTTTAACACTTTTTTAGAAACAGCTTTATTCTCCCGTGTTTCAACCGATTCTGCTGCCATAGAAAAATGCCTCCCAAAGGCTTTCTATCATTTATAGCCATGCAATTGCCTAATTTCCTCTTGCCGTTTTTTCAACAGGTCAAGGGGAAGCTGGGAATCACCGCCCTGTTCCGCTCTTCTTATTTGGTTTGCCAAGGTATTTTCGTTCCTGTTTCTCACCTTGACAATTCGTTTCATTAAAAAATTTGCTTTTTCCAACACTTTTTCCGATTGCCCGCCATCCATCATGGCAAGAGAGGCAACCAGCTCTCGATCCTCATCGGTCGTAAGGACTGTCATAAGATGCGCAGCCAGGGAATTTTCACTTCCCTCGAGCCCGACCAGGACCGTTCCGATCCTGCGGAGCTGCCCGCAATAAAAATAATCCAGCACACCTCGCTTGCGAGCCTCATCCCTCACCTCCGGGTAATGCAGCAGCATGGCGAGCACCTGCCGCTCCCGCCTGAAGGACTCAAGCCCTTCATCACCACCGCCCTGCTCCGGCGCCATAGCCTCGCCAAAGCCTGCTGATACGGGCCGTCCCGCTTTAAGACCGGTAACCGCATCCCGCACCTTCTCAAGAACGGCAGACTCGTCGATTCCAAGCTGCTGGGCAAGCTCCCTCACATAGAGTGACCTTGCCGCACTGTCCTCGACGGATGCAAGATGCCCTTTCATTTCATCCAGGACAGCGATCCGGCCCTCAACGGAATTGCCGAATTTGTTAACGGCCGTCTCCGTGAGAAAGTCTATGACGGACATGGCCTTTTCCGCCGCCTCCTGAAACGCCTGGGCGCCAAAGGCATTCACAAACGAATCAGGGTCCTGCCCCCGGGGCAGCACCAATATCCGGACATCCAGCCCCTCGGTTACAAAAGTTGCAACGCTTCGTTTTGCGGCATTGATACCGGCATCGTCGGAATCAAATACGAGTACGGCCCTTGAAGCATACCCCTTTAATAATCTGACATGCTCGGATGTCAACGCCGTCCCAAGACTTGCCACCGTGTTTCTGACCCCGTTCTGAAAAAGGGAGAGAAAATCAAAATACCCTTCAACAATATAAACACAATCGGCCTGCCTGCAATACTGTTTTGCAGCATGCAGCCCGTAAAGTATCCTTCCCTTGCTGTAAACAGGGGTTTCGGGAGAGTTGAGATATTTTGGCATGGAATCATCCATGACCCGCCCTCCAAAGCCCGCCACCTGCATACTGATATCGACAATGGGAAAGATAACCCTGTTCCGGAACCGGTCATAATACCCGTTTTTCTGTTCCCTGGCAAGGACAAGTCCGGACTGCTCGGCCAGGCGGCGGCCAAGCTTCAGACGCCGGAAAAACGAAACCATGTCATCCCAGCTCTCCAGGGCATAGCCAAGGGAAAAGCGCTCGATGGTTTCAGAGGTGATCCCCCTATCCTCCAGATATTTTCTAGCCATGTCCGCCCGGGGACTATCCTTCAACAGCCCGCAATAATGTTCCATGACCTGGCTGTTGAGCCGGAAGAGCCCCTCTTTCAACGCAAGCTGCCTTTGCCGCTCCGGGCTCACCTGCCCGGTCTCCACCTGAATGTTGTATCTCCTGGCGGCCATCTTCACGGCCTCCGGAAACGAAAGACCAAGGTGGCGCATCAAAAACGAAAAAACATTCCCCCCCGCCTTGCAGCCGAAGCAGTGAAACATCTGCTTTTCAGGACTGACGGAAAACGACGGGCTTTTTTCGGAATGAAACGGACAGAGACCAAAATAATTTCTGCCCGACTTCTTCAACATCACCGACTCCGATATGATATCCACGATATCAGAGGCATTGATTATCTCCGAAATTTTCTCTTGGGGAATAAGCATTTTTTCGAGACAAACTCCAAACCAGGATTAACTTTTTATAAAAACCATCAAGATAATGACCGGATATCAATTGTCAACACCACCGGCAAACAAAGAGTGACTTTCAAAGAGGCTTAACAGCGAATCAAAGACTTCCCTTGCTGGACAAAACCCCCGCGATACTGTCATCAATTCTGCAAGCATGCTTCAACGCCCTTCCCAGGGCTTTAAAGATAGATTCAAGTATGTGATGCTCGTTGTCACCGTATTCGGCATTGATATGAAGATTCAATCCCCCCTTGACACTGAACGCCATGAAAAACTCCTTGGCAAGGTAGGCATCGAAACTGCCGACGGACCGGATGGTTGAAGGAAGGTGGTACACAAGATAGGGACGGTTGGAAAGATCCACATTCACCCTTGAGAAGGCCTCATCCATGGGCACGGCACCCTCTCCGTACCGGCAGATCCCCTCCCGTTTTCCCAGGGCCCTTGACAGGGCCTGACCAAGGACAAGGCCGACATCTTCAACAGTATGGTGGAAATCCACCTCCAGATCCCCCTTGGCCCTCAGTGAAAGATCAAAAAAACCATGCACCGCAAAAAGCGTCAGCATATGATCAAAAAAAGGAATACCCGTTGAAACATCGGCCTTCCCGGAACCGTCAATGGTCAGCTCGACTTCGATTTCTGTCTCGTTTGTTCTCCGGCTTATCTCTGCTGTTCGTTCCATGTAAATTTAGCCTTGCATATTCCCTGTTGTTGTTATATGTAAATAATTCAACCGTCGATATTATCCCATTTTAAATGCGGATTTTCGAATTATACAGCTTTCGCTTCCGTGGTGTCAATGGTTTTATAGACAAAATGCTGTAATTTTCCGTTCTTCCTGACCGTAACCTCCTCTAAGCCAAACGTTTTTTCCTTGCAAATAAAGTCCCGGTTCCTGTATTATCGGGACCAGGCTTTTACCTATTTTAGGAGGTGAATCATGACACCCATCACTGCATCCTTGAATGCACATATCACCGGTTTCAGACCTGCTCCGTCCCTGCAAAACGACCCCTCCCAAACCACGGCCGATCCGCAAGATCCCGCAGCCGCAATTGAAGGGGAAGCGGAAGCAAAACCCCTTGAAGAAACTGCGACAAAGGGTGATCCGGCACAGACAGTCGGATTAACAGAAAATGACCTCAAACTCGTTCGGCAGCTGAAAACAATCGATACCGAGGTGCGGAACCATGAGATGGCGCACATTGCAGCAGGAGGTCAATACGTGACTTCGGGGGCCACCTTTCAGTACCGGCGGGGCCCGGACGGTGTAAATTATGCAGTTGCAGGTGAGGTATCCATAGACACCTCACCCGTTCCCGGGGACCCCGGGGCCACAATTGAAAAGATGCGCAGGATCAAGGCGGCCGCCCTTGCCCCGGCATCCCCGTCGGCCCAGGACAGAAAAGTGGCGGCCAATGCCGCTACCGCTGAAGCCCAGGCCAGCTCGGAATTGATGATACTGAAAACAGCCGAACGCACAGGTTCCATGAATCAGATGGCCGCCAAGGACGCGGCGGCAGCCTATGCCGGCATGGCGGAGGCTGAGGAAACGGAAGAGCAGGGAAACCTCCTGGACATCGCTGCCTGATTTCAGCCCGCCTACTTGATGATCTTTACCATGCGCTTGAATGTCTCGCCCCGGGCAGCCTTCATCAGCTCAAACAAAATCATCTCACAGCTTGTGGCCGAACCGCCCGCCAGCTTGATCCGTTCGATCCCAAGGATCTTGTTCTCAAGGGTCCGTGAAGAAACGCAGTCGGTAACCACCTGGACCTCAAACCCCCTTTGAAGAAGATCCATGCCCGTCTGGTAAACGCAGATATGGGACTCGATGCCGGTAAGCAGCACCTGGTCCCTGTTGATATTCCGGAACCGGTCCACAAACCCTGGGTTGCCAAGGCAGCTGAAACTATCTTTCGGAATGGGGCTTTCCCCGGGAAGAAGCGCTGCTATCGAAGGGGTCGTAGGCCCCAGCTTGTCAGGAAGCTGTTCCATCCAGACCACCGGAACACCCAGGATCTCCATTCCCTTTAACATGGTTTCAAGGGAGGCGAACAGCTCCTCTTTCCCGTGCATCATCCGGGCAAGCCTGCCCTGGACATCAATGAGCACCAGAACGGTACGGTCGATTTCAAACATGAATTTTATCTCCGCCTCCACATCTCGGTTCTTCCAAACAGAGAAACGCCAATAAAGCCGCGCACCTTGAGTTTGTCACCCTGGAGCTCGATCTTGCAGGAGTAGGTCTTGCCGCTGTTGGGATCATAGATATTGCCACCCTCCCAAAGCTTGTCCCCCTGGTATTCAAACCCGGAGCCGATTGTCATGCCGATAACCTCCTTGGTTCGATTTTCAACATCGGGATTGTTCTCGTCAACCTTGGGGGCGCCGTCATCCGTCAACGGCTCCTTGAGCCATACGATCTTGAGGCAATAGGAATCTTCACACTTGTAAATCTCTACAGCGGATTCATCTTCAGCTGTCAACCATTGGCCGGTGATGGCATCGACACCGCCGTCCTGGGAAGAAGCGAAAACAAAAGGGGACGTCCACAACAAAACAGACAGAAGAACAACTGCTCTTAAAAAAGACCTGGGCATGGGAACCTCCGTAAAAATGTTAGAAGTGATTTCCCTTTATTACTTGCCTGGACGATTTTGTCAAAAGGAAAATAACGAAATTTCCAAGAAGAAACCCCGAACGCCCACAATTACGGCGTTCCTACTTTTTTATCATATGATCCCTGCCGAGGAAGCCCTTATCCAGCCGACCTTGTCCTTGGAGAATGCGATCCTTAAAAAATCGCCCTCCCTTCTTTCCACCCTCACCTTTGTTCCTGCGTGGAGGACGAAAAGTTCGGTGGCGTCGTCCGAGAAACCCGACCGGATGGAGGCCTCATCCGCCAGGATAACGGCATTGGACGCCGAGTATTGCTGGTGGTAGTCGAACAGGGCCGTGGCGATGACAACCAGGGAAACAACGAACAAAACCGCTCCGGCAGGGGTGAAGACAGGTTTTTTCCGGGCCATGCGAACCCCGGTGTGAAGCACAAACCCGAGCCAGAATAAGAGCGCACCGTACTGAACCATCCATGACGGCAGGTACTTTTCCCAGAAAAAGAGGAGCCCGGAAATGTCAAGGGCCTTTTCCGGGAGTTCATCGGCCACAAGCCCCCTGGCATAGCCAAGGTTATACCTGAGATCGGGATCGAGGGGAATGAGCTTTGCCGCCCTCTCATACCAGAGAATGGCGGGACCAACCTCCCCGGCCTTCAGGCGGGCGTTGGCGATATTGTAGTATAGTTCGCCGTTTTTGATGCCATTGCCTGCAACCCGTTCAAATTTTCCGGCCGCATCCCGGAACTGTCCGGCCTTGTAGAGGTTGACCCCCTCAAGAAACAGGGAACCGGCCCCATCGGCCCTTCCCTGGGTGGGCATGGCAAAGAAAACCCCAAAACACACCAACGCGATACCGAGGGTTTTGACAACACGCTTTGCCCGGTCGAGCAGATCGTTTCTCATGGCCCCGTCAAAGGACGTCCCCCCGTACCGGGCGGATTCTATGTCGTTGAGCATGGCGGTCACCTCCCTTATCTCTTCTTCACCATGGCCTGCCCCGGACAGGATATCAGACACCTCCCCTGCCGTAATGGTCTCCCCGGAGACATCCCCCCGGGCCAGCACCCTTGAAACAAGGGCTGTGTAGAGGTTACGGAAAAAATCTTCCCGGGAAATATCTTTGGCCCCGGCCTTTTTCAGGCAGTGTTTTGCCCGTTTCTCCATGAGAGCGGAAGCAGACTCCTCTTTTTTTCCCAAAGCCATCACGGCCCTGAAGACCAGCAGCATACCGGACAAAAGCGCCAGGATCGCCATGAAGTGAAACAAGGGGATCTCCCTGTGGGGGACCAGCACATTGACTCCCTCCTTGAGGGCGAGGATATCGTCCCCGGTGAATTCAACCGCCTGTTTCTCAACGGCCGCCTTTCCGCCGCCGGTTACAGGGGGCGGGGAAACAGCGCCACCCTTTCCGGACGGCTTGACAGACAGGTTGAGGGAGGGCGTTGACACCGTTTCATAGGAACCCGTTTCCGTATTGAAATAGCAGAGCCGGACCGGTTCAAGAACAAAATTGCCCGGCGCCACCGGCACCAGGGCCCGCTTGAAGATCTTGTCGCCCTGGAACCCCTTCCGGGTAAGGGCTATTTTCTCCTCAGGCACGTCATCGTAGATTTTGAAGCTGTCCGGCAGGCGGATCTCCGGAGCCTGGGCATCCATGATGTTTCCCGTTCCCGACACCGTAAGGGTAAGGGTCACCGACTCGCCGCTTGCAACCGAATCCCGGTCCAGCCCGGCCCCGAGACTGAAACGCCCCACAAGGCCGGAAAATTGACCGGTACCTTGCCAGGCCGGCATGGGGTTGACCTTTACCTTGAACGACTCCGTGGCAAAGCGCCTGGTTTCATGGCGCCCCATGGAAAAGAAACGGTTGCCAAAGAAGGGATCGGACAGGGGGTCCCTGGAATCAGCAACCGGAATATCACAGGTTACCACCGCGGGTTCGATCTCAACATCGCCCGCTTTTTCAGCCATGAGCACATAAGAGATCCGGGTAACCTTGTAGGACCTGCCGTTGATCACCTTTTCAAAACTTTCCTGCTTCCCTGCCTCCCTGGCGGAAAACCCGTTGAACCTTGGCTGCTGAAGCCTTGCATTGGAGATCCGGACCGCGCTGTAGAGCCTGAAGGTATAGATCGCCTGCTGGCCGGGAACCAGGGTTCCATGGGACAGGGTGGCCCTGGCGAACACATCCCCGGAGCGGTTGTCCGTTGCGGCACGCTTGCCCACCTCGATATTGATTACCCCGGTATGGACGAGCTCCCCGTCAAGGGTCACCGGCAGGGGCGGAATGGTCAAATTTCCCCGTTTCCGGGGCAAAAGGACATATTGATGGGTAACATTCTTTGAATAATCCCCGTTGATGATCCTGACACTGGTGCTGGTCCCCCTGGAAATCACCTTGAAATCGGTGATAACCGAGGTCTCGACAACGGCCTCACCGCCCTCGACCATAACCCTCAGGGTCAGGGATTCGCCCTCGGAGATCCAATTTCTGTCAACCGTTGCGGTTGCGGTAAAACCAAACACCTGGACGGGAATCGCGACCAGGATCAATGCAAAAAAAAGCAATCGTTTCATCTCTATCCTTTACCAGTCCTTGGCAACACGGCCTTTATCGTAAGCCGGCATCATGGCTCTTCCAGGCTTGTCCGTAAGGCGGTTGAGCATTCTTTCCCGGGCCCGGGCCTGCTGATCCACGGCGCCCTGCCCGTTCTCCGGGGGAGACTGTTGGCGGGCCTGCTCTTTGCCGGCGTCCTGTTTTTCCGGCTTGTCATCCGGAGATTGGGAAGCGTTGTCCTGCTTGTCCCGGGGATCACCAGGCTGCTCCCCGGATTTGGAATTTTCAGATTTTCCGGAACCTTTGGGATTGGAATCAGACGGCTTGTTCTGCTGCCGGTCTTTGTTCCCGTCCTTGCTATCCCCGTCCTTGTTATCCCCGGGCTTGTTATTCCCGGGCTTGTTCTGCCCTTGCCGGCCTTTGTCCTGTTGATCTTTATTCTGCTTATCGTTCTGCTGATCTTTGTTCTTATTCTCTTTCTGCTGCTTTTTCCGTTCCTTGAGCTTTTTCTTCACAAACTCAAGGTTTTCCTTTGCCTCGGTGTCACCTGGCGCAAGGGAGAGCACCCCTTCATATTCCTTTATAGCATCTTCAATCCTTCCGGAACGGTATAACGCATTGCCAAGGTTGTACCCGGCCTTGGCCTTGAGATTTGAATCATCGGTTTCCCCGGCCCGGGTGAAATTCTTGACGGCAGCTTCATAATCGCCTTTTTTATAGGCGGCGCTTCCGATGTTGTAGTAGAGTTCAGCCATCTCGGGCCGGTCCAGCTGGGCATCGATGAAATGCTTTTCCGCCCGTTCATATTCCCCGGCCTGGTAGGCTTCGATCCCCTTTTGAACGCTTTTCGAAGCACCGGCAAAACCGGGTGCCGGGGTTGACCCCAAAAGCACAGCGGCAAATAGAAGGGAAAAAAAGATGCCCCGCCGGTTGTCCGCAAGCATTGTTTCAATCAACAACAGCACAACGGCCGGAAAAAGAAACCATTGAAACCTGTTCTCCCACACCTTTCGCTTGCCGCTCTTCAAGGTCTTTTTTTCCATCCTGCCCCTGATTTCCCGGTCGTAAATCAGGTCAAGATCCATGTCCCCGGCATCGGAGCGCACATACACACCCCGGGCCGTTGACGCAATTTTTTCCAACCCGCTGTCATCAACTTTTGAAATCACGATCCGGCCCTGGCCGTCCTTCTTAAACCCGCCGTTTACGTCCGGGACAGGGGCCCCGGCCTCGCTGCCCACACCGATACAGAAAATCCTGACATTTTCCCGGGCCGCCTTCTTTGCAACCTCCAGGGGGACTCCCGAGGTGTTTTCGCCGTCGGTGATGAGAATGATCGCCTTTTCAGACACCTGCTCCTTTTCAAACCCGGAAAGGGCCGTGTCAATGGCACCGCCGATATCAGTGCCGCCCACGGGAAGATAGTCAGGTTCCAGGGCGTTCAAAAAGATATTAAAAGCGCCGTGATCCATGGTCAGCGGGCATTGAAGGATGGCTTTACCCGCAAAGGCCACAAGCCCTGCCCTGTCGGACTTCATCATTCCCAAAAGATCGAGGATCTCACGCTTTGCCCGCTCCAGGCGGGACGGTTTGATATCCTGGGCCAGCATGCTCCTGGAAAGATCGAGGCAGATCATGATATCCACCCCCTTCTGTTCAACCGTTTCCCACCTGAATCCCACCAGGGGGCCCGCCAGGGCGGCAACCAGGCAGAGGAAGGCCAGAATGGTCAACACCCCGCGAATCAACCGTTTTTTTGTTTTCACTCCGGGCGCAATGGCCTCAAAGGCCTTTGCCGAGGCAAACCGGCCCAGAATTCTGGCCCGTTTCCTGGTGCCATAGACGATCACCCCTGCCAGCAGGAGCACCACCCAGACAAGATAGAGCATATGGGGATTGGATAACTTCATTGTGCTTACGGAATCCTTAACAATCGTGTATTTGAAAGAAGAACGGTGGAACAGAGAAGGATTGCGCCTGCCGCCGCAAACCAGACGTAAAGGTCATCATACTCGGCCCAGGCCTTGACCTCCACCTCGGTTTTCTCCAGGGAGTCGATGATATCATAGATCTTTCCCAGGGACTCGGTGTCGCCGGCAGCGAAAAATTCTCCCCCGGTCCGGCCGGCAATTTGCTTCAGGGTTTCATGGTCCATGTCCACCCGCTGGTAGACATACCGTTCCCCGAACAGGGGGTCGTTCACCAGAAACGGCGCCTTGCCCTTCCGCCCCACACCAATGGTATAGACCTTTACATTCCGTTGTTTCGCGATGTCGGCACAGGCCATGGGAGAAATCTCTCCGCTGTTGCTCTTGCCGTCTGTCAAAAGAATAATGATGTTTGATTTGCTTTCTATATCCTCAAGGCGCTTCAGGGAAATGCCAATGGCGTCCCCAATGGCCGTGCTGGGACCCGCGGCCCCAATTTTCAGCCTGTCCAGCACAAAGGAAAGGGTATCATAGTCCCTGGTCAGGGGAAGCTGGGTAAAGGCCTGGGAACCGAATACCACCATGCCGATCCTGTCACCGTCCCTCTTCATGATAAACTCCTTGACCACGCTCTTCACCGCATCCAGGCGGGTGACGATGCTGCCGTCCAGTTTGAAATCAAGGGCCGCCATGCTCTCGGAAAGGTCCAGGGCAAGGATGATGTTAATCCCCTCTGTCTTAACGTTCATCTTTTTGGTACCCCACTGGGGCCTTGCCAGGGCTATGATCAAAAAAACGAGGCCGCAATATTTGACCAGGGGCAGGGCCCGGGAGAAAAGGACAAACAGCGTGACCGGCGAATCTTTCAACCACGACAGATCGGAGGTTCTGACGCTTACGTTTTTCGACTTCCCGGCCCTGAACAGGAGCAGCAGGGGAACGGCAACCAGCAGGGCAAGAAAAACCGGAGAGGCAAACCTAAACATTGGAACCACCCTCCTGCTGCCCGGTCCCATTACTTGCTGAAGCAACCGCAACAATGAATTTTCTGACAAACGCCCCATGCCCCTGCATCATGGATGGCGACGGATCTTCTCCGGCATACTTGATGGTGTCTGAAAAGAGAAGGAACTCCCTGGTGTCGGCCAGAAGCCCCTTGTCAATCCCAAGGTCCCTGATGGAAAAAACAAGCTCCTGGGTGGTCATCTCGGGCGCCCCCAGATCAAATTGCCTGCCAATGAAACGTTTCACGATCTCGGTGAGCCTGAAGTAGTAGAGCCTTGGCGCCCCCAGCATGAGATCCCCGAGGGAGTCCAGGGCCTTCAGGGCCGCTTCATTCGGCGGAAGGGGCAATGGCAGCAGGGGCAGATCCGCAGAATTCCCGGCCTTTCGCCGTTTCAGGCAGCGGTAAAGAAAAAAACCGGCACATGCCAGGAGAAGCAGGATCAATAAAATCAGGGCAACCCTCATGACGAGAGGGTCCATCCCCACCGGCACCGGGGGCCGGATGTCGTGAATGTCATGACTGTCGTAAAATTCCTGCATCTATAGCTTCCTCCGCTCTCTGTTCCGGAAATAACACTGAAGCACGTCCGACACAGATGCGCCTGTTTCCATCTCAACTGAATCAACCCCGTTCTTCTTGAGGATCTCGAGGATGGCGCGGTGCCGGGCCTTTTTCCGGCCCTCATAATAGGCCCGTGTGCGTTTATCCGAGGCGTCCAGAAACAATTCTTTTCCGGTCTCAAAGCAGGACAGGCTGACAATCCCCTGTTCAGGAAGGTGAAAATCTCCCTCGTCATAAAGTAGAACGGATATCAGCTCATGGCGCTGGAGAGCGGTCCTGAGGCTTTTCTGAAAACCGGAATCCAGGAAATCAGAGAGGATAAAGGTTGTGGTTCGCTTTCTTGCGACCTTGGCGAGATAGTCCAGGGCAGCCGCAAGGCAGGTTCCCTTTCCCTCGGGAACAAAGGTGAAGATCTCCTTGATCAGCCGCCAGATATGCCCCGTCCCCTTCTGGGGAGGGATATACTTCTCAACGCGGTCGGTGAAAAATATCACCCCCACCTTGTCGTTATTCTTGATGGCGGAAAAGGCAAGGACCGATGCAACCTCGGCCGCCTTTTCAAGCTTCAGGCCGGAAAAGGTGCCAAAGCCCTGGGAAGCGCTCATGTCGATGAGAAGCATGACTACGCTTTCGCGCTCCTCCCGGTAGAGTTTAATGAACGGCCTGCCGAGCCGTGCCGACACCTTCCAGTCAATGGCCTTGATCTCGTCCCCGGGACTGTACTCCCTAACCTCTTCAAACTCGATGCCCGAGCCCTTGAATACGGAACGGTACTGACCCGCCATGATCGAGTTAACCGAGCGGCTGCTCTTGATGTGGATCCGCTTTATCTTTTTTATTATCTCCCTTGGAATCATTTACGCTCTAAGGGACCTCAACGGAATCAAACACGGTTTTAATGATCTCATCGGTGGAAACATCCTCGGCTTCGGCCTCGAATGAAAGAATGATCCGGTGACGCAGCACATCGGGAGCGGCGATTTTAATATCCTGGGGGGTCACATAGGCCCTGCCCTGGAGAAAAGCGGTCACCCGGGCCATCTGGGCCAGGGAAATCGTGGCCCGTGGGGAAGCGCCGAATTCAACATACTCCCCAATGTCCATGCCGTATTTTTCAGGCTGCCGGGTAGCCAGGACAATATCAACAATATACTCTTTCAGCTTGTCATCAACGTAGATCTCTTTTACCAGCCTTGCCATCTCCCCAAGCTGGCCGGGATCGATGACAGACTCAATGGGATCGCTGGTGCCAAACCCGGTTTTCTTCAAAATTTCAAGTTCCTGGGTCCTGTCCGGGTAATCAATGAGGATCTTGAGCATGAACCGGTCAACCTGGGCCTCGGGAAGCTGGTAGGTCCCCTCCTGCTCAATGGGGTTCTGGGTGGCAAGGACGAGAAAAGGCGTTGGAAGCTCGTAGGTGGCGTCCCCGATGGTTACCTGCTTCTCCTGCATGGATTCCAGCAGGGCGGACTGAACCTTGGAAGGCGCCCTGTTAATCTCGTCGGCAAGGATGATATTGTTGAAAAGCGGACCTTTCCTCGTTATGAAATCTCCGGCCTTGGGTCTGTAGATCTCTGTTCCGATGAGGTCTGCAGGCAATAGATCCGGGGTAAACTGAATCCGTTTGAAATCCGCCCGTATGGTTGAAGCAAGGGCTTTTACGGCGCTTGTCTTTGCAAGCCCGGGAACGCCCTCGATGAGGATGTGGCCCCCTGATAAAACCCCTGCCAGGAGTCCGTCCACAAGGTTCTGCTGCCCGACAAGCTCTTTTGCTATCTCTTTTCGTATTCTGCTAATCAGCAGATGCTGCTCTTCAATATCTCTTTTCAGCTGCTCCATAATTCCTCAATCGTCAAAGGCTATCGCCGTTATCTTTTTTCGGATAAATATATTGACGGTTGAGGCTGGTGTCAAGAATCGAAAAAAATGAAATGCAGAAAAGAATGATAAAGCAGTTACAACCTGATCAATCAATAAGCTCTTTGCGATACAGCTCTGCTGTAATACTGGTCAGCCGGAGGATGTGTTCCCGGATGGTCTCTCTTTTCTTGATGGGGTGATTCCTGAAAGTCATGATGATGCCGGTCATTGAGGCGATGAAAGAGTGGGCGTAAATCCGTATGTCCTTTTTTACGCCGTAGCGCTCGAGAAGCTCGGAAAATCCGTCGAAAAAGATCTTGGTAACCGAATCAAACTTGCCCATGGCCGGGTTTGCCAGGTTATCCTTGAGCATAAGATAGGTCATCATCTGAAAGGTGGATTCGTTCTGGAAAAGATGATCCACATAGGCCAGGGCAAAATCCTCTATGGTCGCGGGCTTATCGCTCTTGACCATGGCCTTGAATTCGGAGCTGACCGCGGAAATATCCTGGAGAAACGCCTCGATGAACAGATCCTCCTGGCTTGGGAAATAGCGGTAGAGTGTTGCCGGGGAGACACCTGCCTCGTCTGCCACATCCCTCATCCCTACATCATAAAAAGGTTTCTTGGCAAAAAGGGACAGAGCAGATTCAATAATGATCTGTTTTCTTGCCTCCCTCTCCCGCTCCTTGAGTTCGGCGAATCTGGATTCTGTGTTCATTGTAAAACCCTCCTGAGTATAGTGTGCGAACCATGAGATAGGTGCTATCTTTTATGAACACTTATCACACCCATCTATTCTCGACAAGAAAAAACAACAAAATTCATGAATTGCATTCCATTATTGACCTCGTATCAATGAACTGATATATTTTTCCGATAAACTCATCACCGTTTTCAGGACAGGAAAAATGATTGAAAATCCGAAAAAAAGAGATGTTTTTGACTTTGAACTGGGATATCTTAAAAGAAGTCCCTGCCTCACCTGCGAAGAGCGAAAAAGCATTCCGGAATGTTATGACAGATGTAAACGCCTCGACGAGGTCAGGACAGTACTTGCACGGGGTATTTCTTCCCAGAAATCATCGTTCAGGTAGCTTACTCAAATATTTTTTGCCGCCGCCAGGGCGGCATTCCCTACAGACCACGATCGCGGACAGATTTTTAAATCCACGAACGGGAGGACCGGGGACAGATTTTTAAACCCACGAACGGGGACAGATTTAAAACCAGGACCGGGGACAGATTTTAAATCTGTCCCCAAATTAAGGACAATAGCAGAGTGACCGACATCAACCCCCTTTTTCCCGAAAACGCGGTCTCCCTTGTGAAGGAGCACCTCACCCCCGCTCTTTTCAATGACCTCAAAGGGAAACGAACAAAAAACGAATTCACCCTGGAGCAGGCGATCCAATCAGGCATCCAAAACCCTGACTCCTCCATTGGTATTTATGCTGGAGATGCAGAATCATACCGGACCTTTTCAAAAATTTTTGATCCGGTCATCGAATCTTACCATGGTTGCCCTGGGTCTCCCATTCACAGGTCAGACCTTACCAGGCCGGATCTTTCTGATTCCGTGCTTTCCAGCGGCCGGGTCCGTTCATTCAGAATTCGCGTTGCAAGAAACATTGCGAACCTTCCGTTTCCGCCGCTGGTCGGTTCAACGGACCGCGAAAAAGTGGAGGAACGGACCGTCAACGCGCTTCAGGAGTTAAAAGGCGACCTTGGGGGAAGCTATTACCCCCTGGGTGAGCTGACCGGTGCCAAACGAAAAGAACTTGCCCAAAAACATCTGCTCTTTGAAAAGGGAGACCGATTCATGGAAGCAGCCGGGATTAACAGGGACTGGCCCGATTCAAGGGGAATTTTCGTATCAAATAACCAGAAGTTTGCTGTCTGGATCAATGAAGAGGATCACCTGAGAATCATATCAATGGACAAGAGCGGTGATATGATGGGGACCTTCGACCGCCTCTCCAGGGCCCTTGTTTTTCTTGAAAAGCGGTTGACCTTTGCCCGTGATCCAAGGCTTGGCTATCTCACTTCCTGCCCCTCCAACCTTGGAACGGGAATGAGGGCCGGGGTCCATATGCATTTACCGGATTTTAATAATCAACGGGCGCTTCTCAATACAACAGCCGAGAAATACAATCTTCAAATCCGTGGAAGCCATGGGGAAAAGACAGAAGTTCTGGATGGAATCGTTGACATCAGCAACCGGCAGCGGCTCGGCATAACGGAAAAACAGTGCATAGAGACCCTTCACCGGGGCGTGTGCGCCATCATCAGGACAACGGGGACAGATTGGACAACGGGGACAGATTTATAAATCTGTCCCCAAAGCGCATGACAACAGGAACGGATTTAAAAACCTCATCCGGGGACAGATTCGAAACCTCATCCGGGGACAGATTTGAAATCTGTCCCCATAGTCCTAAAAATAGAAAAAGCCCTGACCATGGTTACATGATCAGGGCTTTTTATGAAGATAATCCGGCGGCGTCCTACTCTCCCACAGGGCTGCCCCTGCAGTACCATCGGCGCTAGAAAACTTAACTTCCGTGTTCGAGATGGGAACGGGTGTGGCCTCTCTGCCATTGCCACCGGATTAAACTTGGCTGTTTATGGGGACAGATTTCAAATCTGTCCCCGAGGACATTAAATCTGTCCCCAATCCGTTGCGAGTAAATGAGTTTTGCTCAGCTGGGGACTGATTTTATTCTGTCTCCATATCTTGAACTGTCCCCATAGTT
>JAAEMK010000017.1 GCA_024225635.1 Desulfobacteraceae bacterium | reverse complement strand
TAATAACCGATTTTGAAGGTCAATCGGCCACACAAAAGCAATCTCAGCTGAATTCAGCCTCTATAATTACAATCCGCAGCCTAAGCTTAGCTGCAGAATTTTTTAAAAAGCCAGTCTAAATGCATATAAACATAAATGGATCAAGAGTAAAAAGCAAAGTTACAAATTTTTTGTATATCCAAGGTAGCTTTTCGTGCTTGTTTTGGGTAAGGTTAGGTTAAGTAAGGATTAAAGAGTGGCCCGTATGGTTCAAGTTAAAAGTAAGGAAAAGGCTACTTTGAAATAAAATAAAATTCGCTTTCCACCAAAGATCCAAATACTTATTTTTACAAGAAAAATGTATCACTATTGCCTAAAAACTAAAAAAATTATATAGATGTTAAAAATAAGCTTTAGACCTTTTTTGCATTTTCAAGCTTACAAAATTACATAGTAATCTTATCTAATTAATTGGCTTAATTTTGTTGAAATTATGATTTATTCACTGAAAATGCGCTTGTCATTTAAATCTAGGCATATCAAATTTTTCCTATTGATTTCATAATAATATTTTCAAAATAATTGCCGTATTTTAAGGTAGAAATATTTTGTTCCCCTTTCCTATCGATGTATGGAAATGAGCACTTTAAACCCCACCCACCACATACCCCCCCCTCCCCATTATTGATTTTGGCGCGAACACCTTTTGATCCTTTTACACACCCCCCCCAAAAAAAAAGAAGTACAAACTGAAGTGTCATTATTTATGATGATATTATTTTATAAGACCTGGGGG
>JAAEMK010000016.1 GCA_024225635.1 Desulfobacteraceae bacterium | reverse complement strand
TGACTTTTTGTGAAGTTATCAAGTCCGAAGCCGTGGCATCAAACAGATCAAGAATAGAAGTCAAGCCACACCCCAACTGCACCACTGGATCTATTGGGAGTTACCATAATTGGCATGGTTAATTGCAGTCCTTGACGTCCTAGAGCGGAACGACGCGAAACGGGACTTCTGCGAGCACCACGTAGGGGATGAGGGCTTCTCGATCGGCGACATAGTCTGCTGTCCCCCCAAAAGGTGAAGTGACTCGACCCTGTATACAGTACCAGTAGCGGATCCAGGGGGGGGGGGCGACTGGGCGGCCGCCCCCCCCCATTCGTCCCAGACCTACCCCCTACTTCATAGTTGAAGGAGAAATTTTCGCAATTTTTACTGCGCGCAAGGCAAATTTTCGTCAAAAATTTCGCCTGCGGCGCTGTTTTGTACAATATTAACGCATGTAGAGGTCAAAATCGTCAAAAATTTTCGCCTGCGGCGCTGATTTACTCATATCGTCGCCCATATTTGCAGGAAAACGACGATTTTAGAGTGAAATTTGCCCCACCGAGACAAAATTTTGACCCAAAATTTTAGTCCACAGGGGGTCCCTGAGGGTGAAATTGGTCGCCCCCC
>JAAEMK010000015.1 GCA_024225635.1 Desulfobacteraceae bacterium | reverse complement strand
TCTTTTTTAGCAATTTAAATTAAAGATTATAAAAAACGATATTTTGAAATGGTGTGTAATAGAGTCGGAGTTTCTCTTTTTAGCAATGTTAAAGGCTGAATAGTTTGATGCGAGTGAAAGCGAAATTTAAAATTCGTCATTTTTTGTCTTTTTTAGCAATTTAAATTAAAAATTATAAAAAAAACGATATTTTGAAACGACGTGTAATCGAGTCGGGGTTTCTCTTTTTAGCAACGGTAAAGGCCGACGAGTTTGATGCAAGTGAAAGCGAAATTTTAAATTCGTCATTTTTTGTCTTTTTTTCAGCAATTTAAATTAAAATATCACATAGTGCGTGCGTCCGTGCGTGTGCGTGTGCGATGACCAAATGCGACTAGCGGCCAAATCCTTCGCTCAACTTGGGCGTCGTATCATTAGTGGATGTTGTGCTCTGATCTTCGGAATAAATGGCAGGGATTTTCACAGGATCGGCCTCACAAATAGGGGGGGGGGGGGGGGCACGAATTGGGGGGGGGGGCCCAAAGATTCAAAATTTCCAACTGGGTGGGCCTACTGTGGT
>JAAEMK010000014.1 GCA_024225635.1 Desulfobacteraceae bacterium | reverse complement strand
TGAGGGCTCAACTTTTGTATGGGCGATGGAAATATCTAAAAAGCAACTGGTCAAAAAGAATGTTGCAGGACTTTAGGGAAATCGCTGTATGTTCAGCAGGTTAAACCAACGGTGAGGAATCTAATTTTTTAAACTGCACCCTTCCCGATGTAAAGAGCATTAAAAGTCCCAGGCCACCATAGAGAACCACTGTAGATGGCTTTTTTTCATGCCTGCTCATCTATCGCACCCTTGGGAGGGGATATAAATATCGGCCCAATTGATTTTGTACCCATCTGATAGCTATTTGTTGAGCAGATTCAATGACATGGTCAACAACGGAATTTGTAGCTCTCGCAGCGGTTTGTCGTAGCTCTTGTTTTTTTTGTTCAATATATGTCCGAGTGCATTCCCCTATTTCATCAAGTCCAGCAATAATTCTTTTAGTGATCTCATATCGTTTGTCTGCGCTATCCAGCAGATATGATCCAGCGACTCCAACAAAAATAACCGCTACTATTGGTCCTATTGCAATCGTAGTTATTCCTGCTACGAAAGTTGCGGTGGCAATAGACGCTCCTGTCGCAATACCTATTTTTATTATATCCGTTGTCAAAGTTCCTACCAGTTGAGTCAGCGTAGACTCATCTGTTAACATATGATCAATAACGCGATAACCTGTAAGGAGAAAAATGGTCAGTATTCCACCTTGTTTTGCTGCAGTGACCGCACCGGCCTTTCCCAATCCCATTGAGATTACCTTAGGGTTTTTCATGCCGTATTTAGTGCCGGTTAGAACTTTCCTCAACCCAGGATAGCCTTTTAGGGTGTGGGGGGCATATGAAACAGTCGAGTCTCCTAACGGCATCCCGGATGTCATTAATGATCCATGTCTTTCCGCCCCAATGTCCCTGCAGCTATTACTTTTTTCTGTGGAGATTTTTAGAATATCCCATAAATATTAGACAAATTGAAATCAGGACGTCAAGGTAAAAACAAAAAAAATAGCGTAGATTTGTTTTCGTATTGTCAAGGTTCAATATATGTCACCCATCTTCGGGCCGGACGAGGGTACACCCCCTCATGGATGCCGTCTCCCTCCATGCAAAGGAGCACGGGTGTCGTTATTGGCTAACCATCATAACGGGCAATTGAATCTTAGAATGTTTTAAAATCTGGCAAGTTTGTTTTGATGGTGGGGGGATTTAGCAACTTCATGTCAATAGCATGCCACAATTCAAGACCAAAGGGCTCGTATCACTGAAGAATGGTCCGGCGTTATGACCAGGCCCGGAATCGGGCCTGGTCATAACGCCGGAACTCTCTTGCAACTTTACTTACTCACCCTGGCCGTACCGGGTGGTGAACTCGTTGAACAGTTTTCTGAGTTTCAGGGTCTGTTCGCCGGGCTTTCCGTCGCCGATGGTGACACAGTCAATTTCCGTTACCGGGACGATCTCCTTGTTGGAGGCGGAGAGGAACGCTTCGTCCATGAGGCGGATCTCATCTTTTTTGATGTCCCGCATTTCGACATCAAACTCGCTGTCGGCAAGCTCTAAAATCACCTTGCGGGTAATTCCGGGGAGCATGCCCGTGGCCGGGGTTACCAGCTTGCCGTCTATGAACGCGTAAAAATTGGTTGTGGTGCCCTCGAGGAGGTTGCCGTGGCGGTCCACATAGATGGACTCGATGGCGTTCTGCTTTTTGGCGTTTTCCAGGGCCATGATGCCGGGGATGTAGTTGGTGGTCTTGGCGTCCGGGATGAAGCGTTCCAGATGGGAGGTGATCACCTTGACGCCCTCGGTATACCACTCCCGGGGCAGGGCGTGCAGGGGGGTGACCATCACGAGCAGGCTGGGGTGTCCCTGGGGGGTGATGGAGTCCGGGCTGACCCCGCCGGTGATCACGATACGCACATTGGATTCCTCATGGTTGTTTTTCTTGAGGGTTTCCATGGTGATGTCGATGATCTCCTGTTTCGACCAGGGCACGGTCAGGCCGATGAGGGTGGCTGAACGGAGGAGCCTTGTTACATGGGCGTCCAGGTAAAAGGGTTTTCCGCCATAGGTACGCATGAAGTCAAATACGCCGTAACCGCGCAGCAGCGCCATGTCGTTTACCGTGATTGTTGATTCTTCCGCCGTTACAAATTTTCCGTCGATATAATAAATATCCATGTTTTTATCCCTTCTGATTGTCCAATTGGTTTATATTAAACCGTTGCATCTCTTTATTATTTCGTTGGGCTCCCCGGGCGTATGCCTGGCAAGGAGCCGGGCCTTTCTCGTGGTTTTATGCGGTGCGCCGGTGATCGCCTACTCTTTTTCCAAGGTAATGGCGGCCAGTCTTTTTGCAAGCTCCAGGGAAATCACTGAATCGGAATGGATACAGACGGTATCAGCCTCCATGGGGGCGGATTCGTATGAGACGGTGTTGTCCTCATTCTCTATGACCAGGTCGATCCGGTTGTTTCTGATGATATTCAGGGTTTGCTCCACGGCCTGGTCGCAGTCGTGGATGCAGGCGTAATCCTTGGCCCGGCTTACGAGCTGGGGCGAGTCGGCTCCGGGGGGACGGGTGTACCTTCGCTCGGCAAAGGCTTCCGCCACCACCCGGATGTTTGCGTCCCCGCAATGCCGGGCCAGTTTTGATCCGGCCGGGGTGATGATCCGGGTGATTTCATTGGCCTGGAGCCAGGAGGTCAGGGTTTGGGCCAGGGCCGGGTCCGTGCATGAATCGTTGTACAGGGCCCCATGGAATTTGACCATTTTACCCCGGGGCATCAGGCTGAACTGGGTATCCAGGGAGGACAGGAGCTGCTCTTGTGAGATCTCCATGGTGAGCCTGCCGAAATTCTCCCGGTCCGGGTAGGAGAGGTGGGCCGCAACCTGTATATTGTTTTTGCTTGCCAGGCCCATGAATACGCCCACGCTTTCCGGATCTCCGGCATGGCCGCCGCAGGCAATATTGGCGATATGGATATCGTTCATCAGTTCCAGGTCGACAGGATGACGGGGGCCCCGTTCGCCAATGTCACAATTGATTTTAATCATCGGTATTATCTCCTTGATTGGGGGTATACGGTGTTGCGGGTGCGTGCAGCCTTGGGGACGTTCCGGCGTCCGGGGAGGTGCTGCTTTGGGAGAGTTCGTGCATCATGAAAAAGATGTTGTGCTCCCACTCTTCCTCCAGGCCGTCCACGGAGGGGGTGTTCTTGCCGGTTACGCCGTCCACGGCCCCGGCTTCGGTGATGGCGTCCAGAAGTTTTGAAAGTTCCGGGGGGCTGGGCAGCAGGTTTTGGCTTGCCATGACGGATAGCAGGGCCGCCATGCCGTACCCTCCCCAGTTGCTGACCCCGGCGCAAATGCAGAAGTCCGCGGCGGTCTTGCAGCTGAAGGGCCGGTTGTCCGGCATATGGGAATCCACATTGGCGGACACCTTGCCGAGGCCGAGTTCGTTGCCGCCGTCCCCGATGCCGATGGTCATGATGTTCCGGGATTGGGCATGGACAAAAAGATCGTCCAGGGGCGCGATGTGGGGGGAGAGGTCATATCCCCTGAAATTGTAGTAGCAGCCGTCCTCGGCCTGGCCGGGGCGTTCCAGGGCGATGAAGTGGGTGGTGTCCGGGGTGAACAGCTCCCCGGCTGATATCTCCCTGCCGTCATGGATCTCCACGATCCGCACCGACGAGCCGATTGCATCCATGCCCCGGCGGATGATGGTGGCATCGCTGCTGTCGATCAGCAGGGTGACTTTTTTGCCCATGCGCCGCAGGGCATCGGCGAGGATGATGGCCCCGGGAGGGCCGTCGGTCTCGATGACCCCGGCGCTAAGGATGTAAAACCCGGTGGTGATGATGATGTGGTCTCCCTGGGCCAGGGACTGGGTAGCCGGGAGGAGTTCCTTTTGGATCGCCCAGTTGTCAAGGCCCCTGTTCCCGGGATCCTGCTGGATCGACCGTTCGATATGCGCCGCAATGGTTTTCATGTTGTTTTCTTCTGGTTTTGCATGGTTCATAAAAAAGCCGGCATCCTTTATATACGTTTCTTTATTGTGGGGGCAGACAGATCCTGACAGTCTACGCACCTGTCCTGTTTCGCCGGAAACAGTCGGCTCTACCTTTGTCCCTTACAGTTTGAACTCATAATCTTTTTTGTCGCCAATGAACATATGGCCGGGGGCGTGGGTGATCATCAGGGGCGGACGCGCCACCATGGCGGCCATTTGCGGGGTGACGCCGCAGGCCCAGAATACCGGGATTTCGTCATCCCTGACCGTGACGGGATCGCCGAAGTCGGGGGAGGAGAGGTCCGTGATCCCGATTTCCGCTGGATTGCCCATATGAACGGGGCTGCCGTGGACATAGGGATAATCCCGGGTGATCTCCACGGCCTTGATGGCGTCTTTGGCCTTGAAGGGCCGCATGCTCACCACCATGGGGGTCTCCTTGAATTTTCCAGCGGCGTGGCACATGATGCTGGTTTTATACATGGGCACGTTCACGTTTTCTTCCATGTGCCTGATTTTGAGATCGGCCTTGATCAGGGCGTCTTCAAAGGAGAAACTGCATCCCAGGAGGAAATAGACGAAATCCTCCCGCCACAATTTTGTAATATCGGTCATCTCTTCGGTCATCTCGCCATTTCTGTAAATCCGGTATTTGGGGATGTCCGTGCAGATGTTTGCCTGGTCGGCGCAGAACCTTGTGAAGTGGTTGCCCGGGTCGCCGGCCTCGATAATGGGGCAGGGCTTGGGATTGCGCTGGGCAAAGAGTAAAAAATCAAATGCCCAGTCCCGGGGAAGGATGGCGAGATTGGCCTGGACATATCCCGGGGCCATCCCGCTTGTGGGGCCGGTGATTAGGCCTTCTCTTATCCGGGAACGTACCTCTTTACCTGTTTGAGTCATGGTTTTGTCCTTTGGTTTGAATTTGTGTTTCAATCTCTTTCAAATATCGATATATGGTGTTCCGGCTGACCCCCAGCTCCTCTGAGATGATGGTCACCACCCCGCGCTTGTTCAAGTGGCCCTCGTTATGGAGAAAAAGGATCACCTCTTTTTTCCGGGCCTTGTTCAGGGGCTTGCCCAGCAGGCCGTTTTCCACCAGGAACTGCTGGCAGGCGGACTTGATCTCTTCCCTGGGCGTGAACAGGTAAAACTGCTCTTTTGGGGGTGTGTAGGTGTTTGATTGGGTCGAAATAAACTGTTCGATGAACTTGCCGAATTGATCGAAATAGGAAGTCTGGAGGTTCAGGCTGAAGGAACCGAGTAGATCGCCCTTTGAATTCCGGATGGCCAGGGTGGAGGATTTGAGCTTCTCCCCGGTCGGGCTCTGGTTGGCATAGCTTACGATCTTGTCGGGCACCTCCCCCTTGAGCCTCAGGACGCCGAGGTCGGAGGTGCCGTCCCCCACGGTTCGTCCCGTAATGTGGCCGTTGATGATGGCGATGATGGAATGCTCCGGTCTTCTGAGGTCATGGACGATCACTTCCAGGATAGGCCCGAACATCTCTCCGAGAATTTCGGCCACATTGATATAGTGCTTAAATATGTCTTCGTCTGTCATGGCTGCTCCCATTTGACCCCATGGGGTGTCAAAGTGTGTCAAATGAGATCTTATGTATCATTTTTGTGGTGAGGTCAATCTTTTTTTATCAAACTGTTTCAGTTGCGACAAAGTGTCACATCCGGCGGATCTCTTTGTTTATCCCATGGGCCCGGAAAGAACCGGAGCCGGTATTTTGCATTCAGTGCCGGCTCCGGCCTGACCGGATGGTTTACGGGGTGATTCAGCTTTTCACTTTTCCCTCTTTTGTCAGCTTGACAATCACGGGGGCAAGGGCGATGAGAGCGATCAGGTTGGGAATCGCCATAAGGCCGTTAAAGGTATCGGACAGGTTCCATACGATACCAATTTTAAGGGTCGCGCCCACAAAAACAAAGAGAACCCAAAGCCATTTGTACATTACCACCGCTTTTACACCGGCAATATATTCAAGGCATTTGGACCCGTAATAAAACCATCCCAGAATGGTTGAAAAAGCAAAGAAGATGAGACCAAATGACACGATATATTTGCCCAGCCCCGGCAGGGATACCTCAAATGCCGTTGAGGTCAGGGCCGCGCCGTTGAGACCGTCCGTGACGGCCATCATTCCGTCGGGACCAAAGGTCACAAGCCCGGATACAAGAATCACAAGGGCTGTCATGGTGCAAATAACCAGGGTATCTATAAAAGGGGATAGGGAGGCGATCAGTCCCTGGGTGTACGGGTTGTTGTTTGAAGAGGCGGCATGGGCGATGGGCGCGCTGCCAAGTCCCGCCTCATTGGAAAAGACACCCCGGGCAACACCCATCCGGATTACGGTGCCTACGAGGCCGCCGCCCACCGCCGTGCCTGTAAACGCGTTCGAGAAAATCATCTGAAATGCCTGGGGAATCAGTTCCGCTTTTCCGAAAAGAACCACCAGGGAACCCGCGACAAATAAAAATGCCATGACAGGAACGATTTTGGAGGTGACCTTTGCGATGGATTTTATGCCGCCGATGATGACCAGCGCGGTTAAAGCTGCGATAATGAACCCTGACACATAGGGGGGGATGTTGAAGCTTGATTCCATGGCCGATGCGACTGAATTGGACTGAACCATATTGCCGATGCCAAACGACGCAATCACGCCAAAGAAGGCAAAGGCCCAGCCAAGGGCTTTCCATAATTTGTTGGGACCAAATTTCTCGGTCATCCCGTTTTCTATATAGTACATGGGGCCGCCGGACTGCTCACCTTTTTCATTGACCTCCCTGTACTTGATCGCAAGGACCGCTTCACCGAATTTTGTGGCCCCGCCAACCGCCGCGGTGGCCCACATCCAGAATACCGCGCCGGGTCCGCCAAGGGCGATTGCCGTTGCCACCCCCGCGATATTACCCGTACCGATGGTTGCGGAAAGGGAGGTCATGAGGGCCTGAAACGGGGTGATATCCCCGTCGCCGACATGGTCCTTGGAAAAAAGCAGCCTGAAGCCTTCCCCTAACTTACGAAATTGTACAAACCCTGTTGCCAAAGATAAAATAATTCCCGTGCCGACCAGAAAGGCTATCATGACGGGACCCCAGGCAAAACTGTTTAACGCATTCAAAAAATCCAACATCCAACTCCTTTGAAATAAAAATTAACTTCTAAAAACCGATCCACGCCGGAATCTATAGCAAGGTTGGTGCCATGCCTTGGGCGTTCTCTTTTGCCATGAAGGTATCAGGGCCGGAGAGAGCCGGAAAAACATGGGATCATCCCCTCCATGGCGAAAATCCATATGTTTTATTTCTTTGATCTCATGGTTTTGACCTGTTGGGATTGCGAATGAATGTTACATAAATGTATTTAAAGGCAGGGAGTTGTTACGGATATGTATTTATTGCGTGTTTTGTTACTTCAAGTCCGGTTAAAGGTCATATTTACCTAAAAACATTCTAATCCCCCTTGCACCGAAGTAGAACAAACGATATAAAAAACATAGCGATAATAGATGTTTCGGCCATATGCTCGCGATGTCGATCAAACGCTATTGGGTGTCATTTAAATTGAGCAGGTATGAGTTGCTTTTTTCGAGGGCCAGGGAAAACATGGTATTATCAAAAAAAGATCAATTTTTGTATCAGTTGTTCGTACTCCTTGCCTTTGTCCTTTGTACGGGACAGGTTCTCAATGCGCAAAACAGGTTCGAATTTGAAACAGGGCTCAAGGATCTTCCCTCCCAGAAGGAGGGGAACATGATCCGGGACAGGGAGGGCTTTCTGTGGTTTTGCTATTACGGCGGCATCGGAAGGTATGACGGCCATGAGGTAAAGTATTACGAGCCGGGCAGGAATTCCATTTCAGGGCCGGCCCCGCTCTCCATCGTCATGGATCAGGACGGCGTCCTGTGGATACTCACCAAGGATAGCGGGCTGAACAAATATGACAAGGATACCGATACCTTTACCCATTACAAACATGATCCCGGTAACCCCAACACCATCAGCAGCAACATTTCAGACGGCTTTTGCCCCCAGCGGCTGTTTGTGGATAACCGGAACCGGCTTCTGATCGGAACCATGGGCGGGTTTGATATCTATGACAAGAGCCAAGACCGGTTCGAGCATTATGTCCATGACCCCGGTAATCCGAACAGTTTGAGCAGCAATAATGTCACATCGGTAATCCAGGCCAGGGACGGCCTGATCTGGATCGGCACCTCGGGCGGAGGACTCAACCGGTTTGACGAAAGCACAAACACCTGGACCCGCTACCGGTATGAAGCCGATTCCGATAAGGGTGTTGCCAGCGATACGGTCTGGTCCCTTTTGGAAGACAAGGATGGAACCCTTTGGGTGGGTACCTGGGACAGGGGACTCTCCAGGTTCAATAAAGAGACGGAAACCTTTTCCCATTACCGCCATGATCCCAATGATCCCGCAAGCCTGGGGGATAATAAAATATTTTATCTGTATGGGGATGCCGCCGGCAATATCTGGATCTGCCACAGGGGATCAACCGTGGCCGGGATTGAGATGCTCGACCGGGAGAGATCCGAATTTGTGAAATTCGCCGCCTATCCTGAAAACCCTTCATCCATAAAATCCAACTATGTAAGCACGGTTTATGAGGACCCTGTAACAGGGATCTTCTGGGTTGTCCATACCCTTGACGGCGTAATTGAAAAATATGATAAGGAAAGCCGGAAGTTTGCGCTTCATCGGCATAACCCCGCCAACCAGGACAGCATCTCCAGCTCACAGGTGGTTGTGATGCTTGAGGATAAAAAAGGGAGGCTCTGGCTGTCGGTTGTCGGCGCATTGGAAATATACGACCCGGAAACCGGTAAATTCACCCATTTGCCCTATGATGAGATCGATCCCAGGATGGGGCCGAGCACCCATGCCATGTGCTGGGATGATGCCGGGATGATGTGGCTGTTGAATAGCCGGGGCGGGCTGACCCGGTTTGATACAAGATCCCTGAAGCCGGTAAAGCATTATTCCCATGACCCGGATGATCCCGACAGTATCATGGTGTCCACAACCTCGGGAGGCCATGTCATAAAGGACCGGAACGATCCTGATATTCTTTGGGTCGCCCTCTCTTCCGGTCTTGAGAAGCTGAACAAAAAAACAGGGAAATTCACCCATTTTATCCATGATCCCAATGATCCCGGTTCCATTACCCAGGGAACCGTATGGTCGGTATACGATGACGGCAAGGGCGTTCTATGGGTATCCACCTTTGGGGGACTTAACAGGTTTGACAAGCAGACGGAAACATTTACCCGTTTTCTTCACCATCCCGATAATCCGGACAGCATCGGTTTTGACAAGCAGTCCTGCGTGTTTGAGGATTCCTTTGGTCATTTATGGGTGGCGGGCTTCTCAAACGGGATGGACCTGTTTGACCGGGAAACAGGGGTGTTCAAACATTTCAACAAGGATACCGGATTTCCGGCCACGGGCATTAATATCACCATTCAGGAGGATCGGAACGGTTACCTCTGGATCGGCACCACCGATAACGGGCTCATTAAATTCAACATAAGAGAGCAGAAAGTCGACATGGTATTCTCCAGGAGTGATGGGCTCCAGGACAACCATTTCTGGCGCAGTTGCAAGAAAAGAGATGGTCAAATGTGGTTTGGCGGCGGATATGGCGTCAATAGCTTTTATCCCGGTCAGGTAAGGAAAAATACGACCATTCCCCCGGTTGTCCTGACCTCCTTTACCCAGGGGGGAAGAGATGCCGATCTTGGCAAGGCCCCTGAACGGCTGAAGCATGTGACCCTTGGGTGGAAAGATAACTTCTTTGAATTCCGGTTCGCCGCGCTCAACTACACAAATCCTGGGAAAAACAGGTATGCCTATATGCTCCAGGGAAGGGACAAGGAGTGGTACTATAGCGATGGTAATCCATCCGGCAGATACACGGGCCTTGGGGGCGGCACCTATACCCTCCGGCTGAAAGGGTCAAACAATGACGGTGTGTGGAATGAAGAGGGGGCTTCCCTCGAAATTACCATCATACCGCCATTCTGGAAGACCTGGTGGTTCTATTCCGTGGTGGCCGTCGGAATTTTTTTCGCGGTGGGGTTTACCTTTCTGTATCTGCAAAAACTTCAATTTGAAATCAGTGAACGAAAACTTGCTGAAGCGGCCCTGGATCGCCTGCGCAACTATCTGTCCAATATTATTGATTCCATGCCGTCCGTGCTGGTCGGGGTGGATACCGAGGGTAACGTGACCCAATGGAACAAGACCGCGGAACAGGTAACCGGGCTTCCTGTAAGCCGTGCCCTGGGGAAAAACCTTACCCAGGTGTTTCCCCGGATGGCATCCCGGATGGAAAAAATAACCGATAGCATCCGCACCAGGGAAATCAGGCAGGAACAGAAGAGGTCCCGGATGTCGGAGAACGGCGCCTGTTACGAGGATGTAACCATCTATCCCCTGGTCGCCAATGGTGTGGAGGGGGCTGTTATCCGCATTGACGATGTCACCGAGCAGGTGCGAATGGAAGAGATGATGGTGCAATCGGAAAAGATGCTCTCGGTCGGGGGGCTTGCCGCGGGCATGGCCCATGAGATCAACAATCCCCTGGCCGGAATGATCCAGACAGCCAATGTCATGGGCAACCGCCTGATCAATGTTGACATCCCCGCCAATCAAAGCGCCGCCGGGGAAGTCGGCACCAATATCGAGACGATCAAGGCCTTTATGGAAAAAAGAGGTATCCTGGGCATGATCGAGGCCATTAACGAGTCGGGACGCCGGGTGGCTGAGATTGTGGACAACATGCTCAGCTTTGCCCGGAAGAGCGATACCCGGGTCTCTTCCCATAACCTTGCCGATCTTCTTCACAAAACCCTTGATCTTGCGGCAACCGACTATGATCTCAAAAAACACTATGACTTCAGGAAGATCGAGATCCGGGAGGAGTATGAAGATGATCTGCCCATGGTGCCCTGTGAGGGAGCTAAAATCCAGCAGGTGCTGCTGAATATCTTAAGCAACGGGGCCCAGGCCATGCAGGAAAACATGGAAAAGAATAATGGGGATAAGCTCCGGTTCATATTGCGGCTCTCCCGGGAACCGGATACAAACATGATGCGCCTGGAGATCGGGGATAACGGTCCCGGCATGGACGAAGCCACCCAAAAACGGATATTCGAGCCCTTCTTTACCACCAAACCGGTGGGGGTCGGCACGGGCCTTGGCCTTTCAGTTTCCTATTTCATCATTACTGAAAACCATGGCGGCACCATGGATGTGGTCTCCGAACCCGGCAAGGGGGCGAATTTCATTATCCGGTTGCCCCTCGACAGGCTGTGGACCCAAATATAGGTTTGGGTTTTGAAGGACAAGCATTATGAAAACAAATGAATGCATGAAAAACTATATTGCCCCATTAACATTCCTCGTTAGATGTTTTTCACCAAATTAGATAATTTGCTTGAAAGAGTCGACAGTTCTTCAGCATTTGACCTTAATTGAGAACCGCTTTCAGCAATATTCATGGCAGACTCATTGACCATGGTAATATCTTTTGCAATTTCAGCGGATACCATTGAACTTTGGGAAATGTTTTCATTGGTTTCCGCCACACCCTGGGAGGCGTGGGATACATTGCTGGACATCTCCTGGGTGGTTACGGATTGCTCTTCAACGGCAGATGCAATGGAGGATACGATATCGTTTATTTCATTGATAATGCCTGAAATGTTTTTGATCTCTTTGACGGTACCATCCGTGGATGTCTGAATCCCTTCAACTTTCTGCCGGATCTCTCCCGTGGCCTTGGATGTCTGGGTGGCCAGCTCCTTAATCTCATTGGCAACCACGGCAAATCCCTTTCCTGCTTCACCTGCTCTTGCCGCTTCAATGGTGGCATTCAATGCAAGAAGATTGGTCTGTTCCGAAATGTCGGAAATCACCCCGATTACTTCTTCAATTTCTTTTGCGGATTTTCCCAGTTCGCTGACCTGCTCGGAGGCGTTTATCCCCTGCTTGACGGCTTTACCGGTGATCTTGTTGGCGTATTCGGAATTTTTGGCGATCTCGTTGATTGTGGCATTCATCTCTTCCACCGCGGATGCAATAATGGTCATATTCTGGGTGGTCTGTTCCATGGCGGCTGCCATGGAATTCATGTTGGAACTCATCTCTTCCGAAGCCGTGGCAACGGAAGTCGATCTGGTGGAAGCCTCCTGGGAATTTTCGAACAACTCCTCGGATAGATTCAACAGGTTATTCGATGACGGTGTAAGGATATCGGCTGTTTCAGATAGTTGTTTGAATGAATCGACATTTGTAACCGTTTCCACGTGTCCGATCTTCTTACCGCTGTCATCTAAAATATAGGACGTATCCACCTGCATGTAGGTGCTGGGTGAATCTGGGTACTCTTGAGTGTAGTTCGTTCTTGGCTTGCCTTTCCTGAGGCAGGCTACACCGCAGTTATCCGTTTCACAAATATCGGCTTTCCAGCTTGAGCAATGTTTTCCAAGAACACTTTTTTTGTCAAGATTGTGCTGGGCTAAAAGAGACTCGGTTACTTTGTTTATAAATACCCACTTCATATTGATATCTGTTGTCGTAACCGGAAATTGAAGGGCATCCAATGAACCTTCCAGGTAGAAGATCAATCTCTGTTTGGAATGATTCAGTTTGAGGAAAACAGCATTCATTAAGAGCAAAAAGATTGATAGATAAGTCAAATTGTTAATTTTCTGTTCAGACGAACCTGATCCGTTGAGAAGTTGAAATATGGTCACCGCAATAAGAACTAATACAATAATCCCAAAAAATAACTTTACCCTGTGAGGTATTTTAATCATGAACATTCTCCATGGTTAAAATCCGAGAACCATTTTCAATTCTCCGGACCCATTGTTATTGTGATAGTGGATCTATTACTTATTGTTATAACTATCAAAAAAGTAATGTGTTGTACAGGGAAAAATGAAAGGGTCCAATTGGGTGATTTTGATACCGGCAATGATTCGATACCTGGTTGTCTGTAATTTTGTCGGATGTAATAAGCGCGATAAATGGGGACACCACCGGGGCATTTGTCTTGTTCCATTGGGTCTCTTTGGCATCTGCATCATTAAATTTTACGTGATGCTTTACGAATGATGCCGGAATAGGTGAAATAGACTGGAAAAAAATAATACTTATGTTATGGTGAGTCGTTTTTAAGAACTTTTAGACACAAGGAATTATATGGCTCAAGTTTGATCATAAAAAAATATAGCTAATGCCTTCTTCGGGGGGCAACAAACAGGTATCAGTAATAGCAGGACTATTCATCACAGGAGGATTTATGGAGTTTAAAGATTACGCCAATTTTCACCAGATGCTCTGCGAGACCGTTGACCAGTACGCCCATGCGCCGGCATACAGATGGTTTGATGCAAACACCAATGCAACATCCATCACCTGGCAGGAATTTTACGACCAGGTTAAGTCTGTATCCAAAAGCCTCATCGCCCTTGGCGTTGAGAGAGGGGACAAGATCAATATCTTGAGTTATACCTGCTATAAATGGGTCCTGACCGATGTTGCCAGCATGAGCATTGGAACGGGAACCGTTGGTATCTACCAGTCCAACCTGGCCCCTGACTGCGAATATATCATTAATCATTCCGATGCCGTGCTCGTCTTTGCCGAAAACCAGAACCAGCTTGATAAATTGCTGGAAATTCGAAAAAGCATTCCAAATATCCAAAAGGTCATCCTGTTTAACGGCGAGTTTGAAGGGGACGACTGGGTCATTTCCTATGACGAGTTCCTGGCCCTTGGCAAGGATATCGAAGATGCCGCCTTTGAAGAGAGAACCCGCCAGGTCACGCCCCGGGACACGGCAGGGCTTGTATACACCTCCGGTACCACAGGGGTGCCCAAGGGCGTTGTCCTGACCCATGACAACATCACCAGTACCAGCCAGTCCGTTTTCCATTGCGGGGAATTCCATGACGGTGAAGATATGTTCATCTTTCTGCCCCTGGCCCATGTTTTCGCCAGAACCTGCTGCTATACCGCCATCAAGGTCGGTAACCGGACCACCTTTGGCCGGGGCATCGCAACCCTGCTGGATGATTTCAGCCTGGCCGCTCCCCACTGGTTTATCAGTGTGCCCCGGGTGTTTGAAAAAATTCATACCAAGATCATCAGCGGCGTGGAAGCAAAAGGCGGGGCTGCGGAAAAAATATTCAACTGGGCCTGCGAAGTGGGCGGCCAGGTCAGCGAATGCAAGATTGCCGGGAAACCCGTTCCCTTCCTTCTTGGGCTCAAGTACAAGCTTGCCACCAAGCTTATCTTTTCTAAGATTCACAAGGCCCTGGGCGGTAATGTAAAATGGTGCATCAGCGGCGCCGCCCCCCTGAATCCCGATATCGCCCGTTTCTTCCATGGGGCCGGCATCCTGATCCTGGAAGGCCTGGGCATGACGGAGAACACCTCTTTCTCCCATGTCAACCGCCTGGATAATTATAATTTCGGCGTGGTGGGCCCTCCGGGTGAGGGGCTGTTCCATAAAATTGCCGACGACGGTGAGGTGCTCACCTCCGGCCGGAACGTGATGAAAGAGTACTACAAGATGCCCAAGGAAACCGCCGAGACCTTTACCGAGGACGGCTGGCTCAAAACCGGTGATATCGGCGAGATCGATGAAAACAATGTGCTGAAGGTCACGGACCGGAAAAAGAACCTCATCATCACCGCCGGAGGAAAGAATATCGCCCCCTCCCGTATCGAAGGAATAATGACCGCCTCCAAATATCTCAACCAGGTCTGTGTGGTGGGGGATAGAAGAAAATACCTTTCCGCCGTGGTCACCCTGGATGAGGAAAATGTCAAAGCCTATGCCGCTGAAAAGCAGATTCCCCATAAGACCGTTTCCGAACTTCTCAAGCACCCGAAGATAAAGCCCATGATCGATTCCGAGGTGGAAAAGAGAAACCGGGAGCTGGCCTCCTTTGAAACCATCAAAAAGGTGACCATCGTGCCGGAGTTCACCATCGAGAACAGCATGATGACCCCCACGTTCAAGCTGAAAAAAAATGTCATCCTGAAAAACTATGAGGATGAAATCGAAGGCATGTACTGATCATAACCAAGACCGGAATTCCACGAACCGTGTCGCTGGCCTTGCCCGGCCCCTTTGGGGGATGGGCAAGGCTGTCTTGTTCTTTTAACCTTGGATACCGGCAGAGGGATGGGGATAGTGAAAATTCTGCCGTGATAACGGAAAGGAAATAATATTAAATGAGAACAGCGTTAGTGATTGGGGCCACCGGTCTTGTCGGCTCTTGCCTGGTATCCCGGCTTCTGGAAGATGACAGGTTTGGCAGGGTGGTTATTTTTACCCGGCGCAGCTCCGGGCTTAAGCATGAAAAACTGGAAGAACATGTGGTCGACTTTGACTCGTCGGAAGACTATCAGGCCTTTGTAAAAGGAGACATTCTTTTTTCAGCTCTGGGCACTACCATCAAAACGGCGGGAAGCAAAGCGGCACAGTCTCTTGTGGATTATACCTACCAGTACAGATTCGCCCGGGCAGCAAGGGAAAACGGGGTGCCGTGCCATGTGCTGGTCTCTTCCGCCCATGCCTCCCCCAAGGCCCGTTCTTTTTATTCCCGCATGAAGGGAGAGCTGGAAAGGGATATCCGGCTGCTGAATTTCAAGCAGCTTCATATCCTTCAGCCGAGCCTCCTTGAGGGAGAGCGTCCCGAGAAACGGGCGGGGGAGCGGCTCGGGGGGATACTTCTGCATTTCCTGAACCGGTTGGGGCTGTTTAATCGCTACCGGCCCGTCAAGGGCGATATTGTGGCCGGGGCGATGATCAATGCGAGCTTCTCTTCGTCGGCGTCTCCCCGGGTCTATGAACTGGACGAGCTGTTCAAACTGGCGGGGAATATGGCCGGGTAGGGTCATAATTTCGGAAACCAAAAGGCCTTTTGGGGAATGGGGGATCGTTATTTTGCTTTCTTGATGTATTTTGTCAGGATAACGATCTGCATGCCTGTAATTCTTTTTCTATGCTCATCATTCGATCTTCCTTAACATTCGTTATGTCTATTATCCCGAAAACCGGGTGTCCTGCTTTTTTTTAAAAAAAGGGTGAATTTATATCACTTTGCAGGTTTCATATCAAGAATTTGACGGAACATACTGAAATTTAAATTCATGTTGTACAATGCAATCCCGTTGTTGTATCTATTGGAGCATATGAGAAACCCATTCCGCCAGCCAGGGGGAAGCCAACGAAAAAGGAGAAAACATGGATTTGAAAACCGTTGAAGACAGCGCTGTGACCCTTTCCCAGGTGATGCTGCCCCAGGATGCCAACCCGGCCGGACTGGTTCACGGCGGTGTGATCATGAAACTGATTGATAACGCGGCAGGTGTTGTGGCCTGCAGGCACACCCGAAGAATCTGTGTGACCGCCTCCATTGACCGGCTGGACTTTCACAATCCCGTTCAAATCGGTAACCTGGTGACCTTTAACGCGAGCATCAACCATGTGGGGAAGACATCCATGGAGATAGGTGTCCGGGTTGAAACGGAAGATATCCTTTCCGACAGCTTGACCCATACGGCATCGGCTTATCTCACCTTTGTCGCCCTTGGGGATGATTTCAAACCCGTGGAGGCGCCGGGCCTCGACCTGATAACCGAAGTTCAGAAAAGACGGAACCGGGAAGCCCAAAGGCGCAGGGACTCACGGCTGGCGGAAAAGAGAAGCGAGAAAATCTGTCAGGAGAAAATCGGCAACCTGTGATGCCGTAAAGTCATTGGAGAAATGAAATAAAATGTATCTGAGAATCATCGTTGTTTTAAGTGTTGTCTGTTTAACTTGTTTCGGGGGCAATCCGCCTGCACACGCCGGTGACCCTGAACCCTTGGCAGGGGGGGAGGCTGTATCGGACCGGGACGGGTCGTCCATTAAAATGCTCCTTTCCATCATTGAGCTGAAAAAAAACCTGAGCCAGAGAATATCCGAGAAAAAGTCACTGCTGAAAAAGAGCACATCCGAAACGGAAAAGGCGACTTTGGCCGCCGAGTTGAAAAAGCTGGATAAAATGCTGGCAGGCGCCGGTGTCGATTTTGAACGGATCGCAACCGGCGTGGATGTGGGCTTGTTTGCCGAAAAAAAAGCAGAGCAGTTTAATTGGAAAAATGAGCTGATCTCCCTTGTTGAGCCCGGAATCAAGGAACTCAAGCGGATTACGGTCAAGGCCCGGCAGAAAACAAAACTCAAGGACGAGTTGTCGTTTTACCAGAGGCGGGTTCCCATTGCCCGTGAAGCCAATGAAAATATCAGTGATTTGCTCTCACATACAGATGATAAAGCCCTGAAGAAAAACATTAAAAAGCTGATGCCCGAGTGGAAGAGCGTGGAAAACCAGCTCCGGAACAAGCTGGAAATCACTGAAATGCAGCTGGAGGAGATGGAGGCAAAGGAACAGTCATTGATTGACTCCACCCAGGACTCCATTAAAAACTTTTTCAGGACCCGGGGACTTTTTCTTTTCATTGCCGTGGCCGCCTGCGTGGGACTGGTGCTGTTTCTGCGTTTCCTATACCTTTTGACCATGAAGCTTCTGCCGGGATATACCGCCAAGTACAGGCCGTTTCACATCCGGGCCATCGATCTTGTCTTCCGGGTGATGACCCTGGTCCTGACCCTGTTTGTCCTGATCCTGGTGTTTTATATATTTGAGGACTGGGTGCTGCTCTCCCTGACCATTATTTTCCTCATGGGCATAGGCTGGGCCGCCAAGAACACCCTGCCGCGATTCTGGCACCAGAGCCGGCTCATGCTCAATATCGGCGCTGTCAGGGAGGGGGAGCGGATCATCTATCACGGGGTGCCTTGGCTGGTCAAAAACATCAATGTGTTCACCCGGCTTGAAAACCCCTATCTTGGGGTGACCCTGAGGGTGCCCATCGAGGAGTTGATGGATCAGGTCTCCCGGCCCTTTCATAGAAGCGAGCCCTGGTTTCCCTGCAAGAGAAATGACTGGGTGATCCTGGCGGACGGCACCCGGGGATGCGTGACCAGCCTTTCCCATGAAATGGTGGAGCTGGTGATGCGCGGTGGGGCAAAGAAGGTCTACCAGACCGGTGATTTTCTCGGCCAGACCCCCCTGAATCTGTCCGTGAATTTCAGGCTGAAAATTCCCTTCGGCATCTCCTATGACCTCCAGGCCGTATCGACCGGTACGGTTCTTTCCACCCTGGAAGCCCATATCCAAAACCGGCTTGCGGATGAGGGGTATGAGGAATCGCTGTTGAATCTCAGGGTTGAGTTTGCCGCAGCTGGCGGGTCTTCCCTTGACCTTGTGGTGATTGCCGATTTCAAAGGCGAAATCGCCCATCTGTATAACCGGCTGTCCAGGGCGTTCCAGCGGTGGTGTGTGGATGCCTGCACCGAAAATAACTGGGATATTCCATTTCCCCAGCTTACGGTTCACAAAGCCTCCTGACCGGTTTTGGAGCTCTCCCTGTTGACATTCCCAATATGATGGTAACGATAGTGAAAAATACTTTGGGCGTGTTAACCTGGGAGAGCTCAATAACCCCAAAACCTTTTGTTTTTCCACATTGATTGCCCTATACATGAATTCATGTTCGGAACATGAACCTCCGGAAATCCCACTTCTATTCTTCTGCTGTTTTTTTCTTCATGCATTAACCTTATAACCATAAAAATATGCAGGAGGGAGCATGAAAAAAAATCTTCATAAGGGATATCTTAAAATTCCCATACAATGCCTCCTTTTTATAGCTCTGTCCGGAGCTTGAAAAGGAGGCGTGGATCAGCAGGCATTCGCGTGTGACGCGAATAAACCGGCAAAGACATGTAAAAAAGGAGATGTAATATGATTACAAACGAGATAGACCTTTTTAGGGGAATAGACTTTGCCGTGATGGAGCAGATAAACGGGATCTGTGTTGAAGAGTTTTTTAAAGCGGGAACCACATTGTTCAAAAGGGGAGAGGATGCGGAGGTGCTCTATATCCTCGAAGATGGGACCCTCAAACTGGAGGTTGAGAACGGCAGTTCCCTGACCTTTCGTTTGACGGAGCCTGGATCGTTGTTCGGCTGGTCAAGTCTGGCAGAGACCGGTAAATACACGGCTTCCGGAATCAGCGCCACGGATTTAAAGGCGGTTAAGATCCATAAGCGGCAGCTGGAAAAGATTTTTAAACAACATCCCGATGCCGGGCTTAAGATCATGCGCCGGATGGTTGATGTGTTTTCAAGCAGGCTTTCAAATGCCTATCAGGCCTATTTGGACCTTCTCTCTTTCCAGGATTCACAGCCCATCGCGTCCTATGGTTAAATCATCCGGATTTTATCGCAGATTGCGACAAGAAAAATTGTAGTGTCCGGGAGGGCAACCCGGACACAAAATAAATTTTAAGAATTGGAGGTGATGGCCGCGAGTTGCGCCACGAGATCCGCGAACAGTGTTAACGCATCGTCGATGGGGGCTGTCCCGCCCATGTCCACCCCGGCCAGGGCCAGTGACTCCAGGGGATACCTGGAACCGCCGGATTTGAGGAAGTTCAGGTAGTCCTCCCGCTCGGTGTCGCCGCCGTTCAGTACCCGGCGGGAGAGGGCGATGGCCGCGGAAAGGCCCGTGGCGTATTTATATACGTAGAATGCCCTGTAAAAGTGGGGAATTCGCAGTGCTTCCAGGTCGCTGACCTCTTCCAGCACCATCGCAGGTCCGAAATAGTCGGTCTGAAGTTTCCGGTAGATTGCCCGGAAGTCGTCCAGGGAGAGGGATTTCCCGGCCTCGGCCCGGCGGTGGGTCTCGGTTTCGAACTCAGCGAACATGGTCTGTCGCATGATCGTTGCCAGGATATCGTCGATCTGCTTGCCTATCAGATAGGCCTGGACTTTCCTGTCCTTGCTTTTCTTCATCATGTGATGAAACAGGAGCTGTTCGTTAAAGGTCGAGGCCACTTCCGCTTCAAATATGGTGTAGTTGTAATGGGAAAACGGGTTGTTTTCGACACTGTACCAGGAGTGCATGGAATGGCCGCCCTCATGGGCCAGGGTGAACACGTCCCTGAGTACGTCCTCTTTATAGTTCATCAGGATATACGGCTCGCCGTTGTATGAGCCTGCCGAAAAAGCGCCGGACCGCTTCCCCTTGTTTTCGTACCTGTCCACCCAGGTGCCAAGAAGTCCTTTTTTGAGGTGATCGCCATATTCTTTTCCCAAGGGCTCCAGGGCTTCGATGATCTCATGGACCGCTTCTTCATAGGTGTGGCGAATCGTCACGTCCGGAACCATTGGAACATAGACATCGTAATGGCGCAGCTCTTCAAGGCCCATGATTTCTTTTCGCAGGGCATAGTATTCATGCAGGGACGGCAGGTGGCGCCTGACCCGCGCCACCAGATTGTCATATACTTCTTCGGGAACCTTGTCCGGGAAAAGCGCCTTGGCCCGGGCCGATGGATAGTTTTTTATCTTTGCCAGGTAGGCGTCCCGGCGAATGCTTCCTTCATATAGGGATGCCAGGGTGTTTTTATGTCCGTCAAAGACGCCGTAAAACTGCTCGTAGGCTTTTTTTCGCAGCTCCCGGTCCGGAGAGAGGAGAAACTGGCTGAAGCTGGATTGGCTGAGGGGCCTGGGCCCATCCGGGGTGTCGATGGTGCCGAAATCCATATCCACGTCGGTGAGGGCTGAAAAGGTCTTTGAGACTGCCGCGGCAGATTCTGCCTGGAGGGCCAGGAGCCTTTCTTCGGCCTGGGTGAGGATATGGGGCTTGAACCGCAGCAGTTTTTCAAGATAGATCCGGTAGGTTGCAAGCAAAGGATCGGCCAGAAATCCGGCCATGGTCTTTTCATCGATGGCCTGGATCTCGGTTTTCTGGTAGCTGGCCTCTCCCTGGGCCTTTGTGGCCAGGTTCATGTACCGGCTGCTTCGCTTCTGATTGTCCGAATCCCCCGCATCCTCGCTCAGCCGCAGCATGGCGTAGTAGTGGAGGCGTTCGTCCAGTTGCTCCAGCCGGTCCATGAAATCCAGGCAGGCTTTCAGGGCCCGGGCGGATCGCCCCAGAGTGCCCTGGAACTGACTGATTTGGGGAATCCGGGTCTCATATTCTTTTAGCGCCTGCTCCCAGGCATCTGCATCGGTAAAGAGCCGGCCCAGGTTCCATTGGTCTGATTTGGGAATCTGATCCCGGTTTTTTACGGTCTCTGACATTTCTATTCTCCTTATGGTTCAGCACGAAGTGTGCTGGAATGATTGATCTTCATATCCATGATATTGATGCCCCGGCAGCTATACCCGAGGGCCCTCCGAATGAGCGGACCGATTGTCTTGCAAAGCCATATCATGAACCCGGGGTTTTATGCCAAGAAATTCTAAGTCCCCTTGTTCATTGGGAATAAAAAAGAAATAAGTACTTGACATATTTCGGAGCCGCATATACTATGTCCCAAATTGTGCTGTTATATGTGACGCACATAGGTTTCATATCGAAGGTGTATATTCCCCGCAAAGTGGTGTTATCCCTTAAAATGAGAAACTGGTATTATTTTTATTACAGGAGATTGCCAACATGGCTAATGGTATCGTAAAATGGTTTAACGACGCAAAAGGTTTTGGATTTATTGAACAGGAAGACGGAAAGGATGTATTCGTACATCACACCGGCATCAATGCAACCGGTTTTAAATCCCTGAATGAAGGGGATCGTGTTTCCTTTGACATTGAAGAAGGACAGAAAGGCCCTGCTGCAACCAATGTGACCGTGGTCTAGTTAGCCGTTTTATTTAGTCCCAGTAGTCATTTTGGTGACTGTGAAGATATAGCCCCTGGACGGGATACCGTTCAGGGGCTTTTCTGTTTTTTTGCAAACAACGTTCCCTGCTCCTGAAAGCCCGTTCAAATTGGTGTGATTTTTGCTGGAAACGCTGGAAACAAAAAAGCCGTTAAGATGTTTGTCATCTTAACGGCTTTCATATGAATGGTGCCGAAGGGGAGATTTGAACTCCCACGGGTCGCCCCACACGCCCCTCAAGCGTGCGTGTCTACCAATTCCACCACTTCGGCTTTTTAACTTGTTCATCGGGTGCGCCGGTTTGTCTTAAGAACCGGTACGCTCGATTCGAAGGGGTTTATATCCCTAAACGATCTTCATGTCAACAACAAAATGAAATTATTTAGATATGAGTGTCGATTTAGTTTTCCTGGCCAAACTGTTTCATCAATTCCATCATCTTTTGCATATCGGGCATATCCCCCTCGGGATCATTTTTCTGATCCTCCTGGATCGCATTGAACCGTTGCTGATCATTTGCCTGGGGGGCGGCGGTTTTGCCCAGCAGCAGGTTCTGGATGGTGGTCCGGGCCATCTCTTTTATCATTTCATCACCCTGGGTGTTGTGGTGGACTTGGATGCCCTGGGGTACCTGGAAATGGGCTGACGCGGGGGCCCCTTTTTGAATGCCGGTTGCCGTGGAGGTGATTTTCATCCCCATCAGGTTCGCCTCTGATTTCAAGACAATGGAGGTGCCGGTAAAGCAGTAGGTCTTCGTTCCCATGACCGTCACCACGTCACAGGGATACCCGAGCACCTTGGCCCCTTTCACCTGGATGGTGCCGCTCATCCCCTCGATCATCTGTGTTCCCAGTTCCAGGGAATTCTTGATGACCTTTTTCCGGTCTTTTTTCGAAAGCTTGTTGAACTCTTCGATCATATATTTTGTCGGGTTCGTGGATTTTTCGCAGGTCTGTTCCGTAAGATCCACATTGTATACCCATTCCGGGGTGGTGATCTCGATCTCTTTGGTGGTTTGCGTCATGCCGAGAAACTTCATGGAGACAGTGCGGTGACGCGCCGTGGTGCGGCCGTAATCTTTGATGTAAAGGGTCTCGGTGCCGGTTTGGCTGCCTGTGATGTTGTATTGGATGGTGCCTTTTTTAAACGGCAGCCGGGTTTCCCAGGGGCTGTCTTTCGCCCCGGCAAGACCCGCTGTCATACAAAAAACAAAGGCAGTGATAAATGCAAGTTTCCTCATTTTGTCCTCCTGATTAAAAAGATCTTTCATTTTCCCTTTCCCGGTATTGTCCAGGGGGGTAAGGGGAACTCAATAGTCCTTGTCAATTACTACATCTCCGGGCCGATATCAAATCATTACGTCTGTTTTTTGAATTTTCCCCTGCATCCGGTCATGATGGCATGCTTGCGGGTAAAGGGATATTGGGTGCAGATCCCGGGTTTGACATCCTGGATCAGGCAGGTGCAGCGGTTCTCCCCGGGGGGCTCCCGGAGCCAGGGGCAGACCGGTGACAGGCGGTTGCTGCCGGGTTCCACCCAGATTCGGTACCCCTTGGTTTCGCCGTTGGCGCCAAGGACCTGTACCCGTTCCAGGATGTGGGTAAGGCCGAGGCGCTGCCATCTGCGGTAGTCCTGTTCCGTGCAGTCGTTGTGATAGGCCAGGCCCCGGCAGCAATCGCCGCACTGGCTGCAGTGGAAATCGTCCATGTCGGATTCGATCCAGATTCCCCGGGTGGTGTCGCCGGGATCGGGACCGGGACAGGCCCGTACCTGGAAGGTGAGGGTGCAGATCTCCGCCAGGACCGGCAGGGGGTAGGCCCTGGTTTGCAGGGCTTGGCACAGATGATCGCCCAGGGCATGGGCGTTGATCGGTTGCAGGGTGTTTTTCCGGCCCTGCTTGATCCAGACTCCGGTATGCCTGCCTTGATCCAGGACAATGGCGCTGCCGCCCAGGATGAGGGGAGAGAGTTCGCGGTAAAGCCGGGGCTGGGGGCCGTACTGCCGGAAGTCGATCTCCACGGCGGCTTTGGCCTCCTGCTCGGTCAGGAAAACTTTTTCGTTATCATTTACCATGGGGCACCCCTTTCTAATAGTTGTTTAGGAACGGGAACGACCGGACTTGCGATAGAAAGGAGATTTACATAAAAAACGGTTTTTATCAACCGCGAAAAAATGGGCGAATTCCCGTTGTCACCCTTTGCCGCCGGGATGCTCCCAGACCGGGGAGAAGAAGGAGTGTCGGGCGATGTCCGTGATGGCTACCACCGCGGGGTGCTTCAGTATCCGTTCCACCGAGATGGCGTAGAACCGCTCCTTGATGGTGTCGCACCTGCCAATGATCTCCACCTGGTACTGGGTTCTGATCTCGGACTCGATGATGGTCGGCGCCACGAACACCCCGTCCCCCGCCTGTCCGAACACCTTTAAAAGGGCGTTGTCCTCAAATTCCGCCACCACAACCGGCTGGATGGAGAGATTTTCAAACCACTGGTCCAGGGCGCACCTGAGCATGGTCATGCCCATGGGCATGAGCATGGGGGCGTTGTCCAGGGAGGCGGGAAAGTTGTTTCTCAGCCGGGTTGCGATTTCCGCCTCGGCAAAGAAGGTGATTCCGCATTCCCCCAGGAAATGGTTGTAGGCCTTGATGCTGAGGCCGGACCGGATGGGGGCGTCGGCCAGGACCAGGTCCAGGTTGTGCAGGGCAAGTTCCGCCAGAAGGTCCTCCTCCTTTCCTTCATGGCAGACAAGCCGCACCTTTTTGTCCAGGGAAAGGGCCGGTTCCAGGAGTTTCCTGGCCATGAGCTTGGCAATCTGGTCAACGATGCCCACCTTGAGGGAGAGGGGGCCGATCACCGGGCGGTTGTGGATCTGGTCCATCAATTCCCGGCCCAGGGGGAAGATTTTGTCGGCATATTGGAACACCATCTGCCCCAGGTCAGTGGCCTCCAGGGAGCGTCCCTGGCGGTTGAACAGTTTTCCCCCAAGGGATTCCTCAAGCTTGCCCAGCTGGGCGCTCACCGTTGACTGGGCAAGGCTCAGCTTGGTGCAGGCAGCGGTAATGCTGCCCTCCCGCATCACGGTCCAGAAATAGAAAAGATGGTGATAATTAAGCCATTCCATGGTCTTATATTCGCTTTTTTCGAAAGGTCGTTACTATATTATCTATTTGACCGAAATATTTCAAAATATTATTATCCGCCTCCATCTGCTGGTTATCAAGCAGGTTAACCTGGGGAACCCTATCATGAAAATGGCCGGGGTTCCACGGTTTTGATGGAAATGGCCTTGCTTGAGCAATGGGGATGTTTGCCGGCCGGAGATGATGGTGCAACCGGGTGATACGGCTTTTAGAATATCATCATATAAAAAAGGACTATTGACAGGACCATGAACACATTTAAGAAAAAAACGATCCTGGCAGGGCTTTTCTCCCTGCTCCTACTCCTGCCGGCAGCCGCTGTTGCAGGAACCGGCGGGGCTGCTTCCGCTGTCGTCGATCTTACCTCCACCCTTTACGGCTATCTTGGCGTAATCATTTTTGTCGGGGCCTATTCCCTGGTTCCCCTGGAGAATAACATTCACCTGAGAAAGAGCAAGCCGGTTCTGTTTGCCGCAGGGGCGATCTGGCTCCTGGTTTCCCTTGCCTACGCAGGCATTGGGGATATGCACACGGCCCATGACGCCATCAAGCATAGTCTTCTGGAATATGCGGAACTCTTTTTGTTCCTGCTGGCCGCCATGACCTATATCAACGCAATGGAGGAGAGAAACGTGTTCCAGCGCCTCCGGGCCTTACTCGTTTCCCGGGGATTTTCCCTCAGGAAGATCTTCTGGATCACCGGAGTCCTCGCCTTTGTCATCTCTCCCGTGGCGGACAACCTCACCACCGCCCTTCTCATGGGCGCCGTGGCCATGGCCGTGGGCGGAAAAAATAAAACCTTCGTCGCCATTGCCTGTATCAATATCGTTGTTGCCGCCAATGCCGGAGGTGCGTTCTCTCCCTTTGGCGACATCACCACCCTCATGGTGTGGCAGAAGGGCAAGGTGGCCTTTTCCGAGTTCTTTGCCATCTTTATCCCCTCTGTGGTTAACTGGCTGGTACCGGCTGTAATCATGAGCCTGTGCGTGGGCAAGGAGGTGCCCGAGGCCATGGACGAAGAGGTCACCATGAAGTACGGCGCCTGGGTCATCATGGGGCTTTTCCTTGCCACCATCGTGACGGCTGTCAGCTTTCATAACTTTCTCCATCTGCCCCCGGCCGCCGGCATGATGTTCGGCCTCAGTTATCTCGGTCTCTATGCCTATCACATCAAGCGCCATGAGAACCGGTCCCACAGGTACGATGCTATACTGGGCGTCAGGGACCGGGACTGCAACGGTAATGGCGAAGAGTTCTCTCCCTTTGATATCATGAGAAAAATCTCACGGGCGGAGTGGGATACGCTTCTGTTCTTCTACGGTGTTATCCTCTGTGTCGGCGGACTTGCCCAGTTCGGCTACCTGGCCTCCGTCTCCAAGTTCATGTACACAGATCTCGGTCCGACCGGGGCCAACGCCCTGGTCGGGGTGCTGTCGGCCATCGTGGACAACATCCCGGTGATGTACGCCGTCCTGACCATGGACCCGACCATGTCCCACGGCCAGTGGCTCCTTGTGACCCTCACCGCGGGCACCGGCGGCAGCATGCTGGCCATCGGTTCGGCCGCGGGTGTGGCTCTCATGGGCACCGCCCGGGGTACCTACACCTTTGGGGCCCACCTCAAGTGGACCCCGGTTATCGCCCTTGGATACGTGGCGAGCATCCTCTGTCATCTCTTGATTAACAGCGCCCTGATGTAAGCGGTGCCCCGTCCCGGGGTCAGGCTTAGCTTATTGTTGTGATTTCCCATTTCTTTGGGTTCAGTCGCAATAAGCTAAGCCTGACCCCTACGCTTTTTCGTTAAGCCTGACCCCTGATACTGATAATTCTTTTAAGGTTTTTCCCTTGACACGGCGATAGAATAACTATGAAAGTACCTGAATTTTTAAGACGATCCAGGTAGGATATTTTGATAGCATTCAATACGACAACGTTTGAGTCAAGTGCGTTCTACTGTCCCGCCAACCGGCAGGTCGAGGACGGATATCTTCAGTCCGTGATGGCCTTTACCGAGGCTGTTGAGGCAAAGGATCCCTATACCCGGGGACATTGCGACCGGGTGGCCTATTATGCCGAAAAGGTCGCCCGGGAGATGGGCATGCCGGAGAATCGCGTCAAACTGTTGATGCTGGCGGGACAGCTCCACGATCTCGGCAAGATCGGGGTTGACGATGAGGTGCTCTGCAAGGCGGGGCGGCTCACCGACGAAGAGTTTGTCCACATCGCCCGGCATCCGGTGATCGCCTGGCAGATCCTGGAGCCCGCAACCTTTCTCGCAGAGGTGCGGGAGATCATCCTCGCCCACCATGAGCGTTTTGACGGCACGGGATATCCCAGGGGACTTTCGGGAGATAAGTTGAGCGTCGAGGCAAGAATCCTGGCCGTGGCCGACAGTTACGATGCCATGACTTCCAACCGTCCCTATCGGCGGCATCTCCGCGAGGAACATGCCCTTTCTATTCTCCGGGAGAAGAAGGGCCGGCAGTTTGATCCGGAAATCGTGGATGTTTTCCTGGCTGCCCGGAAAGGGTTCGAAGGCCGGGAAGAGCTGGACGAGCGGCTTCAGATCACCAGCCGGGGCAGGGTATGGGTCTATGATGAGACTCAGCCTCCCAGGGATACCGCTCCCTGCCTGGCGGAGGTCGCCTAGGCGGTGCGCAGATTTGATCTGGTCTGGTCTGGTCTGGTCTGGTCAAGTGGGGAGAGAGGAGGCAGGGGGAAATCCTGCCTCCAGATATAATTGTTGCGATTTACATGGTGTAGAGATCGCTTGACGCAAACACCGGATCAGTGGTGAGGTTTACTCCGAGCCGCCTGATTCCCTCTTCGTCCCCCGGGGTGGGCATGTGGGTCATGTGCATCTCGCAGCCCCTGAACTCCTTGAGCCCCTCCATGGCAAGATGGACGGCGTGGTTGCTTGTGGCGCTGATGGCAAGGGCGATGAGGGTCTCCTGGAGATCCAGGCTCATGCTCTTTTCGCCGAGGATGTCTGTCTTCATGCTGGTGACGGAATCGCAGATGGACTGGGGCATGAGCTGAATCTTGCTGGGAATGCCGGCCAGATGCTTGAGGGCCCGGATGATGACGCTGGAGGCCACGTGCATGCGGGGCGAGTTGCTGCCCGTGATGATGGTGCCGTCCTTGAGCTGGATGGCCGCACCGAAAAACACGCCTTCGCTTCCCAAACGGGGATCGTTTTTGGCCGCCTCGGCACAACGCCTGGCAGGCGCCACAACCGGACGGTCTTCGGAGCTGAGGTTGAACTCCTTCATCAAAAGTTCCGCCCGCTGCAGGGTTTCCTTGTCGCTCAGTCCCAGGGTGTACTCGCATTGATACCGCAGGTAGCGGCGGATCAGCTCCTGTTTTGAGGCCTCCTGGGCGCCTTCATCGTCCACGATGGCGAATCCCACCCGGTTGACCCCCATGTCCGTGGGGGAGCGGTAGCAGGAGTCGTCCCCGGTGATTCGCTCGAGGATGCGTTTCAGGACCGGGAAAACATCCACATCCCGGTTGTAGTTGACCGATTTGGTGTCGTAGGCTTCCAGGTGATACGGGTCGATCATGTTCACATCGGCAAGGTCGGCCGTGGCCGCCTCATAGGCGACATTGACCGGGTGTTTCAGGGGAAGGTTCCACACGGGAAAGGTCTCGAACTTGGCATATCCCGACTGGATGTTGTGGCGGTGGTCGTGGTAGAGCTGGGAGAGGCAGGTGGCCATCTTCCCGCTGCCGGGCCCGGGGCCCGTGACGATCACCAGGGGACGCTCGGTTTCGATGTAGTCGTTGACACCGTACCCCTCTTCGCTGACGATGAGATCCACATCCGTGGGATATCCCTTGGTGTAGTAGTGGGTGTAGACGTTGATTCCCCGCATCTTGAGCTTGTTCCGGAAGATCACGGCGGCCGGCTGGTTCTCGAACCGTGTGATGATGACGCCCCTGACCTTCACTTCCCAGTTCTTGAGGTCGTCGATGATCTTCAGGATGTCGGTCTCATAGGTGATGCCGAAATCGGCCCGGATCTTCTTGCGTTCTATATCTCCCGCATAGATGCAGATCAGCACCTCTGCCTGGTCCTTGAGTTTCTGGAGCAACCGGATCTTGATGTTGGGGTCATACCCGGGCAGCACCCTTGCCGCATGGTAGTCAAACAGGAGTTTTCCGCCGAATTCCAGGTAGAGCTTATCGCCGGATTGCTTGATGCGCTTCCTGATTTCTGCCGCCTGCTCTTTCAGGTATTGTTCATTATCGAAGATTTTTTGTTCTGACATAGCGCTCCCCTGCTTGATGAAAAGGTGTCTTTTCCTTAAAAAAAATAAATGTTTATTGAATAACGTCCGGCAATGCCCCGGTGCGGCATCACAAACAAAGAAACATATCACAATTCGGCCTTAATGACAAAAGATGTTTTCATCCCGCCATTGGGTAATCCAGCCGTTGACTTCCCGGGGGTTGTTCGATATTATTGTCCCTGACCCAACCAAAATCCAATCTTTTTTTCGTGATTTCAGGAGGATGAAATGGCTCCTCGTCCCAGATCCTTGAATCCAGCCGATCAGGAGAGGGAAGCCCTGCGGGGTAACCTTGAACAGGATATCTCCCGTCATATCCTCTCCACCCTGGGGGATGATCCCGCCCGCCAGAGCATGTATTCCTGTTTTACGGGGCTTGCCTACAGCGTGAGGGAACGGCTCATCAACCAGTGGATCAAGACCCGGCAGGCCTGCTCCGACAGCCAGTGCAAGCGGGTCTACTACCTCTCCCTGGAGTTTCTGCCCGGCCGGTTCCTGAAAAATTACCTCATCAGCCTCGGCATGGAGGGGGAGGTTGATCAAACCCTGGCCGCCATGGGGTTTGACCTGGAGAACATCGAGGAGGAGGAGTGGGATGCAGGCCTTGGAAACGGAGGGCTTGGACGCCTTGCCTCCTGCTACATGGATTCCATGGCCCGGCTGAGGCTGCCCGGATACGGCTACGGCATCCGTTACGATTACGGCATCTTTCACCAGATCCTTGAGAACGGGTATCAGCGGGAACAGAGCGATAACTGGATGCGCCGGGGCAATCCCTGGGAGATCAAGCGCCGGGACCGGCTCTATAAGGTGCAGTTCTTCGGCCGTTCCAAAAGCTATACCGATGTGATGGGCGCCACCCGGTACCGGTGGGAAGGGGATGAGAGCGTCATGGCCATGGCCTGCGACATCCTGGTACCCGGTTACAGGGACGGGTTTGTTACCAACATGCGGCTGTGGATCGCAAAATCGAGCCGGGAGTTTGACCTGGAGTTTTTCAACCGGGGCGATTACATCGGTGCCGTTGAAAGCAAGGTGGTGAGCGAGACCATCTCCAAGGTGCTCTATCCCTCGGACGAACTGGAAAAGGGCCGGGAACTTCGCCTTCGCCAGCAGTACTTTTTTGTCTCGGCAACCCTCCAGGATATTATCCAGCGTTACAAGAAACACAACCAGCTCTTTGACCGGTTCCCCGATTTTGTGGCCATCCAGCTCAACGACACCCATCCGGCCATTGCCGTGCCCGAACTCATGCGCCTTCTCATGGACGATGAGTCCCTCTCCTGGGAAAGGGCGTGGGAAATCTGTGTCAAGACCTTTGCCTACACCAACCACACGGTACTGCCCGAAGCCCTTGAAACCTGGCCCGTTGACCTGGTGGGGCGGCTTTTGCCCCGTCACCTTGAGATCATCTTTGAGATCAACCGCAGCTTCCTCGAGCAGGTGAGGCGGCGGTTTCCGGATGAGCCGGAGCTGGTGGCCCGGATGTCCATTATTGAGGAGGGCGCCCCCAAGCGGCTTCGCATGGCTCACCTGGCCATCGTGGGCAGCCACTCGGTGAACGGGGTGGCGGAACTTCACTCCGCCATCATCAAGGAAGGAATGTTTAATGATTTTCACCGGTTATTTCCGGATAGGCTTACCAATGTAACCAACGGTATCACCCCTCGCCGGTGGCTTTACCAAGCCAATCCCCTGCTTTCGGAACTGATCACCTCGGTGATCGGGGACGGCTGGATTCGCGATCTTTCCCAGCTCAGGCGGCTTATTTCCTTTGCCGGGGACCCGGAATTTTGTGCGCAATGGATGGGGGTGAAGCTTGACAACAAAAAGCGCCTGGCCCGGTATATCCTTCGCAAGACAGGGCTTGGGGTCAATCCCCGGTCCCTGTTCGACATCCATGTCAAAAGAATGCACGAGTACAAGCGCCAGCTTCTCAATATCCTCCACGTGGTTAACCTTTATAACCGCATGAAAGCGGGCGAGGAGGTGAACGGCGGGGGCCGGACCGTTATCTTCGCAGGCAAGGCCGCACCCGCCTACGAACGGGCCAAGCTCATCATCAAGCTGATCACTTCGGTGGGGGAATGTGTGAACCGGGACGCGGATATTGAAGGACGGCTGAAGGTGGTGTTTTTGCCGAACTACTGCATTTCCCAGGCCGAAAAGGTGATTCCGGCAGCCGATCTTTCCGAACAGATCTCCACGGCCGGCATGGAGGCCTCCGGAACCGGCAACATGAAGTTCGCCCTGAACGGCGCCCTGACCCTGGGAACCCTGGACGGGGCCAACGTTGAAATCATGGAGGCGGTGGGGCCGGAGAATATCTTTATCTTCGGTCTCAAGGCGGAGGAGGTGGCCGCAAGCCGCCGGGACGGGTACGATTCAAAGGCGGTCTGTGAATCCGATCTTGCCCTGAGGCAGGTGTTGACCATGATTGATTCCGGTTATTTTTCCCCGGAGGAGCCGGACCTGTTCGCTCCCATCATCAACGACCTTCTCCACCATGGAGATTACTACAGGATCATCGCGGACTACCGGTCCTATGTGGATGCCCAGGCTGCGGTGGCCAGGGCTTATGCCAGTCCGGAGCGCTGGGCCAAAAGCTCCATCATGAACACGGCCTGTATGGGAAAATTTTCAAGCGACCGGGCCGTCATGGAGTACGCGGAAAGGATATGGGGGGTCACCCCCCTGCCCGATACCGGGCCAGGTCCGGATGATTGACCTTTTTAATTATATATGGAGTCTATCATGGTCGGCAAGGATAGGGAGAAGGACTCAAAATCGTTGAAAATCAGCTTTGTTCTCCTGATCGTCATGTTTGTTTCCTTTGGGGGCCTGTCCCTGCAGGGCATTGCTTCCCTGTCAGGGGAGACCCGCACCATCTGCGATCACCCCCTGGTTGTTTCTAACCTTTGCCTTGTTGCCGGGGGTATCGCTTCTTTACTGGTGATCTTCATTATTCTCAGAAGAACCTCTAAAACCGAACAGGAGCTTCGGGAGTCAAGGCAGTTGTTGAGCAATGCCATTGATCTTGCTCCCATCGGCCTGATCCTGGTGGCGCCCGACGGGCGGTTTGTCCGGGTCAACCGGGCATTTTGTTCCATGGTCGGGTATCCGGAAGAGGAACTTCTCCAGCTGAGATTCCAGGAGGTGACCCATCCCGATGACCACTCCACGGACCAGGCCATTGTCGACCACCTCATGGGCGGTGATGGGAATCAGGGAAGGATTGAGAAGCGTTACCTGGCAAAGGACGGCCGTATCGTTCATGTGGTCCTGGCCACGGTGCTCTTGAAAGATGACCAGGGTGTTCCTCTTTACTTTTTCGCCCAGATCCAGGATGTAACCGAACGAAAACAGAAGGAGAAACAGCTGCGCCAGGCCCAGAAGATGGAAGCCATCGGCACCCTTGCCGGGGGGATCGCCCACGATTTCAATAACATCCTTGGAATTATTCTTGGCAACTATGAATTGGCCGTGGAGGATATCCCCCGGGATCATCCCGCCCGGTTAAACCTTGAAGAGATCATGAAGGCCAGCGTCCGGGCAAAGGAGGTGGTGAGCCAGCTGTTGAGTTTTTCCAGGGAGGAAGAGGTGGAACAACAGCCCGTTGCCCTGGATGCCGTTGTCAAGGATTCCCTGGTTCTGTTGAGGGCTTTCATCCCCGGCTCCATCGATATCCGGCAAGCCCTGTTGACCGATTCCTGCATGATCCTGGCCGATGTTTCCCAGATTCACCAGGTGTTGATCAACCTGTGCATGAATGCCGTCCATGCAATGGAAGACGAAGGAGGTATTCTGGAGATCGTCGTCTCCAACGTCAATATTGTTGATGAGCCCGTGTTTCAAAGTTACGGCCTTGGCCCGGGGAACTATGTGAAATTAAGTGTCAAGGATTCGGGCCACGGTATCGAATTCGATATACAAGGGAATGTTTTTGATCCTTATTTTACCACCCGCTCCCAGGGAAAGGGCTCGGGAATGGGGCTCTCCGTGGTACACGGCATTGTCCGGAACCATGGCGGCGACATCACCATAAAGAGCCGTCCACAGGGCGGAACCGCTGTTGAGGTCCTTTTCCCCCAGGAATCCGGAGACGCGGCCTCCCGGGAAAGGGGGGAGGAATATGCCCGGCGGGGGGAAACCGTTCTGGTGGTGGACGATGAGGAGTCCCTGTTGATAATGGTGAAGCAGATGCTCGAACGGCTTGGATACTCTGTGAAGGCCGCTGTTTCTCCACTGGAGGCCCTGGAAGAGTTTCGCCGGGATCCGGACCTGTTTGACCTGGTGATCACCGGCATGGCCATGCCCGGCATGTCGGGGGGGCGGTTTTCAACCGAGATCAGCAGCATCGTGCCCGATATTCCCATCATTCTCTGTGCGGGGGGCAGTGTTGAAATGGAGTCCGAAATGGCCCGTAACCCGGCCGGGATGGATTATTTAAAGAAACCCTTTGACAAGCACAGGCTGGCCATTGTGGTGAGGAATGCCATCGACAGGAGGGGCGGCTCCCTTGATGTCCGGCCTTCGCCATCTGTTTGAGCGGAAGGCGGACATCATACTTGGAAGGGACGCCTATGGTTTAACGATGGGCCTGGGCCTGGGCGTAGCGCGGCCGGCTGTTGGGCCTTTTTTTCCGGAAGGTGTTCGGTTGGGTTGAAACCGTTCGCTCCTGGTCAAAGCCGTCCATGGTTTTTACTGGAATTTTCTGGTTGAGCAGCCGCTGGATATCCCTGAGCTGTTTCTGCTCCTCCCCGCACACAAGGGAGATGGCTATTCCCTGGGCGCCGGCCCGGCCGGTCCGGCCGATCCTGTGGACGTAATCTTCGGGTACGTTGGGCAGGTCGAAGTTGACCACATGGGGAAGCATGTCAATGTCAAGTCCCCTTGCCGCAATGTCCGTTGCCACAAGAGCCCTGATCTTTCCGTTTTTAAAATCGGCAAGGGCCCGGGTTCTCGCTGTCTGGCTCTTGTTGCCGTGGATGGCGGCAGCTTTTATCCCGTCCTTGATCAGCTGCTTTGTCAGCCTGTTTGCCCCGTGCTTTGTACGGGTGAACACCAGTACCCTGTTCCAGTCCCCGGTTCTGATCAGTTTTGAGAGAAGTTCGCGTTTCCGTGTCCGGGCAACCGGATAGACCGCCTGGGTCACGCCGTCGGCGGCCTTGTTGGCGGGGGAGACCTCAATGAGCTCGGGATCGTTGAGCAGTTTGTCCGCAAGGCGTTTGATGTCGGACGAATAGGTGGCGGAAAAGAGCATGTTCTGTCGACGTTTGGGAAGCAGCTTCAGCACCTTCCGGATATCGTGGATGAATCCCATGTCCAGCATGCGGTCTGCCTCATCCAGGACAAGGATCTCCAGCCGGGAGAGGTCCAGGGTTTTGCGGCCCGCATGGTCCAGGAGCCGTCCCGGTGTCGCCACCAGGATGTCCACTCCCCGCCTGAGGCGATCGATCTGGGGATTGATGCCGACACCGCCGAAAATCACGGTTGAACGCAGGGACAGGGACCGGCCCAGGCTTTCAAAGGTTTCCTGGATCTGGGCTGCCAGTTCCCTGGTGGGTGTGAGTACCAGGCATCGCGGCTTGCATGATTTGCCCTTGGTGTTGCCCAGGAGTTGAAGGATGGGCAGTGCAAAGGCTGCGGTCTTTCCGGTGCCGGTCTGGGCACCGGCAAGCACGTCTCTTTTCTGGAGAATGACCGGGATGGCCTCGGCCTGGACAGGGGTCGGGCTTGTGTAGCCCTCTGCCGCAACGGCACGTAACAGTTCGTCCTTAAGACCAAAATTTTCAAATGACATATATATTATAATCCTGAATCCGCCCCCCCATTACAATGGGGCCAGTCTAGGCAAAGTAAGTTTTGTTGCATGAATGGGGGCTGGAATAACACAACCGCTATACAGCAGACACCGACCGGAAGGTGCGAAGTTATCAAAGGATAGAGACACTATCATATCCGGAAAGGAAAAAACAGGGAAATTATTATAAAGTCGATTATTTTTTTGTGGTGTTGCTTCCGGGCCGGGCGATTTCGTCTCAAAAGGGCGGTCCGGACCCTGGGATCAGCTACAAAAAAAATTGCTATATCGGGTTTAAAAAAGTTTGCATTATTCGTTTTTAAACGGTACATCTATAGAAGGCATCGTGGAGGATGCATCGGTTTCGTTCTAAAGGGGGAGATTCTTTAATTTGTCACTGTGGCAAAAACCTTAAGTATGGAACTATTAACATATATATTGCAAGGAGATTGTCTCAATGGCAGAAGGAATTGTAAAGTGGTTTAACGACACAAAAGGTTTTGGATTTATCGAGCAGGAAAATGGTCCCGACGTATTCGTCCACCATTCAGGAATCAACTCAAGTGGCTTTCGGTCTTTGAACGAAGGCGACCGGGTGACTTTTGATATTGAAGATGGCCAAAAAGGTCCTGCAGCAGTCAATGTAACTGCGCAGTAGTTATTTTTGGCACTCCGTCTACTCCCTGGACGGAGTGCCTTTTTTTTCAATCCTTCCTTTTTTTCACTTCTAATCACGGTTCGGTTTTTTAAATCCTGAAACGATCCAGAAGATGGCCCAGCCTGCTGCAACCGGAGCAATTCCCACTGCAATGAAGCCTGCGAGGTCGTGGAGCTGCCACGGCTTAAACAGGAGAGCTGCTGTCAGCGGAGTCATGGCGGACAGGGTGATGCCGATGCGCATTTTGCCGGACAGCCAGGTCTTTTTTTTCTTGCTCCGTGTTCCCCTCTTTTCACCGGGAAGCATCCTTGGAACAAGGATAATGGCAATGATGATAAAAAGTAGTGTGAGTATTTCCTGTATTCCGGCCAACAAGCAGCTCCTTTATTAAAACATTCAAATTGGGTCGCCCCGGTCCGGCCTTCAGGTGGAGTGGAGCGCTTTTACCCGGTTTCTGTCGATCTTGCCCCGGGAGTCTTTGGGAAGGGTTTCCACAAAGGCCACATGGCCGGGTTTTTTGTACCTGGCAATCCTTGCCCCCACAAATTCGATCAGGTCGGGCGCGGTTAGCGGTGAATCCGGTCCCTTCAGGCAGACGGCCTTTACGGCCTCTCCGAACTTTGGATCCGGGACGCCGATGACACAGCATTCCTTGATATCGGGATGCTCCTGTATTACGGCTTCGACCTCGGCCGGGTAGACGTTCTCGCCGCCGGGTTTGATCAGCTCTTTTTCGGGCTTCCTCCCTTCAAACCAGAGGTATCCGTCCGGATCAATCCGTCCCAGGTCTCCGGTGTGGTGCCACCCGTTTGCGATGCTTGACCGGTCAAGGTCTCCCTTGTCCCAGGCCCAGAAACCCTGGAAAACCAGGGGGCCCCTGACACCGATCTCTCCGATCGTGTCGACAGGACACTCCATATCATTTTCATCGAGAATTGCAACCTTTGATATGGCTCCCTCCCTTCCTGCCGATCCCGGGCGTTCCGCACTGTTTCCAAGGGTGGCGAAGCCCGATGTTTCGCTCTGGCCGTATAGGGCCCAGAAGCTGCTGCCGGTTTTTTGGGTAAAGGCGCGCATTGTTTCGGGGGCGTCGATGCCCGTGACGATCCTGAGGGAGGAGAGGTCCGCCGGGGTGGTCTCCAGGGTGTTCATCAGGGTGGTCAGAATCGGCGGAAAGCTTGCCATGAGGGTGATTTTCTCTTTCTCTGTCAGGGTGAGGGCCCGGGCAGGATCGAATTTTTCCATCACCACGTTGCCGCCTCCCATCTGCATCACTGAAAAGGCAAGGTTGATGCCGGTGATGTGAAACAGGGGCAGCATGTTTAAATAAATGTCGTTTTGTGTGAGGGCCATGGCGATGGCTGTCTGGAGGTTGCTTGAGATGATGTTGCCGTGGGAGAGGGTGGCTCCCCTGGGGGTGCCGGAGACGGCTGCGGTGTAGATGAGGCAGAAGGGGTCATCGTTGCCTGCGGGTGGAAAAGGTTTGGTTTCTTCTTTTAAAAGCGCCTGGAACGGTATGGCGTCGCCGGGCCCTTCTTCGTCAAAACAGGCCTGGTCGCCTGTAAAATCACACCGGTCGGCCTGGGTTGAGTCCACAACCAGGAGTTTGGGGGCCGCATCCTTGAGAATGTAGTTGATTTCGCTGTCCGACAGGCGCCAGTTTATGGGGACGACGATGGCTCCCAGGGCTGCCGCCCCGCCATAGAGGGTCAGGTAATCGTTCCGGTTCATGGAGAGAACCGCGATCCTGTCGTTTTTTGTGATGCCGAGGCCGGAAAGACCAACGGCAAGGGCGTTGACCCGGTCAAACAGGGCCTTGAACGACAAAGTGCCGTGGCGGTCCGTTGTTGCTATTTTGTTCGGAAACAGGCGTGCGTTTCTGTCAAAGATGTCATGGATGCCGAAAAAATGTTGTGACATATTCATATTCCTTTTGATGGATAAAGGGTGATAGAATCGTGTCCGGTGTCAAGGCATCTGTAACAGGTGTTGGATTTAATTTCAAGGAAGGGGGATTGTTTTGGAGCGGGAAACGGGATTTGAACCCGCGACTTCGACCTTGGCAAGGTCGCACTCTACCACTGAGTTATTCCCGCTCAGCTAAACAACTCGGCCTTTTTACCCGGATACGGAGTTTATGTCAAGGGAAAATTTTGCTTTTTTGCAGATCCTTTGAACTTTTTTTCAAAAAAGGTTTTGAAACCCTGTTGTTTTTGTGATTGAGTGTATCTATCCCATAAACAATAATACAAGGATGCGTGAAGCGGTCATTATGAACCATACAAAAAACGAAAAGGTGCTTGTGACCGGGGGCGGCGGCTTCCTGGGCAAGGCCATTGTAAAACAGCTGAAGGAGGGCGGCGACCGGGTCACAAGTTTTTCCAGGAGCTTCTATGATGACCTGGACCGGTTGGGGGTGGAACAGATCCAGGGGGATCTTGCGGATCCCGAAGCGGTGAACCGTGCCTTGCGGGGGGTGGACACCGTATTCCATGTGGCGGCGAAACCCGGGATATGGGGAGCGTTTGACGGATATTTCAGGGCAAACGTAACCGGCACCCGGAATGTGATCAACGCCTGCAGGGCCAACCGGGTGGCAAGGCTTGTTCACACAAGTTCCCCCAGCGTGGTGTTTGACGGAAACCACATGGAGGGTGCCGACGAATCGGCCCCCTATCCGGAACAATTCCATGCCCCCTATCCCGAAACCAAGGCCATGGCGGAAAAGCTCGTAATCGAGGCCGCCGCCGACGGTGTTCAAGCCATCATCCTGAGGCCCCACCTGATCTGGGGGCCGGAAGACAACCATCTTGTTCCCGGGATCATCAAGCGGGCAGGGCGGCTCAAACAGGTTGGCGACGGAACCAATCTGGTGGACACCATCTACGTGGACAATGCGGCCCACGCCCACCTCCTTGCCCGTGACTCCCTGAAACGGGACCCGAACCTGTCTGGAAATACCTACTTCATCAGCCAGGACGACCCCGTTCCCCTGTGGGAGATGGTGAACAGTTTCCTGGCTGCGGCCGGCCTGCCTCCGGTCAAGGGACGGGTCTCCGCCCGCGCGGCCTTTCTTGCCGGCCGTTTTTTCGAGTCCGTCTACAGGCTCTTCGGCATTCAAAAGGAGCCTCCCATGACAGGGTTTGCGGCAAAGGAGCTTGCCACCGCCCACTGGTTTGACATCTCAAGGGCGAAACAGGACCTTGGTTACGTTCCCGTGGTTTCGACCCGGGAGGGGTTGAGCCGTCTCAGGCAATGGCTCAACGAAAGTGAACCCCAATGAACCGGCTGGGGGGCAGGGCAAATAACAGCCTGGACGGGGGAGGTTTGTCCGCCCTTGTCGCCCTGGTATCGGACCCGGTGCGCTTCAGGGCGGTCCTGGACAGGTGGGGAAAAAAGGCCTGGAGCAGTGTTTTGGTTGCCGCCAGGGGCTTTAAAGAGGACAACTGCATGCTCAGGGCGTCGGCCCTCACTTTTTACACCCTGCTTTCCATCGTTCCGGTGATGGCCATGGCCTTTGGCATTGCCAAAGGGTTCGGGTTTGAGAAGGTGCTCGAGAAAGAGCTTCTGGCAAGGCTTGCCGGCCAGGAAGAGGCGGCACTTAAGATTATCGATTTTGCCGGAAAGATCCTGGCAGAGACACGGGGCGGGGTGATGGCGGCGGTGGGGGTGATTTTTCTTGTCTGGGCCGTGGTCAAGATGCTCGGGCACATGGAAGAGGCGTTCAACGCCATCTGGTGGGTCAAGGATAGCCGTACCCTGGTCCGGAAGTTCAGCGACTATATCGCCCTGCTTTTTACAGCGCCGTTGCTGCTCATCTTATCGGGAAGTTTTACCGTGTTCGTTTCCACCGGGCTGACCCGGTTCTTTGAAGCCGTTGGGGCGCCGATCATTTTAGAAATCCTGGTTTCGTTCTGCTTGAAGCTTCTTCCCTTTTGCACCGTCTGGCTGCTCTTCTTTTTTCTATACGTGTTCATCCCCAATAAAAAGGTGGAGATCAAGGCGGCCCTTGTGGGGGCTGTCATGGCGGGAACCGTGTATCAGCTGGGCCAGGTGATTTATATCCACTTCCAGGTGGGGGTGTCCCACTACAACGCCATATACGGAAGTTTTGCGGCCCTTCCCCTGTTTCTTCTCTGGCTCCAGGCAAGCTGGATTCTTCTGCTTGTGGGGGGGGAGATCGCCTTTGCCTGGGAGAGCCGCAGGTTCATCATCGACCCAAAGGAGGGGGGGTATGAAGAGTTAAGCTTCCGAACCCGTAAGATCCTGTCCCTCCGGATCGCCCTTGTCTGCGTTCAGCGGTTTGCCCGGGCGGAGCCTTCCCTTTCGGACAGCGAGATCTCAACCGCCCTGGAAATCCCGTTGCGGGTGGTGCGGATGCTGTTGACGGAGCTTGTTGAGTGTAACATCCTCTCCGAGGTGACGACCCGGTCCGGACCACGGTTTCAGCCGGCCAGGGATATCGATTCCCTGACCGTGATGACCGTTGTCAAGGCCATGGAGGAGCGGGGGGGCAGCCAGTTGTCTGTTCCCGGAACCATGGAGTTTGAGGCGCTCTCGGATGCCGTGGATGCCTTTGCCCAGGTGGCCGCAAGATCCCATGCAGAGCGCCGTCTAAAGGATATTTAAAAGTCGGTGGTGATTTCGAAAAATTCTTTGATCTGATCCTCTTTCTTTCTCAGCATCTCGACGACCAGCCGCAGGGCGGCATGGTTGAGGCCTGTTTTCTGGGCGGCGCTGACCACCGCCACGGGCACGGGGTTGCCGCTGTGGCCGATGTGGGCCTTGTGGCAGAGATAGTCGGCCATGTTGACGATCAGGGCCTGGTGACGGAACTCCGCCGGGCAGGCATCCGGGTTGTGGTGAAACCTGCATGGATAGAGGATGCTGTCGGGAAATCGCCATCGCTTCATGAGAAGGCCCGACAGGACCGCATGGTTCATTCTAAAGGTGGCGGGTTCGATTTTGTACAAGGTCTTTCGACCTTCCATGGCCGATTCCCTGACCTTTTTGTACTCATCCCTGAAGTAGATGGATAAGATCACTTTTCCCATGTCGTGGAGGAGGCCCGGGATAAAGATCTTTTTTGCAATGGCCGGGTTGGTACGGGTGGCGATCTCCTTTGCCGCCGTGGCGCACCCGATGGAGTGGATCCATAATGCTTTCATGTCCAGGGGAAGGCCTGACGACTGGTCCGCAAAGGCGGACAGGACGTTCATGCCGAGGGTGATGCCGACCACCTCGTCAAAGCCGATCACCGTGATGGCCCGCTTGATGGTGTCCACCCGTGTTCGCTGCCCGTAGTAGACCGAGTTGGCAAGCCGCAGCAGCTTGTTGGTGACGCCCTGGTCATTGGTGATGATAGCGGCCAGGTCTTCGGTGGAGGTCTTGGCATCGGACGCAGCCGAGAGAATGGAGTTCACAATGACAGGAAGCGTGGGAAGCTCGGTATCGTGGCTCTTCACCAGCCGGATGATTCTCTCCTTCACATCGGTTGTCTCTTTAGTTTCCATAGCGGTTTATGTGAATCTTTTCCGTTTGAAGGGTGTGGGCCGGGTGGGGGGCTTTTGTTTCATCGGGGTAGCCGATGGCGATGACGGATTCCACCCTGAGGGCGTCGGGAATTGACAGGAGTTCTTTGATATGGTCTTCCGCGCTCATGGTCTCGTTGTGTTCCCTGCGGCGTATCTGCACCCAGCAGCTCCCGAGGCCAAGGGCCTGGGCCGCAAGCTGGATGAGGATGGAGGCGATGGAGCAGTCTTCCACCCAGACGTCGCATTTTTCAGGGTCCGCAACCACCACGATTCCCAGGGGGGCATTCTTGAGAAACGCGCCGCCGTGGGGCTTGGCCGTTGAGAGCTGTTCCAGGATTTCGGGTTGGTCAACCACGACAAATTGCCAGGGATTGAACCCCCTGGAGGAGGGGGATCTCAGTGCCGTTTCAATGAGTTTGTCAACCTTTGAGGGTTCAACTGGAACAGGCTTGAATTTTCGTATGCTTCGTCGCTTTTCGATCAAATCAAAGAACATAGGTTTTCCTTAATACTGGTCAATGGAAACGGGTGATGTTGATGCTGCCCCTGGCATTCATTTCGTTCAATTTCTGACGCAGGATTCGCTTAAAGGCGTTACGGGTTACGGGCCAGAGCAGCAACAGTCCCGACAGGTCCGTCAACAGTCCCGGGGTGATCAGAACCACGCCTGCAACAAAGATGATCAGGGCGTCCAGGAGCTCTTCGGCAGGCATGGAACCCTGTTGAAGGCTGGCCCTTACCTTGAACATTGTGTTCATTCCCTCCATCCTTGCGAGCCACGCGCCGAAAAAGCCGGTGGCGATGACCAGAAGTATGGTGTTGAAGCTTCCCAGGACGGCTCCCACCTTGATAAGCAGGTAGAGCTCCACAACGGGGATAAGTGTAAAGCAAAGAAACAGTTTTAACAGCATTATAGCATTCTCCTTAAAATAGTGTTTGTTCCTTTTGACAAGGTTATAATGAAAAGGCCTTTGTCAAGAATTTATCCCCGTTCTGTGTTACTCTTTCGGCAGGTCTCTGGAAAAGGTTTAGCCTGGAGAGGCCTTCTTCTTGCCTGTGCCGTTGTTTTATTGGGGCGACGCTGATTTTATGGAAAGCAGAATCACATTTTTTAAGAAAAAAATCAACGGATTGCTTTGTCGTGGAGAAAATGTGTGAAAGGGGGGTGCGGCAGGCGTTTCTCCTGCCGCACCAAAAAAAAGGAGGGTTAGACCAGGGGGGGATGGGTGGCGATGACCATGCCGTATCCGCCCTGGATGTTTCGTGTTTGGGTGATGCCGTGGCCTGCAAGGACGATCTGGGCCTCGTAGGACCTGGGACCGGATCCGCAGATCAGGCAGAGTTCCTCGTCCTTTGGCAACTCATCGATCCTCTTTCTCAGCTCATCCTGGGGGATGCTGATCCAGCGGTCGCCGAATTTCTCGACAAAGGGATCGGCCTGGATCTGGCTCCTGACATCCAGCACCCGGATCTCTTTGTTTTCAAACCGTTGGACGAACTCGATGGCGTCAATGGGTTTGTGGGTACCGTTCAAGACGTTGTCCAGGGCGTTGCCCGCATTGTTGACGATATCCATGGCCGAAGCGTATGGCGGTGAGTAGCCTGCCTCCAGGGTGCAGATGTCGGCGACATCGGCCTTGTACTGGAACAGGGGCGCTACTGCATCCACCCTGGCCTTGACCGCGTCTCCCTGGGGACCCGCGGCTTCCACGCCAAGGACCCGCCGGGTTCTTCTGTCGGCGATGAGTTCCATGAACATGAACTCCGAATCCGGGTAGAAATGGGCCCTGTCCGACTGGGCGACCGTTGCATATACCGGGTCGAATCCAGCGGCCTTTGCCTGGTCAAAGGTGAGGCCTGCCGTGGCGAATCCCATCTCGAACATCTTGATGCAGAAGGTGCCCACCGTGCCCTTGAATTGCTCGCAGGCACCGTTGATGTTGGAAGCGATGATGCGTCCCTGGCGGTTGGCAAGGCTGCCCAGGGGCATGAGAATGGTCTGGCCGTTGACAAGATTCATCACCTCAACGCAGTCGCCGCCGGCATATATGTCGGGATCGGTGGTGCGCATGCAGTTGTCAACAAGGATTCCCCCGGCTTTGCCAAGGGCAAGGCCCGCCTCTTTCGCAATCTCCGAGTTGGGTCTTACGCCCGTGGCCAGGATCACCAGCTGGCAGGGCAGGGTGCCCGCGGTTGTTTCCACCGATTCAACCCCGGTCTCTTCAGAGCCGTTGATCTTGAGAACTTTTTCCCCGATCAGGAGTTTGACATCGTTGTCCCGGAGCTGCTTTTCGGCAATCCGTGCGATGTTTCTGCCAAGGGCCTGGGGCAGGATGCGGTCGGCCATCTCAACGATGGTGGTCTCAACCGCCCAGAGATCGGTGAGGGCCTCGGCCATCTCGATGCCGATGGCCCCGGCGCCAATGACAACGGCATTCTCCACCTCGCCCTTTGAGATCATGTCCTTGATCGCCTTGGCCTGGTGAAGGTTGGATACCGGATAGACATTGGGAAGGTTGACCCCCGGGAAGGGAGGACGCATGGGGGTTGCGCCGGTTGCGATGACAAGCTTGTCATACTCGAGTTCCTCCTCCCGGTCCTCCTGGAGGTGGCGGATGGTGAGGCGCTTCTCCCTGCGGTCGATGGCAACGGCCTCGGCCTGGGTGACCACATCCACTCCCTTGACCTTTCTGAAGAAGGTTTCGTCCCTCACTGCATGGGCAATGGTGGAATAGAGGCCCTCGAGATCGGCAACATCACCGCCCACATAGTAGGGAATGCCGCAGCCGCCGTAGGAGATGAGGCTGTCTCGGTCAATGAGGGTTATGGTTGCGTCCGGGTCGATCCGTCTCAACCTGCAGGCAACCTTGGGACCAAGGGCCACGGCTCCGATGATGATTATACGTTTGGACATTGTTTCTCCTTTTACGCTGGTTTAACACTCAACTTTTGTCAACTGTAGCTTGTGTAATACAACTATTTATTTTTGCCTGTAAACAACTATTGCTAAAGGGTGATCCCGGTTGTTTTTTTCAATTGGATCGAAAACCAGGATTCTTTTTTTCGGATCTCCTCCGTCCCGACCACTTCCCACGAATCCCTGGGAAGGATCTTTTTTATCTGGGACGAGGTCTCGGGATTGCTCCATAACACCTCAAGCACCTCCCCCTTGCGCATCTGCCTGAAGGTGTCGCTCACCTTGAGCAGGGTAAACGGTGAGATGCCCCCCCGAAGGTCCAGCACACGGCCGGGGGGAATCCTGTTATTCTCTTTTTCTTCAGCCTGTTGGTTCACGGTCCTTATTCCTGGGTTACGCCTTGTGTTCATCCGCCGTTATCGTTCCCCATGGCGGGGCTGCTGCCTTGAATACCAGAAGAAAAGCAATATGGATGCCAGAAAGGATAAAATCAGGGGAGGGGACGAAAAAAAACGATCAATCCGTTGAACGGCAACCCGGGCGCTTAAATGAAATGGGGTTTTATTCGCTCTCTGGTTGATCAACTGTCCGGGGTGTGTTAAAAAAGTGAACAATAAGTGTCAAAAACATGAACATCGGGTGTACAATGTCTGAACATGAACTGAACCGGTACTGGAAAACCGTGGTGGAGACCCTGCAGGACGGCATCATGATCGTTGATACCGCCGGAACCATCGTATTTGTCAACACCGCCTTTGAACGGATCACCGGCTATTCCCTGGATGAGATCATGGGCGAACCCTGCACCATCCTCAACTGCAGCGTGTGCGATGTCTGCCGTCAGGGGGACGACTGCAACTGGTGCGTCCTGTTCCGGGAGGGTAGGATGAACAACAAACAGTGCATGATCATCCGGAAGGACGGCACCCCCCTGCCCATCATCAAGAACGCCTCGACCCTTGTGGGGGAGGAGAACCGGGTCATGGGGGCCGTGGAGACCCTCACCGACATCTCCGCCATCGTGAAAAAGGATGCCCAGATCGAGGGCTTCCGCAGGGAGCTCGAGTCCATGGAGAGCTTCCGGGGAATCATCGGCACCTCCTCGGCCATGCAGCAGGTGTTTGACCTCATTGCCAACGCCGCCCTGTCCGATGCGCCGGTGATCATCTACGGGGAGAGCGGCACGGGCAAGGAGATGGTGGCCCGGGCTATCCACGAGGGCAGTGAACGGAAAAAACTGCCCTATGTCAAGGTCAACTGCTCGGCCCTGAACGAGTCCATCCTGGAGAGTGAGCTGTTCGGCCATGTCAAGGGCGCCTTTACCGGCGCCTACCAGAACCGGGAGGGAAAGTTCGAGGCCGCGGGCCGGGGGGATATCTTCCTGGACGAGATCGGCGACCTTTCCCTCGCCACCCAAGTGAAGCTCCTCCGGGTCCTGGAGGAGAAGGTTGTGGAGCGGGTGGGGGAGAACCGGCCCATGGATATCCGTGCCAGGATCATCACCGCCACCAACAGGGATCTTCGTTCCCTGGTCAGCCAGGGCAGGTTCCGGGAGGATTTCTATTACAGGATCAATGTGATTCCCATCTGGATTCCTCCTCTTCGGGAGCGGATCGGGGACATTCCCCTGCTTGCCGAGGCGTTTTTCCGGCGCATCCGGCTCAAGAGCGGAAAGGATTTCATCCACGGCATTTCCAGCCGGGCCTTTGAACTGTTGACCCATTATCCCTGGCCCGGAAACGTGCGGGAACTCAAGAGCGCCTTTGAGTTCGCCTTTGTCACCTGCAGGGATTCCATGATCGAACCCGAGCACCTTCCAAAGACCATCACCGCCCATGAAAACCTTCACATCACCCCTCCCGCGACCGAGCCTTCCATGGCCGGAGATCTTGATTCCATCAAGCGGTCGAGGCTTGTGGAAGCGTTGAAACAGGCCCGGGGCAACAGGACCCGGGCGGCAAAGATCCTGGGCATCTCCAGAACAAGCGTCTGGAACCAGGTAAAGCGCTACGGCATCGAGTTCCCCTGACCATCCGGGGAGCCTGCGTATAGACGTTCGCATATGATTTGGGTTCAATTCATATGCGAGGAGCTTGTAACACCCTACAATATATAAAGGAGGCTTCAATGGTACGAAAAAGTGTCACCATGGGTTGTCTGTTTGTTGTTGTTCTGGCTGTCGTCTATCTTCTGGTCTGGCCGGTTCCCATCGATCCGGTGGCGTGGCAGCCTCCCCATGATCCGGGATATACCGGGGTGTTTTCGTTAAACAAAGCCCTGACCGCCATGGAGACCTTTTCCCTGGGCGGCCGCCACGGCCCCGAGGATGTTGCCGTGGACGATGCGGGCCGCATCTATGTGCCGACCCATGAAGGGGAGATTCTCCGCCTTTCCCCGGACGGCTCCCGGCCCGAGGTGTGGGCAAACACGGGGGGCCGTCCCCTGGGCATGGACTTTGACAACAACGGCAACCTTGTGGTGGCGGATGCCTTTTTGGGGCTATTGTCCGTGGATCCCACGGGACGGGTGACAACCCTTGCCACTATTGCCGACGGCATTTCCATCCTCTATGCCGATGATGTGGATGTGGCCCGGGACGGAATGGTCTATTTCTCGGACGCCTCCACCAAATTCGGCCCCCGGGAGAGCGGGGGAACCTTGGAGGCGAGCCTGCTCGACCTGATGGAGCACGGCGGCCATGGAAGGCTTCTGGAGTATGATCCCCGCTTCCGAACCGCCGTCACCCTGGTCAAGGGTCTCAATTTTGCCAACGGGGTTGCCGTCAGCCACGACCAGACCTATGTGCTTGTCAATGAGACCGGGAGCTACCGGGTGATCCGATACTGGATCAAGGGGCCGAAGCAGGGACAGAGCGAACCCTTTATCGAAGGGCTTCCCGCGTTTCCGGACAACATCTCCACGGGTCTTGACGATCGTTTCTGGATCGCCATGGTCACCCCGCGAAATCCCCTCCTGGACAGGCTGGGCCCATACCCGTTCCTGCGAAAGGTTGTCCAGCGCATCCCAAAGTGTCTCCATCCGAAACCGGTTGTCCACGGCCATGTCATTGCCGTCAACACCCGGGGGCAGGTGGTGGCGAACCTCCAGGACCCCGACGGCGCATTTCCCATGACCACCGGTGTTGTCGAGACCGGGGGCAGCCTTTACATCGGCAGCCTCGTGGCCCCGGCCCTGGGCCGCCTGGACAAAGGGGCGATATCGTTCACGACCCAGTAGTGAGAGTGCCCGGCCAAAGGGGGCGGGACCTGCCCGTCCCCTTCAGCCATGGGGTTCATCCTTCAAGGGGTGTATTTTATTTTCGCAAACACTTCCGGAGTGGGTTTGGGCAGCCCCGCGATCTTCCATGCAACAATGGGATCCGGGAATTGCTTATATTGGCAACCCTTTGCTTGATGGACGTTTTTGCACACCGCCCGGAGTATGGGGAATGCATTGAATTTTTTCCAATAATCCCGCATGAATCTCAGGATTTCCAGTCGTTCCTTGCTCAGGGGACATTCAGTTGAAACGTTTTCCCTGTCCGCCATGGCGCAGGCGATCTCTTCGGTCCAGCTCTCAAAATCGTTGAGATAGCCCTCTTCATCCAGGTCCAGGGTTATCTTTTTATATTCGTATTCTTCCATGATCAGCCTCCCCAAAAAAGTGGGTTAATGCATTTGGCCAGGGGGGTGTCATTGCGGAATGCCGGACAACCCTGCGAAGATAAACGGGAGTGGGAAAAGATATTGCAAGACACTGTTCCTATTAGGATATTTCAAACGGTCTTGACATGTCAAGGGAATAAGATGCCCGGTTTCTTTGCGTTTTTTCTGTTGCATCATGGGGGGGAGCGGCTTATCTTTAAAGGGTAACAAGCTCCTTTTTATAAAAGCCAGGGAGGTGTCAAATGAAATCCCATTTGAGATTGATTTTTACCTTGATGGTGGTACCGTTTCTCTACTCATGCTCTGTCATATCAACAGAGGTGAAAACCGAGGCCGGACCCCGTGTGGACTTTGGTCACATCATGGAGTTTACCGACGGGTACCTGGGCCAGACAGTGATCCTGGGCGGGTATATCATCGATACGGACAACAGGGAGGAGATCACGTTGATCACCGTGCTGCATTCTCCCCTGGACATGACCGATTCCCCGGTGGCGAAGGACAGCTCCCAGGGCCGGTTTATCGTTGTCTGTGACGGATTCCTCGATCCCGCAGTGTATGCGAAAAATCGAAGGGTCACCGTGGCCGGGGTGGTGGAGCGTCCGGAGTTCCGGCAGATCGGCTCAAAGAAGGTTAAGTACCTGAAACTCAGGAGCCGGGAGATCTACCTCCATACCCAAAGGCGGCCGGGCTACTACGACTACGGTTATTACGACCATGACTATTTTTTCCGTGGCTACCCCCGCCATTCCTTTCATTACCGGTGGCACTTTTACGGATGCTGTCCCTGATTTAATCCGGCCGGTTTTCACCATGAAGGACATGAAGGTGGAACTACCGATCCGTCGGCATTCATCGGAAATCCTATGGTCACAGTCTGGGCTTTTGTTTGAGGCTTGAGCCTTGTCGTTGGGGAAGTGCCTTGCTCAATAAATCGTCTGGGCGTCAAGTGGTGGGACCAACTCCCTTTATATAATAAAGAGGCAGATTAATTGGATGTCAAAGATAAAAAATATGATATTCTATGCCAGATCCTCCAAAATTAACCGGCAACATACAGAGGCGAGATACACGTTTTTTTGTATGGGAGGTGGTAAAGAAAATCTGAAAAGGATGGATAATCTCCAATAAACTTTGATTTTTAAATTTTCAGATTAAAAGATTTTGATACACATATGTTGTAGTCGGCCGATTCTGATCCCGATGATGACTTCACGTTAAAATGCTCAGTGTGAAATGGATCTGCTAAGCCCCTCGATTATAGACAAATTGAACGCTCTGATTTGTTAGGATGTCAAAATTAATTAACACATCTCTACAGCCGTATTTTTTTCTTGACGGTTTAATCATTATCTAATAATCAAACTAACATGCTCTATTCGTAAAAAATCCTTTCATGGTCATCAATCAGGAGGGAAACGTGGACTTCAAATATTATTTGAATCGGTATAAGTTCGAATTTTACATTACACTGGGGTCTTCAATATTTACAACAGCTGTTGGCATTATAGCCGCAGTTTTTTTAAAATCGACCGCTCCTCGGCTTGTTTTAGATATTACAATCGGCACGATCATTGTCGTTTTGCTGTTGTCCATCTTGTTTAATTTAAAACGACTAATACGAAATGCCTTATTCAATACAAGTCATCGAAATCACATTATAGATAATAACCTCTTTCAAAATAATCAATATTTAGAAAGAAAACGGCATTTTGCTGAAGAAAAAGAAAAATTAGCCGAAGTTCTGGTGAAAGAGACACTACCCCAATTATTTAAAACTATTCATGAAGAGTCTACGAAAGTTAAGAAAATTATTTTGGTGTTAGATTCAGGAACTACTATTACACCCATTTTTAAGCACTTAATGTGCACGGGAGTTGAATGTACAGAGAAAACATTCGAATATGCTATATATAAAAACAACCTTGCAGGAATTGACGAAATCCATCAAATTCGGCCTGAGTTCTGCCAAATAAAAGAACGAGATTTCAATATCATTGGTGGTCTACCTTTAAATACGTATCGAGCAACTACTGGTAGAGCCACACAAAACTTCTTAGAAACAATTTGGGAAAATGAAAAAAATGAAACCGTTGTCACAATAGGCATCATAACCGCCAATTGGTTTCTAGCTGGCATGGGCCTGAAAAATTTATCTATCTGCGCAAAAGGTGTCGGACATTTTAAATTTAAAAAAAATGTAATAGATAATAGTGATTATGTTATATTAATATCTCCATTAGGAAAGATTTTACCCCAGGAAGATGAAAATGTGCTCAATAAAATAGTTCCGAAACATTTAGATGAAAAATATGAGTCCTATTTAATTCCTAAATCCAAAAGAAATAAGTCCTATCTACTTACGTCATATCGGCCAAAAAACACACTATCACCGCTTGCTAATATCTCACTTTCATTGAGTGCTCTAAAAAAGAACAAAAATAAAGGGCATCCTTCATATGACCCCAGAAGTGCCTTACAGTGTTTTTAATCAGGATTTTGCTCGCAACTATTGCATAACGGCAGACTCCTGTGTCTCCCGTGTAGCTATACCAAAATTTAATTTGTGATTATCTCGACAATTTTACACAAGGTGTATAATCATCACTTGATCCATGGCATATAAAAGCATGATGGTTTTTATCATAAAGGCAAAAACCAACGGATAGAAATCTTTGACCATTACTAGCTGGAGCATTATTGTCATCAATCATTTCAAAAAGAAGCTCCAGCCAATCTTTTTCCTGTTTTCTGCCGCTCAAGATCTCATAAGGACTCTTCTTTGCCCTTTCCCCGGCATTGTAAAAGCGATGATTATGATAAAACATGATAAGGTTAAGCATTTCCTGTGAGGTTTGGTTCCGTGACGTATTCAGATAAGGCCGAATGATCGAGTTAATACACTCTACCATTGCTGAACTCTGCACAATGTGGTTCAGATCATTATAAACCTGCTCTTTAACGACCTCATATCCCTCTTGAAGATAACCTTTTGCAATATCAAGGCAAAAAACTTCATTTTCCCGACAATA
>JAAEMK010000013.1 GCA_024225635.1 Desulfobacteraceae bacterium | reverse complement strand
TGGTGTGCACCTGTTTTTTGTTCGCGCTGCTGGCGGGGTGCCGGGTGCGTCGGTGTTTGGTCTTCCGGGTTTGTGAGCGGGTCGGCAGTTAACAGTGTCTTGCTAGCTAGGTATGGTAAGGTAAACACTGAATTTCGATCGCGGTTCTTTTGACTAGACAATTGTCAAAACTGAAAATGCATCGTTGGCCTGCGGGTAGTTGCTCCAACACAAAAGTTCCGAAAAGAGTTCTAGGCAGTGCTAGTCCGCGATCACTTGGCGACTACTTACTGGGAACCTACGGCACTTCAATGAATTACGTATGGCTACAAAAGTTAAGCAAAACGTATTACGTACGTTCCACCGCGCGAGCACATAACAATGTAGTATTAGGATACAGAACTTGACGTCGTACCTACCTTACGTACACCACTATACGTACATTACATACGCTCTAGGTACGTGTACGTATTGGCCTTCTGTGAGTGTTGTGGGGGAGGGGGTGCGGAGCGTGCTTGCCTACGTGAAACCTGGTTTCACCTCCGCCTACGACACATACAGTACGTAG
>JAAEMK010000012.1 GCA_024225635.1 Desulfobacteraceae bacterium | reverse complement strand
TGGTCACAATGTAGCTAAATATGCGCCAATTCGACTAAGTCCATGCAACTTTCTACTAACTGACAGGTCCATCTTTATCAATTAGTAAGTTCATTTTCTAAGCGACCAGTGTATCCACTGTTTTCGAAGGTAATCCTCGAGTTTCGCAGTATTTCGTTTCAAAAGTATTTCAAAACGAGCGCAAAAATGCCCCCAAAGGGGGCACAGAATGCTGTTTTCGCCGCTCAAGCTCAACTTGAAATAATAATTAACCCCTCAATGGGGGTAACAAAAAATTATTCCCCTGGGGGAATTAATCGACGTAATACGTAGGATACGTAGGTACCATAGATCAAGTAGCTGCGTTCGACTTACGAGATTTTGCATTTATGAGCAAAAGTGGTCGAAATAAGCAGCGCTCAAAATGTATATACGAATACGAAGCGCGCTCAGTATTGTAAAATGAAAGCCACTGCTGCAAAACGCATGTACGTAAGGGATATAAATGAAACTTAGTCAATCCCGA
>JAAEMK010000011.1 GCA_024225635.1 Desulfobacteraceae bacterium | reverse complement strand
GTGCCGGGAATGGGGTCAGACCACTGCGCCGGCATTATCAACAAAACGATTGGCCGCTTGGACGGAATCGACCAGATAGAGACTAACATTGCCAAACATAAGGTGAGTGTTCGCTCCCTTGCGTCGGGGCCTGACGGGGAAGCCTTAAAACACGCTGTGGAGGGTGCCGGTTACGATGTGGCCTCCGTGAGGGAAGTGGGTGGCAGGACTTTCAGGGTCACGGTACCCGGAATGGGGTCCGACCATTGTGCGGGTATTATCAAGAGTACGCTTGCGCGACACGACGGCGTGCAGACGACGTCAACCAACATAGCCAATCACACAGTGAGCGTGGTAGTCGGCTCGGATGGGCCGACAGAAAATGAGCTGAAAGAGCTGATAGAGGGCGCCGGATATGATGTTGCTGCTGTCGCTCTTGAGGGAGATGCCAGTCAGGAGGAGGACTCGGCCGTTGAAGAGGCCTATCTGAAGCTTGCATTACGCAGGTTCTGGATCGCTGCGGTACCGACAACACTGATCATGGTGTTGATGATGTTTCATATGTTCTGGCAGCCCATTCCGGGGTATCTGGCTATTATTGCAGTGCTCGGCTTCCCGGTAGTGTTTTTTTATGGCGGTGCCGCTACCCACAAGGCTTCCTGGCGTTCACTGAAGAATGGCACCTTCAACATGGATGTGCTCATTTCCATGGGCAGCCTTCCCCCCTACCTGATTGGTCTGGTGGGCTTTGTCTATCCGATGACCTCTTTCATCGAAATGGCCGTTACCATCATGACCTTCCATATGCTTGGTCGGTACCTGGAAGCAAAAGCCAAGGGCAAGGCCTCGGAGGCCATCCGGAAATTGCTCACCCTCGGCGCTAAGACCGCCCGCGTGGAACGGGAAGGGGAAGAGGTCGAAATTCCCGTGAAGGATTTGGCTCCAGGCGACATCATGAT
>JAAEMK010000010.1 GCA_024225635.1 Desulfobacteraceae bacterium | reverse complement strand
CCACCAATGTCTCCATGGTGGCCACCGCCTCCGAGGAGATGACCTCCACCATCAACGAGGTGGCCAAGAACACGGAATCGGCCCGCACCATCGCGGACTCGGCCGTTTCCCAGGCAAAAACGGCGTCGGACAAGATCGCCGCGCTTGGGGCTGCGGCCCGGGAGATCGGCAAGGTCACCGAGACCATCAACGATATTTCCGAACAGACCAACCTGTTGGCCCTCAATGCCACAATCGAGGCGGCCCGGGCAGGGGAAGCCGGAAAAGGATTTGCCGTTGTCGCGGCCGAGATCAAGGAGCTTGCCCGGCTCACCTCCGAATCCACCAACGATATCCGGGAGAAGATCGGGGGCATCCAGCAGGCCACAGCGGTGTCCGTTGAATCCATAGGTTCCATCACCAAGATCATCGATGATATCAACGAGATCGCTTCAACCATAGCGACCGCCATTGAAGAGCAGAGTGTCACCACCCAGGAGATCGCAGGCAATGTGGCCCAGGCATCCCAGGGACTGGATGAAATCAACCAGAGCGTGGCCCAGAGTTCCAGGGTTTCCGAAGAGATCACAACGGACATCACGGAAGTGAGCAGCCAATCCATGGAGATGACAAACAGCAGCGCCACTGTCAGCATGAACGCGGGCGAGCTGTTGAAGCTTGCGGACAATCTCAAGACGATGGTGGAAAGTTTCAAGGTCTGAAAGATACGACCCCACGGACAAAGGAGAATTCCATAATGATTATAGAAGAAAAAAGCGCCGGTTCCGGCATGGAGATCCATCCGGTTCAGGGTGATCAGACAGCCCCAAAGGGGACCGGCGCAACAAACGCCCAGGGCTCTCTCCGGGTGAATGTCAACCTCCTGGATAAATTGATGACCCTGGCCGGAGAGCTTGTCCTCAGCCGCAACCAGCTGATTCAAGGGATCAACTCGTCCAATGGCAAGGCTGCGGAACTGTCAAGCCAGCGCATCGACATGATCACCTCGGATCTCCAGGAAACCATCATGCGCACCAGGATGCAGCCCATTGCCAATGTGTTTACCAGGTTCACCCGGGTGGTCCGGGACCTTTCCCGGGAGATGGGAAAGTCCGTAGATCTTGTGGTCCGGGGCAAGGAGGTTGAACTGGATAAGGCGGTCATGGAAACCCTCACGGAGCCGTTGACCCACCTGGTGAGGAACGCCGTTAAACAGGGTATCGAATCCGCCCCGGAAAGAAAACGGGCAGGAAAACCCCCGGCAGGAACCATCTGCCTGGAAGCGTTCCATGACGCGGGCCAGATCAATATCGTCGTCTCTGATGACGGCAAAGGCCTTGCGCCCGAAAACATGGACCTGGTGATGACCTGCCTTGAAAAACTGGGCGGCATTATCGATATCGACGCCACCCCGGGCAGGGGGACCGAAATCCGGCTCAAACTCCCCCTGACCCTGGCCATCATCCCAAGCCAGATCGTTACCATTGCCAAGGAGGCGTATGCCATTCCCCAGGTCAACCTGGACGAGCTGCTGCGCATCCCCCCGGCCCGGGTGAAAACCATGGTGGAAAAAGTGGGAGACGGCAATGTTGTCAGGCTGAGGGGGGAACTTCTCCCCCTGGTGGGTCTCTCTGCAATCCTTGGCGCCGACAGTACCTCCGCAACCACCTTGAATATTGCGGTGGTGTCCGCCGGCGCTTTCAAATACGGCCTGGTGGTTGATGAACTTCACGATTCCGAAGAGATTGTCGTGAAACCCCTGGGCCGGCATATGAATCACTGCACCGGATACGCCGGGGCGACCATCATGGGCAACGGCAAAGTCGCCCTGATCCTCGACATATCAAACCTTGCGCAAATGGCCGGACTATCCACCCGGACCGAGACCAACGAGGAGGCAGCAGAGATGGACACCACCGGAGAGGAAACCCCGTTACTTCTTTTCAGGAACGCCGATTCCGAACATTTTGCCGTTCCCCTGGAACTTGTGGAACGGATCGAAAGAATTCCCGCATCAACCATGGAACATGTGGGAGGAAAAAACGTGGTTCAGTACCGGGGAGGGGCCCTTCCCCTGTATGAACTGTCCCAGGTGATCAATGTCGAGCCCCTGGGCCCGAGGGAACGCTATGAGGCCATTGTGTTCAACCTCAGCGGACGGGATTTCGGCCTTTTGGCATCCTCGCCCCTGGACGTTGTCAGCGTTTTCCGGAAAGCCGATGACAACGCCACCCTCAGGCAGCCCGGCATCCAGGGCGCCATGACCATAGAAGGACATACAACGCTTCTGATAGACATATTTGCCCTTGCAAAAAAAGCTGAGGCCCGGGCAGAGATTACAGGATGAACATGAAAAACGGCTTTGGCTGTTAGCTTGACCCTAAAGGAGTAGGAAATATTGAAAAATTTAAATCTAAAGATGAAGATGCTTCTCTACATCGGTATGGTTGCCTTTCTCTCGTTTGCCGTAACCATTGGTGTTGTTGCCGTAATGGCGGGAAACATGGCAAGGGAGAACGCCATTGAGGAGACCACCGAGATCGCCCACCGGTACAGCGGCGTTGTAAAGGCTGACATCGAGGTGGCCATGGACACAGCCAGGACCCTTGCCCAGAGCTTTGAAGGGATGAAGGAAAGCACCGTGTTGCCCGACAGGCAAATGATCAACGCCATGTTGAAACAGATCATGGTCAGCAATCCCCACTTCTTCGGCACATGGACCATCTGGGACCCCAATGCCCTGGACGGAAGGGACAGGGAATTCGCCAACACCCCGGGCCATGACGCTTCAGGCCGGTTTGTCCCTGTCTGGGAACGCTATTCCGGCGAGCTGATCTTCAGGGCCTGCGGCAGCTATGAGCAGGAAGGTGTCGGGGACTACTACCTTGTCCCCCGGAGAACGGGGGGTGAGGGAATCAGCGATCCCTACCAGTGGACCCATAACGGCAAAACGGTTTTGCTGACCACCTTGACCGTGCCCATCAAACACAGGGGCATGCTGGTCGGAGTGGTCGGTATCGATATCTCCCTTGAGGCCTTTCAAGAGCACTTTTCAGAGGTCAAGGTCTATGAAACCGGCTACCTGAGCATTGTCTCCAACAAGGGTCTCTATGTGTCCCATCCGAAACCGGAACGGATCGGTGAGAGCCTCCTGAAGACAGATCCCTGGGCAGAGCCGTTCATGAATGATATAAAATCAGGTAACGATTTTATCACCTCAAACCATTCCGCCTCCCTTGGCGAGGCGGTTTCAAGGGTCTGTGAACCCATATGGATCGGCAAGTCAAAGACCCCCTGGGCAGTCATGGTGAACATTCCCATGTCCAAGGTGCTTGCAAAGGCACAGGCGATCAGAAACATCAGCATGGGCATCGGCACCGTGGCCATGGCCCTGTTGATGACAACCATATTCTTCATCGTAAGCGGCATCACAGGCCCCATCCGAAAAGGGGTGGCGTTTGCGGAAAGCATGGCCACGGGTGATTTCAGCCACTCCCTTGAGATCAACCAGAACGATGAGGTGGGTAAATTCGTGGACTCCCTGAACCACATGACATCGAGCATCGGCGGAATGATCAAGGAGATCTCCACCGGGGTCGAGACCCTATCATCCTCTTCCACCGACCTTGCGGCCATCTCCGAGCAGATGTCCCAGGGGGCAAACGAGACATCTGAGAAATCGGGCACCGTTGCGGCGGCCGCAGAAGAGATGAGCGCCGGCATGACCTCCATTGCCGCGGCCATGGAACAGGCAACCACAAACGTCACCATGGTGGCCACCGCCTCCGAGGAGATGACCTCCACCATCAACGAGGTGGCCAAGAACACGGAATCGGCCCGCACCATCGCGGACTCGGCCGTTTCCCAGGCAAAAACGGCGTCGGACAAGATCGCCGAGCTTGGGGCTG
>JAAEMK010000009.1 GCA_024225635.1 Desulfobacteraceae bacterium | reverse complement strand
GGATTTAAAGAAAATAATCATTTCAACATTTATCTGATTTTCCTTGGAAAAGTCCCAAAATGATTGTGTGCAACACAAAAGTATAATAGTAAATAGATTTGCAATCCATTTGGACAAGCCTTTAATTATACATAGACATAGTGACATTGATTGATTATACATTGGAATCATTGTATTTTACCTGTGCAGGTAAAATACATTCCAATTGCAAATTTGGCGTGGTGTTCCACTACAATATGTACATTGACAACCATAGTCCAAATTCGGGAATTGCCCAATATTTGGCAAACAGTCAGGGTAATTAATTAAGCTAGAATATTTAAGCTATTATTTATGAGCTTATTCTTCTAAGCTATAATATCTAGTTTTTGATGATTATTTGGTCACAATTTCCCCATGTGTGGCTAAATTGTCTTACTGCTTATGTTGATGTTGATGTAATACTAACCTATGATAATATTTAAATCACACATATGGCATTTTTGGAAATGGTAATTCTATGACCTATAGGAGGTGGATATCAATATTTGTTAAAATTTTAACAAAGAGTAACCTAAGAATTGGAGCAGTCTGTGTGTCTATCAGCACTAACCAGTGCCAGTGGGTGGGGGATGGGCCTACAATTGTAGTACCTGAGAATGAGTAATCTATAGAACTGAGTGAGAATTGGTGTAGTGTGTGTTTGGGTGAGGTGAGAATGCAGTAGTAGTCTGTGTGTCTTAGTAAGAATGAGAGTAGTCTTTGTAGCTTAGTGAGAATGATAGTAGTCTGTGTAACTGTGTGAGAATAAGAGTAGTCTGTGTGTTTGTATGAGGATGAGAGTAGTCTGTGTGTCTAAGTGGAATGAGAGTAGTCTATGGGTTTGTATGAGGATGAGAGTAATCTGTGTGTCTGAATGAAAATGAGAGAAGTCTGTGTAACTGTGTGAGAATGGGAGTAGTCTTTGTGTCTGAGTGAGAATGGGAGTAGTCTGTAAGCCTGAGTGAGAATAGCAGTAGTCTTTGTGTCTGAGTGGAATGAGAGTAGTCTGTGTATCAATCAGCACCTGCCAGTGGGTGGGGGATGGGCCTACAATTGTAGTACCTGAGAATGAGTAATCTATAGAACTGAGTGAGAATTGGTGT
>JAAEMK010000008.1 GCA_024225635.1 Desulfobacteraceae bacterium | reverse complement strand
GATGTCAAATTGGGGCGCGCCGGTGACCCAGAAGATGATATGCGCATGCGGACTACCGCGCTGTTGGAATTCGATTCTGCAAAAGGAAAGCAAACTACATCTTCCTATGATAGGAGTGAGAGTGAGAGAGGAGAGAGACCTTAGAGCAAAGTCCTCGATGCGGCCCAGGACGCCATGTCTGTTTTGCTTCAGCATGGTCGTCAGCAAACTGTGCACGCGATGGTGGAAAGAGCGCGCGCACAGCACCGGGTCCGATCTGCAAATATGCAGACAAGAACATTCGCAGGCATTGTTGAGCAATGAGAAAGGAGCTTCAAGCGAAGGCGCACACGAGGCATCAAAGGAATACTAAAAGAATAGGACAGGGAGAGAAGAGAAGACGCACCGAATGAGGTCGCACTTGGCTTGCCACTCGAGGTTCTTGGCGTCTTCCTCGGTGATTTCCTGGCCATAGACGCTTTTGTGCAAGGCGCGCAACACATTCGCCGTCCTCGTCTCGGCAAACGACAGCGACACGAACCAGGTCGGACACCCCAACTGCCTAGAGAATGAGACGACACAAGAATCTCGTCTTTGTCCCAACCACCAATACCTACATATGTACATATCGGAAAACGTTTCCAATAGAACTGTCATGTCAACGAAGCCACTATGAAAGAAGGAAACGCAGAAACAGCCACACTACTACACAGGCAGGAAGGAAAGGAAAGTGGGCGCGACCTAATCATGCCAAAGACGTGTTGCTTGAAGTCCCCGTAGTACGCAGGACTGCCGCGCACCTTTCTCAGGATACGATAGGCGTCGTCCTT
>JAAEMK010000007.1 GCA_024225635.1 Desulfobacteraceae bacterium | reverse complement strand
GTGCGTCCGACCCGAGGGGAAGTAACCATGGGGAGAGCCCTACCCTCAGCAGCCTACGCCTGGGAGCTGGCCGTGTCCCCCGGGGGACGAGGGGCAGGGTACTGGCTGGTACAGTACCAGTGGGTACTGAGGCTAGGCTCCCCGCGGGGGTGAACGAGGGTAAGCTACGGTGTGGTGAATCGACCCGGGGGGGTAACCCCCCACACACGGCCGTCGAGGGGGTAAAGGGTGATTTCTGACAGGAGAGTGTCCAGAGGTAGGTATACACTTTGTTGTGTAGACTAGAATGGAGGTAATGGATAAGGGAGTGAGGGTAATTTGGGAGCGAGTTTAGGCTTATTAAGGGGAGGTAGGGGAGGGTTTAATAGTGGGAAAGGTTATTAAAGGTTGTCGGAGCCTGTGGTAACGTGGCGGGGGTTTTGTTACCCTTTAGGGGTTAACTTCCCCGAGGGCTCGCTATGCCGAGAAGTAGAAGTCAGAAAGATCACATACAGGCTAATTCTCCGTCTAGTAGACAGAGGGCTAGGCCAGTCATAGAGACTCCTGGTGATTTAGGGCGTCGTATATTAATTTCCAATGAGTTGCTTAGAGACGCTAGTGAGTCTGATTTTATAGATACCAGTACATCCCAAATAGATAAAGCATTTAATAAACGAGAAAATGCTGTGAGAGATTTAAAACATAGAAAAGAAGGTCTTCCTGAACGTCCGGCAATAAAAGATACTTCTACTTGGCATTTAAGAATAAAAGAAAGTACAGCTCAAACATCATATAAAACAGAAGTCGGTGAACATAAAAAATCAGTGAAGTACAGAAAAACTTTAAAAGATCGGCAGAAAAAGAAATCCAAGAAATAACCTCCATTGGGGAGACCTATGCCCATCATACCTCCTGACAAACCCGACCCGGCCGCAGTCTACGACACCACCCCTGAGTTCGACCTGCCCCCCACCGTTGACCTGCCCCTTGAGCCGGGCGTCGATCCCCCGGGGGACACCCCTATCGACCTCCATCCCGACGCCACCAAGCGTGTCCATCTGAAAGGCTATCAGAAGGACGCCCTAGCCACCTACGTGGCCATGGGTTTCCCCACCACCACCATTGCGGAGCTTTTGGGTGTAAAAGAGTCCCAGATACAGCGCTTTATAGCCAAGAAGAGCCCAGTCTTCATAGAGCAAGTAGAGATTGAGTCTGAAGCTCTCATGCGAGCCAAGACCCGGTTCAATATCGAAACGGCTGGCATCTTCGACGACGCCATCACCTCCTTAAAGGAAACCGTTAATCAGACTGAAAATTGGCCAACGAAGTTCGAAGCCACCAAGGAAGTCCTCGCCATCCACGGCGCAACCTTCCCCAGGGAGGAAAGGATGCAGACCGCTCAGGCTGCCAACCAAGCCCCGCAGCTCAACATCTACACAGACAATAGAACGGTCACTGCCTACCAAGAGACCATGGAGTCCCTTGCGGAGGTGAGACCCAGCATGACCAAGCTTGCCCCGGTGGGGGAGCTGTTAGACGGTCCCCACACCACAGTCAGTGCCAAGGACAAGACTCGGGAGGAGGTTGAAGATACGCTTGAAGGGAGCGAAGATGTCTGAGGGAGATAAGACCCTTGAAGTATGCCTTTTAGATAGAAGTGGGCTTTGTACAGAATATATTTTTACTTTCTCTATAGAGTTAGTTGAGGAATGTCTTTTTTCGAATGGAATAAATAAAGAAGAGGCTAAAAAAATAGCCTATGAAATTTATACCAATCGAAAATTCAATACGCTTGAGGGAAAAATAGATGCTTGAAGGATGGAAATGTCCGGAATGTAAAACTATATGGGCACCTAGAATTCAATCTTGTACTTGTGTTAAAGAGGTAACTACTCAACCAATACCTTGGCCTTGGATACAACCGGTACCGCAGCGGCTTGGATTTCCAATTTATTGCTATAAAAATCCTTATGATTCAATTATGGGTCTTGGCTTATCTGGACATCATCAACAGTGACCACACCCGGCGAGTCCATCCTCCACGACCTGCATTCCTCAGGTGGCTCCCCACGGGACATGATGCCTCAACAGGTCACTGCCATTCGTGACCTCTTCGAAGATCCCGACATCGGTCTCTGGCATTTCGCCCGAGAGGTCTTTCAGTTCCGCGACCTCAAGTGGGAACTCCACGGTCCCATCTGCCAGCTCCTCGGCCACTGGGGGGAGACTCACCTAGCCGATGGCACCATCCTCACCCCTGAGGAGCAACCCGGCGACCGGGACATTGCCCAGTCCTACCGTCGCCTCATGATCCGAATTCCCAGGGAATGCTTCAAGACCAGCCTTGCCACCCGTGCCAATGGCCTTCTCACGGTTTCTAAGAATCCAGAACGCACTGTTGGTGTTTTTAATGAAACTGAAAAAAAACCCATGCAATGGATTGGGGCTGTTTGTAATGTTATAGAAGGCAGCATCCTCTACCAAATGGTTTATCGAGATATTCTTCCTAAGGGGATAGGATTTTGGGATAAAGATAAGGGCGTTCCTAGACCACGAAATTTGAAGTGGGGTTCTACAGGATTTCAACTTCTTAGAAACTCTCTTGGGGTTGCTGAGCTTACAATGGAGCCATACGGTATCGGTGGTGCCCAAGCTGGGATGCATTATACACATAAAATTTTAGACGATATCATAGGTAAGGAGGCTTCTAAATCTCCAGCCGTTATGCAAACAGCTAGAGATTGGATTGATGTTTCACGTCCCCTTGAACGCCCTGCTGAGCATGGCTGTGAATTAATTTGCCATACCAAATGGGGTTACCACGATGTTTATAAATATATAGAAGAGGAGTGGCCAGGAGAATACTTAATACACTCTAGATCTCTTTTGGAAAATTCTAAGACAGGCGAACCTGATGATGTTCATGGGAAATCTATCTTCCCAGAAAAGATTACTACTCGAAAAGCTTATCAAATGCAAAACACCCCAGGTAAGGCATATACTTTTGCTTCTCAATATCAGAACAAACCAAAAGCCGGTAAAGGTCAATCCTTTGATGAAGAGTGGTTCGGTTACGTAACTATTGAATTCTTTGATAGCGAGCCCTTTGTCAAGTTTCTCCACACAGGCGCTCAAGGCCACGAGCTGCCCACCTTCAATTCCAGCGTCTTCGATAAGGATTGTGGCGAGGAGTTCGCCCCCTCCGAAGTCCCCCTCTACTTGTGCAGCAAGACCCTCATTATCGACCCAGCGCCCGGCAAACAAAACGAAATCAACCGAGACCCTAAGGCCCGTAACGGTCTCGCCGCCGTAGCCATTGACCCCTGGGGACGTAAGATCTGCCTGGAGTCCCGAGACAAACGTTGCGGCCCCACTCAGCTAATGGAAGAGGCCGTCAAGCTAGCCCGCAAGTGGTACACCTCAAATATAGCCATAGAGGAGGTCGTCTTCAGTGCCGTATACGCCCCCCTATGGAACAGGATAATGGAGCTAGACGATAATTACCGCGACTTTACACCCAACTGGTTAGCCTGCTATCCTAAGGGACGAGATAAGACAGAACGTATGCGTGACAACCTCATCCCCGATCATGAGAATGGCCTCTGGTACTACATGTGCAAGGAACCCGGAGAAGTAGGCGGCCCCACAGGCTTGGTGCGCAAGGAGTTGAAAGAGTTTCCCTTCAGTGAAACGGTGGATCTTATGGATGCCCAATCATACACCCGAGAGGTGCTCTCTCGTCCCAACACACCAGAGGAGGCTTGGCTTTTCAACGAGGCCAAACGACGCTCTGAGGCTGACAGAGGGGTGACTGGTTATGGGTGGTAAGCCTGTCGAACTAGAGTGGCGCACCACCACCTACAACCGTAGGCGTTTCTTTGAAATTGCCGACGAATTACTCAACCTCACAGAGGGCTCCGATAGGTACGAGTCTCTTCTAGAGGAGTGTTTTGACATGGGTTACCCCCGAGAGGCAGAGGCTGAAGGGGCATTTGTACACATAACCTGTACGGATTTTGCAGTCTACAGATAGAGGTCTTTGTGCGAAATTATGGGAGATATGCCCAATGTTATACTGTAGAAGAAATTTTAAAGGATCGGTACAGACCAGATACCCATGCATATATAGTGATTAAAACTTTAATGATTAAAGACATTGTTGATGAAGGTTGGGAGGAAGTCGGATCTTTTATAGATACTTCAGATTCTAATATAAACACACTTGTAAGTTCTGATATAATTCAGGGAAACCACTATACCATTATGGAGCGTCAATTTCTCATGACCATCGAAGATCAAGTGAAGCAAGCCCTGGGCGAAACCTACTCCCCAGACACCAAAACCTACATCGTAGCCACTCACCGCTCAGCAGCCGCTAAGCTCTCCGAGGGCTGGCAGCGTGAGGGCCACTTCCTCGACGCCACAGACAACGAGAGCGGCACTGTCCTGGTCCTCTCAAAGGCAAAGTCTAATGATAACAGATGCCTACGTCCGTAAAGTGCTTGGCCCATCTTACGACCTCTACACCGACTATAAGCTAGTCACCCAGGGCACAAGTCCCCGGGGGGGCGTTCATGCCACATCTGAGCTAACATTAGTAGCAGAACTAAGTGATCCGGACATCGGATCCTCTCGGCTCCACAACCTCTATGGCCGACCAGTGCCAAAGGAAACCACATGTCCAGCCCTGTCCAATCCCCCAGCCAAATCTTCACTCAGCGAAAGCCCAAAGGCGTCATCCAGCCCGGCCCCAAGCGAATCCTCCCTGAGCATGACATTGCCCGAGCTGAGTTCGGATACATCCCAACCGTCCGACGCCAAAATCCCAACGACACCAGAATCTCTCTCCTCCCCAAGCGAGGAGGACGAGCCGGCGTCATCTACGGACACATCCCCGACCACCTGACGAAGGTAGCCCGAGAACAGGGCTGGATGTACATCTCTGAGGAAGCTGAGTATATCATCACTGGCCCCAAGGGGAGCATCAAGTGTCGCCTTATGGCCTATGGGGGTGAGATCCCGGGCGTTGCCCCAGAGAGCGGTGTACGTGGGGCCTTTGTTGACGAGAGTGTCTACGAAGTGACTGGCCTCAATCGCTTCACCGGAATGCCTGATGGTCCAGAAGAGAAAGATGCTGAAGAGAAAGAACTCTACACCTTAGAGCAGGAGACTGCTGAAGGATAATCATTATGGCCAAATCACAATCTATGAGAAACTACCTAGCCGCCCAACAGGCAATTGACAACCAAAATGCCTCTCTCGGTGGTTCTGGTCTCACTGGTAGTGGTCAGCTTGGCCCTTTGGGTCAGCCTAGTCAAAGCAGCATTTTAGACGATGCGCAACAAGCCGCAGGAGTTATTCAAACAGTTAAAGATGTTCACGACTCGTTTAAGGAGAAGGGTAAGAAGACCAAAGCACCTAAGTCTACTGCACCCAAGACAGCATCCCCCAAACCTCTCAACAAACCTTCTTCTGGCTCTTCTGACAGTCTTCAAGGAGCTGCAACTGGCACTGCCGGAAAAGCCATTACAGGCGCTCTTTCGGGCGGTAAAGCAGCGGGCGGAGCTTTGGCAGCCGGAGAAGGTGTTATGGCTGCCGGCACTACTGGCGCTGAGATTGCCTCTGCTCTTGCAGCCTCTGGCTCTCTTGCTCCCGGTGCGGGCGTTCTTGCTGGTAGTGCAGGCGCAGCTGGGGCAGCTGGAGCAGGGGCGGCGGGTGCTGCTGGAGCTGCTGGAACAGCCGCAACAACTGGAGCAACTGCGGCTGTGGCTGAAGGCGGTATCGCAGCCCTCCTACCTTTCCTAGCCGGCCTTTAGGAGTCCCAATGTCAAAATCCAGAGCCCTCAGAGATTTTCTAACCTCAGCAGGTGTAGATCCCACCGGTAGTCGTTCTTTTGACGCTCTCGACAGGGTTGAAGGCAGTATTCCTACCGCTACCACTCCTGCTACATCTAGCACTGTACCCACCCAACTCAGCCGCCAAGGTCTCTTGGACGCCTCTCTTGAAATTTTCCCCTCTGGTTTCCGCGAAGACCTTTTCCGAGGCGGCATCGTGAAGCGCCGAAACAATGTCATCAAGAGTTTTAATATGTCCAACGGCAATCGGCCAACAGCGCCTGGTTCTCTCAAAGAATTCGACGACCGCAGGGTATCTCGTGTGCAGGGTCTAGCTGACCTCATCACGGGTGTAACTGGTGGCGGTGGGCGATTTGCAGGCGGTTCTTCCTCTTCCACTCAGGCCGACTTTAGCGCCAGTAAAGCCCCCGCCTCTAAGCGCGCTAAGTCAGCTCCCGATTCTTCAGCTATTCAGGACTTCAAAAAGAAGGTTCTCTAGTGAGCATCATTCTTCCTGGCGAAGGCATCCACTTCAAATCAGACACAGCGCGTAAGGACTTCTCTGGCGCTGTCGCTGAAGTTATTGACGACATGGAAGCTTCTAATGCCGACCTCTTGGACGACATTCGTATCTGGTGGAATAACTATGAAGCCGTCCCCCGTCAGAGTGCTAAGAACTTTCCTTTCGCCAACAGCAGTAACATAGTCGTCCCCCTTGCTCAGATGATGGTAGACGCCACTGTCTCTAAGACGTGGAGTAGCATTTTCGGAGCCGGCCACCGTATCTGGTCCATACGCACTGAAAACGAAGGTAACAAGGAGCTAGGAGACAACGTAGTTAGGTATGTCAACTGGCAGGCTGACGGCAACGCTTTCAACGCCCGGCTGGAGTTCTACGATCACATCCTAGAGCAGACGGCCATCGGCAGCAGCGTCCTAGAGGGCAATTGGGTAACAGATGAGCAGTGGACATGGGGTAAGGTCGGAGGCACCTTGAAGCCCATCCCCACCCTTTGGAATCGTGGCCCAGTCCTCTCCCATATCCCCCGGGAATTCATCCTTTGGGACACTAACTTCCTCGTAGGCCAAGCACCAATCGTTGTTCGCGAATTCCGAAAATCCCTCCAGCAATTGTTCTCAGATGCCATGGGCTCTGCCGGCACAGAGAGCGAGCGCAAAGAACGTGCCAAGCTACTTGGTTGGGATCTAGACGCTCTCAGCAACCTCAAGGCACAAGACGGTGGTGGCTGGGGCCCCAGCGAAGAGGTGCGTTCCGACAAGGCCAAGGCCGACTCCCGAGACGCCCGCAAGCTAGGCCGTGATGATGACCAAGACGTACGTCAGGTCCACCTCGACTGGGCAATGCTCGACAGTATGGGCGTTCGACAGGCTGACTTTATAAAACCCGGCACCATCTACGGACCAGTCGTAGTCACCCACCACAGAAAGCAACGCACCAACCTACAAGTGCGGGCTGAACCCTACCACTGGCCGGGTAAGCCTTTCTTCGACAGTTTCTACAAGAAACGTTCCGGTCGTGGTCACAGCGTTGGTCTCGTGAAGAAGCTCGAAATGATGCAAGCGGCCATGACTACCACCCTCAATCAATCCATCGATGCCCAGACCCGGGCCAACATGGTGTGGGCCACCACCTCAGATAAAGGTCTTGCCCAACAGCCCATTGACGGCTCGACCCCTATCCACGTTCCCTCAGGCAGTAACTTCGAGCCCTTCGCCCTCCAAGGCGCCCAGTTTGGCAACATCCAGATGTGGCAGGTGATGCAGGGAATGGCTGAGCGACTAGCTGGAGCCCCCGATCCCACCTTCGGCAAAGAAACTCGCATGGGAGGTCATCCCTCCCCGGCCACCTCCACCCTAGCGCTCATGCAGAATGCAGACCTCCTGGGCGGTCCCAACCGCGATCTCCTTCGTCAAGCTCTCAATCGTGCTGGGGAATTTGTAGCCACTCTCGATCAGCAGTTCGAGACAGATTTGGGTCGTATCGCCCAAATTTTGGGTGAACGGGACGCAGAGACCATCGAGCCCTTCCTCTTCCCCGACGAGCCCATCCCTGGCAATTACCAGTTCAACATCCGGGCCTTGTCTCAAGATCTCAACCCCGATGCAGCCATGCAGCGGGCAGTCACAGTCAGCCAGATGAACACCAACTACTGGTCCACCATCCTCAATGCAGTGAGGGGTGGGTTGGAACTACAGGCCCAGGGTCTAGATGAAGGTACTGCCCAGATCGTAGCCGCAGCCATCTCCACCTTCGTCAAAGCCCAAACCAATGCCCATAAACAATTCCTGGAGGCAGCAGATGTCGATGACATCGAAAACTTCATCCTCGCCCTCGACAGAGGAGCAGGACAGCAAACCCAAGCACTACAGCAATTTTCAACCGGGCTCGAACAACTTGCAGGCCCTAATGCCGGTCCTCCGGGGGCCGGGACGAACGGCACTGGACAGCCTATTGGAGGCGGAACGGGAGTACCACCGGGACAGGTTGGAATTGCTTGAGCTAGATGACCCCGAGGCCCGCTACAGTCAATTCATCCTCAAGTGGCTCAGGGAATTTTCAGCCCAACTGGACCAGCTCCTACCCCTTCCAGAGGATAGCGGAAACGCTATACCCAAGGGAAATGCCTACATGGAGCTATCGGCCCTCAAACAGTGCGAACCCGAGGAAACCACAACCCCTAGTGCTTAAGGTTGACACAGCCACAACATCTAGTACCCTTTAACAATATCCCCGCGGGGAGAGGAAAATGCCGAAACGTAGTACAAAGACTTCAGTAAATACGAGAAGCGTTCATCAATCATATTCAAACTCTAAAAGACAGCATCAAAATATAAGATTTAATGCGTTTGTGAAGTCTGGCGCACTCGAAACACCAGGTAAAGAGAGAAGTTTCAATCAGCGGTGGACAAAGAAGGAGTTTGAAAGATCCCTAAGCGATAAGGATTTTACTTTTTACTCTACTGGTAGATCAGAGGCTCAAAAAAATAAGTCTCAAAGTCAGAGAAATTCATATAAAGAAGCAACCCCTAGCATACTCAGACGTAGAGCTAAAAAAAGAGCAATACGTGCCATAGCTCGTGGCAAGAAGAAAAAGAAAACCTCCAAATAAGGATCCATGCCCATGGCCGCAACAGATATGTTCACTACCGACACTGAGGGAACTCCCATCCCTCCCGCAGAGCCCATCACTGACCCCGTAGACGACACCGAACCTTTCACTCAAGATGAGGTTCAGGAAATGCTCAACGAAGCCGTTAGTGGCTCCAATGAGCAGGCGCAGGCCCTAGCCACACAGCTTGCCCAAACCCAGCAGTCCCTAGCCCGTCTAGAGGGTCAAGTTAGTGCCCAACCGCAGGTTGCCCACCCAGAGGACACCACGCCGTTCGCAGACCGCCTCGTCAACGACCCCGAGGGCGTCATCGAGCAGAAGGCCAAGGATGCTAACGCCGACCTCCGTGAGAGGCTGGAGGCTAGCGAGGTTCGGTACAACCAGGTAGCCCACATTGCTCTCATCCAAGCCGAGGCCAATGCTGTGGATGCTGAGTTCGGTGCCGGAACCTACCAGGAAATCCTCGCCCCCCAGCTCAATGCCCACTTCGCCAATCAGACGGGCGCTGCTGCTAACAACCTAGCCGACCCAGAGTGGGTGAAGGTCCAAGTGAACGCCGTTAAGGGCTTCAAAATCCAAGACCTCGTCACTAAGGGACAGGCCACAAGGGATGCCACCGTTACCAAACAGAACGAAGACCTCGCCAAGCTCATCGAAGCCACGCAGGCCGGTAACATGACCGGTGGCATTGCTCCCGTGGACCGCTCCAATCCCAACGAGCTAACCGAGGCTGAGAAAGAATACAACAAATCCCTAGAAAAGGGCGGTATGCCAGCCCTCAACATTGCCCAGATTCGAGCCGCTCAAGATTCTGACGGTAGCGTCGATGACATTCTTGCTCGCATCAAAGCCCAAAAAGGAGCTGCCCAGTGAACCTTGGTGGTGGAAAAGACCGACTCAACCTTGCCCCTCTTCGCCCTGATGGATCCCGCTACATGGAGGACTTCTCCGAGGAGTTCATCGGTAACGAAGATGAGTGGGTGGACATCGTCGCCCACGACCCCTCTAACTACGTCGGCTGCCACGTAGGCGACTACATGGGTCTCAATGTCTTCAACGCCAAGCCTGAGATGACTTACAGCTGGGCAGTGGATAAGGACGTAGCCCGGTTGGCTGCCGCTCAACGAGGCGCAGAGATTGTCCAAGCCGAAGACCAGGAGATGGCAGCCTATCGTCTCATGTCCAGTAATTACAGCACCCCTCTCGATAGCTCCAACTCCGGCTACCCCGGCATGGTTCTCCTCCGAACGCCCAACGATGTGGAGCGTGCCCGACGGGAGCGAGAACAGGCCTTACATCAGAAACGATTTCGCAGCGGAGTGGCAGAAAACACCTACAAGGAAGGAAGTAACTCCTCTGAGGTGAGCGCCGCCCATGCTGCTAACAGAGACGCTTTACGCTTTGCCCGCCGAGACCACCGTACAAAGGTGGTGGCAGGGGCAACTGAGGACGCAGACACCCTCTTGTCGTGGTCTGCTGATATTGAAAAAGACTAACTCCACTTAAAGGTGGAAGGAGTACATAATGGCAAAGTTTGATATTATGCCGTTCAAGTCCCCTCTAGGTGGGACTTATGAAACTCGTGTCGGCGGTATGACTGCTAGCGAGACGTTCGAACTCGGCGAGCCGGTTATGCTTGTGAATGCCGGCACACTTACCGAACCGATTGACGACGGCACCCCTTGGCCGATTGCAGAGGCTGATAGTGGCGGTGAGATTGGTATTGCTTGCTTTGGCCCCGGCCATAACTCGAATACCAACCCCAAAACCAATGCCGCTTTCGCCTCTGATGACGAAATCGCCTACTGGCCTGCCAATCAGGGCACTATCTTCATTACGAAGAATTTCTACTCTGACGCTACTACGGCTGCATCTCCTGCACTCACTGATATTGGCGAATCTTACGAGATTACCTCAGCCACAGTGGCTACGGTAGAAAATTGGGGTGTCGTACAGGCTGCAGCCACTGAAGGCACGGACGTTCAAGCTATTATTCTTGATGTTCTCGACACCAATAAGAGCCCCATTCGTGACACCGGAAAGACCGGCGTCTATGTCATTTTCACCATCAACGCCACCTTCGCAACGGCTTAGGAGCTAATTAAATGGCTACTCTATCTCCCCAATTTAATGAACTCCTTGAGGCTGATCAGAAGGTAATCTTTGCCTTCGGTTTCAATCAGCAGGAGGAGAAGTGGAGTAAGCTGGCAGAGAAGAAAACCTCTACCAAGGCTTACGAAGACGGTATGCGCATCGTCGGTCTGGGCACCTTGGTGACCAAGCCAGAAGGCACCCCGATTGCCTTCGACGACCCGGCGCAGGGCTCTCGCGTCCGTACCGTCCACACCACCTACGCCCTCGGCTGGCGAGCCACCATGGAAATGATGATGGACGACCAGCACGGCATCATGAACAAGATGTCGAGCGATCTGGGCGAAAGTGCCAGAGATCACCGTGAGCGCCTCTTCTGGGGTATGTACGATGATTTCTTCACTGGCACCACCTACACGGGTCTTGAGAGCGAGACAATGTTCTCCACGACCCATACGCATGTGAAGACTGCCACCACGCAGTCCAACATGCTTTCCCCGGCAGTGGCTCTCTCCACAGTGGGTCTTGAAGCCATGCGCACCATGGCCGAGATCACCCAGTCTGAAGAGGATCGCTATATCGACGTTGAACAGGCCGTTCTCGTCCACCACCCGAATCTGAAGCATCAGGTGGACACTCTGTTCGACACTCAGTTCGAAGTCGACACCTCCAACAACAACATCAATACTGTCGCCTCCAACCGAACGGGGTTCACGAGTCTCTCTGTTCCCTTTATCACCAGCACTACCGCATGGACGCTCCATGCACCCAAGGGAAAGAACTCCATCACCTGGAACGACCGTATGCCGTTGAAGTTCTTCGGCTCCGATGACCCCGACACTCAGGACCGTAAGCACTACGCGATGTACAGAGCTAGTGTCATGTTCCGCGAATGGAGGGGCAACTGGGGTTCGAACTTCTAGGGCCCTTCCACCTGCGTAACGCCATACGTGCGAGGGGGGTCCTTCGGGACCCCTCTCTTGGAGAAGCTATGTTGAAACGACTCTTTATTTTCGCCGCTTTGCTGTTGCTTCCCCTTGGGGCACAGGCAGCGGACGGCGATGCATGTGCCCTAGACGCCACTACTAAACAGCAGGAAACTGGTGGTAGAAATTCCACTTGCGTTCTTGTGTGTGATGATGGCGATTCTACTGGAGACTGTACTGATGTAGACGTTAGAGGTTCTAGAGCCAATACAGGTACAGGCCCTCACAATCTCTATCCAGATAAGGTTCACTTCTTCATTGGAAATACTACTGGCTGTGCTGATCCAACTGCCTTCACAGTTACCCCTCATTTTTCCTATACCTCAGCCAGCACAGATATTGACTTCTCTTCCACCGCTATGACTACCAACAATAAGGTAAGTGAGGAGTTAGAATTTCCCGGTGGCGCTAGGTATGTCAATGCCACAATTGGCGGTACAGTGACAGACTGCACTGATATTGAACTCATTGCCGTCTTTAGCTGGGAGGATGGGGCATGAAGGGTCTCCTAGCCCTCTTAGCCTTGTGTTTCATCGCGACGGCAGCCTTTGCTCAGTATCATCAAGGTGTTGAGTCTCATCCGTTCTCACTCTCTTCCACCTCCTGCACTGACAATGCCATCATGGTCTCAGACGGCACTGGGGCTACTCTTGGTTCGTGTTCTAATGTGGTAGTGAATGACGATGGTACCATTACCCAACCGGACGATGCTGATATTGTCGAGCGCACATTCTACGGTTACCTTTACGCCGCAAATGGATTCGGTATTTCTACAACTGAGTGGGTAGGATTTGGTCATGGGTCCGGTTATAACTCATTTCAACCACATTCAATGGCGTTACAAGGTGAAGGCGGGGTGATTATAGAACCCCCCGGACGTGATTGGTACCTTAAGAGTTTTGGCGTGCTTGCACATCGTGCTCACCTCAATGGTAACGATGAAGAATGCATTCTTGCTATTGTGGACCGCCCAAACGACGGTGTAGTCCCGGCGCAAGGTGCAGGCGCTATAAAGGCATTAGTCATCTCTGCAATTGGAGTGGGCGATTCAATGCCTAGTTTCATCACTTACGATGGCGGTTGGAATACAACAAGTACAGTTGCACAATGCGATGGCCCAGCAGGGGGTAGCATTGCCACTGGTACCGATGTGCGTTTGGACAACCGTGGCGAATATTGCGAAATCGGACATGGGACTCCTGTAGCTTTCACTGAAGGTGGTGGCATTGCTGCTGTGCTTATCGATCCAGATAGCACTGAGGGGCCGCTTGATGAAGATAGCGGTGACTGCACGGTAGAGAACTGCTCATGTGATGAATTCACTAGTGGATTCTTCTGGGTCACAATTTCAGATCGTGCAGAAGACCTCTAGCCCATGCGCTGGCTTCTCCTAGCCCTCGCCCTCCTACTCCCAACCCCCGCCCTAGCCGCAGCTGAGGGTGACGCAGCCACTCGCCCTGTCCGTATCTACCTCCTCGGCGACCCCCAGATCGGCCAAACTGGTGCCACAACCGCAGACTACGTCTACAACAACGCCCGTTTCGAATTAGCCATCTGCGCCGCAGTCAATGGCCAAGCTGATCTCGTCATCATCGCGGGCGACACAGTCGAAGACAACGCTGTCGCAGCGCAGAAGACCTACTTTCTTGACGGCCTAGAGGCTTGCAATTTCAACACCTCCGGCATTCCCCTCATTGTCCTCATCGGCAACCACGAGCAGTATGACAACGACGGCACTACCTTCAATGACGTGGATGGTGAGGGGAAGGTTCGAGAGGACTTCTGGGGTGATGGCATACCCTTCCCCGGGGGGCTTCTCCTGAACGGCACAGTCCGCTCTTGCACTACCATCGAATCCCTCGACTGCGACCCAGATGCCGAAGACCTCCACTGCGAGTTCGGCACCGTCCAATGCACTTGGCACGGAGCTGGCACCCATCTCTTCACTGTCTACAACTCCTGTGCCCTCAACAACCCCGCTGGCGTAGACGCAGTCATCACTGGCTACAGCACAGCCCACAAGACCTGGCTCGACACTACAGTCCCCGCCTACATCGCGGCCCACCCCGAGATCACCGGGGCCCACATGCTAGGCCACCGTCCCATTCGCGGCGCAGGCTCCCTAGCAGGTGGCTCTAACGCTGATTTCATGGAACAGGTCATCTGCGAGCCAGACAACCTCTACATGACCTACATGCATGGGCACGCTCTAGCCAACGACTACAACCTCCTGGACTGCTCTGGCGTAGCCCCCGACAACAACGACTGGGACGTGGAGGAGATCATGTCCCCGGGCACTGCCCGCTACGGCAAATTCAACGGCTCTGACCCGAACTACGTCCTAATCGAACTAGATCGCATTGGGAAGGATGACGACGGCCAGCCCAGCCTCACCTACACCCGACGTTGCACCAGTTGTTCCGTCTCAGGGCCCCTCCACACGGGCCACTGAGATGAGTTGACTAATCCCCCGGGGGGGTCTATTCTCCCCACATAACCTCTTGTGAGTCGGATGACCACAGGTTGACCTAACTAGAGGAGGCCCAAGATGGCCAATATTAGAAACGATGGTATTTATGCAAGTGAAAAAGCTAGTGGCGGTCTTTATCGTGGAGCTTTTTCTATTGGAACCACAGCAGGTACAGAAGGCGTTAGAACTACCAAACACGCAGTTCCCCTTCATCTCCTAAGTTCAACTTCCCACATTTCTTACTTTAATGATTTTCTAGACGGCACAACTGACCTAGATCTTACGAGCTGGGAGCCTATTGATGTAGGTACAGTTACGGCCGATCCTTCAACATTTATTCGTGCGGGCGTTAAAGGTGGTGTACTTCGTCTTATTGGCGATGGAGGCGCTGTTGATGGTAATTGGATTAGCCATACTGGAGATGATGGACTAGGCAATTCCGTAGTCCCTACAGCCAATGATGTCATTGTTTTTGAGGCTCGTGTAACTCATTCAGATTGGGATGCCCATCACTGGTTTGTTGGCCTTATTGAAGATGTTGGCGCTACTGCTGGCATGGATATTAATGGCGATATAGCCGATCTGGAATTTGTTGGATTTCATCATAATGATGACGACGACGCAGACGGCATTCCTCGCCTAGTATTTTCTGGTGGTAATACAGCAGAAGACTTCGTAGCTCCTCAAGATCGATTTGCTAATACCATAACTCTTACAGCAGGTACAGACGATACATATCGGCGATTTGGAATTCGTATTGAAGGCACTTCTAGTATTGAATTCTATATTGATGGGGTATATGTAGGGGGCGAAACTATCGGATCGGCTTTCACGGCTCCTTTGTATATTGGATTTGGATCTACAGAAAATGCATCTGTTGCAGATACCCTTGATATAGACTGGGTCTTCACCTCTCAGACCCGATAACCCGGCCGCCTATGGACCCGTTCAAAAAGGCGATCACTATCATGAGTGTGGTAGTCCTTCTCGGATCTGTTGGGGCAGTCTTCTGGTCAGTCTACGGCTACGTAGCCCAAGCAGACGAGCATGAGAAACGAATCACAGACATGGAAGAAGTTCTCATAGCCACCAACGAGAACCAGCAGCGTCTCATCTCTCTCCACGAGAAGCAGGACACCGAGAAGGAACTCATGGAGAAGCTTTGTGAAACTAAAGCAGTAGACCAACTCTACTGTAAGCATTTGTAGGAGCCCATTATGGAAAATATTGCAGAGTATGCTCAGCTTGGCTTTGCGGTGATTGGAGCTTTTTCAGCCCTAGCTACTATCACCCCCAACGAGCATGACAACAAGTTCGTAGATCAGTTGGTAAACTTCGTCAATGCCCTGGCCATGAATCTGGGCAAGTCCAAGAATGCCCCCTAATCGTTGTGGCTCAGCAACTTCAAAGAACCCACACTCTTACTAACTGGGGATTTGATTTTCTCGGTATTTGGTTTCAAGGTACCGATGCTGGCGTCAATTTAATTACCAATACCAATTACGGTTTCACCATTGATTGGGGAACAAATCAGGACTCTGAACGTTCCCTCGCTCTTGCCCCTCCTCGCCCTTTTACAAATGACTCTCAGTCACAATACCTGAACATCAACATTCCCACGAGCCTTACTGTGCCGGGAATTGGCATGTCTTTCAGCATGAGAGGGGTCTCCACACATGATGATTGGGAGACGGGAACCAGTCCCTCCAAAATTCCCTCTTCTAGCGAGGTAGTCATAGAATCTACCCTCACCAACTCCGATGCATGGGTTCTACAAGACGACAGCACCTACTCTCTGATCTTCAACATCGACATGGAGACTAACTTTGCCCGAGGTAACGGAGGGGCCATACAAGACGCCCCTCTCAAGAGATTCTCGTGGGCTGCGGACTGGAAGGGTAAGCTTGGATTTTGGCTTAGCACTTCAATCACCTCTTCCACCCTCTACGCTCCCACCATCACCTCTTGGACCATTCCCTTTGAAACTGGCCACGGGGTGTTGACTGAGAAAGGTCGCAATCTCATCGACGACAAGACCGGCCTCCCTACTTACGCTAGTGAAATGATGGAGGACGGTTTCCACAGAGGGCGGTGGACCACGGCCAACGCTTGGGACCCCGACGACCCCCGCAACCTCCGCACTATCAAGCCCAGTAAGACTGAGGGCAAGATCGTAGACAAGGTCCCTCTAACGGGGAGTGGTAACTAATGGGCACGATGACTCTCTCGGAATTCAGAACAGATCTTTCTGAAGTAGGTCTCAAAGGACGTGGAGACATCTCCAACGCCCGTCTCGACCGTTGGATCAATAGAGCCTACCTCGACGTTACCCACCCCAGTATCTTCGAGCATGACATTTTCAAAACCACCTACGATATCACATTAGCTACGGACGATGCCGACTACACCCTAGCCTCCACCACAGTGGGCTACACGGTACTTGGTATCAGATCTGTCCGCTATCACGCATCCACCACAGCTGGACCCAGCGTCCAAGGCCGCAAGCTAGATCCTGAAAGCATCCAAGAATACGATGACAGGGTCCACAGCAGCGGCTCACCTGCATGGTATGTCGGTGGAGAGGGTGAGCAAATCCTAGTTTCCCCAACCCCCAGCAGCTCGGAAAATGGGCATATTCTTCGCTGCCGGCTGTGGCGGGAGGCCGCTATCCTCTCCACCGATTCCAGCACCACTGTCATCCCAGCTAACTGGGACTACATCGTCTACCAGGGCTCTGTATGGAGGGCTCAGATCGATCTCGGTTATCTAGACGCAGCCACCCCTCTCATTGAACTCTACCAAGGACTCATCAATCAGCTCGATCCCAAGCGTGTACTCGACCAAAGAGACACTGGCCAACAGACTCCCATTCTTGCCCCCTCTTACATGGAAATTTCCCGATGAGAAAATACCTAATCCTTTTGACGCTCCTGTTGCCCACTGCTGCCTTTGGGGTGACTTGGACCAGTACGGTGGAGAACAGCACGGGTGACTTCACTGCCACCACAGCTACCTCTACTGTAGATGAGACTCCTGCCAAACTCAACGCCACACTTAGTGAGGTGAGGTTCCGAGCGGAGGTAGAGCATTCTTGGGGCAACGCCTATGGGGCTGAGGACAACGGTCTCCACAGGGTGGGTTCTGCTCGTTGCTACGTGGGCACTACAGCGCCTTCTGACCTCGATGACTCCCATGCAGACGCTGTAGCGCTTGATGACTATGACAGCACCTCCACTGCCTCTGGCTCTGGAGTGAGTACCTTTACTGTCGCTGCCTCCAACACCACAGGAAACCCAGAAGACTTCATCGGCCATGGTAGGTGTTGGTTGGATACTGATGGACCTGATGGCTCAGCAGGCACTGCTGACGATGATACCTTCTACGTTTGGGACGGGAATCAAGGAAGCGGAGAGTGGGTCATAGCAAGTACCGATGATGTCGACATCCACCTTCCCCCTAAGAACCTTCTACCCTCTGGTGGGTGGAGTGCAACGGATGGTGATGGAGATACTAGTGGAACGGGAGTGCCTATTGGTTGGTCTCTCTCGTCAACGCCCACTATCGGTTATAGCTCTAGTGATACTAGCGAAGGGGATACTCTCGAACTCAACATCACTGCAACCGGTAGTACAAACGAAGGAATCTCTTACACCCTTAAAGGATTACTTCCTAGCACTACTTACCAAGTCTACGCCCGCGCTCATGCGAATACAGCTGGCAATACTTGTTCCATTCGAACTACTGGCGCAGACACTACTCAAGTTGACGAGACCACTGCTGGAGTTGCTGCGTTTGAAGAGCTAGAAGGAACCTTTACAGTAGATTCTACCCCCACTGATGTTGTTATCATTCTTGAAAACGATACCAATGATGCTGCTGTTTGTGACTTTACTCACGTAGCTGTTTGGAAAGAGAGAAACGTAGCCCTGACAGAGCCGGGGGTGAGTGTTTCTAAAGATGAAGCCCACGTAGCTACAGATGGAAATGCCTGTTCTACTTCCTATACTGGAAATTGTCTAAATATTGTTAATATAGATGTAACCCCCCCAAGTGATGGATATAATGTAATTGTTATAGCTCAAGTAGGGGCTGCTTCTACAGATAGCAATGGTGTTTGCGCTGCAAGAATTTATGACGATTCAGCGGCTGCGGCTGTAACTGAAATTGTATTTGAGCCAGAATTAGCAGCAACACCAACTATGATTTATATGTCTCCATTTCCGCTAACCGCAGGTGTTACAGTTAATTATAAAGTAGATATGAAAGAAGGTGGTAGTGGAGGTGATAATTGCCGTTTTCAAGACGATATTTCTAGCGATACCGTAACGACAAGCATCAACGCCATCCTCATCCCCTCCAACTAGGACCCCTTATGCCTAGCCAACTCCTACAGCGTGGTGCCAGCGCCCGACAAGCCCGCTCCGTCGCTCGTCAGTTGGCTGCCCAAGCTACCCCTAAGGGCACAGTCACAGCAGGAACACCTTTCCAAGGCTACGTCCCTGACATCGACCCGGCCCATCTCTCTGGCAACGTCCTCTCCAACGGAAACAACCTCGTCTCTCGGGCAGAGCACGGTCAGAAAGGGGAGATCCTTGGCCACCCGCCGGGTTTTAGTCAGGTAGAAGCCGCCACCCTACCTCTCGGAGCTGATGCCAATACTGCTAATGATATAACAGGCATCTTCTTCGTCCCTCGTACTACTTCTGCTGGTGCGCGTTCTACTGAGTTTGATTTCACCACAATGGCAGTGACAGCTGGTGATGGTTCCAATGCTGGAAGTTGTGAACTCTGGCGTCGCCTACCTTCCACTGGAGCTTGGGAAGAGATTGTCTTTGCTGACCCAGATCCAGGCACTGAAGTTGCCATGAAAGGGGAATACCCTTCAAGCGGTGATGATTCTGACCAACTCTTCGACCACGCAGTCTACGCACCGGGCTCCCCTAACCGCACAGCCCACTCTGGACCTATAGAAGAACCCTGCCTAGTCTTCTGCAACCTCCACGACCCAGTACAGGTCTTTCCCGCCGGCACGGGTCTCCATACCTACGAAGCCCTTTCTGATGACTTTGGTGCAGGTGACATCGGCTTCCGCGCTCGCTCTTGTGAGGCGTGGGGTGATCGCATGAATTACCTCAACACCATCGAAAGCGGCACACACCACAGACAACGACTTCGGAGGAGTGCAATTGGTAATGCAGATCCAGATACAGCATTTGACGGACAAGGGGCTATTGATTTTCGAGAATTCAGTGGGGACGGTCTTCGGTGCTTAGGTCTTGGCGACAAGCTGGCTTGTTATTTCGAAGACGGTGTGGCCCTTGTGCAGCGCAGTGGCAATACAGCCGCACCCTACACCCGTCGAATTCTCACTACAAAACGCGGCCTCCTCTCCACACACTCCGTAGTCCAGCTCGGTGGGGGTGTGCATTTTGGCCTATTCACAGATGGCTGGTTTCTACTTGACCAAGGTGGGCAGTGGCAAGAGGTGGGGCTCTCTCAGGTAGCCAACAGCGTCTCAGCCAAGTGGAAGGAGACTTTCTACAACAGGTTAGACGACGACCTCAGAAGTCGGATTGATATAGAGTACGATCAGAAACACGGCATGATCTACATTACTCTCCCATTTGATGGCAACAGCCAGAATGAAGATGTGTGGATCTACGACATCGCTGGCGACCGGGTGTGGCCCCAATCTTACCCTGTAACCAAATGGGGAGAGGCTAATGTCCAACTCAAAGCTGCCCAACAGTTTCAAAACGTAACCACCACCTTTGCAGCCACCACCGGTACCTTCGCATCCTTTGGCGCCCAGTTCGGCGTGAAGACCCTCATGCATGGCACTCACAACGGCTTTGTCATGCAACATGATAACGACATCACTACCAGGGTGAATGAGCAAAGCGAGGACGAGGTTGAGCCTTCCTACAATTACACCTCCGTTTTGTCCAACCTTGGCGAACCCAGGAACGTACAGTCTGTAGATGAGATGTTTATGGAGTACATCAAAACCACCGCCTCCAATGCCACTTTCAAAGTCTTCGGTAACGACGGCACTTTCAAGGAGGCCGTGGTGGACCTCCCTGGCTCTACTGGAGACCTCAAGGTTGCCAAGTCTGGCTTCCTCTTCTCCTCTTCTCACTTGGGGTTTGAAGTCAACGGGCAGGGGCCCATAAAGATACGTAGCATCGGTGTGGATGCCTTCGACTATGGGGTGAGGAAAATCTAATGGTTTCCAACTATCCGCCCCAGACGCACCTAGACACAGAGGACTTAGACACTGCTGACCAGCCGGGCATTGTCCGCTCCATCTCTGACATCACCCGCTTTGGCGTCCAACGGCTTTTCTCCCACGTTAAAACCATCACCTCTTCTGACTCCCCCTACACACTAGATCTAGAGCAGAACCGGGTCTTGTTGGTAAACACCTCTGGCGGGGCAGTGACTGTGAATCTCCCCCCCGCAGATGAGGCTGACGTAGTTCCTTACCACATCAAAAACATCAACGCAGCTAATGACGTGACTCTCGATGGCGACGGTACTGAAACTATCGATGACTCTCTTACTCAAGTCTTCTCCTACCCAGACTGCCTCACTGTGGTGAGTGATGGGTCTAACTGGTATATAATTTGACTTACATCAAGACGACTAGAGGAACCCATGACTCAACCTATGCCCACACCTGAAGGAACCTTTCACCTTGCCTGTTGGACTGACAAAGGACCTATCCGCGCTTGGTTCGCCACCCTTTGGAAAGAATACATGGAGGATCTCTACAAACTAGGTGGTGACCTCCTACCTACCGACAACAATGTCAAGAACTTTCGCCACCTCTTCGACGGCTACACTACTGGAGAATTAGACGGGGTGTGTGTCTTTTGGACCCCCGCGGGGGAGGAGCACCCCGCCGTGGTCACGATGGGCGGTGAGGGGTTCAGAGGGGGGACGAAATGGGACAAGAAATGTGATACAATAGCAACAATGTGGGGCGTTTATGTGCGTCCCCAGTACAGGGGCCACAGCCTTGGGTTTGGTGCCCAATCAGTAGGCCGTAAGACGCTCCTAGAGCAGGGATTTACCCACTGCAAGACAGAAGTTATGACCACCAATGAGGGTGGAAAAGGTAACTGGAAAGACCTAGACAAGGCCATGGACATTGAAGTGCTTGGTGTCTGTTGTCTGGCTACTTTGGAGGAATAAACATGGGCGGTAGTGATGGTGGTAGTAGCGAAAGTAAGCCTCCGGATCCTTCATTTCTCAACCCAATTGGTGGAGTGATTGGTGGGCTTTTCGGTCTGAAAACCAAGGTCAAGGACGGAGGTTTGCAATTCACAGGAAGTGCACCCAATTTCGCCTCTCGTCAGTTTGGCAAGGAATCTTTCGCTGATGTAGACGACTTCCTCCGACAACTGAACCAGTTTGCCCCAGAGGCTACAGCCTTCGGAGAGAGCGTTATCGGTGGATTGGGGGAAACTCTCAGCACCTTCGATAACGACGTGTTCCCGGCCCTTCAGTCGGCTCTCAGCGGCACTCCTGTGGATACCAGTGCGGCCGTCAGCAGTGCTTTCACAGACGTGAAGGAACAGCTCACACCCGGCACCGGTCTCTTCTCCAGTGACCTTGCTGCCGCCGGGCAGAGACAGGCCGCGCAACTCAAGATCGGAGCCGAAGAGGCAGCCCGACAGAGGCAGTTGGACGCCATTCCCCTCGCCGGCCTAGTGGGGCAGGCCCGGACACAGCTTCCCATTCAAGCAGGTCAGGGGCTCTTGGGCCTCGGTGAGGACATCAATCTCACGGGGACTGCGGCAGGCAGACAGGTGGCTGGGTTGCAACTCTTCGCAGGACTTCAGCCCACTGGAGCCATCCCCCGGGGGAACATCTCAGAACAAGAACAGCCCGGCAGTAAGGGCTTGTAACTAAGGTGACTTAGCATGGCAAATATAGTAAATCGAAGAGCAGCCGCTCTTAGTGAAGAGCAACATGACGCTATCACTCAGCAAATCAGTCACCTGGAATTTGCCCGTGACTGGGAACGGGATATTGCAGAGTCTAGCTACAAGAGACAGCAGCTTCTTGGTGGGCTTTTGAAGCAAACCGCAGGGAGGAGTGCGGCTGCCGGCAAGCGGATTGAGGGCGAAAAGAAAGAGACTGCAAATCAGAAGAATCAACGTCGCGAACACGCTAGTAATCTCGCTGAGCAAGGACTGCCTCCCCTCAATCCAAATCCGACCAAGCCTGCTGGCGTTACTTTAGAAACTCTCTTCAAGGGTCTCTCTGGTATTCCCGGCGGCGGGGGTGTACAACGAGAAGGTACAGAAGTTCCCACGCCTGAAGGCGCTCCCCCTAGTATGGGCATCCCCGGAGGCACTGTAGAAACTCGCCCTGAGTTAAACACGGCAGGTAGGGTGCTTACCGCTACGGGCCATCCTATAGCTGCCGGTCTTGGGCAACTTTTCAGGGGAGATGTCAGTAGAGCCGTTCGCAGTCCTGAGGACATTACAGAGGAATCAGAAGATATCGCCGGCACTCTCGCTCGCCAACAGCGGGCTCTAGAACGCGGTGATGTGGAAGGCGCTAAGTCTGCACAAGAATTCGCTACAGAACAACTTGATAGAATTAAAGGATCTCCCTTCGGTGCAGAGATTGCCGATCTCGCTCGCGTGCAATTCAGAGAGCAGGAGGAGGCCCTTAGAACGCAACGGATAACGGCGGCTGATACCTATCTTAAATTCGCACGAGAAAACACTGACTTCACAAAAGACCCTACTGGTCAGGTGGAGAAGGATGTGAATCAGATTGCAGAGTTCATTAGAGATGGGAAAGATATTGAAGCCGCTACTCTGCGTACAAATCTTGCTGCTCGTGATAAACATTTGGGTAATAAACTTAAGATTGCCCAAGTGAGGAGAGCAGAGCAAGAAATTCGCCTTGCCAACAACGTAGACCGTCGAGCACAGAATGCAGAAAGTAGAACAGCTCAACTATTTCCCCATCAGCTTGCAGCAGTTGCACAAGAGGCCGATCTTAGAGAACGCGAGGTAGTCGCTCGTGAACGCGGTGCAGATGCTGAAGCAGAGCGAGTAAATATTGAACGGGCACGAGAAGCTCGATTTAAGATAGAAAACAATAGAAAGTTGAATCAAGAAGATCAAAGAATTGACATCTCCAGAGATGTAGCAACCGCAGGCATTGCTGTAGACGCAGCTAACGTTAAAAACATCACTGCTCGAACAGCTAACATTGGCTTGAACATGGAACTTGCTCTCAAGAGAGATTTCCGAGAAGATGAACAACTAAAAATTAGTCAAACGCTAGCCCAACACAACATCAAAATTGATGACATCACACTAGCTTTGAAAGACAATGAACAAAGAATGCGTCAATCTGGGCTTGATCTCCAAGAGCGCACCTTCCAACATCAACAGTTCATTGACAACAAAATGCTTGAGCTGAAAATCGATACCCAAGATACCCAAGTCAGACAATTTGCCGAGACTATGGCGGCTAGAGCCGCTACAGAAGGTAGGGAAGCTGAGAGAGATCAGTTCTTTCGAGAGCAGCAACTCTCTCAATCTGATCGCGAAGAGCGCACTCTTCAGTTTCAGATTCAAAGACAAGCCCAGGCTGAGGCTAGGGCTGACAAGGACGCCATAGCTCGCAAAGCTCAATTTGCTTTCGAGAACGGTCTCGCTCAGCAAGGCATGTCTCTTAGAGAAGCCGCTTTTGCTTTCGATAGGGCCAAGCAAAACAGTATTGAAGAAGCTGAGTTGCAAAACTTAAAGGCACAGGGCTACCGTGGTGTTCTCGGTTGGTTGCCTGACAAAAATACAATGTCCATCGACAATATCAATGATGCAATGAAAGACTCCATTGTTGACGGTAAATTAAATGAGTCTCGTGAGGACATTCGTGTTAGTGCTCAGTTAAATGCGTTGAAACATAATGAGCTTAGGTTGGTAAATCCCGGTGGGTTCCGTGATGGAACTACCACTAAAAATGTTGTATTAGATAACTTCCTAGATGACGTTCGAAATATCGCAGGTTTTCGTAGTCAGGATATAGTCTCCCAAGAAGTTTCCATGCGACGCCTACAAGACTATGGTATGCAAGTTCTCGAACAGCCCACCCCTGATGGTAGGGTGGAATTTGTCTGGGCAGCCCCCAATGTAAATCATCCTAATTTTGAAGTTCTTTCTAAAGCTACTGTTGGTGCTGCTACTCTTGGTGCTGCCGAGTCTATCGAAGGGCGAAGGCTTACTAATCCAACCGCGGGTCTTGGGGCTGGTGGACAGGGGACGTTTGAGAGATTCTTCGGCACAACCGCAGAAATTAAAAGCCGACAACAGTCTAGTGCTGCTCAGCAAGAAAAATCTGGTAAGCAATCTTTTGGTGAACTCCTTGGCACTGCAAGTGATGCTGCTAGAAATGTGCATATAGCGCCTGCAAGAGCTTTAGTCGAGACAGTACTTGCTCCATTGGTTGGTGGTAATAGGAATGCTGTTAGAGATTTGGTAACTAATAAAGACTTCCAAGAAGGGTTTGAAAGGGGCGCTAACAGGTAATGCCCTACGACCCCCAATTCTTCGATGATCTCCGAGAAGAATCCACCCGTCGTGGTTTCTCTGGCACTGCCTTGGATGTTATCGAGGGATTTTCCACAGGCGTCAGACGAGATCCTTTCATCAATGCCCTCATGGTTGATGGGGCAGTAGGACCTGCTGAAGAGGACTACTTCAACAGTACAGTAGGCAATTCGACGGCCGAACAAATTGGCATGATGATAGGAGAGTATGGTCCCAGCCTGCTTCTCGGTTTCGGCGCCTATAGCAAGGGCGCTCAGTTAGCTACCAAAGCCACCCAAACGGCTGCCAAAGCCTTTCTTGCTAACAAGACTAAGAAACAAATTGCCGACCTTGCTACCACCCAGGTGTTTAAGTTCTCAACGCCCGGAGCCAGTCGTCTCAATGTCCTCCAACGTATGGGCGATGAGGCAGGTAATGTTCTAACAGGCAGCGGCAATGTCATGAAGCGCAGTCTCATGCGAGTAGGCACACAGGCCGACAAGACCCGAGACATTCTTGGCACTCCTGGCATTGAACGGGCAGCTCAGACTGTAGGCGGTAACCTCGGCGTCTCCAGTCTCGTGGCTGCTCAGGAGAAAGCCCGTGGCAAGACAAACGAAGAAGCCCTCAAGACTGCGGCTGTGGCTTTTGTCGTTGGTGTTGGCGTTGATGGGGGTCTTGCTGGTCTTGGCCGTATTCCTCGTAAGGGGCGATCGACGGATCTTACTGACATTAGGGCGGGATTCGACAGACCGGGTCCGGCCGGAGTAACACCCAGACAAGAGTTTGAAAAAGTCCTTACAGGTAAGAAAGGTCAAAAGGGCCTGTTACCCGAGATGGATAGCCTCCAATCTAGCATGAGTAAGATCATGGAAATGGATGCTCAGACTCTTAGCTTGGAAGACGTTAGAGACATAGCTCAGACTCTCGATGTAAAGCCTAATAAAATCAAGAGCCTTCTTAAGAAAGCTGAGCGCCGGGAAATCCTTCAATCGAACATTGACTTTGTCGAAACTGCCATCAAGACAGAGGGCGCGTTCGATGTGGTGGACCAGATCATCACCCCTGGCAGTTGGACCAGCATGATGAACCAAGCCGGCCTTCACATGGCAGTCTCCCCCGAAGCTCTCATGCCCCGCTTCGGTGAGGCAGGCAATCGTATCTTCAGCCCTCTTCTTCATGGTGTCACTATGGGAGAGCACGCGGGCAGGCGACATGAAAAAACCGTGGGAGATTGGTTTGAGAAAGCAGCGGAGCTTAGAGGATTCTCCTTACGAGAGACTGTACACTCCTCTAAGAAAGCCTCCTCATGGCTTGAAGATTGGCATCAACTAGAGCTTGGGGGGTTGCCCAAGTACAAGTCTTGGCTAGTCCAAGAGAAAGGTCTTAGTCCAACCGCAGCAGATGAGCTTGGGAACATTTGGAATTCGATGTCCGAACTCAGCGATTATGTGCTTGTACAACGCGGCTCTACTGTGGGCAGTAAGGGGGGCATTGACCTTTCCAATCCCAACAACGTCAATTGGTACATCACTCACTCTGGCGTTGACGACGCTCCTGAAGCTATTCGAGAACGTCTCATCGCCCGTGGTATGGAGCCTACAAAAGCCCACAAGGTAATAGCAGAAAATTCCACAGACCATCTCGGGGGTATTCAAATTGAGGGAGTTGGTGGTGGTTACGCTGGGCAGGTCGGTCCCATTGACTTTGACCGAGCCATGCGGGGGCTGACTGGCAAGGAGAAGATTGCCCGTGGTCTGCCTGAGACTATGGACGCCAGGAAAATTGCCCTCACTCTCAAAGAAAAATACGATCGCGGTTTGGCCGTCAATACCAATCCCTTCGATGCAACTCTTCGCGTCCTTAGGGGCGGTGAAATGCGAATCCACATTGATCCGATCTTGGGCACTAAGGGAGAGCACATCCCGGCACTTGCTAACGTCATCTCCGCAGGTGGCGGTGATGGTGTCCTTGCTACCTCCGTCATGCAAGCCCTCGGTGGGAGGAAGTATTACAACCAAGCAATGCAGGATTCGGCTAACTTCCTCACGGGTCTTCAGGTCGTTACCAAACTCCCACTCGCCGTCATTGCCAACATGAGTCAGAGTCAAAACACCGTCATCAGGGATGGGTTTCGTTCCACTTGGGAAGGCTTCAAGCCTCTGTGGAGCAAAGCCAGCAGGGAAGAAATCAGCAAGGTTCTCGCTCTCAACCACTCTGTCGTCCGGGCAATGGGCCGTAGCTTCGATGACCAAGGGCTGGCCTTTGGTACAATGGACCGCCTCGCTGACTACACTCTCAAGTTCTCGGGCTTCGACATGGTTGAGAGGGGTAATCGGATGCTCGCTGGCTCTTCTGCCCTCCTTACCATCAAAGACTCCGTCATCAAGCACAGTCAGGGGATGCTGAGGGGTAAGACCCTCGACCAGCGTCGCCGCTCTCTCCGCACTCTCAACATCGACCTCGACGATGCTGCGGCCAAGCTCAAGATAGATCCAAACTATATGGACACTGCCGCTTGGAAAGAGATTGAATTGGCTGGGACTGTTCGTGGTGCTCAGCAGACTCAATTTTTTACCTCTCGTGCCAGGCGTCCTACCTTCTGGGACCACCCCTTCGGTCGGACACTGTTTCAGTTCAAGAGCTTTGCTCTCGGCCAGACACGGTTCATTAAGGACGGGGTGTTGGCTGAGTGGAGTCAGGGAAACATCCGACCCCTCGCCACTCTACTCAGCATCAGCCCGGTGGCCGGTGAGCTTGTAGCAGACGCTCGGTCCATCATCAACGATAAGAGGCGAACGGCTACGGGCGTTGATCGTGTCCTAGATAACCTCTCCTACGTAGGGGGTCTTGGCCTTTTCTCCGACACACTAGCAGCTGCGCGATGGGGCAATGCTGAGAGTCTCATCCTCGGTCCCTCCATTGGTGATATGGCTACGTTTGGAGAGTTCATCCTACAAGGAAATACCCAGCAACTTCTCAACGAGGTCTACAAGCAACCTCTCTTCAAAGCTGGGTCTGGTATACTTGGAGTTCTAGGGGGGACTGCCGAGGTTATCGGAGAGTATGTAAATGAAACAAGCTCTAGTGTTGACACAGTCCCCATGACCGACCTCGCCACCCTTCGCCTTAAGGATAAGCTACAGCGCTAACTCCTACCCCCATCCATGCCTAAGGACTTGCCCACCTTGCAAACTCTAGTCATCTCCCGACGCCACAGCCTCCATCCGTTCGCCCATCTCCTACGCCTCCTCGGCCATGAGGTGGAGGTGGTGGTCCACGACACTGGGCCGCGGCATATGTATGAGAAGGCTTGGGAGGGGAGTTTTGAACAAAGGATGCGAGTTAGTACCCATGGAGGCAAGGCCCATACAAAAGCTCTCCAGGAGATAGCAAACACTCTGGGCAATTCGGGTGACTTGTTGGTGCTGACAAATTCAGATCAGGCTCAGGAGGCTTTTCAGGGGAGCCCTCTTCTGTTCGGGGGTAGCAAATCGGACACGCCTCCCCAGAGCATTTTTCGTCTTGGGGCGTGGTGGAACGGTCAAGAGTTCTCCCTTGCGCATCTTTTGTATGTTGACCAGGGACTTCAGGTAGGGGGTCTGGGAGATTCAAGACCCGGAGCCGTTTCGTTAATTCGAATAGATAACGCAATTGCTCATACAATCTGGGCGAAGCTGCTAGACGACCAGCAACTGCCAGACCAGTTTCAAGGTCTCTGTCAATTTGGTCTAGAGCTTGACACAGCTGACGGAATACCTCGTATACAGGGCGTTCAGTTGGGATGGAGTTGGCTCCACTCTCACTGCTTTCTCTCCGACCTTCAGGGTCTGACTGACCTTCTTCTGACTGGAGAGGGGGCTCACCTTGCATCGAAGTACGTCGTATGTTTACCCGTAACCTCTGCCCCATGGCCGGGTCACACAACCAGAAATAACCGATTGCAGAAAGAGCTAGTCGGAGGGCTGTCTCGTCAATTGATAGGTCACGTATGGTGGCATGATGTTCAGGTGGAGATGGAGAAGGGAGAGGTGTGGACGGCAGGTCTTGATGGTCTGGTTGGGGTGGTGAGGGGGGAGGCGAACACTCCGGAAGCAGCCAGAGCAAGATGTCTTCAACTTGCTGCGCGGATAGAGATCCCGGGGAAGCAGTATCGGACGGATGCGGCTGAGCATCTGAGTGAGGCGTTGGGGGGGTTGGAGCTTGGGACTGGGATAGTGCTGTAGCTTTTTTAGATTTCATCGCTTTCATAATTTCTTTTTCAATGCTCATCCCTACTCCCCCATCCGAGACAAAATCCAAACCCTACCACCTCTCTCACCCTTCTCATCCCTCACAATCCCTCTCTCTTTCATCTCATACAACAACTTAGTCATCTTGTGTGCTCCTCCGAAATTCCCGGCCTTCCTTTTACTCAACTCACCTTGCATCATTCGACTCCCGTTCGCTCTGATGAAACTCTCCAGCTCATCCATATCATGTTCCTCAGGCGTCTTCCTGATATCGCTCATCAACCAGTCATAGCGCTTGTCCTCCAAGTCGTTGACCTCATTGGCGTACATCACATGCTCCAGCCTGATGATGGGAAAGGAACTCTCCTTCCCGAACTTAATGGCCTCACTCACCAAACAACTGGCAGCCATCCTCAACAAAGCCGACTCCCATCTCGGAGGTGTCTTGTACTGGGTGGTATAAATGGTGGGGTCGAAGAACTTCCTCTTATATTCGTGATACATTTCAGTGACGTAGGCAGCAGCTTGGGGATCGAGGGACATCATATTGAGCATGGGGCCTTTTTCCCAATTCCAAGCCCTCAATAATCGCGCCAATCTGTAGGTCTTAACTGGATCTATAATGGGTAATTCGCTCGAACTATAGCTTCTAGAGGGTATTTCGTTGCGATAGACCCAAATAGATCGATCCATAAATCCCCCCAAAGTGATGTCCCTGGTGACTGTGCCTTGCAACCATTCCACCGTTGCGCAGCCTTGGATGCTAAAATGAACCTCGTCTACATCCTCAGGGCCCCGGGCGATGGTGCTCTTCTGAAATTTCCCGGAGGTATAGAGCTTCGTGTAGGTGGGGATCTTCCGTTCTACCCCGTGGGCGCCTTTCCCTAGCGCTACACCCAACTCATCGATGGTCATCAAGAAGCTACCCGGAGAAGTCTCCCCATTGGCAAGAGGCAGGCCAGTTTTACTATTCCTCCTGGGCAGGTCTCGGATATCCTTCATCTGCTGACCCATCACCTCCACCCCACAATCCTCTGCAATGAAGTGGACTTGATTTTCATACCAAGCTTCGTCCCGGCGACTGTGGGTGAATCTGAGTTTGTCGTTATATGCCTCTAAGACAGCAGTAGACACATCCATGGCGGTACTCTTGCCACTCCCCCGGGGGGATATATAAAATACCATCCAATTTAGATAGATTTGATTATTGCCAGCCTGCACAAAATCCCGCCTCCCTACGCTGGCTCCCAAGGCTGTGTGGGCTGCCCAAAAGTAGTACGCCTGGTTCACTTGGTTGTACTTGCTATGGTTCATGAAATCCCGGACCCAGCCATCGGGACAGCGTTCGTAAACTTCCTCGCAAGGCTCCACCCGGTAGATCCCCGTGGGATTGCCCACCGACCATATGCTCTCTTTCGATTGGTCATACCAAACAGACTTAGTGATGTCGGCTTTGCTCATCTCCATCATGTCACAGAAGTAAGTTTGGATGATTTCTTCTTTGTCGGTGCGGGCTCCAAGCCTCCTCCGCTCTTCCTTAAATCGTGTGAGACGGGTGGTGAGCTGCTCGTAACATTGCCAGCGCTGTTCTTTGGTGAGAGTGGGGGTGACCCAGAAAGAGGCCACTGTACAGACGAGGTTGGCCTGTGCTTGGAGGGAGTTGTCCCACTTGAGACTGAGTAGCTCATTGAGGAGTTTCTGGGTGTCTAGGTCACTGTAGGTGGTCCATGCCATCCGAGGGAGGGGGCGGAATGGATGGGGCATGGCTTTGTTGGAGGGCATTCCTATGGGGGCTTCAGTGGTGGGGGAGTCCTCGGGTGTGGGAGTGGGGGTGGAAGTGGTGGGTTCTTTGATGGGGGGAAGGCCGGGCGTTAGGGTCACAGGCTACTTGTCTCCCCACTCCTCATCCACCTTCTTCAACCACTCAGGCAAGGGGGCTAGAGGTTCCCCGCGGGGAGTGCGGTCGGCGTCAAGGTTGTGCTCATCAAATATACTCTGTAAATCAGCCCATGGCCATTGTACATGTGAAATCCTATCCCCGTCCCTGTCTTCTTCAAAACCAATCCACCACCGTTTTATCCAATGCAATGTTTCTTCATTACTCATCTCATACCTCCTCCAAATGTCCCCAATCTCTACCCACCTCACAATCAGTAGGCAGTACAACCCCGGTCAACTCTCCAGCATCTTCCAGCGGCCGCTCCATCACTTCCTTCGTCACCCGGACCCAGTAGTCTAGCTCATTCTCCGGTACCTCCAACAGAAATTCATCGTGCATCTGGAGAACAATGGGAGCGTCATAGTCTCTATCCAACTCCACCTGCGCAATGGCCATCCTCTTGGCAGCAGTGCCTTGCATGGGAGCGTTCTTTAGTTCAGTCTCAAGACCAGGAGTTCCCCACGGGGACATGAAGTAACGCCTGCCTCCCAGGGGATAGTCAAAGTAGTGATGGGTGCGGACTTGATCGAAGAGGCGGCGATGGTACTTAGGGACTGCGGAGTGGACTTTGTACCAGCGTTTCTCAGCCTCCACGGCCTCCTCCTTAGTGATTTGGAGAGACTCTCCGGGGCGTGTACACACACTGCATGGACACTCTACATCCTCAGCAATTCCAGCAGCACTTCCTCCATAACCGATTCGGTACAGAAACATTTTACTATAATCCCGGGTGATCTTTCTATCATTATCTCTAAGTCCATCCCAGTCTCCATAGTCCCATCCAAAGAGGTCACAAGCGTTTTGGGAGTGCACGTCCACATTAGTTTCAAAGGCTCTGATGGATACTTGGTCCCCTGCAAGGTAAGCAAGGATCCTAGCTTCGAGTTGGGAATAATCTCTACTGAGCAAAACGTACCCTGGCTTAGATATGAAGACATGCCTAGCATCCTTTGGCCATTGTTGAAGGGGGGGGTCAGCGTAGGCAAATCTACCAGTCTTAGCAGATGCCATCTTGACATCAGCCCGGACTCTACCATCCCAATCTGGTTTGGTAAAACAGTAGTTGGTTCGAGTTTTGTTCAGCTTGCTGCGATGGTAGAGAGCGCCAAGGACTTCTCGCGCATGTTCGTCTTTTTTTCTAAGTCGCTTGTGGAGTTGGAACAAAGTTTCAAGATCAACGCTCCACTGTCCTTTATCAGTTTTTCTGGTGGGCTTGAGTCCAAGTCCTTCGGGTACAGGATCAAATAAAAAAGCTCTAAGTTTCTTAGTGCTTCCAATACTGTTAGTGAAAGTTGCGGTTGGTTCTCGTAAAGGTCCAGCATTGTCATGAGAGAGTATCTTCCCATCTGTCTCTCTAAGCTCTCGATTGATTCTGAGTCGGTACTCATGCATTGCCTCCTTGTCTACCAACATCCCCCTGCATTGCATCCTGACGACGGCGCTGGTGAGGGGGACAATCCACCTTTCATAGTCTTCAAGTACTTCTAACTTGTCCAGCTGATCGCGCAGGGGTTTGTAGAGCTGGGCAGTAAAGTGTGTGTCGTAGGCGTTGTACACGCCGAGGGTCTCATCAGGCAGCTCGATAAACTTGTGCTTAGTGTTGGCCCAGGAGAGGATGCGATGGGCGGGGGGGAAGTCTTGAGGGGGGAAGGTGGGGGTCACTCCTTCCCCTCCTCTTCCTCAAGGTCGGTCAACGTCTTCCAAACCGGTGCCCAACACCACTTAGTTGCCAGGTACTGAAGGCCCTTGGGTTCCTCACTGTAGGCTCGACTGGCCATGATCATGGTGTCGAGGATAGGCCCTTTGATGGGGAGTCCATGCTTGACAATGATCGGGCAATCAAACGTAGCTCCATTTTGGAAGAGACTAGAAATGAGAGGATCATCAAACAAGCTAGCCCACCAGCCCACCACGAATGGGAGATCGCCCACAGTCCAATATTGAGACCCGCCGCGAGTCCGAAACCGAAGGACCAGAGAAACTCCTCTCTCACCTGTTTCAAGATTAAGCCCAGTGATTCCGTCACAGATGATGTACTCACCTGCCGTTTCAAGGTCGTGTGAGATTGCGTCGAACCCGGCTGAATCATAGTCTGCCTTCCATTTGGTGAGGTCTTCGAGGGTTGGGTAGAGAATTGTATTTGGTGGGGAGGTTGAAATATCCCATCTAGGTATTTCAACCTTACCTTGCAGTGCGTTGACCACTCTTTCGATGTAGCGTTCGTTGGCAGGCTCCTTCTTCCACATTCCCCTACTGATTGTGGTGGGGTGTAGAATGGGCGTTACCCATACCGGTTTGCTCATAAACCCTCTCTCCTCCCACCCGCCATCTAGGCAGCACTGAACACCCTTGGCACATAGGCTCTAACCTACCTTTCACCAGGAGGTAGTTAAAAAACACCGTCTCTCCGTGCTTCAGATACTCGTAGGAGCTGAAGACCTGGTTGGAGCAGCTGTAGCACTCAGCCACCTTCTCTATCCCCCCTCGGGTCATCACCCGTAGCCATCCTTCCATACCAGTGCATCTTGCCTAAGTTCACCTCAGGTTCATCCTTTGAAAACAATCGCCATACATACTTAAGAGCATGAAGTTGACAATGTACTTTCCAAGCAGCTGCGCTTTCATTATGGTCTTCAAGAAGCACCTTCATTGAGTGCTTAGCCAACGCCCGCTGGGCATCAATACACTCCACGTCTGCCCGGTAGTGGGAGGGGTTGGTGGGGTCAGAGGATGGCTTGGGTTCGGAGACCTTGTCCGGGCAGCCTTCGGCTGCGACACGAGGAGCAAAGAAATTGTGCCCACACCAAATAAACCCATCATCGCCAGTCATCTCCGGACAATTTGAGCAAATTGGTTCCTCGTAATAACAAAGACACCTCTGATGCTTCACCCACTCTCCCCCTCAAAACACCTAACCACTACACTGCCCATGAACAGAGCTAAGATTACCAGCCAACCGAATTTGAGTATGAGGAAGGCGTGGTGTTTACTGGTCATTTAAGGGCCTCAAGAATTTGCTCACTCACATTCTTTTGCACAGCCTTCACCGCACGTTTAAGCTCTGGAGAAGTCTTCAATTCAGCCTTCACCTCCTTCTTGATAGCATTGACAAGCTCAGTTCTTATCATGTTACCAAGCATGGTTTCCATAGAATCATACTCGTCCCCAAATACAATTTGATTCAGGTCTAGGTCTGCTGTAAGTTTCATGCTACTCATCCTCCACCCACTCTGCGACCTCGTTCTTCTCCTTCTCTTGTGGAAAAACCTCATCCCAAAGATGGTCGAGGAAGTCTTCTAGACGCTCGGGGACACCGGGAATGAAGGTGGGTTGGATAGGCACACCTCGTCGATGTAACCACCACTCCACACCTTTCCTCCATTCCATATTTCGAATACCCAATTGAACTTCTTGTTCTTTTAGATGTTCTTTAAAGGTCATCCTAAATCCTCCAATTCAATTCGATTGGTAGTCCCCATCCACTTATCCACTCCCTTCTCAACACCCATGAACCACCTGGTAACTGAAGTGCCCGCAGCCAGGATGTGTTTAGTCTGCCCACCATCTGTGGACAGCCTGCGGTTTTCACAACCCGTAGGTACTAAGGAAGGTGAAGGTTGTGATTCCCAGCTGATTAAGAGTGGGCTCAAATGGGCACTCCAGCACCAAGAAATCTCTGCTTTGGTCGGCTCTCGCCTATCGTACAACTTACCCGCCTTACTTCTCTTGGGAATCCAACAGGAGATAATGTCTGTGAAGAGAGTCCGGGAAGGTTGGTGGCCGCAGCGTCTGAGCCACCGTTCCATACGCTTACCCTCTGGAGCTTCTGGAAACCATGCCGTCCCTTGGTAGGCGTCTTGACTGCTGGGGCCATGACCGATGACGCATAGGGGGGCATCGAGGGGGCCTCTGGGTGGAACGAAGCGCTTGGCGTCTTTACGAGCGGGGCAGCCTGTGCAGGGAGGAGGGAAGGAGGACATGCCTACTCTTCCCATCCCCAAGTTTTCCACCACAACTTTCGTCTTTTAGCATACCAAGCATTCCTATTGTTTCTATATCTTTCTTGAATTTCATAAGAGATCATTTTCGCTGGGTCATCTAAATCAGTACCAGATAACACTAAAGGAGGAGGCTGAGTAGAAGTTTGTTCATTTGTAATGGTAAGCAATCTATGATGTTTCCAACAATCCCAGATATAGACCCCTAGAAAGAAAAGGAAGACATATACGGCTATACTAGACACTCTTACTCCCCCACCAACTGTGCCCTCAACTCCTCAAGATTCTCCCCACTCTGCAACTCCTCCCTCCGTCCTGCGTCATACTTCTGTTGCTGCTGCTCAGTGATCCTCTTGGCATACCCGAGGTCTGCCATCTTGGGATCATATGCTCGATCTACCATCCAAATATCCCTCAGCGTCATGATGACAACACCAGCGTTGTAGCTGTCGTCACTCATGCTCATGCGAATGGTCTTGCCCATGTGCTCACCGAAGTAGATGTGCTGGCCTACGAGTTGCTCTGGACCACCGTGAGGAGCGCCGGGGTAGGCTACGGGGACAGCGCCGCACTCAGCTCCGGCAGCGATGACCCAGCCAGAACCCATAGAGCGGCCTCGGGTAGCCTCGTCTGGCAACTCAATGAGACCCACCTGTTTGATCATGGGATCCATGGCGACAAGGATGCGGGAGCCGCAGGGAGCATAGTCTAGGATGCGCCTGTCTAGCTTGATGCCAGAGCGCTCGTATAATTCACCGGGCTCTGCCCAGACTGTGCCTACGATGGTGGGGTCTTCTTCTGTAAGGTGGAGGTTGTTGACTTTCATGAGATCAAAGCGTTCTTGTTCTTTAGGGGTGGGCATTAGTTAGACCCTTTGTCTATATCATATTTTTCTAAATGATGTAGAGTACAGATAACACAAAATACAATTGGAAATATGACAAACAACGCAAATACTGGGTTACCAAAAAGGTGTAGGGAAAACAAAAACAAAGCCATTACAAACCCCAACACCCCAAAAAGTATCCCAGCAACAATAATCCCCCACTTTATGCCGTGTTTCAACCCATAATAGAGACGGTTTAAATCCGGTAGTTCTTCGTTGGGCATATCAGACTCCTGCAAAAATATTAAGGCCATCTTGAATTTTAGACTTGTCTCAGCGCGGAAAAAGCCCGGAGACAGACACCCTGTCTGCCCCCGAGCATGTCATCCCACTACCCATGGGGATGACGACCGAGCGGTTACTGATCTACAGTCTCAGCATCAGGCGGCAGCACATCCAGCACAGTCATGTAAGGGTCAGCAGGATTCTTCTTGTTCTCCTTCAGTCCTCCCATCACCAGTGTGCACTCAGCACTTACCACCTCTTCATCATCGAAGTTACCATTGTCGTCAAACTCAACGCCAAGGGCTTCCAGCCAGCGACGACCTCGGGAGCCGGAGTTGGGTGCACAACTTTCATCAACAAAGTTGGTCACGTCTCCAAAGCCCGGACGGCGGCACTGGGTCTGAAGCTTCAACCAGGGGGCTCGCAGGCCCTCCGGATCGTAAGGAGGGCATTCCTTACCGAAGCTGTACTTGGTCACCCGGATGGTGGCTTCGTAGTCACCCTCTTGAGTGGGTCCAAAGGTTCCATTGTGGATCTTCTCTCGTTGGTCGGCAGTCGGGTCCATCTGAGGCATTCGTTCTTCCTTTCGTTCGTTGGTTGTGGCCTATTGGCCGGTTAAAATGGCACGCTATCTTCAGTGTGCTCCTCAGCGACCCTCTCTTCAGGGGGACTCCAAGAAACAATTTCTACTACATTGAGCTTGGTGGTTAAAGCGGGGGGATTAGCAAGAGTTCTTTTATCTAGCTCCTCCATCACCCTTTGGCGAAGATATTCTACAGGATTCATTCCTTTAGGGACTGCGTCTTCTGAAAAATTAACGCCAATTACTTTGTGATTGTCGTAACTTTCTCTGTAGTTTAATGAAAACTGAAAACTTACAGTATGTTGTTTATCAGACATTATTTTCTCCTCAATTATGTCTAGCGGTTCACCCGCCTAGATCTTTTCTCATCCCATAAGCACTGAACTTCAACAATATCCCATGTAATTCATCTGCAAGTCGAGTGTCTAATCCTACTCCGTTTAATTGATCCATCTTATCGCTGTCTCTAATTTCTGCGAGTAATTGCAAACACTCTTCCCTGTCTTGTCTCAAACAATGCACACAATAATCTTCTTCACTACCAGCTATTGCCCAACTTTCGTGTTTTCTACATACTCCAAGCATCTCATCCTCCTAGATCCTTATCCCACACACCAATCGTAACTATTGTGGTAAAAATACCTATCTTTCCATTTTTTAGGCTTGGTCCGATCACTAACTCTCACTCTCCACGGTTTTTCACTAGAACCACCACCGCATACAGGACAACCAAGTTCGTAGTGTATTTCATACCAACATCCTTTTTTATTGGGAGCACTCATCCGCCTAGATCCTCCTTAACACACTCCTCAAACTCAGCAAAGCTTTCAAATTCATCAGGCCACCCGGGGTCACTCTTAGTGGGATGACGAAAATCAGCTCGGGTCCAGCAGTGGTAGTGGTCAGACTTCTTTCCAGTGTCCTTCTCCACCCGTACCTCCTTCTCCATGTAGAACTTGTGGTCGAAGAGGTCGGAGAGTTTGGTCCTGAATGAGCCTTGAATGGAAGGCTGGTACTCTCGACTCATGATGCCCTCTCCATCCTCCCGTCGGGCAATGTGGCAGGTGGCGATGAAGTTGTAGCCTGCGTGATCGAGTGTGGGTTTCGTGCTGTTGCCCAAGACCCGGAACGCCTCACAGCAGTTCTTGAGGTGGACACCCCAAGCGGGAGAGGACATTTTCTTCTGCCCCTTGCTGTCGCCAAGGTCAGTGAGCCTGTCCACGTTGAGGGCACAGAGTACGTCCACAGAGTCCAACACAATGGTAGCCACGTCCTTCCCATGTTCATCTACAAGGAGTCGGTTCTTCACAAAAGGCAGAAAGTCCTTGTAGAAATCATTCCAACTCTCAATGGCGTACTCAGTGATGTCATCCCGTTGGGCGTGGGCCTTCTCCACCGTCACCCGGTTACTCTCCAGATAGACGCAGGCAATGGGACCGGGTGCCTGTAGGGCGAAGTGAGTCTTACCACTGCCACCCTCACCCGTCAAGAGAATGGAGCGGTGGGGTTGGAGATCCTTGGACTGCTTCGGGACAATGAAGCGGCTGATTTTACTTAGGTCGGGCTTGGGTGTGGGCATCTCGCTCTCCTATTTTGGATTCTCAACTTCTCTATCAACATCCTCAACCTTCCTAGCCACGTAGTTCTCAATAATCAATTCCTCAACTCTGTCTTTGTTTTCGCAGAGTTCCCTAAACTCGCAGCCGTCTCTATACGCTTCGCATGTGCCGACACGCATACCGTGTCTGGGGAAGGCTATGTCAGCGGCGTCTTCCAATCCATGTCCCTTTTCTACAGCATTATGCCACCAAGTAACACCTTGATCTATGCCACGCAAAGCGTGTATGCATTCTAATCTGTAGGCTTTCAAGTCTTTTTCTGAAAATCCAAACACATCACTGCGGACGCCTGCTTTGTATTTACAGGTTTTTTTCTGTCTCCTCTCCTTGACTACCACATTGATTTCCACCCCATCTAACGGCTGGTCGCTCAAGTAGGTGGTGAGAGCTAGATACTCCCCTACAAACTGTGTGTCAAGTCTGGTTTTCTTGAGACGCTTGCCAACGGCTCCGAAACCCGTAGAGCTGGTCTTGTGATCCCGAGCCACTAGGAACCCATCCCTCCACATGATAATATCCGGTTGGGTGGTGAAGTTGTAGTCTTTATACTCCAGGGGGATGACGAACGTACGTTCAATGAGAGGGCCCTTGTCATCGAAGGCCACTTGATACTGAGGATACTCGGGCTCACGGCCGTCGGGGCCAAACTCCTCATGGTAGTCAATGAGCATGTCTCGGACTTTGTGGAGGTCATCGTCTGCGATGGTGGGGGTTAGGTATTGGGAGTATACCTCTGCATGTACGTGTTCTGCGATTTCGATAGCTTCTTGTAGATTCCGAGAACCATTATCTATTTCTCCTCCTTCACATCCCCAATTATACCAAGCCGCAAGTCCTTCATGAAATACCCTCCCAGTCAAGAGAAAGTTACTCACCTTCTTGGGCTGGATGCCCACGCACTCACCCGCTTCACCGCTGGGCATGAAGTAGCTGTAGTACCACTTGCGAGGGCAGGCTACTGAGGCGCAGAGGTAGGAGTTGCCTACAGCCGTGCCACCTTCGATGGAGGTGGAGGGATGAAAACGGAGGAGGTTGGTCATCGGTTAGACCTCAATAGTTTATCTGGATTTTCAAGTATATAAGTTAACTCATACTCCCCAGTTACACGAGGTTCGTGCCGTCCAGCATTTGTGAGATAAATCTTGTAGTCATCTGGAAATTTAAGTGTTTTACCCCAAGATACCAATTCGTACTTGACAGTAAACGCTGCAACTATTCGCTCTACGTAATTAGGAGCGCTCATTTTCATTGCAACGTAAATGATCGATGATCGACTCACTTCTCCCCCTTCTTAGCCTCCAACAATGCCTCGTAGACTTCATCAAAGTTGGCTACATAGAATGAAATCTTATTGGCAAAGTCGTCATTAACTTCATCATAAACTTGATCCATCATATCTTCTTTATCCCCATCTAGACTAATGTCTTCAGAATCAATTTCACAACTTTGAGGTCTGCTCTTCCCAACATATCCGTCTTCAACTTCCCAGCGCACTTCGATTTTACTCACGTTCCTTCACCTCCTTCCTGCTGGCCTTCCGAAAGCTCTCCTGCCAGTTCCGATCTGACCAAGATAGAGTAACCTCCTCCGTGGACCCTGTCAAGAGGGTGGATAGCTTTACGCCCAGGTTAGATGGAGCTGTTACGGTCCAGAGGGTTCCAGGGGGAATCGAGGATGTCTCGGCAGTGTCGGAGGAGGCATTCTTCAAATCCGTACCAACCTCTGTCAGTCCCACAGTGTCGATAGGCACAAGAGAGATAAGCTTCTGCCCACTCCTGAGTGCTGCCCAGCTCTTCTGCTCCACCCTCTTCGGGGGCGGGGGCTTGGGAATTGGAGCACTGAGGAGATGGATTGCTAAGGGAATGTTGGGCTGTGTGGGCATCAAGAGACTCTTTTACTTTATAAGATTGAAGCGCAAAAATAAGTACAACAAGTATCCAGATTAAAAATATACCTAAGGCGGGCACTTTCATCTAATCCTCCTCCCCGACCAAGTCAGGATCCCATTCATCTTCAGTGCATATTGAAGTCCTTGGCACATACACCACTTCACCAAATTTCAAAACCATAGTCCTCATTTTGTTCACGCTAACAATAGTGGTGCCGTCTGCAATGTAGATGGGAACAAGGTTGGCTGTGGCTTTCTTACTAACGTCTTCCACCACTTGTAGACGCCAGCGTTTGTTAGCCATAAAGCCTCTCCACCTCCCCAATCGGCACCCACTCGTGCCCAAAATCCCCATCCTTCACCCCATGCAGCCAGAGGAGGCCCGCTTCCCACTGCTCCTGCTGTTGCTCAGTGGCCCAGTGCTCCCTATGGGTGAAGTAACAGCCTGCTGTCATGGAAATCGCCACCCGACCTTGATATACTTTCCTTTGCCTTTGGAGTTCGTGGTTATGACCGCAGACAAAGCTACTCATGGCGAAATCCAATCCCATGTTCGCCTGGTATTTCCCACCGGGGGCTTTACCCATTTTATTGACAGCGTGGTGGCAGAACCACACCCCCTCGACCTCCACCGGCTTGAGGTAGGGGTATACCTCCCAACCGCTATCCTCAGCCCCGAGGCACTCGGCGGAAAGAAACCCTTCAAGTGCAGTTGGATCCTCTTCGATTGCCCGCTCTATCCGGTACTCGTGATTCCCCTGCAAGGCGATGAGACGGGGATTGTAGGTTTTGCTTTTGCCGATGAGGCGGGTGAGGCGTTTGCGGGAGTCCCGGGCATGGGCGGCGTCGAGGCTGAAACGTTGTCCTTCCATGACCCGGCTGCCACGCTTCTCAAATTTCGAGAGGCTACCACAAGTGGCAAAATCACCCATATCAACTACGACTTCTGGCTTGGTGTCAATAATTGCTGCGGCCGCCCAGTCGTACCTGTCGCCTGGAGTCTCGGGGTTATCGTGTGAATCGCCGATGACTAGGATTGTGGGTGCATTGGGCAAGGGTTAGACCTGCCGTTTGAATTCATTGGCAAACATGGCCTGTTGAGTTTCATGTAGTAGTTTGAAATACTTATCAACTACATTATTTGGGTCATCTTCTAGCATCTCATCACAAGCTTTCATTTTTATAGAATGGCCATAAGTTACATGTGTAGTATGTGGAATAACATCTAACAATGGTTCCACCGTAACATTATGCCAAGTTCTTACTGACTCCCCCTTAACCGCAGAAGGCAACGCCAACGCAGCAGCTCCAGCTCCGAGGAGTTTGAAAAAATTCCTACGTGTTGTCTTCATCTTGGCTCTCCTTGGTTCTCTAGAAAAGTTACGTTTTTCTTTACTTTTCCAGAGTGCATAAGGGCCCCGAAGGGAACCCTGATGGCTCACTCATACTTGCCACCCCCTTCCTCAAACCACTTCTCCTCCACCAATTCCCCGATGGCAAACACAGTATCATCGTCTGCATCCTCATCCAAGGGAATGGTAGTGGTAGGTAAGTCTGGTGAATCTAGGCGCACCTGTTCCACCTCAACCTCCAAGAAGAATTCCTCTGGCAAGTCCTGTGTACCTTGTACATGATCCCATGTCAAGATGGCGTCCACCAGGAGAGGGATGGCCTCACCTTCGGAGTCGAAGTAGATTACCCGGTAAGAGACGTCTTCAACAGGCATCACGCCACCTGTAAAAGTCTATAGACTGTTGAAGTCTGTAATCCACTTGTCTCATGAGACGAAGCCGTTCAGTGTTAGGAAGGTCAAGTTGCTCCTTTGGAAACACGTCTTCCCACCCCTCATACCCCAACCCAAGCCCATTTGAAATCCTTCGCTTGTTGTGGTCCAACACTTCCCGTTCGTGGTTTTCAACAGCGCTTATGGTCCTGAGGGACACCTCAGCTCTGTCTGCCAACTCCTGCTGAGTAAGGTCTTGGGCTAGGCGTAGCTCTCGGACTTTGTTGGGGGGTGCTTTGTGCTCACTCATCCTCTTCCTCCTCTACCCGGCACGGGAGCCGGTTCAGGCGCAGGGACAGGCTTAGGCCGCCTCTTCCAGGGCCTCTTGTACCTCCTCCGAAATTCCTTCACATCCTTCACAGGTGCAGCACTTCTCAGCTCAGCATCCTGGTCGATAACACCCATCACAGTCTCATAGGAGCTATCGTTATCGATATCATGCACACAGCGAGAGATGAAGAAGGAGATGTAACTGGCTTCTGGGCAAGCTTGCCAACCCTCATCGAGAGTGCCCCGGGGGTTGTCCTTGGCCCACTGTTGGACCCAACTGAGGCCATCACCGCAGGCTCCCTTGGATTCCAGAAGGGCAACGATTTCTTTGATGGGTTCACGTCCGGTAAATTGTCTCATGGGTCAACACCTCCCATTGTGTATCATACTAAAATGATAACAGTCGTTATATTTTCGAAAATCCCCACCCCATCTGCACATTGGATGGAGGCTTTTCCAGTAAACCCCAAGCCGTTCATACTCAGGTCCGCTCCAAAGTACCTTCCCATCCTTGACTAAGACCAAGTCGACGGCAATCTTGAGAGTGTGGACGGAGTCCTTAATTCCTTTGCCTTGCTTGGCATACCACTCAGCGGTGGCCTTGGGTCTCCATAGCTCACCGAGACGCACCTCGCAATCCATAGTGAATCGAGCATGATCTATGAGGCCGGGCAACAGGGAGGCGAAAAGTTCTTGTTTAGCGCCTAGTCTCATTTGGGCTCCAGGGTAGTAGGATCTCCACCTTCATCTTCACCGCCAGCTACGGGAGTTTCCCACGCGATGCCGAGACGGGTACAACAGGCTTGGCAGAGCCAGATGAAATCTGGTCCAACAAATCCAATCTCTAAAACAAGAAACTCTTTATGTCGAGTACAACATCCATCACAAAAACCAGTAATTTCTGTAAGAAATGTTTTACTTCGTTCAGCTAGCACTTGTCTTCTCCTCCCATTCCCTTTTCATACCCTCCTCCAAAATAATCCTCTCAGCGTAGAATGTAACCCAAACTGGCACCCCTAGCACCGCCCCACCCCATCCAAGGCAGAGAATGCCAAGTCCTGTCATCCAAAGCAAGGCCCCGATGTAAAGGGGGTGCTTGAGCCACCTGTAGGGGCCCTTGGAGGTGTAGGTGGGGGGAGTTTGGGGGATGAAGATCTGGTGACGGGTTAGGCCAGCCTCTGAGAGGGTGACAATGCCCCAGATACGGAGGAGAATGCCAGCTAGGATGAGAATGAGGGCGGTGGGGATCACTGGCCCAGGGCCTCGTCGAGGATGGGTTTGACGGCAGCCTCTAGCTCCTCGATGCGACGCCCTTGCGCCCGAGCGGCTGCCAGCAGCGCGTCTGCTCGCCGCTCGACCCCTTGGAGCCGAATCTCTTGCAGCAGGGCTGTGTCGAGCAGCGTCTGGATCTGGCTCTCCTGCGTCACGCCCGGCGGCGGGGCTCCGTGACCATCGAGCACGTTGACCAAGAGAACCACGACCACGACAGCCGCGCCGACAAGGGCCAGCAGCAGCGCGCCCGCAGTCGGTTTATCTTTGCTCATTCCAATCTCCCAAGAATCGCCAACCACAAGGCCCCCACAATGAGAGCACTCGTCAGCGTTGGCTCTGGCATCGGTATCGGATCGCTCGGCTCTGTCATCGAGCTGTAGTTGCCCAGCGCGTCACGCGCCTGCACCCTGATGGTGGCCACCTGCGCGTTGCAGGGGAACGCCTCGGGCAGCTCCCACTCGCGCTCGGTCGAGTCGATGGTGACATGGGCACACTGGAGGGTGACGGTGCTGGTGTAGCCCGTTACCGGGCCAGGTACTTCAGCAGGATCCCAAACGACGCGCGGCATTTCAATCTCCCCTAAGGCAGAAAAATCAAAGGCGCAGTCACCAACATAGCATCCATCAGCCCCCCGAACACGTCACTAGCAGGCAAGGCCTGTACCTTAACCCCATCCGGGCCACAGACCCCATCCGAGTTACGGGCGAGACTGATGACGGTGGCCTCACAGTGGTCCACGCGGACTGTGCGAGTGGGAATGTCGTAGGTGGTGACGTTGCGAACGGCACGGACTGAGGTGCAACCTGTGAGGGAGTAGATGACGCCTGCTAGGACGAGGGCGAAGAGGAAGGCTGCTAGGGAGTTAGCCATCACTCATCTCCCTCATACACCCTACTCATCCACACTCTCTGCGGTCTACCATGATTCCGGGCGCGCTTCTCGTTCCTAAATTCCCCTGTGGGCGCAATCACACCCTCGCTCTGGAGACGCCGGAGCACTCCCGCGAAAGCCTGTCCCTTGCATAGGTCTCTCACCTCGGGGCTCATGTGGAGATAGACGGTGGTGGAAGTGAAGAGGGGTTCATTACGTGCGCAGAGGCGAGCTGCGTGCTCTGCGTGGTCTTTCCAGACCTGTGAGGCACCTCGATAGGCGTGGTCGATGCCGTTCTCTTTCTCTCGTTCCCATTGTTGCATTGTGGTCTCCTATTCTTGGGCTCCACACATTTTATCTGCTAGTTCTTGGGGATCAAACCATTGATCTTTCATAAAATGACCGACACGATAGATTTTTCCCCATTCTCCATCTACTCTACAATGGGTGCCAATTAAATCTTCCCAATTCTCCTTTTCAAGCACCTTAAGTATTTGCATGATAAATTCCATGCCGAAGGCTGTGCCGTGTCGAGAGTTAGTTTCTTCGTTGTAATCATCAAATATATACCCGCCAAATCCCTGTCCAGATCCTCCATAATCCAACATTATCATACAGGACATAATTCCATGGTCTTCTTTGCCTAATTTAGTTGAAGTGATTATTGCGTTTTTAATTTCCCGATCTTGCATCCCTGTCTCCTTGGTTAATGTCCATTGGTACTCGGGGAGGGATTCGAACCCTCATCCCTTACGGGGGACGATTTTAAGTCGTCTGCGTAGACCAATTCCGCCACCCGAGTGAAAATGGACCCCCCACCCCCGAGGCAGGAGAAACCTCGTCACACCCGAGGGCGTGTACACACCAGGAGTTGCTGCCAGGTCTCGGGAGGGGAACCTAGCACTCGACTGAGGTATAGGGTGGGGGGCGGTGGTCATCTTGATCTCCTGTCTCCTTTAGCCGAACATCTCCCAAACACTCACCTCAAAAGCCCCCGCCAGCTTCTCTAGCGTGCTCGTGAGGGGGTCGGATTTCTTTCCAGCTCTCTCGGCTGCCTCTAGCTTTTGTATCACACTGGTACTGAGATCAGCCCTGTGGGCTAACTCTTGGAGGGTCCAATTCTCCTCCACTCGCAACTCCCGCACCCGTGTGTACACACCTTTTACTTCCTTCCTACTCATATGTGACGTCCTAGCTTGGGGCAGTACAGATAGAGTAGCATAGGGAGAGGTGGACGCAAGGGGGCCCTCGGGAATCAGTGCAAAATCTCCTGCTCCTCATCCCAGCCAGCAGCTATCAGCAGGCCCCCCACCAGCACCTCCACCTCCCCCTCCTTGCGAGCCTCTTCGGCCTGCCTGATCCACCAGGCAGCTTCGCGTCGGGCTCTGCGAGGATGCCAGAGACGGTGGAAATAACCTCTGCTGTTACAGACTGAACAAGGGATCGTGTCTAGGTCTTCACCTCGACACCAGCCGCATAGGACTTTAAAACCTGACATTGAAGTGCTCCTCTACCTTTTTACCCCATTCAGCTATCACATTCCCAGCTAAAAGGGCATACATTACAGATTTTTTGACAGCTTTAACCGAATCTTTCAATTCCGCAATCTCTCCAGCCAATTTCTCATTTTCGTCATACAGTGCTTTAATTTGCTCAGTCTCTGATGCCCCCATCACCACCTCCTATCTAGAAAGTCTCTAACTTTAAACGCCAACCAAACTCCAATGCTCATGCCTACAATTCGAAGGCACCAAATGCTGAATTCGTCCATCACTCCCCATCCTTTCCATTAAAGGCAGCTTCGGCGAGTCTGATGAATCTAATCTTATCCTTAGTGCCAAGCAGCCCAATCCATTCCATTGGATTTTTCTTAATCCACGCCTCAGTGTGGTAGACCACACTCATTGGAGACCTTTCATCATGCATCTCCTCTGCGATTTGCAGGGGAGTGTAACGGGCAAAGTAGGTCTCAATGACATGGAGGAGGTCTAGCTGCAATCCCCGGAAGGAGTTGTAGCTGTTGCTCGGAAGGGCTCTAGTTTCCATCTCTTTCAACCTCGCTCGTGCTGCTACTACTATCGGGCTTGTTTCGGGCATCGGCATCGGTCTCCTCTCTACACACACAGGGTTTCATGTTTTCATTATCAATACAGTGGTGACAAAATTCATATCCACAATTTACACATCTAGGCCCATTATGAAAGTCGATGTTATAAGCAAAAAAATTAACCTCTTCATAATCTTCTTCTTGTTCCCATACATGACCCTTAGGATTGATTTCGTAATGATATTCATCCATTTCCCATCTCCTCTCTGATCTCATCTAGCCGTTTAAAGAATGGGTTTCGCATGTCTTTGTGACCATGGGCTGCCGCCTTGAGCCCCCTCTCGAAAGCAAATCCCTGCATAAGTAGGGTGTGTTCATCGTCAGTAGTGGTGAGACTCAAGTGAGAGAGCATCATCTTACGAATCAACTCCTCCTCGCTGGGGATGTCATTCTCCATATCTAAACCATTTTTCGAAGCCTTTAGCTTTAGATTCAAACCCTTCACATTCACCATCTTTATTTATGACAGCGCAAAATCTAAATTCCAATTCCCCAGAGCCAAAATTCGTATTACCAAGCCATGCATGATTTGGTCTAGGGTTTTTATGACTACATTTAGCTAGACCTTGAAAAAGCCACATGAATTTCTTTGAGTATTTACAATTTCCGCAGTAGTTACCTTTCTTCATGGGCGTCAGGTAGCTCCTCTTTCATCTCAATGAGCACTCGGGCAATCTCTTGCACCACGGCATCGGCATTAGTGCTCTGCATGAAGATGGTGAGATTTTCCATAAACCCTATGAGACGGTTGCGTTGACGGAGAAGGGTTGGGGCATCGTGGGTCAACAACATATCCCCATCTTCGTTAGCTTCTCTGTATCTCTTAGGCATCGTCATTCTGTACCCCCTTCATCCTGTCCCCCTTTCTCATACACGTCATACACACCAGCTCCCCGGCGGTTCATCACACTCCTGAGCCCTTCCCAGGTAGGCAAAGCCCCTCCTTCGTTGAGCCAGTCTCCAAGATCATTACTGGCCCGTTCCAAGAGAGGTGTGCTGTTAATTATGATTCCTTCAATGATATCGTAAAGTGTCTCATTCGGGTCCATTAGTTCGAGTCTCCTTTTCGTAATCCACAACCTCTGCCCGTTTCCTATCTCGGTACACATCACAGAGCGTGTGGATTGGACGGTCCCCCATCCAGGGTATTGAGTCTTCTATTGCTTCAATATGGTCTGCATATTGCTTGGGTTTTGTAACAGGCCAATCATGTCGTGCCATGTAGTTTCCTCCTAAACTCTCTCAACCTCTCAAGCTCCCCCATCACTCCATCCAAGGTGGGTAGGGGCTGAGCCTCCCTGTACCCTTGCCCCTCTGGCTGGGGTTGTAGATCCCATATTAGAGGCTCAATACAAGCCTCTACCCCATCTAGATCTCCGTCGATACAAAGGGCAACAATGGTTGCTAAGCGTACACTACTGTCACGCATCGGCGCTCCAAAACCACTCGCTTGGGAGTGTGTAACAAGTTACCCGACGATATTTATCTACATCGTTCGGGTTTTCAACGGTGTTGTCTAGATCGCCAGCTCCAGGCACACATGGAGAACATGCCAGCGCAAAGGTAGTGTGAGGCGATTCCAAAACCCAAAGCAGAGGCGCGCCCCCTAGCCATCCGATCTGCAAATGGAGACGCACCCCATCGGCATCGGTGTAGTTCATGTGCCAGTTAGGCTCGTCAATTTCCAGCGTATCCCAAAACTCTTGCTCAGCTTCCTCGGTAGGTTCTACATCGACCCCCATCTGCTCTCGCCACTCACAGTAGGCATCTTCCTCTGAGGTGTTCTGGCCGTGTGCGTAGAATTCATCCCATACCCATTCTGCCAGTCCGCCCATCGACACCACACCGTAGGCGATGCCAGTTTTCTCGTTTACGTTCGGTATCATTTTCTCATCTCCCATCTAGTTGTTAACCTGTAACCTCGCCACGCATACCCCCATCTGGGGCTAGGGATATGGTGTGGGGTGGTCACTCTAGGCTAGCATCTGCTCGAAAGCTTCAGCAGTCATCATGTTAAACTCACCACATCCTAGCTCATTAAAGTGCCTGCCTGTGGTCGGGCCCCAATCATTCGGCCGCCGTACCTTGATGGTTTTCCCATCTCGCATCCCCCAGTAAGCAATGCATGTGCGATATGAGAAAAAGTATTTATCTCCATCTCGGCTAGTGAAAACGTACGCTTGCGTGTTGCGGCCGGTCGGGTTTATCAGTGATACGCTCATTCTCCAAGCTCCTTTATCATTTCATCAAGGGCATCGGTATCGAGACTGGGGTCATTCCAGGCTACCCCATCGGGGGTACAGAATAAAATTTCCGGCGCTGAACCATCTTCTCGTTCATCATATTCTCGAAACCATTCATTCATTCGGAGTCGAAAATCCGTGTAATTTGAGCACCGTTTAGCGTCGTTATAAAGCCCCTCATCATTCCCGATCCACAATGCCACATTCCATGTCTCATAGTTCGCCCATCCGTTGTATCCGTCACTCATCGTCATCTATCTCCTATCCCCATCCTGGGGTGTGTACACACTACGCGAATTCAAAATCCGCGCCAGCCAACAGTAGGCTAGGCAAGGTCACACGCTCGGCCATCTCGTCGAGATTCGTGAAATAGGTACCGTCGGAGTGTGCTTCATATTCGGGGAAGCCTGCAATCTCATCTAGTGCATCGGAGTCAATGTCCAACCATTGAATTTCCAAACACTCTTCGACCTTGCTTTCCAGCTCCCGACGCCCCCAACAATTCCAAGATTCTCCCGCAGCTTCACTTTCCCGCTCGCACAAATCCTCTTCATCGAGCACCGGATAGTCCGCCAATCTACGCTCGATCTCTTCTGCCAAATTGGCAAACGTAACGTAGCGTCGGTCGGACAACTGCGCGTAGGGGTGCACGATAATAATTTCAATCCATCCTGGCCCCCAGTGGCCGAACCGATGAACCTCGACGAAATGGTCTTCGCCCCCTAGAATTTCCAGCGCGGCGGCGAAATTGCTTTCCTCCAGAGGTTCCGAATCTCGTGTTTGAATTACTGGCACTACCAGCCATTCGCCTCTATCAACGCCAATGAAAGCGCCTCTTGAATCGAAGGGTGTCGGGCTCCATTCGTTGTAAGTCTGCATTCTCATTTCCTCCCACCCCCACTCTAGCACCCCCATTCGAGGGTGAAAGTGGGGAAATGCCTACACTTACCCCATCCGGGCTAATGGTCCCACATGGCCCATAGAACGGCCCCTGAGATAATGGCCGCGATCAGTAGGGCGGTGGCTGGGCTGGTTAGTAGGTCAAGCACGGGTTATCCGTCGAATCTCATTCCCGAGCTTTCCAAGCACCTTGAAGGCATCGTCAAGAAACTCCTCCGACCCGAGTTTGTTTACATACGCTCGATCGATGATTTCGAAAGCTTGATTTGCCGCGTCAATTAGACCCTTGATTGCCTCGGGGTCTAGTCCTTCGAGCGCATTGACACATGCGACGATTCGAGCGGCGTTGCGATCTTTCTCCGCTGCACCGATACAGAACATTGAACCGCGTGCATCAAGATGGCATTCTGCAATTGGCTGCACAAAATCACCGTTAGGCTGGGTAACGATAGTGCCACGATCATTGACCCACGGTCCCGGAGTGTGTTTCTGATCTGTCATCGTCTTAATCTCCCTTCTCAGTTACCAAACCAAACACCCCACGTGCTCAGTTTGGTAACCGAGGGGCCGAAGCCCCCACGGCGTTACCTAGCCTACTCCTCCGCGGCAGGCTTCTGCATCTTGTACCACGCTTCTTCCAAAACGAGATACTCTTTCCCACCATTCTCTCGCCTGAATCTCAGCTCCCGAGCGATAGCTTGGCGAATGAGGCTGGCTCGACTCTCACCCGCGATCAGACAGGCAACCTGTACCGCTTGTCGGGTAGGCTCATCGATGTATGTAGTGGCATACGTTATGTCTTTCATCGTCTCATGCTCCTAGTTGTGAGTGTGTGTACACACTCTAAAAACTCCTACCCCTACTCACTCCAGATCATTTCTTCATCCATACAGTGGATCGGGGGCCCTGCTTTCTCTACCGCCCCACGACTGGCGCGGCAGACGAAATCACAATGGCGACACACTAGCTTTTGGTGTCGGTTTTTGTTTCGCTTGACCGTCTCTCCAGGAGTTAGCTTAGCGTGGGGATAGTCACCCAACCGCTCTGCAATCACCTCAAGAGGACCGACGAGCGTGGGGCCTATCGTCGTGGCGGTCATCTTACCCTCAAGACCCACGGCGAGGGCCAGCTTACGGAACGGTCCTTTATGACCATACTCAACCCCTACGGCTGCATGTGCACACTCGTGAACCAACACGCCTAGTACCTTCATCGGGTCTTCTAGGCTAGGGGAGATGAAAATTTCATGTGTGGAATCCCCACTTCTATCGGGGCTCCATGCCTCTCCGACCCGCCGGCTTTTGCTGCTAGTGGCGCTTTTGCTCGGCCAACCGCAACTAACACGCATCTTATCCAAGGGTAGGGGCTTCCCTACATTAAACACCGATTGAAGCTCCTCACACGCTGCCCGGAGCCATGCTTCGCGGGTTTCATGCTGTGTCATTAGTGTGGTCTCCCGTTGTGTGTACACGCTCTGCCAGTCTCATCGGCGAGGGTAGGCAAATTCCCTCGGACGCCCCGTAGGGCGTTTCGATTTATTCCTCCCACTTATTTCTAGAACCTTCTTCGAGTTCACACATTTCAATTGCATTGCGGAAGGTTTCATATTCGCCTTCCAAAACATTAGGAATGATAATTAGATATTTTCCTCCATATGCATCACAGTCTATGGCGAATCTTGTACCGCTTTTTCCTATGGCATTAAGAACTTTAGGTTCTGGGTCATATTCCCACTTTAGCATGATATTTCCCCTTGTAGTTAACTGTCCCCATCTAAGCCCCCAGTCGGACCCTAGATGGGGGCAGCCAGCCACTGCGGCTAAACTGCCTCGGTTTCAGTCACATGTGGCACATGGGCGAATTGTCCCTCGGACGCCCCTGAGGGCGTTTCGACTCAACGCCAATTGCGAATTACAGAATGCTTATTCGTGGTAATATCCCAGCGAATAGCAGACCCATCCCAGTAGTGAAGCTCCCAAAAATCGGAATACATCACAATGTGGCCAGAATTGACGATTGATTCGTGCGTTTCACTAATCAATTCTTCTGCCCGTGTCCTAGAACTGCCGCTAATCCGCTCTGTTATCGGTATCATGTTTTCCCCTCGTAGTTAACTAACCCCATCTAAGCCCCCAGTCGGACCCTAACCGTTCCTCTTTCCCCCCAGCCTATTGACTGAGGGGAAACAGGGTCAGTTAGGCCCTATTCTCCATCATTTTCCCACTCCCAAGGAACACGTCTGCCGCGCATACGCTCGTCGAAACAAGGAGAGCAGTACCAGATACCCTCAGCCGTTTCCCAGTCATCATATGCGTCCAAATCCCCACACATCTTGCAAGGGTTCTGGCCTTGGTTCTGGTCTTGGTTCTGGTCCATCATTTTCTCTCTCCCAAGCGGGTTCCCCCGCGTTGTCTGTAGGCCCTTTCGATCTGCATCTCAGGATGATTGGCCAGCATTGCCCGACGGAGAGCGTCAGCTCGCTCGGCCCTCTCCCGAAGGCCCTCTGCAATTTCGTCCGAAATTGACTCGATTTCGTCAAACTCCATCGCTGCCTGGTAGTTGGTTCGAGCGAAGCCAGCCAAAGCATCGACGATAATATGAGCATCGCCTTTACCCATGAGTTGTCCCATTGCGTAACGGTCCTGGTCGCTGAAATCCTGCATGTGTCTTTTCTCCCATATGGTGGAACCTAACCGTTCCCATTTCCCCCCAGCCTGTAGCCTGAGGGGAATCGGGAACACCTAGTCTGGCGTCAAAACATCGTCTTTCATACGTCCCAACCATGCTCTTGAGTCGCGACCCAACCAATCCAAGGAAAGCAACCTTCAATCCAAGAATCGGTGCTGAATTGGCGGCCTACATCACCACCGATGCCCGGGGATTTCACAGACGCGCCCATCTTGAGCCACGCCCCCCAAGTCCACTCCGCTTTCCCCTCGTCCCTTCAAAGCCTCGTGGGGCTAGGGACACTAACGGCAGGGCTTCACCTTGCCCATGCAGTACCAGTACGGCCGAGCGGGCCGAGCGCAAGCGGACTACGCGATAAGACTCCTCCCAATGGTCAACCTACACTCGGACTATCGGCCATCCATCACCAGGATGCTATAGGGTAAAACCCTAAATTTTAATCTTTCTTCACCCTAAGGTAAAACCCTAACCACAACGCCCGGCGCCCAATCGTGGGCCCTTCCCTACGCCAAGGGGGTAAACCTCAACAAAACCAACCACTTACAGCATTCCCTAGATAAGAGAGAGGAGTAGAGAGAGAGAGATAGAGAGAGATAGATATAAAATGACTCTGAGTCATATATTTCCCCACATGCCACCCCCCCCGGATTCCCAGGGTTTTGGCCGAAATAGACCAGAGCGCGGCGAAAAGCTCAATGATTACGGGGGGTTAGCAAAAACCGAATCCCTGTTCGCAAAAAAAGGGTTTAAAAGGGCATCTTGTAACCCCTTGATTTCATTGAGGAACACCCCCCTTGTAGTAGTGTATGGTGGGTGTTGTTGTAAATTACAACAAAGGGGGTGTGTTGGCACGGCACTTGCAGGGGGTGATGGGGCTGGGTGCGTCCGACCCGAGGGGAAGTAACCATGGGGAGAGCCCTACCCTCAGCAGCCTACGCCTGGGAGCTGGCCGTGTCCCCCGGGGGACGAGGGGCAGGGTACTGGCTGGTACAGTACCAGTGGGTACTGAGGCTAGGCTCC
>JAAEMK010000006.1 GCA_024225635.1 Desulfobacteraceae bacterium | reverse complement strand
GGCCAGCGGAGGTCTATAAGATTTTCCTGGACTTTAAACAAGCCAAAGTTTACATGGTAAATCTGTCCACGGGTGAATACGTTGTGCCCGGAGGCATCGATATGTCTTAAATCACAAAGAGTCATTGAATCATGAACAGGGTATTTGACAGGGTATTTGACATGTGATACGTAATCAAATGTCTTAATTTTCGAAATAAAATAAAATTGATTCTTAGTCTTGAGTCTTATCACTCTTTTCGCCCCGACTTGATTTGTGGGGTCTAGCTGACGAGATTCTGCAGCCTGTCACCGGGCTCGTCATCCTGGAAAGCGCCGATGGTGCAGAGAAACTCGAGGTCGGCCTCGGTGATGCAGCCCTCCGAGTCAAGGTTTGAGCTAGTCTGAGGATCCTGTATCCCAATACTAGGCCCGGACACCTTCTCATAGACCGTGGGGAGAGCACACAGGAGCTCAAGGTCGGACTCGTCAAGACAGACCTCAAGGTGGGATGGCTCCGAAGCAAAACTGGCCCGAGGAGCCCTGGCTGGTTTGATTACCTTCAGCCTGTCAACGGGGATCTCCATAAGGCCAGTAGCCCAGGCCGGGTCGTCAGGGGAAGCTCTCTTGAACACCTTGACAGCGGCTGTGCCCACAAAGCCATACCGGGTGTCCTTTAGCAATTGCTCAACTCTACAGAGCCGGTAGGTTGCGGGAGGAAGCTTCAGCAAGGCCACGTCGCCTAAACGGATGTGTCTTGACTGGCCCTTG
>JAAEMK010000005.1 GCA_024225635.1 Desulfobacteraceae bacterium | reverse complement strand
GGCGACGATGATGATGAAGATGATGATGATTATGATGGCGACGATGATGATGAAGATGACGATGATTATGATGGCGACGATGATGATGAAGATGACGATGATTATGATGGCGACGATGATGATGATGATGACGATGATTATGATGGTGATGATGATGATGAAGATGACGATGGGTGGGGATTGAGGAACATTACGTCCACGTTCGTCCCACCCGGGCAATGCCCATATTAACCTTTTCTTTACTATATACTAATTCTTTCCTTCTAATTTATAACTTCCTACTACCTTATCTTTTACCTTTCCAAATTTTAATATGGGTAGCCAAAAATGTTCCTCATGATGATGATGAAGATGATGATGATACAGCTTTGTTTCTTTGGTGCTGTGTTTTCCCTTTCATTCAGGGCCTTTATCTCCTATTTGGTGCTTATGTGGTGGTGGTGTCTTCACTGTCTTGTCACGCTATTGTCCTTGGTTGCCTTGGTTTGCTCTTTTCCTTTTGGGGTGCTGGCCGCCTGATCATCGCGATATTCTCGTGTCGTTCTTAGACCAGCACCCTACTGTCACTGTCTGTGTTTACACTCATAATCAATCTTTGGATGGTCGCTCTCGACCTATATAACTTCATAACATACACCCCAATGGGATACTCACCGGGGCGGCGAGGTGTCATAGACAAATAAAAGTCTTCGGACCGATATCCCTGGCTATGACGCTTGTGCCGAAGGTGACCCGCTCCCGCG
>JAAEMK010000004.1 GCA_024225635.1 Desulfobacteraceae bacterium | reverse complement strand
TCTCCTATTACCCGATTATTTTGTCAACCTTCATGAAAAGGCTTGAGCGAAAGAAGGCAGAAGAATCAATCTCAGTGGATCACAAGAGCACCTCCGCAGGGAGGTAGATCTCCGTCTTAACCCCAGTTTTCCGTTCCACCACTTGTCTGAGAAACTGAAGCATGGTTCTGAGCGGAAACAACGTTTGAAAGAGCTGGCGTCCTCCTTTTCTGGGTTTGGACACGTATGTCCATATGATGAACACCCACAGGTTCACCAATAAAAAGGCTATCCCCACATACAGAAGCCGGGTCACTGGATTCTTGGTGGTGGTACGAATCCGACTGAGATTCTTCAGCCGATAGCTGGATTCAATTCCGAAACGCTTCCGGTAATCTCCAGGAAGAGCACGTATCCCAAGGGAAACCTTGTAGACCACAAAGGCAAGGTATTTCACGCCATGATGCCCACGACGACCCATCTCGTATGTCCCAACCACCCACACCTGAAACGTTACCGAACCATACGACTGGCTATGCATAGTATATGACGTCTTGTAAGTCCGTTTCCGCTGGACCAATGCCCGGGTACCTCCCTGCTTACCACGCACAATCACCGGCATCTCCAAAGGGATATCACACGCCTGCAACCAACGGATAACAGGTACACAGTAGAAGCCTCTATCCAGATACAGACGCTTGATGGATATATGCAACGGAGCCATCTGGTCCAACAGTCGTGTGATGATGCAAACCAGTGTTTCGTCTCTCCTGACGGCGTGTAAAGCCAAGGTCACACGCTTGCCTCGGGAGATGACATACACGGTAGCATAGGCATAGAAGGAACACGTTCCTGCCTTAGCCTGGCTGCGTATGATGTAGGATTCCTCTTGCTCCGAAGGGGTTCCGTAGTAGGGAATCAGATTAAGGTCTATCGCCACCTTCTGGCGACTGTTCTGAAGACGCCCTGGCGTTCGGGAGCGCAACGCTTGGTTGAGTTGTTCCTCCAACTCAACCAAGTTCTCCAGCTTGTTCAGGTGATAGCGCACATCGTTGCCAGTGGGACAAGCATCCAGCGTCTTACTGGTTTGCTCAATGCTTTGGGCGTTGCTGGCAGCATGAACTAGAATCTCAAACAGTGTTTCTGGCTGGAAGTCTCCCTCCATCTGGATGGGCACGTGTTCCTGGAGCACATCCATCACCTCTTCCAGGGTGGCAGCATCGGTAACAACCGGAGCGATAGAAGCCATAGAGCAGATTCCTTTCTTAGTGATAGGAAGTATCGGCGACTTTTTCTCTATGGCTAACATAACATATTCCCAAAACATTTGTCATCATTTTATGCTTTTTGATCTACTGAAATTGTGTGACGTAAACTGAACGCCATGATCCGTGTTGAATATGGCTGGTTTTCTATTATGCTCAAGCGCTTCTTCTAAAGCCTTGATACAGAAATTGTTGTCCAGCGTATTGGATAACTGCCAGGACAGAACATAGCGACTGAACCAGTCCAGAATTGCCACAAGATACATGAAGCCC
>JAAEMK010000003.1 GCA_024225635.1 Desulfobacteraceae bacterium | reverse complement strand
TAAGACCATTTTCATGAGATTGAAATGCCGAGCTCAGTGCCAAATGCTTGTTTTTTATTTTGCATTTATTTCCAACTACTTTTTTTTACTTTCCAACGACTTTTTTTTACTTTCCAACGACTTTTTTTTGATTTCCAACTACTTTTTTGTTGAATTGTACAACATTAAATTACGAAAATGTCAAACCATATGCTGCTGATTATTTATCTTTTTCTAACATAATTTACTTTTTTTATCTAAAATGATAACTTAATTTGAAAAAATATACATTTCACATGAATAAAAAAATACCAAAAATCTAATTAAAATAATTGAACAGAAATTGCATTGTTCATAAAACACAGACACAAGTCAAAAGAAGTTGATACAATAAAAATAAAACAGACATGAATTCAACTTTCTAACAATCTTTGCAAACAAAAATGCAAATGACGGTAAAAAAATTTGCAATTTTTGTTAATTGATGTTATTGGAGTTTTATCAACGCACATTAACAATAGCATCAATACGTTCATTCAACAGAAATGTACATTTTCTTGAAAAATTAAATACTTAAAAATTGAATTTATTTGCAAGCTGGATAATCTATCAGGAAACACATTAAAAATCTATAAATTAACATCAACAGAAAATCAAATATATAATCGGATTATTAATTCAGCGGAAACAAAGGTTTTAAATAAAGACTTATATAATTTTATTC
>JAAEMK010000002.1 GCA_024225635.1 Desulfobacteraceae bacterium | reverse complement strand
GTATGTACCTGTATATCCAAGCATGAAAGGTGCATGTACACTGAGACAGACGTATATTACATGAAGTAGTACACTGTAGGGTGCCTCTGATAGTGTAGAACTGGTATTCCTGAAGGGAGGGGGGCTGATTGGAGGGTGGGTGCTTATTCTTTCAACCTACCTCTAGGAGGGGGTACTATTGGAGGGGGGCTTATTCGAGGGGGGGGGCTTATTGGAGGTTTTACGGTATATTACAGAGAAGCTGTAGCGCCATGAGTCGGATGTAAAGTATCTTGGCCACGAAAGCGGCATCGCCATCCCGACAAAATCCCGCGGCACGAGGACGCGTCGCGCGTCTTCTCGCGCAATTTTGACAACCGGTGGGACCCTAGATTTCGGGCAACGATACACCATTCGAAGCGCCTCGATCTCCTCTTTCGCCTGCTGGTTTTTAAAAGTTGGGATAGATATCTAAATTTCGAGAAAACGGCCCGAAAAGACGGCGCGTCGCCAATATTTCGCGCCATCGGTACACCAATTTCTTGCGTTTAGCGGATTGTAGGTCGAGCGCCGTTAGCGGCAGAGCTTTATGACTAAAAGAGAATTTGTAGGCCGATCAATTCTCTATCCAACAGTTTTTGAATTGGGCCGATACGATGATCCTTGCTCGAACGGCGGCCGTTTTCCCGTCGCCGGCGGCTGCCGGACGATTTTCAAAAATTCAAATTTCCCGCACTTCGTAGCGGGTCAACGGGACCGCGGAGGACGAAACCAAAGGTACCACGAGATGCGCCGTCGAGAGGACCCTACATATCCGTAATAAAATTTTTACCTTTTCCACCTTGTTTAGACCGATGTCGGACTCTTAGAAAAATCGACTCTTAAATTCTAAAACTTCAAAAATCCGGCTCC
>JAAEMK010000001.1 GCA_024225635.1 Desulfobacteraceae bacterium | reverse complement strand
GCTATGAGTAGAAAAAGTAATTTTCTCTAAAAATACACATGAATCACCAGAAAAAAATTTTAGGTCTCTATCTATAATAGTTTCCGAGATAGAGGGGGGGGGAAAATATGCCCCCCCCCGATCCGATAAGGTGCGAATTGGGGCCCGATCTCTAAGGGTTAAAGAATCATAATTAAAATGTCCGTTAGGTTATCAATATCTAGTTATTGATAAAAATTAACATTAATAATAGTAAAGGACTGTTCTAATTTGCCAAGTCCATATCCTAATGGCGAGTAAGAGTAATTGTGAATATTCAGAGAGTACATGACAAGAATATAACTATACAGTTGCATATAAAAGGAAACTCCTATACACTATCTATCTTAACAAAAAGTACTTAGACAAACAATCTAGAAGTCCTAAGATTCTAATATAGATTTCTTGAAAAATCTATATTTAGTTAGTTTTTCCACTTATTACTTTTAAATGTTAAACACTAAATAACTCTAGCTAATAACTCAATCATGTATATTCAATTGTGTTTTTGGATGAATTAGATGATAACTATTACTCAAAT